>JABZIZ010000009.1 GCA_015258065.1 Lachnospiraceae bacterium | reverse complement strand
GATTTAACACATGATCTACACAAAGAAGGTCGAAGATATGTGCAGTGTCCATCAGGACGTGCACCATGGCTGTGCACCCATTCCGGAAGAGGCCAAATGGGTACAGGCAAAAGAGGTAAAGGACATTTCCGGGTTCACCCATGGGGTGGGCTGGTGCGCACCGCAGCAGGGATGTTGCAAGCTGTCCTTAAACATTAAGAACGGTATCATCGAAGAAGCACTGGTGGAAACCATCGGATGTTCCGGTATGACGCAGTCAGCCGCCATGGCAGGTGAAATTCTTCCGGGCCTTACGGTTTTAGAAGCTTTGAATACGGATCTGGTTTGTGATGCCATCAACACCGCGATGAGAGAGCTGTTTCTGCAGATTGTATACGGACGCTCTCAGTCCGCTTTTTCCGAGGACGGTCTGGCAATCGGTGCCGGGTTGGAGGATCTGGGTAAGGGCTTCCGCTCGCAGGTCGGAACGATTTATTCTACCAGAGAAAAGGGCCCCCGCTATCTGGAAATGACAGACGGATATATCACCGACCTCTGTCTGGATAAGGACGACAACATCATCGGATACAAATTCGTGAATTTCGGAAAAATGGAAGATGCGATCAAGGCCGGCGAAGATGTGAATACCGCATACGAGAAGGCGAAGGGACAGTACGGTCGCGTGGATGATGCGGTAAGAACCATTGACCCTCGTAAGGAATGATTTCGGACAATAAAGGAGGAAATGAGCATGGCTTTGTTTGAGTCATATGAAAGAAGAATTGATAAAATCAACGGCGTACTGAAGGGCTACGGAATCGATTCCATCGAAGAGGCGAAGAAGATTACCGAGGATGCCGGTTTGAATGTTTACGACCTGGTAAAGGGCGTACAGCCGATCTGTTTTGAAAATGCCTGCTGGGCATACACGGTCGGAGCTGCCATTGCCATCAAAAAGAACTGTCGTAAGGCAAGTGAAGCGGCTGCGGCAATCGGCGAAGGACTGCAAAGCTTCTGTATTCCCGGCTCCGTTGCCGACCAGCGTAAGGTGGGTCTGGGACACGGGAACCTCGGGAAAATGCTGTTAGAAGAGGACACCGAATGTTTTGCTTTTCTTGCCGGGCATGAATCCTTTGCGGCTGCAGAGGGCGCCATCGGTATCGCAACCAAGGCCAATAAGGTACGTACCAAGCCGCTGCGCGTCATTTTGAACGGTCTGGGCAAGGATGCAGCGAAGATTATCTCCCGTATTAACGGCTTTACCTTTGTGGAAACGCAGATGGATTATGCAACCGATACACTGAATATTCTCTCCGAGACCCCTTATTCCACAGGGGAGAGGGCTAAGGTCAAATGCTATGGTGCCAATGATGTCCGCGAGGGCGTGAAGATCATGTGGCAGGAAAACGTGGATGTTTCCATCACGGGAAATTCTACGAATCCGACCCGTTTCCAGCATCCGGTCGCAGGCACTTATAAAAAGGAGCGTCTGGAAGCAGGAAAGAAGTATTTCTCCGTGGCATCCGGCGGTGGCACGGGACGTACCCTGCATCCGGATAACATGGCGGCAGGCCCCGCTTCCTACGGCTTTACCGACACGCTAGGAAGAATGCACTCCGATGCGCAGTTCGCGGGTTCCTCTTCCGTACCGGCACATGTGGAAATGATGGGCCTGATCGGCATGGGCAACAATCCGATGGTCGGCGCAACCGTTTCCCTTGCGGTTTCCATCGAAGAAGCGGCGAAGGCAGGCAAGTTCTAAGTCAAGACAGGCTGAGGGCAAGAGGTTATCTATAGAAACGATCCGCCACGCGGATGTGAAAAAAGTGTGGTAGAAATACAAAAAGACAGTCGGTTTGCCAGCCGGCTGTCTTTTTGTAGAGATGCACTCCTGCAAGCTTCGTTTGTATATCCGTTTAGCAATCTGTCAGAATCCTCCTCCACGCTTTGGTCAGCTTCTCCAAAGACCAGGCGGCATTGGCGGGGCTAGTGGAAGGCAGGCAGATATCCTGCCGGTTGGTCAGGGGCAGACAGTATTTCTGATAAATTTCGTGTGATTTTTTTCCATTGGTATAAATGGAACGGATGGGAGCGGCTTGCAGAATGAGATTCAGGTCGTTCGGAACCGCATTTTTGATCGATGCGTCGCTGGCACCGACAATATCGCAGGCATGAATCGAATCCCAGCAGGCGATATGGTGTCTTTTCAGGAAAGCCTGTTTCTCCGGGATGGTGGACGCCGTTTTGTCTTGAAAGAGTTCTGCGATCACCTTCCAGAAACGGTTCTGCGGATGTCCGTAGAAAAAGCCGGATTCTCTGGACTTTGGGGAGGGAAAACTGCCGAGAATCAGGATATTTGAATTTTGATCATAGAACGGCGAAATCGGGTGAATGAGGTGATGATATTCCGGCATGCTTCGTTTTCCTTTCCCCTTCTTCGTGACACAATCTTTTCCTCCGAAGAATGATTATAACATGATCTTTTTTGACAGACATCCCGGAATATGCCAAAATGAGCCCTGAGAAAGAGGATCGCAGCTTTGTTAAGGGGGGAGTAGCATGAGATTTTTGATTCAGGTGGTGACACAGTCGGAAGTAAGGATTGCAAATGAGGTCATGGGAAAAATCGGCAGAGGATCTCTGGTTTTCATTGGAATCGGCAAAGAAGATACGAAAGAAATTGCGGACAAGATGATTGCCAAGCTGTTGGGACTTAGAATCTTTGCAGATAAAAACGGGAAAACGAACCTGGCGCTGAAGGATATCGGGGGAGAACTTCTGCTGGTCTCCCAATTTACCCTTTATGCGGATGTCAGACACGGGAACAGGCCGGGTTTTACGAATGCGGGTGCGCCACAGGAAGCCAGAGAACTTTATGAATACATCATCGAAAGATGTAGGGAGCAGGTATCAACTGTGGAGACGGGAGTTTTTGGTGCGGACATGAAGGTCCTGCTGACCAATGACGGGCCCTTTACCATCCTCCTGGACTCGGAGGAAATCCTTCCAAAGAAGGCAAACTAACAGTTTTTAGGATTCCGAGGGTGGTGAAAAGACAAGATACGGGATACAGAAGGTGGTGAAGAGACAAGATGTGCAAGCTGATTGAGATTCAGGAATCGGGAGAACCTCTTCCGGTGGTGTTGGTGGGAGTCAATACCGGAAAAAGTGACCGCGCTTATGCCGATGAAATGCGGGAGTTAAAAGAGCTGGTACGCGCCTGCAACATGGAGGCGGTGGATACGCTGGTGCAGAATGCCCAAGTGCCTGTGCAGGCTACTTTGCTGGGCTCCGGCAAGGTGGAAGAATTAAAGGCAGTGCTTTACGCTTCGCATGCAGGGAGAGTTGTATTCAATGAAATGCTGACGCCGGCACAATTCCGGAATTTGCAGAAGATCCTGGATGTGGAAGTGATGGACCGGACCGGACTGATTCTTCGCATTTTTTCCGACCGTGCCAGAACCAGAGAGGCCAGACTGCAGGTGGAATATGCCAGACTGCAATATTTGATGCCAAGGCTTACCGGAATGTGGACGCACTTTGGCAGGCAGGCGGGGGGAAGCGGAAGACTCTCCAATAAAGGTGTGGGAGAGACCCAGCTGGAACTGGACAGGCGCCATATTGAGAGGCGGATGGCGGAGCTTAGAAGAGAGTTGAACCGGATCGACCAAGAAAGGTCGGTTCAGCGGGAAAAGAGACTCTCGTCCACCCTTCCACGGATTGCGCTGGTCGGATATACCAATGCGGGAAAATCGACTCTGATGAACAAGCTGTTGGCGCAAGGTTCCGCCTCTTTTGCAGAAGAAAAGCAGGTTTATGCGCAGGACATGCTCTTTGCGACACTGGACACAACGATTCGGCGCATCGACATCAAAGGACGGAAGCCGTTTTTGCTGTCGGATACGGTCGGATTTATCAGAGAGCTTCCGCCGGATCTGGTGAAGGCCTTTTTGTCCACGCTGGAGGAGGTGCGGGTGGCGGATCTGTTATTGGAGGTGGTGGATTTCTCCGACCCGGATTATGAAAGCAGGATGGACGTGACCAGAAAAACGCTTTTACAGATTGGAGCGGGAACCATTCCTACGATTACGGTGATGAATAAAACGGACCTGGTTCTGAAAACGGGGGAGAGCGAGGATCGTCCGAAAGGGGAAGGGGAGGAGAATGCAGATCGGAACATTTCCGATGTGGCGCTTCCTTATCAATCCGGCGATAAGATCTATATGAGTGCGGAGAAAGGAATCGGGATCACGGAGCTGTTAGATCTGATTGAGAAAAAAGGGGAGGAGCAGCGGATCCCCTTTGCTTTCCTGATTCCTTATACGGAAGCAAAAGTCCTCTCGGAAATCGTACGCCTAGCGGTGGTGGAAACATCGGAATACCTGGAAGAAGGCGTTTTTATGACGGGAAAAATCAACCGCAGAGAGGCGGGGCGCTACAATCAATTTGAAACAAAATTGAAAAAGGTTGAAAATAGGACTGGTCAATCGTGAAATTTCGTGTTAACATATCGGAGTCGGTTCTTTTTATCGACAGAGCCATCTCATCGAATGGCTGATGTCCGGGAGTATAGCTCAGCCGGGAGAGCGTCCGCCTCACACGCGGGAGGTCACGGGTTCGAGCCCCGTTGCGCCCAGATCTGAAACCCTTGTAAACAGTCTTGTTTATGAGGGTTTTATTGTACAAACGGTTTACTTTTTCAGGGAGGCAGGTATGAATTTTCTCGAGGAACACATTTTGAAACATGGACAGGTGCGTCCCGGAGCAATCTTGAAGGTGGATTCTTTCTTGAATCACCAGTTGGATACGGAGATTCTGGATCGGATCGGCGAGGAATTTTATCAAACCTTTCAGCATGAAAAAATCACGCGGATTCTGACGGTGGAAGCCAGCGGGATTGCCATTGCCTGCATGACGGCAAGGTTTTTCCATGTGCCGGTGGTTTTTGCCAAGAAAGCCAAGAGCAAGAACCTGGACGGAGATCTTTATACGAGTGTCGTTCATTCCTATACCTATGGAAGGGATTATGACATTACGCTTGCCAGAAAATTTCTGACTTCTGAGGATACGGTGCTCCTGGTCGATGATTTCCTGGCCGTAGGCAAGGCGATGAACGGGCTGTTGGATATTTGTTCACAGGCGGGAGCCAGGGTGGCAGGCATCGGAATTGCGATTGAAAAAGGGTTTCAGGAGGGCGGTAATCATTTAAGAGAGGCCGGATATGCGGTACGCAGCATCGCGATCATCGATCAAATGAGGGATGATGGAAGCATTGTATTCCGGGAACAGGATGGAAACCGATGAGTCATATTGCAGAGAATTTGCAAAGGGTAGAAAAAAGGATCGAAGAAGCTTGCGTGCGTGCAGGTAGGGACAGGGGGGAAGTCACCCTGATTGCCGTTTCCAAAACGAAACCGGTATCGGATATTCAGGAAGCGATGGCTTGCGGCATCACGGTCTTTGGCGAGAATAAGGTACAGGAACTCAAGCAGAAGACGGAAGAAATTTCTGTTCCGTTGCATTGGCATATGATCGGTCATTTGCAGACCAATAAAGTGAAATACCTTCCGGGGATGGCGGAGATGATTCATTCGGTGGATCGTCTGGAACTGGCTCTGGAGATCGACAAACAGGCACAGAAACATCAGATGGTGATGGATGTGCTGCTGGAAGTGAATGTCGCAAGAGAAGATACCAAGTTTGGACTGATGGTAGAGGAGACGGAGCCGCTTCTCAGACAGCTTGCGCTCTTAAAGCATATCAGAGTCAGGGGACTGATGACGATTGCTCCTTTTACGGAGAATGCGGAATCGAACCGCAGGTATTTCCACACGTTAAGAGAACAAAAAGAAGAACTCAACCGAAAGGAGATCCTGGAGGGACAGATGGACGTTCTTTCTATGGGCATGACGGGGGATTACGAAATCGCCATTGAAGAAGGAGCCACCCATGTTCGTGTGGGAACCGGCATTTTCGGAGAAAGAAATTACTCGATTTCATAGATCACAAAAGCGGGATGCGACGATCGCATCCCGCTTTTGTGATCTTACTTCTTACATTGGTGATCCGGGAATCAAACGATTGTGAAACCCTTTGATCCAGAAGAGATCATTCTCCCACTTCAATTCTGGTTGACTCTTCTTTTTCCGGAAGAGCTTCCTTTTTGGGAATGGAGACCGAAAGCACCCCATTCTTGTAAGAAGCCTTGATATCTTCCGGTTTCAATCCCTCTACATGGAAGGAACGGGTAAAGGAACGAGAGGTACGCTCTCTGCGGATGTACTTGCCTTCCTTTTTATCCTCATTTTTCTCTTCGTGACTTGCGGAAATTTTGAGGGTGTCTTTTTCCAGATCCACGTGGATATCTTCCTTCTGGAAGCCAGGAAGCTCCGCTTCCAGCGTATACCCGTTTTCATTCTCGATGACATCCGTCTTCATGGCGTCTGCCTCTGACAAACTAAAACTCCCTCCAAAGAAGTGATTCATCATATCGTCCATTTCCACGAACGGATCGTTATAAGCTTTTACGTCGTTGTCTCTTTTCCAAAGCATGGGCATTAACATTGTCTTTTCCTCCTTGTATTCGAATGATCTATTGTCAAGAAACTGAGATTGATTTGTTTTCCTCTCTCAATTTCTGTATATGTTATAGCACATATAGAACAGAGAATCAATAAATAAAATATAATTAAAATATAAACTAAATACGAAGTGTCAGCTGCAGGTTTATCCCTGTCATCCCGATCGGTTTTGTGCTATGATTATTGGCGTTTGGTGTGTGGGCGGGGGTGCATCCGCGAAAGAAGAAAGCTGCCGTGGTTCGCAGTAGTGCTTGATGAGAAGCTGCGCATACAGAGATCGGAAGAGTGCATGGCAGATGGCCATGGCAGACGGCGTGGGGGAAGGAGACAGTTTTCATGAGAGAGAATCGGCTTTTTCTGGTGGTACCCTGTTACAACGAAGAAGAAGTGCTTCCGGAGACGGCAAAGAGGATACGGGAAAAATTCAAAAAACTGATCGCTTCCGGATTGATTGCCGAAAACAGCCGTGTTCTTTTTGTGGATGACGGGTCCAGTGACAGAACCTGGGAACTGATCGAGAGCTATCACGAAAAAGATCCGCTTTATCAGGGAATCAAGCTTTCCAGAAACAGAGGGCACCAGAATGCACTGATGGCAGGACTGATGACAGTTCGTACGCTTTGTGATATGGCGATCTCTATGGATGCCGATTTGCAGGACGATGTAGACGCCATTGACAAAATGATTTTGAAATTTCAGGAAGGTGCGGATGTCGTCTATGGCGTGAGATCCAGTCGGAAAACGGATACCTTTTTTAAGAAAACAACGGCACAGACTTTTTATCGTTTAATGAATACGATGGGCGCCCAGACCGTCTATAATCATGCGGATTTCCGCCTGCTCAGCAGACGGGCGCTGGTCGGACTCTCGGAGTTCCGTGAGGTCAATATGTTTTTGCGCGGGATGGTTCCGCTGGTGGGATTCCCCTCTGATGTGGTCTATTATGAAAGAGCGGAGCGATTTGCCGGAACCAGCAAGTATCCGCTGAAAAAAATGATTCGTTTTGCCATGGAGGGGATCACTTCTCTTTCGACAGAGCCGATTCAATGGATCACGAAGCTTGGCTTTTTTATCTTCCTGGTCAGTATTGCCTTTTTGATTTATACGCTGGTTCAACATGCGACGGGCCATACCGAGGTCGGCTGGTCTTCGACCTTTATTTCCATCTGGGCCATCGGCGGGCTGATCATGATTTCTCTGGGAGTTTTGGGAGACTATATTGGAAGAATTTATTTAGAAACGAAGGCAAGGCCCCGTTACATTATCGAGACTTATCTGAAGGATCCGGATAGAGAAGTGGATCTCATCGACCCGGCAGTCGGTAGAAGGTGAGAGTGGTTTTGACATCCGTGTGATGATTGTCATGTAGGAAAAGAAAGGATGAACAATGGCAGAAGATAGACAAAGTCAAATGCAGAATCAGAATCCGGACAGCTGTACCCACGAATGTTCCAGTTGTGGAAGCAACTGTCCTTCTCGAGGTGCCGCACCGGGGAGTTTTCAGGTCAAGCCGTTGCCCGGTACCCATATTAAAAAGATCATCGGGGTGGTATCCGGAAAGGGAGGCGTCGGAAAGAGTTTTGTGACCGGCCTTTGCGGTTGCGCAGTACAAAAAGCAGGTTTCCAGACAGCCATTTTGGATGCGGATATTACGGGACCTTCTATCCCTAAAATGTTCGGTGCGGTTCCTTCCAATCAGGTGACAAAGGAAGGGTATATGATTCCTGCCGTATCGGCTTCGGGGATCAAACTGATGTCTTTGAATCTTTTATTAGAAGATGAGACACAGCCGGTGGTTTGGAGAGGGCCGGTCATTGCTGGAGTCGTGAAGCAGTTTTATCAGGAAGTCGTATGGAATGAGGTGGATGTTCTGTTTGTGGATATGCCGCCGGGAACCGGAGATGTGCCGCTGACGGTGTTCCAGTCTCTTCCGGTGGACGGGATTATTATTGTGACGACACCGCAGGATCTGGTTTCCATGATCGTGGAGAAGGCGGTTCGCATGGCGGACGAGATGAAGATCCCGATTCTGGGTGTAATGGAAAACATGAGTTATATGAAGTGTCCGCATTGCGGGGAACTTCTTTATCCCTTCGGACAGAGTCATATTGAGTCCTATACGGCCAAAAACGGTGTGGCGCTCCTTGGCAGACTCCCGATGAATCCGGAGTGGGCGAGATGTTGTGACGAAGGTAGAATCGAGGAGATTGAGACAGGAGAACTGGAAAGTCTGATGGGAATCCTGAAAGGACAGTTGAATGAAGTTTAAGTTTAGCAAGAAGCAGATGACTTGGGGAATGACCGCCTTCCTTGTGATCGCAGCAGGAATCCTGTTTTATTTCCTGGTCTTTGAATTCAGAAACATTATCAAAAGTATCCAGGGAATCATGGATTCCATCGCCCCCGTCTTATACGGGGTAGTGATTGCTTATATCCTGTCTCCGGTTTTGAATTTTATCGAGCACTATTTGTTAAAACCGATTTTCAATCGTTTTGGCGCTTCGACTTCCCTGCCTTTTTTGACGACAGAAAAGAAATTCAAAACCATGCGTACGATAGCGGTGACCCTGTCCATTGCCACCTGGATCGGACTGCTCGCTGTGGTTATCTTCTTCCTTGTACCGCAGCTGATCACAAGTGTCATGGAGATTTCGCATAACATTCCGAGGTATATCAATAACGTCAACCATTATATCAATACCTATTTGGCTTCACAGCCCAAAACGCAGAAGCTGGCGATCGACCTCTGGAATTCCTATTCCGACCGCCTGTATGAATTTTGGAGACAGACGGTCATTCCAGCGCTGACGGATATGCTGCAGGTATTTTCTCAGCAGCTTGTGACCTTGTTTGCGGGCTTATTTAATTTTTTTATCGGTACGATCGTTTCGATTTATCTGCTCAATTCCAAGGAGCAGATCTGTGCCCGCTTTAAAAAAATCTGCTATGCGCTGTTCAAAGAAAATCAGGCCAATGAGATCATTTCGGCATTCCGTTATACGCACTATACCTTTATTGCCTTTATTACGGGGAAACTTCTGGACTCTATCCTGGTAGGGCTGATTTGTTACGGCGGTATGAGGGTGATGCAGCTGCCTTATCCGGAATTGATTTCCGTGATTGTCGGGGTGACCAATCTGATTCCCTTTTTTGGACCGTATATCGGAGGAATCGGGGGGGCGCTTCTGCTTGTGTTAATCAACCCTGTTTCCGCGCTTTATTTTTTGATTTTTGAGGCGATTTTGCAGCAGGTGGACGGGAATATCCTCGGGCCCTATATTCTTGGGAATTCCACCGGACTGTCCAGTTTCTGGGTGATCTTCTCCATTATGTTTTTTGGAGCACTCTGGGGAGCTGTGGGATGGGTGATTGGAGTACCTGTTTTTGCTGTGATTTACGCCCTCTTCCGAAAAGTATCGGATGCACTGCTTAGAAAACGAGGGTTGACGCTGGAGACCGGTGTCTATGAGGAGCTTGCCTATATGGAAAACGGCGAAATGAAATTTTTGGGAGACCAGGCAAGTACGCGGTTTAATGCGAAGCGTCCGCAGTCCAACTGGAAGAGACTGCTTCATATCGGTAAAAAATTATCTGCGGATGCCAAGAAGAGAACCTTTACCGGGTGAGAGAATTTTTTTTCTAGGACAAAATTTTTACTGCATGGAGCAAGCAAGACAGAAAGAAGGAAGTATGAGTAAAAAAGAAATGGACTGGTCAAACATCGGATTTAATTACTGGAAAACAGACTATCGATATGTTTCCAATTTTAAGGACGGAAAGTGGGATGAGGGTTGCATTACTTCTGACGACCGGATTGTTTTATCGGAAGATGCAGGTGTTTTGCAGTATTCACAGTCCTGCTTTGAGGGACTCAAGGCCTATGAGACGCAGGACGGCAGAATTGTCACCTTCAGACCGGATTTGAATGCCAGACGCATGCATGACAGTGCCATTCGTTTGGAGATGCCCCCTTTTCCGGAGGAGAGGTTCCTGAGTGCAGTGAATCAGGTGGTTCGGGCAAATGCGGACTGGGTGCCCCCTTACGGACACCATGCGACGCTTTATATCCGTCCGAATATGTTTGCCACCAGCCCCGTGATCGGGGTAAAGCCGGCAGAGGAATACCAATTCCGCATCTTTGTGACACCGGTAGGGCCCTACTTCAAAAACGGTGCCAAACCGATTGTGGTGAAGGTGTCGGATTATGACCGGGCAGCTCCGCACGGAACGGGAAACATCAAGGCGGGGCTGAATTATGCCATGAGTCTGTATCCGATTGTGAAGGCGCATGAGGAAGGTTTTGCTGAAAATATTTATCTGGATCCCGGCACCAGAACCTATATTGAGGAGACGGGGGGAGCCAATATTATTTTCGTGGACGCAGACGGAAATCTGGTCGTTCCCAAATCCTATACGGATTCGATTCTGCCTTCTGTGACCAGACGATCGATCGTAACCGTCGCCCAGGATTATCTGCATTTGAAGGTAGAAGAGAGGGCCGTAAGGCTGGATGAAGTACAGAATTTCAAGGAAATGGGACTCTGCGGGACAGCCGCTGTGCTTTCACCGGTCGGCAAGATCTATGATCACGGCAGGGAAATCTGCTTTGAAAGCGGAATGGAAGAGATGGGACCTGTGACAAAGAAGTTATACGATCTTTTGACCGGCATTCAGATGGGAACGGAAGAGGCGCCCGCCGGCTGGATTCATGAAATTCCGATGGATTAAGATCTTGTGGTCGGGAAGAGACAAAAGAAATGACCTGATTCTTTTTCTGGTCCTGATCGGTGCGGCGCTTGTGCTTTCGCTGGTCCTGTACGGGAAGGAAAACAGGGGCGGCATTGTGGTCGTGCAGGTAGACGGAAAAAAGACGGCGTCTTACCCTCTGGACCAGGACAGGGATGTGATGATTCGTGTACCGGGAGGGGGATATAATCATCTGATGATTCGAAACGGCGAATGCTATTTAACAGGTGCAAATTGTCCAGATCAGCTGTGTGTCAAGCAAGGGAAAATTTCAAAAGACGGGCAGAGTATTATCTGCCTGCCGCATCGGCTGGTGATTACCGTCCGGAAGGGAGAGAAGAGCGGTGTAGATACCGTGGCGCAGTGAGAAACGGCGATCGGAAAAGGGGATACAACCTGCGATTCTATGGAGGCTTGCTTTGTAATGAGGAAAAAACGGTAGGGTGAAAGAAAGCGGGGGAGAAAAAACCGGAAAAATGACAAGAACCGGGCTGTTACTTGCAACAGCCCTTGTTTTGTCCTATATCGAAACACTGATCCCCTTCTTTTTCGGGATTCCGGGGATGAAGCTCGGTCTTCCGAATTTAGCCGTTCTTCTTGCGCTTCTCCTTGACGGATGGAGAGAGGCACTTCTCATTAACGTGCTGCGCATTGTGCTTTCCGGTTTTTTATTTGGCAATCTCTTCTCGATTCTGTTCAGCCTGGCGGGGGCGGCGATCAGTTTTGTTGTGATGATGTTCTTAGTGAAACGGAAGATCTTTGGAATTGCCGGTATCTCTATTGCAGGAGGGGTGTCTCATAATATTGGACAGCTCCTGATTGCCGCCTTTGTGGTCAAGACAAGCGGTATTCTCTATGATGCACCCCCTTTAATGGTTGCCGGTAGCATTACCGGTTTCTTCATTGGGATTGTGACTGCGGGGGTTGCGCCTTATTTAAAAAAGGCGATGGATTAAGGCGAAGAGGGTGCGGGTCGAGGCAATCGGGTAGCGAATGGAAGGAAGAGAAAAAGGTTTACAGGGAGTGGAGAAGTGATTGCGTTTGTGAGCGGAATTTTATCGGATAGTACAGAAGATGCTGCAGTGGTGGATGTTTCCGGAGTTGGTTACCGCGTGCTGGTTTCTCCCGGAACGTTGGATAAACTCCCGGCAGTGGGAACACCGGTGAAACTGTATACCTATTTCTGCGTGCGGGAAGACGCCTTGCTTTTATACGGCTTTCTGACCAAGGAGGAACTGGGACTGTTCAAGCAGCTGATTACGGTTTCCGGCATCGGACCAAAGGCAGGGCTCTCCCTACTTTCCGTCATGAGTGTGGACGATCTGCGTTTTGCAATTTTTTCTGCGGATGCGAGAGCGATTGCAAAAGCTCCGGGAGTGGGGAAGAAAACGGCAGAACGGTTGGTATTAGAGCTAAAGGACAAGATCGGAGCGCCCGGTGTGCTGCCAGATGCGGAAACTTACGAAGGGCAGGAGGCCGGGATGGATCTTACTCCTTCCGGAGGCGGATCTGCCAGAGATGAGGCAGTACGCGCACTCATTGCACTTGGCTATCCTGCGCAGGATGCGGTCAGAGCAGTCAGAACCGCTGCGGATAAATGTACGGAGGAGGCAGATACGGAGCATCTTCTGTCTGCTGCGCTGAAAGAATTGATCTGATCATGGGGAGGATAAATTGGACGGTAGAGCAGAAGACAAACAAAAAAGAACGATTCGGACGGGAAGCAGACCTGTAGAAACCGCCTTTACCAAAGAAGATGTCGGCGTGGAAGGTTCACTCCGTCCGAAAACCCTGGCCACCTATATTGGGCAAAAAAAGATCAAAGAGAGCCTGGATATCTATATTTCTGCGGCAAAAAAAAGAGGAGACAGCTTAGACCATATTCTTTTTTACGGACCGCCCGGTCTGGGAAAGACCACTCTTTCACAGATTCTTGCAAATGAAATGGGAGTCCATATCAAGATTACCAGTGGACCTGCCATTGAGAAGCCGGGAGAGATGGCGGCCATTCTTAACAATTTAAAAAGCGGGGATCTGTTGTTTATTGATGAAATCCACCGCTTGAACAGGCAGGTCGAAGAGGTGCTGTATCCTGCCATGGAAGATTTTGCCATTGACATCATGATCGGCAAGGGGCCAAGCGCCAGATCCATCCGATTGGAGCTTCCCAGATTCACCCTGGTGGGGGCAACCACCAGGGCCGGTATGCTGTCCGCTCCTCTGCGTGACCGCTTTGGCATTGTGCACCGAATGGAATTTTATGAGGTGGAAGAACTTTGCCAAATCATCGAACAGTCGGCGAACGTCCTGCAAGTAACGGTTCAAAAGGAGGGAGCCATGGAGATGGCAAGGAGAAGCAGAGGGACGCCCAGGCTTGCCAACCGGATTTTGAAGCGGGTACGGGATTATGCGGAAGTGCGTTATGATGGAATCATCACGAAAGAAGTCGCTGAGGAGGCGCTGGACCTAATGGGGGTGGACAAGATGGGACTTGACCACACCGATCAGAACCTGTTGTTAACCATGATCGAAAAATTCGACGGCGGACCGGTGGGACTGGACACCCTGGCGGCGGCGGTAGGAGAAGATTCCGGCACCATAGAAGATGTGTATGAGCCCTACCTTTTGAAAAACGGACTTTTAAACCGAACGCCAAGAGGAAGAGTGGCGACGCTCCTTGCTTATACGCACCTTGGTCTTGCCATGCATCTGAATCATGATTTATAATAGTTCTGTATTGGTTGGGGGAGGCAATAATTTGTGGGGGAGGCATTTTGAATGTCAGCAAAAACAGACACCCAGGTTGTCATCGGCGGCAGGATGTATACAGTCAGTGGCTACGAGTCGGAAGCCTATTTGCAGCAGGTGGCTACTTATCTAAACAATAAAATTGTCGAATTTCAGAGACTGGATGGATACAACAGGCAGAGTACGGATTTGCAGCATTTTTTGTTGCAGTTAAATATTGCAGATGATTACTTTAAAGCCAAGAAACAAATTTCTCTGATGGAGGAACAGATCGAAGAGAAGGAGAAGGCACTTTACGATATCAAGCATGAGCTGATTACCACCCAGATGAAATTGGAGCAGGCAGAGCAATCGAATCAGGATTTGACTCAAAAATTGAGCGATCAGGACAAAAAGATCATTCAGTTGGAGGCAGAACATAAAAGCGGTCGCAGATCATCATAGAGACAGGAGAGACGGGAGGGCGCAGTCTCTCCTTTTTTTATATCCCGGTGTCGGGCAAAATCACGTCAGGAGCCCTGTCAATGGACGGGTAAATTCTTGTAAGAGATGTCCTGGGACGTTTGTTCTGTGTTTTGATGTGAAGAATCATCACCGTTTGGAGAAGTTGACAGGAGACGTATGCAACTATTACAGCAAGACAGAATCAGAAAACCGGAGCTGTTAGCTCCTGCAGGATCCTATGAGGGAATGATCGGCGCCATAAACGCAGGGGCAGATGCCGTGTATTTTGGAGGCAGTCTGTTCAGCGCCAGAGCTTTTGCACAAAATTTTAGTACAGAAGAGGCAACCGATGCCATTCGTTATGCGGCGCTTCATGGGGTGAAGACCTATCTGACGATCAACACGCTGGTGAAGGAGCAGGAGTTGGGAGAACTGATTCCTTTTTTGACCCCCTATGTAAGAGCAGGTCTTAACGGTGTGATTGTGCAGGATCTGGGTGTTTTGGCACTGGTACAAGAGAACTTTCCCGAACTGGAACTACATGCCAGTACGCAGATGGCAATCAGCGGAAAATATGGAGCCTTGCTCTTAAAGCGGCTGGGCTGCGTACGGGTCGTGCCTGCCAGAGAACTCTCCCTTACAGAGTTAAAGATCATGAAAGAGGGAAGCGGCGTAGACCTTGAGGCTTTTATCCATGGCGCGATGTGTTATTGTTACTCGGGACTTTGCCTGTTTTCCAGTATCATCGGCGGAAGGAGCGGGAACAGAGGGAGATGTGCGCAGTCCTGCAGATTGCCCTATCATCTTGTAGAATCTTCTGAAGCGGGAAGGTCCAAAGAAAAATCCGGGTATCTGCTTAGTTTAAAAGACTTGTGTGCACTGCCTCTTCTGCCCGAGCTGATGGAAGCCGGAATCGATTCTTTTAAAATTGAGGGTCGAATGAAGAAACCGGAATATACGGCGGGAGTGACCGCGATTTACCGGAAATATATTGATCTTTACCTGGAGGATCCGGCTTCTTTCCATGTAGCAAAAGAGGATCTTTCGAGGCTTTCGTCTCTTTACATGAGATCCCAGATCGAAACCGGATATTACCACCGCCACAACGGCAGAGAAATGGTCACGCTTTTGCAGCCGGGATACAGCGGGAGCAGCGAGACACTGCTAAAGGAGATTCGAGATCTTTATTTAACAGGAAAAAAGACCATCCCGGTGCAGATGACCGCCCGTCTGATCATCGGTAAACCTGCGGAGTTGATCCTGAAAACCGTGGCAAACGAGCATTCCCTCCGGGCAATGGACGAGGTTTCCGCTTCCGTCAGAGGGGAAGAAGTACAGGAAGCAAAGAAGGCGCCGCTACAGGAAGAGCAGGTGATCCGGAGCCTGAAAAAACTGGGAGGAACGAATTTTCACTGTATCTCCTGCACGGTAGAAGGGCTGACAGAAAATCGCACGGGCGTGTTTCTGCCTTCCGCTGCGCTGAATGAACTGAGGAGAAGAGCGGTCGCTTCTCTGGAAGAAAAGATTCTTTTGCAGAAGGACAATCCAACCTTACCTGTGGAGAGGAAGGAAGTCCCCCTTCCTTCTTTTCATGCGGGAAATGAGATCGTCCGCAAAGCGAACCTCCATGTCAGTGTAGAGAGTGAGGAACAGCTGTCTGCGCTGATGCGCTCCCCTTTGAAGGCGGATCGTATATCCATTGGAGTACTCCCTCTTCTTCAGAACCCGTCTCTGATTCAGAACATCAGGAGCTTTTACAAAGAGCCTCCGCAAATTTTTGCCGCTCTCCCCTTTATGACGAGAGAGGAAACGGAGGTGGATCTTAAGGATCTGGACTTTCTCTTGCAGCTGCCGATCGACGGATTTGTCATCCGGAATCTGGAGGAGCTGGCATACCTGCTGGCAAAGGAAGAGAAAGAGGCAGGACAGAGAAAGAGGATGCTGCTTGCAGATGCGTCTCTCTACTGCTGGAATCACCGGGCAGTTCTTGCCCTTCCGGTGGATGCCTTTACACTTCCGCTCGAGCTTTCTTTTCATGACTGGGGACGGATGCTTGATGCATTGAGACAATTCGATCGGAAGGGCACTTTCCCCAGAAGGTCCTATGAGATTCCTGTATATGGGAATGTGCCGATGATGGTCAGTGCAAATTGCGTGAAAAAGACAGTCTCCGGATGTTCCGGCAGGAGGGGAGAGTGCTATAGAGAACAAATTTTCATGAAAGATCGGACGGACAGACAACTTCCCGTGACATGTGAATGCAGATACTGTTATAATATAATAGAGAATGCCCTGCCGACCAGTCTGCACAAACAGCTTTTCGCCATTCGAAAATCTTTTCCGGATGCGGGTCTTCGTCTTGCATTCACAGGAGAGCGGGAAGACGAGTGTGAACGGGTCTGCAGTCTGTTTCATGAGGTAGAAAGCGGAAGAGAGCCTTCTTCCGGAGAAGAGACTTTTGCCTATACCACAGGCAGATATCGCAAATCGACTGAATAGACCACTTTGTTGCGGCGGGAGAGAAGAGATCCGTGAATATTTTCATTACGGAGCTGTCAAAATATTTGATTGCCATTTTGATTGTTCTATATACGCTGGAGAGTTTCTTTGCTCTTCGGTACCGAAGCGAGACGAGAAGAGAAGGTGTCTGTTTTCGTCAAACGGTTTTCATCTTGATCATTCAGTTTCTTTTTTTTGTCCAGATTCTGACCAGGACGGGAGACTTTAAGTATCTCTTCTATTATGCGGCACAGCTCGCAATCCTGTTTGGACTTTTTCTCTCTTTCCGGATGCTTGTGCCTAATAGCAGCCGCTTCATCCTGAATCAGATGGGATTGCTGCTGATGACAGGGATGACGATATTGTTGCGTATTGATGCCTATAAAGCAGCCAAGCAGTATTTCGTGATTTTTCTTTCTCTTGTGGCGGGGATCCTGGTTGCGACTGCAGTGTATAATTACGATGTATTGGAAAGGATTTACTGGTATTATGCTCTCATCGGGATTCTGGCGCTGAGCATGGTATTCCTCTTTGGCAGAACCACATACGGTTCGAAATTATCCGTTTCCATTGCAGGGTTGAGTTTTCAGTCCTCCGAATTTGTCAAGATTCTGTTTGTGTTTTTTCTGGCAGGGGCGTTAGCCAGGGCTTCGGATTTCCGTCAGGTGGCGATCACCGGATTTGTTGCGGCGATTCACGTTTTGATTCTGGTTTTATCAAGGGATTTAGGGAGCGCATTGATTTTCGCCGTTGTCTATACTTTTATGGTTTTTGTTGCCACCGGAAGGTACCTGTATTTGTGCAGTTTTGCAGTCCTTGGTATTCTGGCGTCGGCAGTTGCTTACAGGCTCTTTTCGCATGTCCGGGTTCGGTTTGAAGTGTGGAATAACCCTTGGGTGAGGATCGATTCTTCCGGCTATCAGATCACACAGTCTCTCTTTGGGATGAGTGCGGGAGGATGGTTTGGGCTGGGTCTGTTCGGTGGCATGCCTAAATCCATTCCGTTTGTAGAAGACGATTTTATCTTTTCTGCGATCGGAGAAGAGCTGGGGTTGATCTATGCGATCTGTCTGCTCTTTGTCTGTCTGTCGGTTTTGTTCATGTTTTTATGGGAGGCCGTCAGGCTTCGCAATTTGTATTTTAAGCTGGCAACGGTCGGAATGGGAGTTACCTTTCTGTTCCAGGTGTTTCTGACGGTCGGAGGGGGATCCCAATTTATTCCTCTGACCGGAGTGACATTGCCGCTGGTGAGTTATGGCGGATCCTCCATCCTGGCATCAATGCTTACGTTCTCAATTTTTGAAGCCATCTGCCGTATTCGTGCGGATGAACATCTGGATGCCATTGAGCGAATGAAGGGTCGTGTCAAAGAGGACAGAGAGGACGACGAGGAGTGAAGAGGAAATTATTTGATCCGATTGCAGTGACAGGGATCCTCTTTCTTTTGCTGTTTCTGGCTCTTGCTTTTCACATCGGGAGTTATTCCTATCAACACCGCATGGAGTTGATGAGCAACAGTTATAATCAGCGCCAAAAGATTTTTCTGGCGCAGAATACACGCGGAAGCATCTATGCGGCGGACGACTCTGTTTTGGCAAAAACGGAAACGGAGGCAAACGGGATGGAGAGGAGAGTTTATCCGTACGGAGAATTGTTTGCCCATGCGGTCGGTTATGCAGATTTTGGGAAGAGTGGAATCGAGGCTTATGCCAATTATTATTTGGTTCGTTCGGATATTTCGCTCAGAGAAAAGATGGCCTGCGAGGCTGCGCATAAAAAAAATCCCGGCAACGACGTATACACGACCTTGCAACCCCGTATTCAAAAGGCGGCGCTGGATGCACTGGGGGGAGAGAGAGGAGCAATCCTGCTCACCGAGGTCAAAACCGGTAAAATCCTCGCCATGGTGTCCAGACCTGATTTTGATCCGAACATCATTGCGCAGACTTGGAAGAGGATGAAGGAAGAGGACAAAAACACACAGCTGCTAAACCGGGCAACCATAGGGCTTTATCCCCCGGGGTCCACTTTCAAAATCGTGACGGCGCTTGCCTATCTGAGAGAACATGACAATAAATATCAGGATTATCAATATGATTGCCGGGGCTTTTTTTCGATCGGAAAGGATACCATTCGCTGTTTTCATGGGGAGCGGCACGGTCATGTGAACTTCATGACTTCTTTTGCCCTATCCTGTAATTCTTCTTTTGCGAATATAGGCGTGCACTTGGATCGGGGAGGGTTTCAGCGCACGCTGCACTCCCTTCTGTTTGGGCAGCCGCTTCCTTATGATCTGCCCTATTCTAACAGTTATGCAAAGGTGAACAAGGATACAACCGACGCGGATTTAATGCAGGTGGCGATCGGACAGGGAACTACCCTGATGACGCCGCTACATCTAAATATGATTACGAGTGCGATTGCCAATGGGGGGACCTTATGGAAACCATATTTTGTAACGGATGTCAAAAATGCGGACGGGGAACGCATTCGTTCCTTTGCACCGGAAAAAGAAGGGCAGCTCCTCAGTAGCACGGAAGCGGAAATTATGCGTTCTTTGATGGCGGATGTGGTAGAGGAGGGTACCGGAAGAGGGCTTAGGGGGCTCTCTTATACTGCGGCGGGAAAGACCGGAAGTGCGGAGTACTCCAGTCTGACCAAGGACTCTCATGCCTGGTTTACCGGCTTTGCGCCGGCACAGAATCCGGAGGTGGCAATCACCGTCATTTTGGAGAATGCCGGTACAGGGGGAACCGTTGCGGTTCCGGTGGCAAGACAGGTGTTAGATGCCTATTTCCGTCGGTAGGGAAATGGACTACCATATAGAGGCGGATTTGCAGTAAAGGAATTTGATTTATGTAATTGTACTGGAAAGGGGAGAAGACCAGAAAAATCCCATCAAAAGCAATGCTTGGCTAAGTTCATGCTGGATGAAAGACAAAGAGCAAACACGGATCATGACTTCAATGAGAAGGTAAACTTGAGGGGGAATGGGGATGAAGCAGATCAAAAGGGTGTTGAAAGCAGTCTGTTCTATTTGGCTATGTTTGTTGTTGGCGGTCTTTTCGTATCAGGTGCCGGTGTTAGCGGCAGTGGAAGTGGATGCGCATCTAACCGCGGTGCAGCTTTGCGATCCGAGTGGTGTTGCAATGACCGAGCAGACCAAGGGGGGATATTTTCAGGTACATTTGGAGTGGAATGTGCCTTCCACCCTGCATCAGGGGGATTTTTTCAATATCACGGTGCCGCCGGAGCTGGATCTGACCACGCAAGACACGCATCCGCTTACGTTTGCACTGAAGGATGAGGATGAAAATGAAATTGCGGAAGCCACGATCACGCCGGAAGCTCCAACCTCTTCCGGGGGCGGCGGCAACCTGAAAGTGGTATTCAATTCCGCTGCAGAAGGGAAAACAAATGCAAGCGGAAACATCCACTTTCAGGCCAAATTTAATGAAAACAAGGTGCAGGTCAACCAGGAGAATTCCATTCCGTTTCTGGTCAACGGAAGGACGGATCGCTCGCCGAGCGACACCAAGATCAAAGTCATTCCGAATACCGTGATTCCTCCGGACCGCGTGATCGGTAAAAGTGCGAAGCCGCATGGTGGTATTTACAATGAGGCGAGATGGCAGATGGCGATCAACGGCGGGAAAATGAATTTAAAGGGAGTCAAGATTACGGACACCATTCTGACGAGGAACGGAACGTATTTCGACCCGGACGATGCGGCGACAGCGGCGAGTTCCATGCATTTTTACCTCCGAAAGGTCACCTACGGAAGCAACCCGCAGGTGCCGGATACCTGGAATGACGGTGTGGTCGATGTGAGATCGATGGTAACTTTTGATGCGAATAAGCACTCGTTTACCCTGGATCTGGGAGACATCGGGACACAGGGCTACTGGCTGGAATACAAAACCAGCGTCCTGTACGGGGACAATAAGCAGAAGAATTTTGCCGAACTGACGGCAACGAATGTGACGTTTGCAAATCCTGCCGTTACCGAAGGCACCTGGCAGTATAACACTTCAGGAGGAGGAGCCACCGAAAATCTTGCTAATCGGTTAAAAATCCGGAAGATTGACGCAGTAACAGATGATCTGATTCCGATTCCGGGTGCTAAATTCAGCGTGAAACGAAATTCGGACGGAACAGAGTATACGCTGGAAACTCAAATGGGGGGGGTCGTGGTTTCCGGTCTGATCGGAGCGGGCGATTATACGGTAAAAGAGATTGAACCCCCTTCCGGATACGAGCTGGACGAGACCGAATACCCGGTTCATGTGAGTGCATCCGATGGCGCTGTGTTCAATTCCTATGACATGCCGAAGAAAGTGGATATCAAGGTCAAAAAGCTCTGGAAGTACGCAGGGGGTGCGGTGGATTTCCCGGCGCCCGTTTCTTCGATCGAGGTGGAACTTTATAACAACGGGGTAGCGACAGGGAGGACCCTGACGCTGGATGAAACCAATCATTTCACGGATTTCTTTGAAGAACAGAGTGTCGTATCGGGAGGGCATCCCAACCATTATACGGTCAAGGAGTTGAACGAGACTGCGGGTACGGTTACCTTAGATGGGCAACCCTATGATGTGCAGGTGACGGGAAGTGAGAACAGCGGGTTTGTGGTCACCAATGTTTCCAGGGTGCAGCCACCTGCGCCTCCTTCCCATGGCCATGGAGGAGGCGGTTCCGGCACGCATTCCGGCAGTTCCTCTCCCGGAACATCGGGGGGCGTACCGGGAGCAACCACCGGAGCACCCGGAGGCGGACCCGTGGCGCCCGGAGCACCCGGATCTGTACCGGGAGTTTTGCTTGGAGCAATCGGAACACAGGGAACGGTTCCCGGGGCAACAGGAATGACAGGCACACCTGAGGGCACCACCAGGGGGAACTCCCCAAAAGGCGCAGAAAAGAAACGAAGCCCCTCGACAAGAAAAAGACGGCAGGAGCGTGCAATCAGCGCAAAGAATGCCGGTGAAAAGAGTGCCGGAGAGAAAAGTGCCGGTAAGAAGAACGACTCGCACTCTTTGCCGGGAGAACGAGCAGGGGCGAAGAGAAATAAAAGTAAGGGAGAGCCCGGAGACATCAGGGGGAGGAGCAGAAGGCAAAAGAAGGGAAAAGAGGCGGGAGATCAGCGCAGGGTTCGCTCCCCGCAAACCGGAGAAAGGGAGATCGCCCCACACGTATTTGGCTTTTTGTTATCTTTGATGGCGGCTCTTCTCCTGTTATTTGATCAGAGGCTGCGCCATCTGGCGGATGGATGGAAGGCAAATCAGGAGCGATGAAAGAAGATCCTTTTTCACCTAAAAGTTTCAAACAAACAGACCGGCTGTGTACAGAAATCGATGGGAAGACGGCTCTTTATTGTCTCATTGGCTCTCCCGTCGGACATTCTGCCTCTCCGCAGATGTATAATGAGGCTTTTCGCAGATGGGGAATCCATGCGGTTTATCTTGCCTTTGACATTCAGGAAGATCAAATCGCGGAGGCCATTTCTGCGGTGCGTCTCCTGGGGATTCAAGGGATGAATGTGACGATGCCGTGCAAAACAGAGATTCTCCCCTACTTAGACGATCTATCGATGGAGGCGAGGCTCTGCGGTGCCGTTAATACCGTTGTAAAAGAAGGCGAAAGATTAAAGGGATATATGACCGATGGCATAGGTTTTGCGAAAAACCTTCTGGCACACGGATGTTCCATACGGGATAAAAAGGTGACTCTTTGCGGAAGTGGCGGTGCGGGCAGAGCGATTCAGATGCAGCTTGTCAAAGAAGGGGCTCGTGCCCTTTCGATTTTCAAACGGAAAAATCATACCTTTGATGCACAGGAAAAATTTGCTGCACAGATGCATTCTCTTGCAAGCAGCTGTCGCATACAGGTCTTTGACCTGGCGGATCAGGAGTCTTTTCAAAAGGAAGTGAAGGATAGTGATCTGTTGGTGAATGCGACCAATGTGGGGATGGCGCCGAAGGTAGAAGAAAGTATTCTTTTAGAGGATGCCTGTTTCCACAAGGATTTGACCGTTGCCGACATCGTTTATCACCCGGACGAGACACGCTTACTGAGAAAAGCAAGGGAAGAGGGGTGTAAAGTCATTGGAGGAAGGGGGATGCTTCTGAAACAGGGAGAAGAAGCGTTTCGGCTTTTTACCGGTCTTTCCGTGACCTGGGAAGAGAGGGATGATGGGTAACGATTGGTGTGAGGGGCAAATGAGAGAAAGAAGGCCTCAAATCATTCTTTCGATTGCGCAAGAGACAGAGGAGGAGATCGTCCGTGTAGCCAAAGCTTGGGGGGAGACGCATGAAGGTAGAGTGCTGTATGGAAGCGACTGCTACGACATCGTAGAATGGAGGGCGGACCACTTTGCGCAGGTGTTTCATTTTGCAGCAACAAGGAAGGTTCTTCTGCGTCTGCGACAGATCTTTTCGGGAAAACCGATTCTCTTTACCTTTCGTACCAAGGCGGAGGGAGGAGAAAAGGAAGCAAGCACGGAAGAATATTTTGACTTAAACAAAATGGTCTGTGAAAGCGGACTGGCAGACTTCATAGATGTCGAAGCTTTTGCAAAGGGAGATGTGGCAGAAAAAATCATTGCCGTTGCGCATCAGCAGCGGGTCAAGGTGATTGCTTCCCATCATGATTTTGTGAAAACACCCACAAAGAAAGAAATCTGCAGGAGGTTGCTTTACATGGAGGCTCTGGAAGCGGATATTCTCAAGATCGCCTATCGGGCTCGTACCGGCAAAGAGGTTCTAAGACTGATGGATCTTGCAAGGAAAAGAGAAGCGTCCGGCGTAAGACAGCCCCTGATTGCGCTTTCCATGGGAGAGCAGGGGAGGATCAGCCGTATGATCGGAGAAAGCTACGGCTCTTTTGCTACTTTCGCATCTTCAGGAGAAGCCACTGCACCGGGACAGATTCATGCGGTCGAGATGTACCGCCTGCTGACTGGGTTTCATCGTATGTTGCGACCGGGGGAAAACGGGGGCCTTCCGAAGTGGAGGACCAACCTCTTTCTCATCGGTTTCATGGGCAGTGGCAAGAGCTCAGTCGCAGCCTATCTTCACAGACTGCTTGCAGCGGGTGATCTGGATATGGATAGGGAGATCGAGAAGAGGGAGGGGAGGACCATCACCGACCTTTTTTTGATGGAAGGAGAAACCTGCTTCCGGAATCTGGAAACCGCTCTTTTGGAGGAGGTACAGGAAGGAGACGGCACCGTTGTTGCTTGCGGAGGAGGTGCTGTTTTGCGTGAGAGCAATGTGGATGTCATGAGAAAACGTGGAAAAGTGGTATGGCTGGACACCCCTCTTCTCACGGTTTTTCATAGAACAAGGGGAGACCATTCCAGACCTCTTTTGGAAAATAAAAGGACGCTTCGGGATATTGCAGAGATGATGGAGGAAAGGAGACCTTACTATGAAGAAGCGTCGGATGTCAGAGTTGTGACCGAAGGAAAAAGCATACCGGAAATTTGCGAAGAGATTGTACGAAGTGTTCTGTTGCAATCAATTGGATATAGGAAAAAATGATTTCCCCTGTTATAATGTGTTTGCAGTTTAAGCGGCTTGTGGCTGGAAATAGACAGGAGAAATTATGGCAACCAATGATGTAAGTATTGTGCGTTTTAAACATGACATTATGACGGAGGTCTGTCGACTGGCCTGGGAGGGCGCACTCACGACGGACAATCGGGAAAGGTTGGTTTATCAGGTGATTCCGGGGCCGAAGCCAACCTACAGGTGTTGTGTATATAAGGAAAGAGAGATTGTCAGACAGAGGATTCGTCTGGCTTGTGCGGAGTCCGTGGAGAAGGATCCGGACAACCGGAATGTCGTGCAGGTGATTGAGGCGGCTTGTGACGCATGTCCGATCGCTTCCTATACGGTGACGGATAATTGTCGTTTTTGTCTGGGGAAGTCCTGTCTGAATTCCTGCCATTTTAATGCGATTTCCCCGGGACCGTTAAAGATGCATATTGCACCGGATCTCTGCAAGGAATGCGGCATGTGTGCCAAGAGTTGTCCTTATGGTGCCATCGTGCATCTGGAAAGACCCTGTAAGAAAGCCTGTCCGGTGGAGGCGATCACCTATGATGAGAACGGGCTCTGTCTGATCAATGAACAGAAATGTATCCAGTGCGGTCACTGTATTCACGCCTGTCCCTTCGGAGCCATCGGTTCCAAAACCTATCTGGTGCAGATTATTGAAGCCATCAAGGCAGGGAAAGAAGTCTATGCCATGTGCGCCCCGTCTACAGAGGGGCAGTTTGGCGATAAGATCACGATGGCAAGCATCGGAAAGGCACTGAAGGCACTCGGTTTTACCGATATGGTGGAAGTCGGACTTGGCGGAGACATGACCGCTGCCTATGAGGCACTGGAATGGTCGGAAGCCCGCAAAGAGGGACGGAAGATGACGACCTCCTGCTGCCCTGCCTTTAAGAACATGTTAAAAAAGCATTTTCCGGAACAATATGAGCAGAACATGTCTTCTACCGTATCGCCCATGTGCGGGGTCTCCAGGTATCTCAAGTACATTCACCCGGGCTGTGTCACGGTCTTTGTCGGCCCCTGCATTGCCAAAAAGGGAGAGGCGGAGGATAAGAGTGTGACCGGAAACGCAGATTATGCGATCACCTTCGGCGAGTTCCGCGCGCTGATGCGATCCAAAGACATCGAGTTGGAGGCGGATGAGGACGCCTATCAGGAGGCCTCTGTCTTTGGAAAACGCTTTGCCAGCAGCGGAGGCGTGGCAGGAGCGGTGATTGAGTGCATGCAGGAGAGGGGAGAGGATACCACCGATATCAAACTTCTCAAATGTGCCGGTGGCGGTGACTGTAAGAAGGCCCTGTTAATGTTAAAGCTGGGCAGAATGCAGGAAGACTTTATGGAAGGCATGATTTGTGCCGGCGGCTGCGTGGGAGGCCCTTCGAAGCACAAGACGGAGATGGAGATCACCAAAGCCAGGGCGATGCTCCTTTCCAAGGCGGATAATCGTAAAGTGCTGGAGAACCTGAAACACTATCCGATGGATCAGTTCTCCATGTTCCGAGATGGCCATCTGGGAAACACACCGGAAGATATCTGCGACGCGGATCACCAGAATAAGGTTCCTAGCGAGGAAGTAAAACAATGATGCAGCGATTGCAAGAAGCAATATTCAGTAAGAAAGCACCGATCGTCGTGGGACTGGATCCGCAGCTTTCCTTTATACCCAAACGGATTCTGGAACCCTGTCTGAAAGAGTTCGGGGAAACGCCGGAGGCGGCGGCAGAGGCGTTTTATCGGTTTAATGTGGAGATCGTTGATGCCGTTTCCGATCTCGTTCCTGCGGTCAAACCGCAGATCGCCATGTATGAGATTCTCGGGATCCCCGGCCTGATCTGCTATGAGAAGACGATACAACTGTGTAAAAAAAATGGCCTACTCGTGATCGGTGACATCAAAAGAGGAGACATCGGTTCCACTTCTCTAGCGTACGCAGAGGGACATTTAGGTGGCGTAAGGGTGGGGAATACGTTTTGCAGGGGCTTTGATGTGGACTTTGCAACCGTCAATCCTTACCTGGGGAGCGACGGGGTACAGCCCTTTATCGATATCTGCAAAAGGGAGGATAAGGGAATTTTTGTTCTTGTCAAAACATCCAATCCGTCCAGCGGGGAATTGCAGGACAAGCTGACGGAGGGTAGGCCTCTCTATGAGCTGGTCGGTTCCTATGTGGAAGAGTGGGGAAAGCAGCTGCGAAGGGGAGATTTATCGGAAGTAGGAGCGGTCGTCGGCGCCACCTATCCGGAAATGGGGAAAACGCTGCGCGAAATCATGCCCCATGCCATGATCCTGGTTCCCGGTTACGGGGCGCAAGGCGGAAGCGGAAAGGATTTGGTTCCTTTTTTTAGAAAAGACGGGAGCGGAGCCATTGTTAATTCTTCCCGCGGTATCATTGCTGCGTGGAAGAAGGGACTCTATGGCGATCCGGAGAAGGAAGAGGTAAAAGAAGCGGCAAGAGGGGCGGTTTTGGAAATGAAAGAAGATATCGCATCTGCCTTGTCATAAAGAAAGGTGGTCAAGTGGAGCGTTATAAAGAAGAATTTATTGAATTCATGATTGCATCCGAGGTGCTCAAGTTCGGAAGCTTTACCTTAAAAAGTGGAAGAGTTTCGCCCTTTTTTATGAATGCGGGCGCCTATGTGACGGGCGGACAAATAAGGAAGCTTGGCGCTTTTTATGCCAGAGCCATTAAAGACAGCTATGGGCTGGAGTTTGATGTCCTTTTTGGACCAGCCTATAAAGGAATTCCTCTTGCGGTTGCAACTGCCTGCGCCATCAGCGAGCTGTATGGAAAGGAAGTCCGCTATTGTGCCAATCGTAAGGAAGCAAAAGACCATGGAGATAAGGGAATTCTGCTAGGATCCTCCTTACAGGATGGAGACCGCGTGGTGATCATCGAAGATGTCACGACATCCGGAGCCTCTATGGCGGAGACGGTACCCATTTTACGGGCACAGGCGAAGGTGGACATCAAGGGGTTGATCGTCTCTCTCAATCGTCAGGAAAAGGGATTGCATTCCGATCGAAGTGCGCTTGCAGAGATTCAGGAAACATACGGGTTTCCTGCAAGTGCGATTGTTACGATGGAGGAAGTCATTCAATATCTGGACGGCAGAGAAGTACAGGGAAAACTCCTGATGGATGATGTCATGAAAAAAGCCATTGAAGATTATTATAAAGAATACGGAGCCAGATAAGATGGAAGAGAAAACTTATAAAATCATGAGCGGAAGCGGAATCATGAACGTCATTATGGGAATCAGCGCAATCGCACTGGGGGCTATCGCCGGTGTGATGTTGATTTATAGCGGAGTAAAACTGCTTTCGAATCGTCAGGGAATTACCTTTTGATGAAAGAGCAGAGGCAGGAGACAAACAAAATCGATGATCTCTCCTCCAAGGATGCATCTCTTCAGGATGCGGAGGCCTACGGCGAGGGCAATCAGGAAGAAACCTGGTTGCAGAAGGTACAGGAGAGTCTCCCGGGGCTTCGCATGTCGAAGTGGAGGTTAAGACCTCCGATCAGAAGAAGCAGATATATTTTTACAGACAACAAGCATCCTTGGAGGGGGATTTTTTCCACACTGCTCGGTCTTTTTGCCTTCGTTCTGCTCACGGGCGCCATTGATCTGGCATACCAAGGCGGAGGAAGAGCGGGAGCAAGAAGTGTGGCGGCGTTTCTCCTTGCCGTCGTTTTTGCGATTGGGGGAGAGTTGTTTGGCATCTTATCCAGGTTGGAACAGGATATCTATCCCTTCTTTCCGAATTTAGGGATTGCATTGAACGCAGTCGTTATAGCGGGGGAAATCGGGATGATTCTTTTAGGACAGTTGATGCACTAGGAGATACAGAATGTATCAGAAAGGAAGAAGATGGCACAGGTAGAGATTGTGATGGGGAGCGATTCGGATCTGGCTGTGATGTCCAAGGCGGCGGAGGTGTTAGATCAATTTGAGATTTCCTATGAAATGCGGATTCTTTCTGCACACCGGGAGCCGGATGACTTTTTTGCTTTTGCCAAAGGGGCGGAAGAAAGGGGCTGCAAGGTGATTATTGCAGGAGCCGGCATGGCAGCGCATTTGCCGGGAATGTGTGCGGCCCTCTTTCCCCTGCCGGTGATCGGGGTACCGATGCACACCACGTCCTTAGGAGGAAGGGATTCTCTTTATTCGATTGTACAGATGCCTTCCGGCATTCCGGTCGCTACGGTCGCCATTAACGGAGGCGCCAATGCCGGAATTTTAGCGGTGAAGATTCTGGCGATTTCGAATCCGAGTCTCTTAGAGCAATTAAAGGGATATGCGCAGAGGCAGGCGGATGCGGTCAGAGAAAAAGATCAGAAGTTGCAGGAAACGGGATATCGTAACTACGCGAAATAAAGGCGGATCAAGTCAAAACAGGATCCCTGAAGGAAAATGAGGAAAGTAAAGGAATATAAAAGAAAGTAAAGGAAAGCAAAGGAAAATGAGGGAAAATAAAGGGAGGAAATGCCATGGGACTCGATTATAAATCTTCCGGCGTAGATATCGAAGCCGGTTACAGATCGGTCGAGCTGATCAAACAGTCTGTCAAAGAAACAATGCGACCGGAGGTATTGGGGACTCTTGGCGGTTTCTCCGGCGTTTTTTCCCTTCAAAAAATCAAGGAAATGAAGAGTCCAGTGCTCCTGTCCGGTACGGACGGCGTCGGCACGAAGTTGAAGCTGGCTTTCTTAATGAATCGGCATGACACCATAGGAATTGACTGCGTCGCCATGTGTGTGAATGATGTGGCCTGCGCAGGGGGAGAACCGCTTTTTTTTCTGGATTACATTGCCTGCGGCAAGAATGAGCCGGAAAAGATTGCCCGGATTGTGAAGGGAATTGCGGATGGCTGTGCACAGTGCGGAGCTGCTTTGATCGGGGGAGAGACGGCAGAACATCCCGGACTGATGCCTGAAGAAGAGTATGATGTGGCAGGCTTTGCGGTTGGCATTGCAGAGAAAGAAGAAATCATCGACGGACACGAGATCGGGGAGAAAGACGTGTTAATCGGCGTTTTCTCCAGCGGCCTTCATTCCAATGGGTTTTCTCTTGTCCGGAACGTTTTTGATATGACGGAGGAGAGCCTTTCACACTACTATGAGGAACTGTCTGCTCCTCTTGGCGAAGTCTTGCTGACACCCACCAAAATCTATGTCAAAATGATGAAGCAGTTAAAAGAGAATGGAATCCGGGTAAAGGGATGCAGCCATATCACGGGAGGCGGATTTTATGAGAATGTCCCGAGAATGTTGAGAGACGGGGTAAGAGCCGTCATCCACAAGAGCAGTTATCCTGTTCCTCCGATTTTTTCATTGTTGCAAAAAAAAGGCGGAATCGATGAGAGAATGATGTATCAGACCTTTAACATGGGACTGGGGATGGTTCTTGCCGTGGATCCAAACGAGGCGGAGAGGGCGCTACAGGTGATCAGGGAAAGCGGGGAACAGGGAGCTTTGGTTGGAGAGATCATCAAAGGCGAAAAAGGAATCGACTTATGTTAAGATGTGCGGTCCTGGTTTCCGGTGGGGGCACAAATTTGCAGGCGCTGATCGATGCAAGGAAAGAAGGACGCCTTGCAGATACGGAATTTGTGCTTGTTTTTTCCAATCGGAAAGATGCGTTTGCGTTACAAAGGGCAAAAGATGCCGGTATTCCGGTCAAGTCTTTTTCTCCGAAAGATTTTACAGATCGAAAGAAATTCGAGGAAGCGCTCTATGACCTGTTGTTACAGGTAAGTCCGGATTTAATTGTACTGGCAGGATTTCTGTTAAAGGTTCCGGATTCTATTGTGATGCATTTTGAAAACCGGATTATCAACATCCATCCTTCCCTGATTCCTTCTTTTTGCGGAGAAGGAGCCTACGGAATTAAGGTGCATGAAATGGCACTGCAAAGGGGAGTAAGAGTGAGCGGCGCAACGGTGCACTTTGTAGACAAGGGCATGGATACCGGTCCGATTCTCTTACAAAAGGCAGTGGATGTCAGACAGGGAGATACGCCGCAGTCTTTGCAAAAAAGAATCATGGAACAGGCAGAATGGCAGATTCTTCCGTTGGCAGTTGATTGGATTTCCAGAGGGAAGGTGAAGGTGAATGCACAGCACCGGGTCGAAATAGAGGATGAAGATCAATAGCCGGTATCGGATAGAGACGGAAGATGAGGATGAGAAATGGACATATTAATTGTAGGCGGCGGAGGAAGAGAGCATGCCATTGCGATGGCACTTCGCAGAAGTCCGAAAGTGGAAAAACTGTACTGTGCGCCCGGTAATGCCGGAATTGCAGAGATTGCCGAGTGCGTTCCGATCGGACCCATGGAGTTTGACAAGCTCCTTACTTTTGCAAAGGAACATCGGATCGATTTGACGGTGGTGGGGATGGATGATCCTCTGGTTGGCGGAATTGTGGACGTGTTTGAAAGGGCGGGACTTCGTATTTTTGGACCGAGGAAAAACGCAGCGATTCTGGAGGGAAGCAAGTCTTTTGCCAAAGATCTGATGAAAAAATACGGCATACCGACAGCGGCGTATGAGAGCTTTTCAAAGCCGGAAGAGGCCTATGCCTATTTGGAGAGGGCGAAGATGCCTGTCGTTCTAAAGGCAGACGGGCTGGCGCTGGGCAAGGGAGTCCTGATCTGCCACACCTTAGAAGAAGCAAGGGCGGGCGTGAAGCAGATTATGGAAGAGAAGAAATTCGGGTCGGCAGGCGATCAAATGGTCATTGAGGAATTTATGACCGGGCGTGAGATCTCCATGCTCTCTTTTGTAGACGGGAAAACGATTCGGCTCATGTCTTCCGCACAGGACCACAAGCGGGCGCAGGATGGAGATCAGGGGCCCAATACCGGTGGAATGGGAAACTTCTCTCCCAGTCCCTTTTATACGAAGGAGGTCGATCGTTTTTGCAAAGAGAAGATCTACCAAAAGACGGTGGATGCCATGCGGCAGGAGGGGAGAGAATTTAAAGGCGTCATCTTCTTCGGACTCATGTTGACAGAGGAGGGACCAAAGGTTCTGGAATTCAATGCCAGATTTGGGGATCCGGAGGCCCAGGTGGTTTTGCCAAGACTCAAAACGGACCTGGTGGATGTGATGGAGGCATGTATGGACGGAACGCTGGCGGATCTTCCGGTGACCTTTGAAGAGGATGCCTGTGTTTGCGTGGTACTTGCCAGCAAGGGGTATCCCGTTTCTTATGAAACCGGTAAGGTGATTCACGGGTTGGATGCTTTTTGCGACAAGGAAGACGTGTACTGTTTCCATGCCGGAACAAAGCGGAACGAGAAGAACGAAGTTGTCACAAGCGGCGGCCGTGTACTGGGGATTACGGCAAAGGGAAAAACGTTGCAGGAAGCCAGAGCAAAAGCCTATGAGGCAACAGAATGGGTGACCTTCGAAAATAAATATATGCGTACGGATATTGGAAGTGCGATCGATTCTTCTGAATCACCGGTTTTTCGTGAAGATGAAAGCGGAATGTAGAAAATGAGTAGTAGCGCCGGATGGCATTTTATATTACAATGAAGCATTGAAATCATAGATGGGAGTGAAGAAGAAGTATGAAGAAACAATCAGGAAGAGTGATCACAACTTTAGCCGGAGGTACGCTGGCTCTTGTGCTGGCACTGGGAAGTGCGAATCCGGCTTTTGCAGCCAGTGGCAAGGTGAAATACAGTTCGAGGGTGAGGCAGAGCGCAGATTCGAACAGCAAGGCAATCGGATCTTTTAGCAAGGATGCAACCGTAGATCTGCTGTCCCAGGTAACAGATGCCAACGGTCAGGTTTGGTATCAGGTCAATGTAGTGGGCGGGACCGGATACATCAGGGGAGATTTGGTTTCCACGACAGATACGGTGCCAAAGGCTTCCGGTACAGGAAGCGCCTCTACTACCAGCACCCAGGCGGCCGCTTCTACCCAGACAACGACATCCTCCGGCAGCGGAAATTTTAATGTTACGGATACGGGGAGCAAGGAAGCCTATATTTCTGCAGGAAAAAATTGCAATATTCGCAGTGGCCCCGGTGTTTCCTATTCTTCCCAGGGGTCGCTGTCAAATGGCTCTTCTCTGACGATCACCGGCGAAACAACCGCTTCTGACGGAAAGAAATGGTACCGCATCAGCTATAACGGGAACACCGGGTATATTCGTGCGAATCTGGTGACGGAGGGGAGTTCACCTACCCAGTCGGCAAATACAACGAACGCTTCTTCTGCCAATACACAGAACACTGCCAATGCGTCGAACACCGCAAACACATCGAACACGGCAAATACCACCAGTGACACGGACAGTACCACCGGAAGTACGGCTTCTCAGGAGGCGGAGGCCGCCGGAGACAGTTCGGAGAATGCGGCAAGCGATGCTTCAGCCCAAGCGCAAGCTTCTGCAGATGCACAGGCTTCTACACAGACAGAGGATCCGGATGCCGGAAAACAATATACGATTAAATATGAAGCGGATGAGAGTGGTGCGGAAGTTGCATGGCTATATGATAACAATGCGGCAGGCACCCCCAGAATCAAGGTAGAGAATTTGTTAAGTGCCTATGCAGATTCGACCAGGGCGCAGACGCTGGAAAAAAAGGTGAAACTCTTTAAAATCCTCATTATTGCGCTGGCGGCCGCAGTCCTGCTTCTGTTAATCCTTCTCATCGCAACAGCGGCACGCTTCCGCCGTTTTGCCGAGGGCGTTGAGGATGAAGACGGGTACGAGGAGGATCGAAGAGGTCGGAGACGTTCTCGAAGGGAATCCTTCGAAGAGGATGAGGACGAGGAAGACGACGAAGACGAAGAGGATGAGGATGAAGAAGACGAAGAGGACGACGAAGAGGATCAGGAAGACGACGCAGATGAGGATGAAGAGGACGATGATGGAGATTCCTATGAAGATGATGCGAGGAATCGAGTAGTTTCTCCGGCTGCCGGTTCGAAACCCGCTCCCAGAAAACCCAAGAATTTCATGGTCGGCGGGGATGAAGATGACATGGAATATGGGTTCCTCAGACCGAAAGAGAAGTGATTGACGGATATCTCCTACTGTTATATAATACGTATAACAGTAGGAGATATTATCATGTTGATAGAAATTGATTTTAACAGCAGTGAAGCGATTTACACGCAGTTATGCAATCAAATTATTCTGGGCATTGCTACAGCACAGTATCATGACGGAGATCAGCTTCCCAGTGTGCGGGCGCTGGCCGAAACGATCGGCATCAATATGCATACGGTGAACAAGGCTTATACCATTTTGCAGCAGGAAGGCTTTGTCAAAATTGATCGCAGACGTGGTGTGGTGATTGCGGTGGATATCGATAAGCTGGAAGCATTGCAGGAGACAGAACAGAATCTTGCCATTGTGCTGGCACGCGCATTCTGCAGGGGGGTAAGTAGAGAGGAAGTTCACGAGTTGGTGGATCATCTCTTTGACAACTGTAAGGGGCATCGTGTACAGGAGTAGTGTCTTTTATTTCTCTTACGGAAAGGATTTTATTTTTTTTTATGGAAACAAAATATACAGATAAAGCAAGAGAAGTTTTAAAACAGGCGCGTAAGACGGCGCAGACATTGCAGTTGAACTATGTCGGGACAGAACACATCTTAATCAGTCTGGTGAAAACGCAGCAGTGTGTGGCGTCCAGGATTTTGCAGGACAATGGGGTCAGCGAAGAAAGACTCATGAATATGATCCGGGATCTGATTGTGCAGGACGGGGCGGTAGCCACCCTGGATGCGGATGGATTTTCTCCACGGGCGCAGAAGGTGTTAGAAGAGGCAGAACGTTTGTCGAAGCGCTTTCATGCGGATCGCATCGGCACGGAACACATTCTGTTAGCACTCATCAAAGAAGGCGAAAATGTTGCGCTGCGGCTGATTTCCACCATGGGCGTTCAGATTCAAAAGGTCTATGCGGAGACGCTCTCAGCGATGGGAGAGGATCCGAGCCTTGTAAAGGAAGATCTGGGGCAGCAAAAGAGTGGTGGCAAGAAAAAAGGATCCGTTCTTGAAAAATATAGCAGAGATTTGACGGCGCTTGCAGAAGAGGGAAAGTTGGATCCGGTCATTGGAAGAGAAGCCGAAATCAGGCGCGTGGTACAGATTCTCAGCAGGCGAACGAAGAATAATCCCTGTTTAATTGGAGAGCCCGGGGTCGGTAAAACGGCGGTGGTAGAAGGACTGGCAAGGCGCATCGTATCGGGAGACGTGCCGCTTACCGTCAAAAACAAGAGGCTGCTCACACTGGATATTTCCGGAATGGTGGCAGGCAGCAAATACCGTGGAGAATTTGAAGAGCGGATCAAAAAAGTCATTCAGGAAGTCAGGGATGATCAGAACATCATTCTTTTTGTGGATGAAATGCACACCTTGATCGGAGCAGGCGGTGCGGAAGGTTCGATTGACGCCTCCAATATTCTAAAACCTTCTCTTGCCAGAGGGGAAGTGCAGATGATCGGTGCTACGACCATCACGGAGTACCGGAAATATGTGGAAAAGGATGCGGCGCTGGAGAGAAGATTCCAACCGGTAAACATCGAGGAACCGTCAAAAGAAGAGACGTTAGCCATTTTGAGTGGCGTAGCACACAAATATGAAGAGCATCACCATGTAAAGATTGCGCAGGCAGCGCTGAAGGCGGCAGTCGATTTGTCAGAGAGGTACATCAATGACCGGAATCTGCCGGATAAGGCCATCGATTTGATTGATGAAGCCGCTGCCGCGGTGCGTCTGCATACACTGGCGGTGACACCTCAGATGAAGAAATTGGAAGTACAGATCAAGGAGTTGGATGCCTCCATCGAAGAAGCGCTGAAGGAAAATGATTTTCTGAAAGCAGGAGAGTGCAATCGGAAGCAGAATGAGATGGCAGGAAAGCTTTCCAGAATGAAGCTTTTGAACGAGAGGAACCTTCGTCTCCATCCTCTTACGGTAGAAGAAAAAGACATTGAGCAGGTCATTGCAGACTGGACCAAGATTCCGGTTACTAAGATTGCCGAAAAAGAGAGCACAAGATTACTCAAATTGGACGAGGAACTTCATCACCGTGTCATCGGACAGAAGGAAGCAGTAGAGGCGGTGACAAAGGCAGTCAGAAGAGGACGGGTCGGGTTGCAGAATCCGAATCGTCCGATCGGTTCCTTCCTGTTTTTGGGACCGACCGGTGTTGGCAAAACGGAGTTGTCCAAGGCGCTTGCCGAGGCACTTTTCGGTTCAGAAGATGCTTTAATCCGGGTAGATATGTCCGAATATATGGAAGGGCATTCGGTGTCCAAATTGATTGGCTCTCCGCCCGGATATGTCGGGTATGAAGAGGGAGGTCAACTTTCCGAAAAGGTGCGCACCCATCCGTACTCTGTGATTCTGTTTGATGAGGTGGAAAAGGCACATCCGGATATTTTCAATGTGCTTCTGCAGGTTTTAGATGACGGGCACATGACGGATGCCAAAGGCAGAAAGGTCAGCTTTAAAAACACGATTTTGATCATGACTTCCAATGTCGGGGCACAGAGGATCGTTGCACCAAAGCATCTGGGGTTTGCAAACGAGTCCAATGAGCAAAAGGATTATGAGACAATGAAGTCCGGCGTGATGGAAGAGGTAAAGCGGCTCTTCAAACCGGAATTTATCAACCGAATCGATGAGATTATGGTCTTTCATCCGCTCAACCATGAAGAGATGCTGCAGATCGTGGACCTTTTGGCGGCACAATTTGAAAAGCGTTGCAAGGAACAGATGGGGATCGATCTGAAGATGAGCAGTGCATTAAAAGCTTACCTGGTCGATCATTATGCGGATGCCAAGATGGGGGCAAGGCCTTTAAAACGTGCGATGCAGTCGATGATCGAAGACGAGATGGCGCTTGCCCTGCTGAACGGGACCATTGCAGCGAAGGAGGCTGTAAAAGCGGATTTGAAAGACGGAAAGGCAGTCTTTTCGCCGGTGAATAAGAGACAAACGGGGAGAACCAAGAAAGTGAAGCAGGTGAAAGGATGACAGGGAAGAATAAAACCGTTTTTTTCTGTCGGAACTGCGGATATGAATCTGCAAAGTGGATGGGGCAGTGCCCATCCTGCAAAGAGTGGAATAGTTTTGTAGAAGAGCCGGTGAAGGGAAAGGGAAGTAGAGCAAGCACCGGCTCTTTTTCTGCGGGAGGAAATCTTCAGCCGAAGAACCAACCGCTTCTGTTGTCTGAAATCAAGTCAGGAGATGGAGAGGAACGCTTCGACACCCATTTTAAAGAGCTGAACCGTGTGCTGGGCGGAGGATTGGTAAAAGGGTCTTTGGTGCTGATTGGTGGGGATCCGGGTGTTGGTAAATCGACTTTGCTCCTTCAAAGTGCCCGTTTTTTTTCTATGGACGGCAGAAGTGTTCTTTATGTTTCCGGGGAAGAGTCGGCAAGGCAGATTAAGTTGAGAGCGGACAGGATTGGCGTATTCACAAAGGATCTTCTATTTCTGGCGGAAACGAATTTAAGCGTCATAGAAGAGACGTTGCTGCGTGTGAGGCCGGAGATTGTGGTGATCGACTCCATTCAAACGATGTTTCATGAAGAGATTTCATCTGCACCGGGGAGTGTTTCACAGGTCAGGGAAACAACGGGAATGCTGCTTCGAATTGCCAAGCAGGAGAACATCGCCATCCTGATTGTGGGCCATGTCACCAAAGAGGGGATGGTAGCGGGGCCTAAAGTTCTGGAGCACATGGTGGACACGGTCCTCTATTTTGAAGGAGACCGGAATGCCTCCTATAAAATTCTGCGTGCGGTCAAAAACCGTTTTGGTTCTACCAACGAAATCGGCGTATTTGAAATGCGTTCGGAAGGACTGATGGAAGTGGAAAATCCTTCCGAATTTATGCTGGACGGACGCCCCAAAGATGCCGGGGGCTCGATCGTGTCCTGCTCCATGGAAGGAAGCAGACCAATTATGATTGAAATACAGGCGCTGGTTTGCCGTACGAATTTCGGCTATCCCAGAAGACAGGCAAACGGCATGGATTATAACAGAGTCAATCTGTTGATGGCGGTTCTGGAAAAAAGAATCGGTCTTCAGATGTCAGATTGTGATGCCTATGTCAACCTGGCGGGCGGGATGAAGTTGACAGAGCCTGCCATGGATTTGGGAATCTGCCTGGCGATCATCTCCAGTTTCAGAAATCGTCCGGTCGATCCCTTTTTGGTTGCCTTTGGAGAAGTGGGCTTATCCGGAGAGGTGCGTGCCGTCTCGATGGCAAACGAGCGCGTGAAAGAGGCGCTGAAGCTCGGCTTTACCGTTTGCCTCCTTCCGAAAGCTTCGATGGGGCGCGTGCAGCTAAAGGAAGAGGATCGAAAGAAAATCAAATTGATCGGGGTCGAGAACGTCAGGCAGGCGATGGATCTGATCTAAGACAGATCTGATCAAAAAAACCTCGGAGAAATGGTATCTCCGAGGTTTTTATTTTAACAGGGGAAGCAGGATTCGAACCCGCATGAACGGTTTTGGAGACCGCAATACTAGCCATTGTATGATTCCCCTTCAGGTCATCCTATCCGGACGATGTCCGATCGCTTTTAACGACAGAGAGTATTATAACAAGGAGACCTCCGGTGCGCAAGCTGTTTTTTTCTAAAATCCATCACAGGAAGGGTCACATAATGACAGATACGTCAGATTTCTATGTACTTTTTAAATTCAGGATGATAGAATGATCTGGGTTTCAAAAGTGAGGGTGCTTTTGAGGCTTGTATCTTACATAGAACGGTCTGAAGCCGCTTAAAGGAGGATTCTAAGATGGAAGAGAAGATCCGAAAAGAAAGCATCGAAGACTTTACTGCAAGATACCGCAAGGGGGTAGATCTTTTGATGAAATATCTCCCCTGGTTAGAAGAAAAGTCCGGTGAGGATACTGCGCAGCGCTGCCAGAAAGGAACGCTGCCTTTTCCTGTTTATGATTCTACGCTTCTCAATTTTGTGAAAGACGCCCAGGATACGAAGATGCTGGATCGGAATTACAATTATGCCTATTCCAGACGAGGATGGACGGGTGTGAACGATGAAAAGAACTTTATTGCAGGAGCAAGGCTTCAGGATATGCATGATTTGAATGCGATCCTGTCCAGATATGTGCTAGAAGGAAGGACAAGAGGAGCCGTTTGGAGCGAGGGAGTAAAAAGCCGTATTTTCTGTCTGGTGATCCGAAAGATGGATGAGCTCCTTGTCAAATGGAATAAGGAGCCTTCTGCCAGGTAGAGTTGCACAGGAAAACGAGGGGATGTCTCGGCGGCTTTTTCCAACCCCTTTTAATTGGTAAATACAAGCGGAGGAAGGGATTTTTCCGGAGAAAAGACGGAGGTGATATGGGAGAAAAATCCGAACAGAAGAAAAAACTGATCGTGAACCGAGCACGTGCCGTCTTTTCCGAAAAGGGTTTTAAGGCGGTGACCATGAAGGATATCGTGGATGCCTGCGAGATTTCCAGAGGGGGGTTGTACCTGTATTTTTCCAACACAGCAGAAATCTTTCAGGCGGTTCTGGATACAGAGGCAGAGGAAGAGTTGGACGAGGAAGATCATCTGGACGAGAAAACACTGAAATACCGCTCGGCTTCCGATCTGTTAGCTCTCTTTATCAAGGAGCAAAAGAAGCAACTTTTTTTGCATAAAAATAATCTGGGAATTGCGGAATACGAATACTTTTCTCAGAAAGTCAAAGAGGATGAAACGGCAAATCCGTTAAAGGATCAGTTTGATACAGCCGCTCTTGTTTTGGAGCGAATGGTGGAAAATGGCATACGACGGGGAGAATTTGAATGCGAGGATCCGCACGGATTTTCCAGAAATCTAATGTATGCCATCGAAGGAATGAAGATTGCAGGACTGACAATGCGACTATCAGAATCGGACTTTGATCGGGAAATCCTCTATGCGCTCAGGCAGCTGATGCCTGCAGGAGAGTAAAAGGGTGTTGTACCTTTTCCGGATCTTTCCCTTTTTGAAGAAATGATCAGAAATGACAAACGAGAGAACGACTGGCAGAATGGAAGGAGGAACCATGACCGAGGTACGGAGAATTTACGTAGAGAAGAAACCTTCTTTTGCGGTGCGCGCAAGGGAAGTCAAGGAGGAACTTCGGAGTTTCTTGAATCTGACGCAGGTGGAGGATGTGCGTATCCTGATCCGTTATGATGTGGAAGGCGTATCGGAGCCCGTGTTTCAAGAGGCATTAACCTGTGTGTTTGCAGAGCCTCCCTTGGACACGGTTTATCAGGAAAAACTGGAGATCCCGGAAGGAGTGCATGTTTTCAGTGTGGAAGCCCTGCCGGGACAGTTCGATCAAAGAGCGGACTCTGCCATCCAGTGTCTTCGGTTCTTGAAGGAGGATGAGGAACCGATCGTGAGGACGGCTGTGACCTATCTTCTCTACGGGGCTTTGTCGGAAGAAGAGGTTCATGAAGTGGAATCTTATATCATGAACCCGGTGGATTCCAGAATTGCAAAGGAACAGAAACCGAATACCTTGAAGGAGGTATATGAACAGCCGGCGGAGATTGCTTTGATGCAAGGTTTTTTGCAAATGGATGACCGTGCCTTTCAGGAGTTGTATGAATCTCTGAATCTGGCAATGACCTATCAGGATTTTCTTTGGATTCGTACCTATTTTCGCAACGAGGAGCATCGGGAACCAACGGTGACCGAGATTCGCGTATTGGATACATACTGGTCCGACCACTGCCGTCATACCACTTTTTCTACCGTATTGAAAAAGGTTGACTTTGAAGACGGATTTTATCTGCCGCCGATCAAAGAGGCTTATCACGAATACCAATCGATCAGGGAAGAACTATATCAGGGACAGGAGAAGCAGGATTCTCATCCGATTTGTCTGATGGATGTGGCGCTTGCCGGAATGAAGAAGTTAAAGGCGGATGGACTACTCACCGATCAGGAAGACTCCGAGGAGAACAATGCCTGTTCGGTAGTGGTTCCTGTAGATGTGGATTATGGAAAAGGGATTATAAGAGAAAACTGGTTGGTCTTTTTTAAGAATGAAACGCACAACCATCCGACGGAGATCGAGCCGTTCGGAGGCGCTGCTACCTGCCTTGGAGGAGCAATCAGGGATCCGCTTTCCGGAAGAGGTTATGTGTATCAGGCAATGCGGGTAACGGGAGCTGCGGATCCGACGCTTCCCGTTGCGCAGACGCTTGAGGGAAAGCTGCCACAAAAGAGACTGGTCAAAGGGGCGGCGAACGGATATTCCTCCTATGGCAATCAAATCGGGCTTGCAACCGGACTGGTGGATGAAATTTATCACCCTGGCTATGTGGCAAAGCGCATGGAAATTGGTGCCGTCATGGGCGCAGCCAGACAGAAGGACGTTGTGAGAAAGAAGGCGGAGCCGGAGGATGTGATCATCCTTTTGGGCGGCCGCACGGGAAGAGACGGAATTGGCGGAGCGACCGGCTCTTCCAAGAAACATACTTCCGCCTCTCTTACCTCTTGCGGTGCGGAGGTGCAAAAGGGAAACGCACCGACGGAACGGAAGATTCAGCGACTCTTCCGCAGACCGGAGGTAAGCAGCCTGATTAAGAAATGCAATGATTTCGGTGCAGGCGGCGTTTCGGTTGCGATCGGGGAGCTGGCAGACGGACTGACCGTGAATCTGGATCTGGTACCCAAGAAATACGCAGGGCTGGACGGAACGGAGCTGGCGATTTCCGAATCGCAGGAACGAATGGCGGTTGTCGTATCCCCGAAAGATGAAGAAGCTTTCTTGCATTATGCGGCTGAGGAGAATTTGGAGGCTGTCTCTGTGGCGAGAGTCACGAAAGAACCCAGGCTGGTGCTGTTGTGGCATGGCAAAAAAATCGTCGATTTAAGCAGGGCGTTTCTGAATACCAACGGAGCCAGACAGGAAGAGGAAGTGCTTGTGACGCTTCCGGATCCAAAGGAGAATTATTTCCACAAGATCGCCTCGGAAAAGGTAGAAGAAGCCTTGCAGGCAGGCAATAGCAAGAAGGCGTTTCTGGAAACGCTCTCCGATTTGAATGTCTGCTCGAAAAAAGGGTTGTCGGAGATGTTCGACGCTTCCATCGGCGCGGGGACCGTGGTCATGCCCTTTGGAGGAGAAAAGCAGCTTACCCCGATCCAGACAATGGCGGCAAAACTCCCCATTCTGAGGGGGGGGAGCGATGTGATTACGATGATGAGCTACGGCTTTGATCCGTATCTCTCCACCTGGAGTCCCTTCCACGGGGCAAGTTATGCGGTCCTGGAGTCTGTATCCAAAATCGTCGCATCGGGAGGAGATTATAAGAAACTGCATCTGACCTTTCAGGAATATTTCAGACGGATGAGATCCGTGCCTTCGGATTGGGGGGAAGTTCTTGCGGCTCTCCTCGGGGCACTGCATGCACAGCTTGCATTTGGCATAGCCTCCATTGGAGGAAAAGACTCCATGTCAGGATCCTTTAATGAAATCCATGTACCGCCGACCCTGGTTTCCTTTGCAGTAGATGTCGCAAAGAGCGAAACGTTTTTGACACCGGAGTGCAAGAAGGCGGGGAATTTCCTCGTGGAGTTTCAGATTCCCAAAGATACCTATGATCTTCCGGATTATCCGCGGGTCAAGCAACTCTATGATGCGGTTACTGCGCTGATGCGGGAAGGGAAAATTCTCTCCTGCTATGCGGAGGATGCCTACGGGATTGCCGCTTCGGCCGCCAAGATGGCATTTGGCTCTTGGTTCGGCGTTCATTTTCAGGATGAACTGGAGGAAAAAGACCTGTTTGTCAATGCAACCGGCAACCTCCTTGCAGAAGTAGAGGCTTCAGCCCTTTCTTCTATTCTGCAGATAGAGGGAGCAAGAAAGGTGGCAGAACTCACCACAAAGTCTGACTTTGTGTTCGGGAAGAGTCGTGTCTCCATGGAAGAGGCGCTTGCATCCTGGACTTCAAAGCTGGAAAAAGTTTTTCCGACAACGGCTTCCGTCGATGCAGAAGAAGTAAAGACCAAGGTCTTTCACACGGATCAAGTCTATATTTGCAAGCACAAGATGGCAAAGCCCAGAGTGTTCATTCCGGTCTTTCCCGGAACCAACTGTGAATATGATTCTGCAGCCGCTTTTGAAGAGGCTGGGGCCATCACGGATATTCAGATTTTTAGAAACCGGGATGCGACCGATATTAGAGAATCTGTCTCCTGCTTCGAAAAAGCCATTGATCAGGCACAGATCATTATGTTTCCCGGGGGATTTTCAGCGGGAGATGAGCCGGATGGAAGCGCCAAATTCTTTGCAACTGCTTTTCGAAATGAACGGATGAAACTGGCGGTGGAACGGTTGTTGCATGAAAGAGACGGACTGGCGCTTGGCATCTGCAACGGTTTTCAGGCAATGGTCAAACTCGGTCTGGTGCCTTATGGAGATATCTGGGGACAGAAAGAGAATTCGGTCACTTTGACCAATAACACCTTAGGACGTCATATTTCACACATGGCTCACTTGAAAGTGGTTTCCAATCTCTCTCCCTGGCTTTCCCTGGCGGAAGAAGGCGGGGTTTATGTCAATCCGGTGTCACACGGAGAGGGCAGATTCGTAGGTCCCGCAGAAGGAATCCAAAAGCTGTTTGAAAGAGGACAGGTGGCCACACAGTACTGCATGCCGGACGGTCGTATCAGCATGGATGACGCTTATAATTTGAACGGATCTTATTTTGCAATTGAGGGCATTACCTCCCCGGACGGTCGTTGCTATGGAAAGATGGCGCATGCGGAACGCAGGGGAAGAGGCGTTGCTTGTAATATTACCGGCAATCAGAATCTTCGAATTTTTGAAGCCGGTGTTCGGTATTTTGCAGATTGACGGGAAAACGGTTATGAAAAGAAAAAATATTGTTGCGGTGATTGGAAGGCCAAACGTCGGGAAGTCCACCCTCTTTAACGCACTGGCAGGGAAGGATATTTCGATTGTCAAAGATACGCCGGGTATTACCAGAGACCGTATTTATCAGGATGTAGAGTGGCTGAACCAATCCTTTACCTTGATTGATACCGGCGGAATTGAGCCGGACAGCAAGGATATCATTTTGTCACAGATGAGAGAGCAGGCAGAGATTGCCATTGAAACAGCGGATGTCATTCTCTTTCTCTGTGATGTCAAGCAGGGACCTACCGATGCCGACCACAGGGTTGCCGATCTGCTTCGAAAGTCCGGGAAGCCGGTCGTTCTGGCAGTGAACAAGGTGGACAATTTTCAGAAGGAGATGCTGGATACCTATGAGTTCTATCAACTTGGCATCGGAGATCCGCACCCCATCAGTGCAGCGGGGCGACTCGGTATCGGCGATCTGTTAGAAGAAATCACCACTCTTTTTCCGAAAGAGACGAGGGAGGAGGAAGAAGAGAATGCAGTTTCTGTTGCGATCATCGGAAAGCCGAACGTGGGGAAGTCTTCGATCATCAATAAATTGATCGGGACAAACAGATTGATTGTTTCCGATATCGCCGGAACGACCAGAGATGCCGTAGATACGCCCGTGCAGTATCATGGGAGAAATTATATTTTTATCGACACGGCGGGATTGAGGCGCAAGAACAAGATCAAGGAGGAGTTGGAACGCTTTATGATTATCCGTTCCGTTTCAGCGGTCGAGAGGGCGGATGTCTGTATTCTCGTCATTGATGCAGAGGAAGGAGTCACGGAGCAGGATGCAAAAATCGCCGGTATTGCCCATGAGAGGGGAAAGGCGATGATCATTGCCGTCAATAAATGGGATCTGGTGGAAAAGGACAATCATACGGTGAAAGAGTTTTCGGATCAAATTCGTCAGACTCTTGCTTTTGCACCTTATGCAGAAATCCTTTTTGTTTCCGCAAAGAGCGGACAGAGGTTAACGAAGCTTTATGACCTGATTGATGCGGTGAGTGAAAATCATGCCAGACGCGTACCGACCGGTTTGTTGAATGAGGTTTTGACGCAAGCCATGGTCATGCAGCAGCCACCTTCGGACAAAGGAAAGTTGCTGCGCATTTATTACATGACGCAGGTAGCAGTCAAACCGCCGACCTTTGTGCTTTTTGTCAATGATAAAGAGTTAATGCACTTCTCTTATACGAGGTATATTGAGAATCAAATCAGAAAAACATTCGGCTTTCAGGGGACACCGCTACGTTTTCTTGTGCGGGAAAAGAGCCGAAAAGAGATCTAAAGAGGTAAATGGAAACAAAGCCGGACATGAGAGGATGTGGACGAGAGTTTTGTGGCAGGAGGAGAAGAAATGTTTCGGGTTTTATGTCTGTTGATCGGTTATGGCTGCGGTCTTTTTAACACGGCGATCGCACTTGGAAAAATCATGCATGTGGATATTACGAAGCAGGGGTCGGGCAATGCCGGCACAACCAATATGATGCGGATCATGGGCCCGAAAGCGGGATTTACGGTGCTGATCGGGGATATGTTAAAGGTGATTCTACCGATTGTCCTTGTGGGACATCTTTTGTCCAGACAAAATCCGGAACTCCTCTACCTCTTTAAGGCGTGGACGGGGTTCGGGGCCGTGCTTGGTCACAATTTTCCCTTCTACCGTCATTTTAAGGGGGGAAAAGGAATTGCAACGACCAGCGGTTTTATCATTGCCTTTCATCCCACGCTGATTCCGGTGAATTTCATTGCGTTTCTGGTGCCGTTTTGGCTGACGCATTATGTTTCTTTTGCCTCTTTAACGCTCATGGTTGTCATGTTCATCAGCATCGTTTTCGAGGGACAGGTGCTTCACTTATACGGTAGTTTAGGGGGACATTTGCCGGAGCTCTACGGCTTGATTTTCGTCATGATGCTTCTTGCTTTTTGGCAGCATAGGGGAAATATTAGAAAGCTGCTTACAGGATCGGAGCGCAAAACCTATATTTTCAAGAAGAACAAGGTAAGCTGATCCTTGTATCGCGGGCTTGTGAGGGAGAGAAAATGCAGGAGGAACACTTGAATATTGCGGTTGTGGGCGCCGGAAGCTGGGGAATGGCGCTTGCGTATGTGCTTTCCAATAATGGACACAGGGTCAGCGTCTTTACACGTTCGGCAAAGCATGCGGAAGAATTTGCAAGACTGCACGAGAACAGAGAAAAATTGCCGGGTGTCATTCTTAAAGATACGGTATCCTTTTCCTCTGATTTACAAGAGGTGGTCAAACAGAAGGATGTGATTGTAATGGTTGTGCCGTCCAGGACGATTAGGGAGACGGCAAGAGAACTTCGTCATATTTTAGAGACGGATTCTTTTTCCCAAAGCGGCAAGGGTAGCTTGTCTTTAAAGAAGCAGGAGGGGAGAGAAGTACGACGTCCACAGATCGTGAATTGCACGAAGGGTATTGAAGACGGAAGCCTGAAAACGATGTCTGAGGTGTTGGAAGAAGAATTGCCCGGATTTGCCATTTCCGTCCTCTCCGGACCTTCTCATGCGGAAGAAGTTGGAAGGGGAATGCCGACCACGATTGTGGTAGGCGCAAGGACTTTGACAGATGCCCGCTTCCTGCAAAATGTCTTTATGAATGAGACGTTCCGTGTCTATATCAGTCCGGATATGCTGGGAATCGAACTGGGTGCCGCTCTGAAAAATGTTATTGCACTGGGGGCGGGAATTGCAGACGGACTGGGGTACGGCGACAATACGAGGGCGGCGCTGATCACCAGAGGAATTTATGAGATTACAAAACTGGGGATGGCCATGGGGGGGGAATTCATGACCTTTACCGGCCTTTCGGGCATTGGAGATTTGATCGTAACCTGTACTTCGGAACATTCCAGAAATCACAGGGCAGGGAAACGGATCGGGCAGGGAGCAACGCCTGAGGAAGCGATGCGGGAAGTGAAGCAGGTGGTGGAAGGCGTTTTCTCCGCCAAAGCTGCGCTTGATCTCTCCAGAAAATATCAGGTCCCGATGCCGATCGTGGAAGAAGTCAATGCCGTTCTCTTTCAGGGAAAGTCCCCGGAAGAGAGTGTGAGAGATTTAATGCTTAGGGACAAGAAAGCGGAGAGTGTTTCCCTTGTTTGGCAGGGAAGCGAGGAACAGAAGGAATATCAGCAATTTCGTATTCGGTAAAACCGGATTTTGATGGGAGACAACATGACAAAGATTTGGATGAAATCCTGTTTTCGACTTAAAAATCTTCGTGTACAGGTGTTCTGCGGTTTGATGGGGGCGCTTGCCATCGTTTTGGATCAGTTTGCGGTAGCACTGAATCCCTTTGTGAAAATCGGATTTTCCGGCCTGCCGAACCGGTTGATCGACTATCTTTTCGGACCGGCGGTCGGTGCGTTGTTCGGTGCCGTGATGGATGTGGTGAAATTTATCATTAAGCCGGACGGAACCTTTCAGCCTGCTTTTACCCTGGTACCGATTGTTGCTTCCGTGATTTATGGCTATTTTCTTTTTGAAAAACCGTTAAAGCTTTGGCGCGTTGCCCTTTCCCAGTTCATCGTCAAACTCGTCTGCAATATCTGTATGAATACGTTTTTGCTGTCTGTTCTGTACGGAAGTGCGCTGGAAAAGATCCTCCCGATGCGGGCACTTAGAAATTTAGTCATGTGGCCAATCGATACACTGGTGATGTTTGTGCTCCTGACGGCAGTGGATCGGATGCTGCTTCCTCTGATGCGCAGAGAGCATTGGCTGTAGCGCATTGATCATGGTCATTGATAATGACTGAAAAATAGTTCTTGTGTCATGGGGAGAAATCTGTTATAATTCCACTGTTTGCACGGGGCATTAGCGCAGTTGGGAGCGCGTCTCCATGGCATGGAGGAGGTCGAGGGTTCGAATCCCTTATGCTCCATACACTGGTCTCCGGAGTCCTACGTATTTTGGATTCCGGAGATTTCTCTTTGTATAAAAAGATGGGAAAGAGAGGGAATGCGATGACAACAGAGACCTTTTTGGAAGAGTTGGAAGCACTTCTAAAAAACCATGATCTGCCGGCACTCAAAAAGAAACTTCTCGAACTGCAACCTGTGGATGTGGCGGAAATTCTGGGAAAGGTTCCGGACGAAACCAGGATTATTCTTTTTCGTATTTTGCCAAAAGACCTTGCCGCAGAGACGTTTAGTGAGATGGAGCCCTCCGAGCAGCAGAAGCTTCTCACCAATTTTACGGCACAGGAAGTACAGGATGTGTTGCAGCAGATGTATACGGATGATGCCGTAGACTTGTTGGAAGAAATGCCTGCCAATGTGGTCAGAGATGTGCTTTCTCATGTCAGTCCGGAAGCCAGGAAAGAGATGAATCAGCTGCTGCAATATCCGGATGACAGCGCCGGTGCGGTGATGACCACCGAGTTCGTCAAGCTCAAAGAAGACATGTCCGTGTTGGATGCCATTCGTTGGATTCAGGCGCATGGAGACGATCGAGAAGATGTGTATACCTGCTATGTGACAGAAAAGAGGCAGAAACTGATCGGTGTGATCACGGTGCGGGAAATGCTTCTTTGTAAAAAGCATGCCACCGTGGGAGAAATCATGGAAAAAAACGTGATTTCCGTACACACGACGGATGACAGGGAGATCGCAGCGAAACTCTTCGATCGTTACGATTTTACCGCGCTTCCCGTTTTGGACCAGGAAGATAGGCTGGTGGGTATCATTACCGTCGATGACGCCATCGACGTACTGACGGAGGAAACGACAGAGGACTTCCAAAAGCTCGCCGCCACCGCACCGGAGGACCAGCCGTATCTGAAGACACCTGTGGTAAAAATGGCCAGGAACCGCATTGTCTGGCTTCTGGTTCTCATGATTTCCGATATGGTTTCCGGCGGGATTTTGGGAAAATTTCAGGATGAGTTGACCGCTCTGCCCCTTCTCATCACCTTCATCCCGATGTTAACCGACACGGGCGGCAATGCCGGAAGCCAGTCTTCCACCCTGGTCATTCGCGGAATTGCCCTGCATGAAATCGGGATTGCAGATTTTTTCAAGGTCTTATGGAAAGAAATCCGGGTTGCCGTTATATGCGGTGTGATACTGGGACTCATCAACTTTATCCGGCTCTCCATTCAGTATCCGGGACATGAGATGGTGGCTTGGACGGTTGCCATGGCGATGATCTGCACGGTGCTCATGGCAAAGTCGATCGGCGGCGTGCTTCCTTTGATTGCGGAGAAATTAAAGATGGATCCGGCGCTGATGGCTTCGCCTCTGATCACGACCATCGTAGATGCAGGGTCGCTCCTTATCTATCTGAATCTGGCAAAAATGTTCCTTCCCATTTGAAAATGAGAACGGGAAAAATGTTCCTTTCCATTTAAAAAGAAGAACGGAAAAATGATCCTTCCCACTTAAAAAGAAGAACGGGAAAAATGTTCCTTCCGATCTGAAAAGAGGAAGGGGACAAAAAAATATGAGAATCTTTCTCAAATTTACTTGACCGAAGGATGAAATTCGGACTATAATTGAGAACGGTTCTCATTTTTTGTAGGAGGAAATCTTGCAGACAAAATCCAAATATAAGACCAAGCAGCGGGAGAAGCTCCTGCAATATATCGAGCGCATCCCCGGTACACATTTCAGTGCGGGAGATCTCTGTGATCATTTAAAGGCGGAAGGCGCTGCCATCGGTCTTTCTACCGTTTACAGACAGTTGGAGCTGCTCGTCGACGAGGGGGTTTTGCAAAAATATGTGATTGATGGCAATACCCCTGCCTGTTTTGAATATGTAGGTGAGCACAAAAGAGAGGAGACGGATCCCGGCTTTCACTGTAAATGTGAAAAATGCGGGAAACTCATTCATCTGCATTGTGAGGAGCTTTCACAAATACAGGATCATCTTCGAAAAGAACATGATTTTCAAATGAATCTTATGCGCACGGTCTTCTATGGTCTATGTTCAGATTGTCTTCCGTAAGTTTTCTTCCGTAAGTTTTGTTTCGTAAGTCTGGTTCCGTCAGTCTGCATTTTCTTCGATTTGTAGATTGTCTCCTTTATGGAAGTGGATGTAAGACGGCTCATGAGGATACCTTTCTTTTTTCACGACAGGGGGCTACGTTTGTCACATTTTTTGGACGCACAAAAAAAAGCAGCTTCTGCAGGAATCCTTCTCTTCCTGCTGCTGTTCATCCTGCTTTTGGATACCGGTTTTGTGGCGCATGTACAGCATCATCATTGTACCGGTTCCGACTGCCCGATCTGCAAAATGTTGGCTATTTGCGAACAGACGCTGCATCAGATCGGCGGAGGGGAAATCAGCCTGCAAAGCGTGGAGATGCCTTTCGTTGCAACGGAAGTTCTTTTGGTGGCAGCCGTTCCTCATCTGGTCTATGCCACTCCGGTTTTGTTCAAGGTGAGACTCAATCATTAAGAAATCCATCTTGACGCAGGATTGAGGGAAGTTAGAGGAAAGTCAGAAGGAAGCAGGATAGCAGAATTTGATCTCTCTTTCTACCTTGCGCACATTGTTTAGGGAATGGAACATTGGATACGATGGATAGGACCGGATCTTTATGATATGGATCTTATTTGACCTTTAGAAGAGAGGAGTTTCGGATGAAAAAAAGAATGTCTTTTTTTTCGGCGATTGTACTTACGGCAATGACGGTGATGCTTTCCGCCTGCGGAGGCACACAAACACAGAAGGCAGGACAGAATAGCAGTGCACAAAACGCAGGAGAGGTGCAGAGCGCATCTGACGGAAATCAGAGCAGTGCGGGAACGGACAAAGATACTGCGAAGAAGCTACAGATTGTCACCACGATTTTTCCGGAATATGACTGGGCAAAAAATATCCTGGGGAAAAATCCCGCAGGAGTAGAAATGACCATGCTTCTGAATAATGGTGTGGATCTTCATAGCTACCAGCCCACGGCTGACGATATTTTAAAGATTTCCACCTGTGATCTTTTTGTTTATGTCGGGGGAGAATCTGATACCTGGGTGAAGGATGCACTCAAGGAAGCCACCAATAAAAACATGGAAGTCATGAATCTGTTGGAGACGCTTGGAGAAAGCGTGAAGGAAGAAGAGGTTGTTGAGGGAATGCAGGAAGATCCCGATGAAGATGCCCATGACCACCAAGATGCTGAGAATCAGGGCAGTGAACATGAAGATGCTAAGGACCACGACGGCGATCATGAAGATGCAGTGGATCACAACGATCAGGAGCAGAAGGATCATGATGCTCATGCGGATGCGGAGGATTCCGAAGCCTGTGAAGTGGAGTATGACGAGCATGTCTGGCTTTCTCTGCGCAATGCAGAAACACTGGTGAAGGCTCTTTCCGAGAAGATCCAGAAGATGGATCCTGCCAATGCGGCACTCTATCAGGAAAATACCGATGCCTATCTTTCCAAGCTGAAAGGACTGGATAAAGAATATACGGATGTGGTGAAACAGGCGAAGTTCCATACCCTCCTCTTTGGAGATCGTTTCCCGTTCCGCTATCTGACGGAAGATTATCACCTGAAATACTATGCCGCCTTTGTCGGCTGCTCGGCAGAGACAGAAGCCAGCTTTGAGACGATCACTTTTTTGGCAAAAAAAATGGATGAGCTGAAACTACCCGCTATTTTAACCATTGAGGGGAAGGATCATCGCATTGCGGAAACCATCGTAAAGAACACGAAGGCAAAGAATGCGCAGATCTTAACGCTGGATTCCATGCAGTCTACCACGTCAAAGGATGTGGAAGAGGGAGCTTCTTATCTTAAAATCATGCAGGAGAATTTGAACGTTTTAAAGAAGGCGCTTTTGTAAATGTTATGGGGGGAGCTCCTAACGGGAAATAACAGATAAGGCAAGGAGCGCACGAGATAAGAAGTGCAGAGTAGGAAACACAAACAGAAGTTACAAGTAAGAAGATACCGGGCAGGGCGCCCAGGACGGATGCTAAGACTGGAAGCAAGGACAGGAGGGGGAGATGGCATTACTTACCGTCAAGGATCTGACGATCGGCTATGAATCCCGTGTGGTACTAAAGAATTTAAATTTTTCGGTGCAGGAGGGAGACTATCTGTGCATTGTAGGGGAGAATGGCTGCGGCAAAACCACCTTAATGAAGACACTGGTTCATTTGAATGATCCGCTAGGCGGCCAGATCGAACTGGGAGACGGGCTGAAAAAGAATGAAATCGGCTATCTCCCCCAGCAAACCGATGTGCAAAAGGATTTTCCGGCGTCCGTGGAGGAGATTGTCCTCTCCGGATGCCAGTCTCGGTGCGGGCTTAGACCATTTTACAATCGGGAAGATAAGCGTCTTGCCAGAGACAATATGGAACGCATGGGGGTGCTGGCGCTTAGAAGACGCTGCTTCAGAGAACTCTCCGGAGGTCAGCAGCAGAGAGTGCTGCTCTCCCGTGCCCTCTGTGCAACCAAAAAACTTCTGTTCCTGGACGAGCCCGTTTCAGGGCTTGATCCGAGAGTAAGCGCCCAGCTGTACGATTTGATCACCTCCCTAAACCGCGAAGGGATTACCATTATTATGATTTCGCATGACTTAGATGCTGCGTTAGAAAGAGCCAGCCATATTTTGCATATTGGAAAGAACGTTTTTTTCGGAACCAAAGAGTCTTACCTGAACAGCGAAGAGGGAAAGCTATTCTTAAGTGCGGGGCGGAAGGAGGTGTCTCATGATTGAACAATTGCAGCTGTATCTCTCTTATCCCTTCGTCCGCTACGCCATCATTGTCGGCGTGTTGATCGCTCTCTGCTCGTCTTTGCTCGGGGTGACTTTGGTATTAAAGCGCTTCTCCTTCATCGGAGACGGACTTTCTCATGTGGCTTTCGGCGCCATGTCGGTTGCCACGGTATTAAAGCTGAGCAACCAGATGGTACTGATCCTTCCAATTACCATTCTGTGTGCCGTCCTCCTGCTGCGAACCGGGAAAAAAACCAGGATCAAAGGAGATGCGGCAATTGCCATGATTTCTGTAGGCGCCCTGGCCTTCGGTTATTTAATCATGAATCTTTTTTCCACCTCTTCCAATTTAACCGGTGATGTTTGCAGTACACTCTTCGGATCGACTTCCATTCTGACACTGACGCAGAATGAGGTGCTGCTTTGTGCGGTGCTTTCGGTAGTTGTTATCCTGATTTTTGTCTTTTTTTATCATAAAATCTTTGCGGTCACCTTCGACGAAGATTTTGCAAAGGCAGTAGGCACCAATACGGGAACCTATCAGCTGATCATTGCCGTGACGATTGCGGTGATTATCGTCCTAGCCATGAATCTGGTGGGCTCCCTCCTCATTTCCGCACTGGTGATCTTTCCGGCGCTTTCCGCGATGCGACTCTTTCACAGCTTTCGTGCGGTAACGATCTTTTCGGCACTCCTCTCCGTTTTCTGTGCACTTAGTGGGATACTTATTTCGGTACTTGCCGGCACACCGGTCGGTTCCACGATCGTGGCGGTGGATGTTGCCGGATTCTTTCTATGCTGCCTGGTGGAAAAGGCTTTTAGTGGAAATAAGAGGAGAAGTTCTGTCCTGCTTGGGCTTTTTCTGACAATGCTCCTCATGGGATGTGCAAAGAAAAACACAACACCCGTTGTATCTACTACGAATGCCGCTGCGCAGGATTCTTCCGCCTCGTCTTTGGATAGTTTACCTAAAGCGAGCGCAGAAGCTTCTAGTCGGGCAGGGGAAACTTCTTCTGCGACTTCCGATAACCTGGAAAGTAAAACTCTTTCTGAGACTTTGGGTAGCCAGGAAAGCACAACCTCTTCTGGAGCTTCCGATCGCCGGGAAAGCACAACCTCTTCTACGGCTCCCGATCGCCAGGAAAGCAAAAACGCTTCTGTAACTTCCTCTCGGAAGAAGACGGATTCGTCCGTGCAGGATGGCACAGCGGGTGGAACGAATGACTCAAAAGCGGCAGCCGTCTCCGGAAAGAAAGAAAAAGCCGAAAAATCTTCTGCAAACAAAGCGCCGTCCAAGCCGGAAAAGGTGGATTTGGATTTGACTACCATGTCTTCTACCATGGTATATTCCGAGGTCTTTAATATGGTAACCACTCCTGAAAATTATATCGGAAAGACGGTAAAAATGCGTGGCACTTACATGTATTATTATGATGAGAAACCGAATCATTACTATTTTTTCTGCCTGATTTCTGATGCAATGGCATGCTGCTCGCAGGGAATCGAGTTTTCTTTGACCAAGGATTATCGTTATCCGGAGGATTACCCGAAGCCGGACGATGAAATCACGGTGGTGGGTGTCTTTGACAGCTACGAGGAAGAGGGGAATACCTATTGCATTCTAAGAAATGCAAGACTGGTACCCTAACAAAGAGATAGAAGAGGTGGGTGCCAAATACACTGGATCCCCACCTCTTTTGAATTCTCATCAAAAAACTTTGGATTTTCAGCAAAAAAATCTGGATTTTCGGTTGACATTTGAAAAGAATCCGTTTAATATAAGCAAGAAAGTTGTACGCAATACAATTTAACACCACTTGAAAGCGGAAGACAATGGATAGGGGTGATTTTACTAATATTTTACCCGGCAGATAAGGGACTATCCTTGACACTGCCTCACAGAAACCTTTAGAATGATGGAACCGACGGAAATGAACAATCGGTTTGAACTAGCTTGATTTGAAAGGGGATTTTACGATGAGCAATCAGTATGCAGGAACAAAAACAGAAAAGAATTTGAGAGAAGCTTTGGCAGGAGAGTCGCAGGCAAGAGTAAAATATGCTTATTTTGCTTCCGTTGCCAAGAAGCAGGGGTTTGAGCAGATTGCCGCTCTGTTTCAGAAGACTTCGGATAATGAGAATGCGCATGCAAAGCTTTGGTTCAAGGCACTCGGTTTACAGGGAGACACGAAGGAAAACCTGGCTGCCGCCGCTCAGGGAGAGAATTATGAGTGGACCGACATGTATGAGCGGATGGCGAAAGAAGCGGATGAAGAAGGTTTTCATGATCTTGCCGCACAGTTTCGTGGCGTAGGAGCCATTGAGAAGACCCATGAAGAAAGATACAGGGCTCTGTTGCACAACGTAGAAATGAATGAAGTCTTTAAGAAGAGCGAAGTCAAAGTTTGGGAGTGCAGAAATTGCGGACACATTGTGGTCGGCACAGAAGCCCCTGCCGTATGTCCGGTCTGCCACCATCCGCAAGCCTTCTTTGAGATTCAGGAGAAGAACTATTAATTTCGATCGGATCACCAATCGGACCGTGATTCCTATTTTGGATTGCCGATGAAGGTTTTCGATCATAACAAAGGAGGGAAGAGAATGGTTTTTTATAAGTGTAATCATTGCGGAGATCTGATTACGTTTCTGACCGACAAGCAGGTGGTTCCCACCTGTTGCGGGGAGAAGATGGTGGAGGTCATCGCCAATACAACCGATGCAGCAAAGGAAAAGCATGTACCGGCAGTGACAGTGGAAGGAAATCAAGTAAGCGTAAATGTCGGCTCCGTCGATCATCCTATGCTGGAGGAGCATCATATCGAGTTTATTCTTTTGGAAACCAATCAAGGATTCCAGAAGAAAGATTTGAAGCCGGGAGAGGCACCTCATGCTGTCTTTTCACTGGCTGAAGGTGAGAAGCCGGTAGCGGTATATGAGAACTGTAACTTGCACGGTCTTTGGAAAACGGAGATTCTCTAAAACAACGAGAAGGAAAGGAACTTATGATGAGCAAGTATGAATGTGAACCCTGTGGCTATGTGTATGATCCGGAAGTAGGCGATCCGGATAACGGGATTGCTCCCGGAACGGCTTTTGAAGATCTGCCCGATGATTGGGTTTGTCCGGTCTGCGGCGTAGATAAGAGTATGTTCAATAAAATCGATTAAGAAGCTGGATCAATACCAGCGCAGGTTTATGATCGAGATAGTAAAGTTTGGACATGAGCCAGAAAATGAGCGACAGCGAAGGAGATCCTTCGCTGTCTTTTTTTGATATTGTCGTGGAGACATAAAATGAAAATAGTAGAATTCATATAATCACCGTTAGACTATCTTTAATGGATTCCCCTTTTTACCGATATTACATTTGGAACTATTGTTTATTTTCACATATCATTTGATATGTAAAATTACAGATGGTGGGCAGGGAAGGTCCTGCGATAAAGCCATCTGGTGCGGGGGTGGGATGAGAAAAGCACAAAAAGATCGTATTCTTTCTTTGGCTTCAGAGTTTTATGAGGCGTTAAATCAAATTGAAGAATATTATAAACGGCAAAACTTCGAATCATGTGAAGAGCTTCTGGCGGTGTGTCAGGAAGGTGCCATTGCGATTGGGAAACAACTGGAAAAAGCACAGGAGAAAGAGGAAGAGAGAGGCGTATCAAGGATTGTTCCCTTACTGGAAGATTTTTGTGAAGCTCTCTTTTGCTTTAGCAATCTTTTAGAAAGTGCGAATGCTGCTGAAGTAGATCAAAAATTGCAACGGCTGCGCACACGATGGCAGGAGGTCCAACGATGGATAGAAGAGGACATAAAAGTTGTTTTGGAGATTGTTTTCCTACCGTATAAGGCAACCATGTGGGATTCTTTGGAGAGCATTTATTTAGCGGCAAGTGAGGATCCGGATTGTCATGCCGTTGTGATACCGATCCCGTATTATAATAGAAAGTCTGACAGTAGCTTGGGAGATAAGCATTATGAAATCGCTGAATTTCCCCCCGAAATTCCTTGTATTTCTTATGAAAACTATGATTTCGTGCAGGAGTTCCCTGATGTGATCTATATTCACAATCCCTATGATGGAGGGAATCTAGTCTCCAGTGTAGATCCATACTTTTATTCGAAAAATTTAAAGCAACTTTGTCGGAGATTGGTATATGTACCCTATTTTTCTTCTTCAGGAGGTCCTAATAGTTTCGATTATCTATTAAGTGCCTATTTTCATGTAGATCATATTGTGGTGCAGTCTTCCTGTTTTCTTCCTTTTTTTACAGCAGTCGACGGGGAAAAGAAATGTCTAGTAACCGGTTCGCCGAAATTTGATAAGATTGCCCAATTAAAAAAATCACAAGTTCCGGTACCATCCGATTGGATAGAAAAGATCTCGTTCAAAAAGTCTGTTATTTTGAATACCAGCGTGGATGATGTGCTGCAAGGAGCTGTGAACTTTCTTCATAAACTGGATTATATCTTTGCAACCTTCAGAGACCGAGCCGATTTCTGTTTGATATGGAGACCACACCCTTTGTTAGGTCAGACGTTTCAATCAATGAGGACAGATTTCTATTTGGAATTTGAGAAACGGAAAGAACAATATCGGAAGGAAGGGTGGGGGATATACGATGAAACACCCATCCCGGAATATACCTTAGCAATCGCAGATCGGTATATTGGTGGGGGAGTTTCTTCTCTATCCACCATGTTTGGGGCGCAGGGGAAACCGGTTTTTATATTAAATTTCCAGATCGATTCCCTCCCGAATCAGGCGGATTACCTTGGGAGCCTTTTAAGTGGCCGATATGACGAATTGGAAGAGAAATATATTGTCACAGAGGGAAATCAGCTTTTCGAAAAGAGGGAGGATGACACCTATCATTTTATTTGTAGATTGTCAGAGGAGTCCATGAAGGGCTACGGAAGAGCGGTAGAATGTGGCAAAAAAATATATGTAATTCCGCTTCATAATTTGGAAATTGCCGTAATAGAAGAGAATCATGAAATGCGCAAAATCCCTTTACGCCCGCATCATGTAATCTACCGTTTCTTCTTAGATTCGATTCGGATAGGAGAATATATCTTTCTCATTCCGATAGAGTATCCCTATCTGGTTCGATTTGATTTGAGAAACGAAGAGATCAGGTATCTGGAAATGGAGAGAGGTTTTTTTGGTGATTATACTGTTCATGACAATATAAAAAATGTTGCTCATTGTATTTATGAAAATTATTTGATCGTTGCGTCTCCGGTGAAGAGCTATTTTATGGCGATAGATTATGAAACCATGGAGGTGGAATCCGTATTACCAGGAGGAGTAGAGCACGGTGGATTCTCCTGTATAGCAACGGACTTCGATCAGGCTAGAATATGGTTTTTGCCATCATCCGGTCATTTTTTTGGTTGTTGGGATCCAATGCGTGGAGATGTTAAGACCTTTGATTATTGCGTTAAGGAAGAAAGTGTGCATTCTGAGAAAGAGAATTTTAAAGTGGAAGATCTGTCCTTTTTCTCGTTGGTTGTGTCACCAAAAGGGGTCTTACTGGCGTCCAAGGACGGACAGCATTTTCTGCTTTTCGATTGCGAGACGAAAAAATTTCACAGATGGAACCCCCCTTTTTCTTTGCCCTCTCATCCGCAAAGCTGTTATTACTCTTGTCCTATTACGGGCGTATTGTTTAGACATATATCAGACGAAGCAGGTTCCCGACAATTGCCTGGGACAATTCGATATTTTTCCATGCCGGATCGGAAACTCTATGCACTTTCAGAGGATCTGGAAGGTTACAAAGAGATTCCAATTCAATTTTTAAGTAAAGAATTAAAAGAACATTGCTACGGATTTGCAAGGCATGCTCCATGGAGAAGATACGGTTGCTACGAAGATGCTTTTCACACCCTTCCAGCTTTTCTGGATGGAACCTTACCGGGAAGTCCGTTTGATTCGGTAAAAGCCATTCAGGATTATCAGGAAATCATAGAAAACGCAGATGGTACCTGTGGGCAAAAGACGCATGAAGCGGTAAAGAATATTCTTATGAATCAATCAAAGGGGGGACGATGAGAAGAAAAAAGAAGGAACAACTTCTTTCCTTAATGCAAGAATATGGGGAGGCCCATACAGAGCTGGAAAGACTCTATCAGAAGGGGGATTTGGAAGCTTGTTGCGAACTACTGACGACCTGTCAGGAGACTGCCGTTGCAATTGGAGAGCAGATCGAGGAGGAAGGCTCTGGTACACAAACCGTGCATCGGATAGAAGAATACTGTGAGGATTTGTACGAAAGTCATCATGCGGTAGCGGTGCAGGATCTAGGTCGAGTGTTACATTCGTTTTCCAAACTGCGCACGCAGTGGAAAGAAGTAGAAAAAACGTTTCAGGAGGAAATACAAGTCATTTTGGAAATTGTTTTTCTGCCTTACAAAGCCTCCATGTGGGATTCTATGGAAAGTATCTATCTGGCGGCAAAGGCAGATCCTTCCTGTCATGCAGTGGTTCTTCCGATTCCTTACTATGATCGGAATTCCGCCCATGAGCTTACAACCAAACATAATGAGACAAATCTGTTTCCCCCCGATCTAAGTTGCAAGTCTTGTGAAGAGTACCATTTACAAGACGTGCAGCCGGATATCATTTATATTCATAATCCCTTTGATGGGGGGAATGCAGTGACCAGCATTGATCCCCGCTTTTATTCGAATGCATTAAAAAAGAATTGTAGTAAACTCGTTTATGTCCCTTATTATGTGTCCGCAGGTGGAATTCATAGCTTTCAGTTAAATTTTTTTGCATATCCATTTGTTGATTACGTGGTTGCACAGTCTTATAACCTTCTTCCCTATTTCTCGTCTTTGATTAAGAGGGAGCAATTCATCGTGACCGGCTCTCCGAAATTTGATCAGATGCTTGCTGTCTGCAACGCTCCAGCTAAAATGCCGGAAGCCTGGAAGGAGAGGGCAAGTGACAAAAAATTGTTTTTCTATAATACTAGCATAGAGGAGGCTATTCTCTACAAAGAAGGTTTTTTAAATAAGTTGGAGTATGTCTTTCATCAATTTAAGGACAGAGAGGATCTCTGTTTGATCTGGAGGCCGCATCCCTTGTTGGAAGCAACTTTTTCTTCGATGTTGCCGGAGCTGGGAAGAAAGTACCTGGCGATCCAGGAGAGGTTTATTCAGGACGGTTATGGTATTTACGATGATACGGAAAGCCCTGAACAGGCCATGGCGCTGTCGGATGTCTATTTGGGTGGCTGGACCTCAGCGCTTGCCACGATGTTTGGAATTACGGGGAAGCCTCTATTTCTACTCGATCAAAACATCCACTGCCTTCCAGATCAGGAAGATTATTTGGGGACTCTCCTTAGCGGGAGAGTAGATGAATTAGATGGAAATTACCTGGTGACCGAAGGAAGTCAGTTATTTGGTCGGGGGAAGGATGGCATTTTCCACTTCTGCTGCCGGCTGTCAGAGGATTCGGAAAAAGCCTAAGGTAGAGTTTTCGAGGAAGAAGACAGGTTGTATATCGCTCCGCTGCATTCCTTCCAGATCTTAGTTAGAGATGGGGAAGGAGGGTGCAGATCCATCCCCTTGAAACCCTGCGAAGTGACGCTTTCTGCCTTTGCGGATTCGATTCGGGTAGGGGATTTTCTCTTCCTGATCCCGCAAACCTATCCTTATTTGGTAAGGATGGATTTTAGGACAGAAGAACTTCATTATGTGGAAGTGCCGGAATCGTTCTTCGGCGTAGATGAAGACGGAAATCCGAACACTAGGGGATACTGCCTCTTCCGCAATTTTCTGTTATTTTCCTCTGTCAATGATCCGCAAATTCTGGCAGTAGACGTAAATCATCTGGAAAGGCAGACGGTTCTGCCAGGTGAAGAATTGCAGGCAGGTGGTTATACCTTCCTGACGACCGATCTCCGGAAGGAAGCGGTATGGCTGCTATCTGCTGATGATACGTCCGTATGCAGGTGGAATCCGGAAAATGGAGAGTATCGTCGTTTCGATTGCTCACAGGAAGAAATCGGACTATTTGATTGTGGATTTGAGATACCGGGTAAAATCAGACCTTTTTCCTCCATGATAGATACTAGGAAGGGACTGCTGCTTGCACCGGCTAGGGGGGATTGCTTCTTCTTGTTGTCGAAGGAAGACAGGAAGTTCCATGTTTGGACGCCTCCTTTTCCGATGCCGACAAAACCAAGGAGCGGATATATGAGGAGTCCATTTCTGGGAATTTTGTTTAGACAGCAGGAAGCATTCGGAGTAGAGCAGGGGAATTTGGAATCCATCCGTTATTTTTCCATGCCGGATCGAAAGCTCTATGAAATAACGGAAGACCTGGACAGCTACACGGAAATTCCGCTTCGTTTTTCTATAAATGAACTGAAAGAACACTGCTATGGATTTGCCAGACGCAATCCCTGGCAGAGGTATGGCTGTTATGAAGATTATTTTCATACGCTGCCGGCTTTTCTTTCCGATCGCCTTCCGGGAAATCCTCACTGTAAAGAAGAACAAATTCGGGATTATTCGGAAATCACCGAAAATACAGACGGAACCTGTGGGAAAAAGACCCATGAGGAGGTGAAGCGAAGATTATTTGTGGATTAGCGCCACTCACGTTCGTGAGGAAGGGGATCTCCTGCCTCCTGTAGGATCCATTTCACCATCTCCTCCGGATTCTTTACCACGGTGACATCCGGATAGGCATCAAATTCACCGGCGGGCGCTGCGCCCCAGGAAACGGCAAGAGCGCGCACACCCGCCTTTTTGGCGCCTTCCAAATCGTAGAAGCGGTCGCCGATCATCAGGCAGGAGGCCTTGAGATCGCGGACGGCCCTTAGATAGTCCGCACATTCAGGAGAGGAAAGATCCTCGCCTTCTTCGGGCGTATAAATCTCCGGTCTGGTTTGGGCGGAAAGCCTACGGAATACTTCCTCGATAACCTCGGCTTTATTGGATCTCAGAACATCGGAAATGGAACCGGTAATGCAGTCGAAATAGGAATCCAAGTGAAAGTGAGAGAGGACGATTTTGACCATGGCCTCCGGCTTGCTGGAGGCGACACAGAGGAGAAAGCCCTCTTTCTTTAGTGCCTCCAGCGCCTCCGGTACCCCTGCGTAAACGCTACATTCAAAGATGCCTTGTTTTTTGTAATAGTTCCGGTATTCCGTCGTGGCCTGCGTCGTCTGTTCCGCATCCAGATGACAAAACTGCGGAAAAGCGATGCTGAGCGGAGGGCCGATAAAAAGCCTTAGGGTTGCTTCGTCGGGGATGGGCTGATGTAAGTTCTGTAGGGCATATTGCAGGCTATGAATGATTCCGGGGGCGGAGTCGATCAGTGTGCCGTCCAGATCAAAAAGAAGTATTTTTAACATCACATTCTCCTATCGTTTGCTCTGATTTTCGTAAACAGAATGCAGTGCATGAAGGAAGGTTTTCATTTCATCAGATACCCGCCTATTATACCTGTTTTTGATCTGCCTGCAAACAGACCTTATTTTTGTTTCGTTCGAATTTAAATACTTTTGACACGGGGATCATGATATAATTTTTCGAAAACGAGGAGGAGACCATGAATCGAATTCAAATGAAAACACCGCTTGTCGAGATGGACGGCGATGAAATGACAAGAGTTCTCTGGCAGATGATCAAGGAGAAGCTGCTGCTGCCGTATGTCGAGTTGAAGACGGAGTATTATGATTTGGGACTCAAAAAGAGGGATGAGACGGACGATGAGATTACCGTTTTGTCTGCGCAGGCGACAAAAAAATATGGCGTGGCGGTCAAGTGCGCAACGATTACACCGAATGCGGACAGGGTGAAGGAATATGGACTCAAAAAAATGTGGAAGAGCCCAAACGGTACGATTCGGGCTCTTCTGGACGGGACGGTGTTCCGGACACCGATTCTGGTACGCGGGATTGAGCCCAATGTCCGAAGCTGGAAGGCACCGATTACCATTGCCAGGCATGCGTATGGGGATGTCTACAAGAATGCGGAGATTCGGATTCCGTCTGCCGGCAGGGCGGAGCTGGTATTTACGGCAAAGGACGGGAGTCAGGTGCGGGAACTGATCCACGATTTTGAGGCACCCGGAGTGATCCAGGGCATTCATAATACGGATCAGTCGATCCGGAGTTTTGCCAGATCCTGTTTTTCTTATGCGCTTTCAGAGAAAAAACCGCTTTGGTTTGGAACCAAGGATACGATTTCGAAGATTTATGACGCCAGATTTCGGGAGATTTTTGATCAGATTTATCAGGAAGAATTTAAAGAGACTTTTGAAAGAGAAGGCATCGACTACTTTTACACCTTAATCGATGATGCGGTTGCCCGAATTATCAAGTCGGAGGGCGGAATGATTTGGGCGTGCAAGAATTATGACGGCGATGTGATGAGCGATATGATTTCCTCCGCCTTCGGGTCGCTTGCCATGATGACGTCTGTTCTGGTGTCTCCGGAGGGTGTCTATGAATATGAGGCTGCACACGGAACCGTGCAAAGGCACTATTATAAATATTTAAAAGGAGAGGAAACTTCCACCAATTCGGTAGCGACGATTTTCGCCTGGACCGGGGCGCTGAAGAAGCGAGGAGAGATCGATGCGCTTCCGGAACTGGTTGCTTTTGCAAAAAGGTTGGAGGAAGCAACGCTTTCTACCATCGAGGCGGGGGAGATGACAAAGGATTTGGCGCTCATCACCAGTTTGCCGGAGAAAAAAATCCTGAATTCGGGCGCCTTTCTGGATGCGATCGCAAGAAGATTATAGGATGGCAAGAAGAGTGAGGATGATAAGAAACAGATAGGATCACAGGAAGGGGACAGGATTGCAAGAAGACCAGATGACGGAAATAACTGCGGATTGGCTACAGGGAGAAACTGCCTTTACTGCAGTTCCTCCCACCGGTCGTAAAGGAGATGCAGGCGCGTTTGTAATGCTTCCTGCTCATCGGTGAATTTGCGAAGCTTTGCAAGGTCGGTGGCAATTTCCGGTCTCTGCAGAGCTTCATTGATTTCCTTGTCTCTTGCCTCTAATTGTTCGATTTCCTGTTCGGTTCTGGCCAGTTCCGCTTCCTGTTTTCTTTTTTGGGCTTGAAGTTCTTTTTGCGTTTTCCAATCTTCTTTTCCGCCGGCAGGAGAGGCATCCTTGATTTCTGTTTGCATCGCCTTTGCAAGAGGGAGAGAGGATCCCCTTGCGGATTCTTCTTCCATTTGCGCGTGTCTTTCTTCGCAATGGTCTAAGTAGTAATCATAGTTGCCGATATAAGAGATCAGTTTGCCGTTTCTGAGTTCCAGAATTCTGGTGGCGGTACGGTTGATAAAATAGCGGTCATGGCTGACGTAGAGAACCGTTCCCTCGTAGCCGGAAACGGCACTCTCCAGAATCTCTTTGGAAACAATGTCCAGGTGGTTGGTCGGCTCATCCAACAGGAGAAAATTGGCGTCGGAGAGCATGAGCTTTGCAAGAGACATGCGTCCTTTTTCACCGCCGGAAAGCATGGAAATCTGTTTATAGACATCGTCTCCGGTAAAGAGGAAGGCAGCAAGTGTCGAGCGAATCCTAGTATTGTTCAGGGTCGGATACGCATCCGAAATCTCATCAAACAAGGTCTTTTGATCATGTAGGACATGATGTTCCTGGTCATAGTAGCCAATATGCACCTTGGTTCCAAGCTGTAAGTACCCTTCATCCGGCGCTACGAGTCCCTGGATGATTTTGAGCAACGTTGTTTTTCCGGTGCCGTTTTTGCCGATGATGGCCACCTTCTCCCCTCGTTTCACGTCAAAATCCAGGTGAGAAAAAAGGGAATGGGTTCCGAAGGACTTCGCCAGGTCTTCTACATGCAGGACATCGTTTCCACTCTCGCAGGAAGGGATGAGCGCAATATGCATGTCGCTTTTGGCTTCTGTGGGCCGCTTTAGTCGCTCCATTTTGGAGAGCATTTTTTCGCGGCTTTCCGCACGCTTGATGGATTTTTCACGGTTATAGGACTTGAGTTTGGTAATCACGTCTTCCTGGTGCTTGATGATTTGCTGCTGCTTCAGATAGGCATGCCACCTGGTGGCACGGTCCTTTGCCTTTTTTTCCGAGTAGGCAGTGTAATTTCCAAGATAGACACTGGCATGCGTCTGATCGATTTCGATCACCTTGCTCACAATGCGGTCCAGAAAGTAACGGTCGTGAGAGACGATTAGGACAGCCGAATCGACGTTTTTCAGATAAGTTTCCAGCCAGGAAACAGAAGCCATGTCGAGATGGTTTGTGGGCTCGTCCAGAAGGATCAGATCCGGGGATGTGAGTAAAAGTTTTCCGAGTGCCACACGGGTTTTCTGTCCTCCGGAGAGAGCAGAGATTTGTTTTTGCATTTCATCGTCGGAAAACCCCAGCCCCCTCGCAACGCCTTGCACCTCACTCCTCCAGGCATACCCTTTTTGTTCGGAAAATTTTTGCTGCAACTCCACATAGCGATTGCTTAATTCCTCCAGTTCCTTGCCGGAGAGATGCTTCATCGCTTCTTCTGCCTGCGTGAGTTCTTTCTCCATGGTGATGAGATCCCTCTTGGATTTAGAAAGCTCTTCGAAGATGGTGTGGTCGCCTGACAAGTCTTGATTTTGTGCCAGATAACCGATCCGAAGATCTTTGGCATAGGTGACGGAGCCGGAATCGGCTTTCAGTTGCCTCAGGATTAACTTTAAAAGGGTTGTTTTCCCGCTGCCATTGATGCCTACAATCGCAGCCTTCTCGTTTTTTTCAATATGAAAAGAGACATCTTGAAGTATGTCTTCTCCGTTAAAGCTTTTGGTCAAAGCATGTACATTTAAAATCATTATGGTCACCGTAACATATTTGGTAATAGGAAAGAATCAAAGGATTTCAGATATCCACCGCCTTGTAAGCGCCTGTATCATGATATCCGAACCTGATTGACAATGCAAATGCTGAATTTTATAATTTAAGTAATATCATGAAGCGGGTGTCAAAAATATTTGACACTTGTTCATACCATTGTCAAATGTGTGGAAGGGCGTGAATTGATTGACGGAGCAGAAAACCTCACAGGCGGTGATCGGCAGACTCCCACGTTATTACCGCTTCCTGGGAGAATTGAAGGACAGAGGAGTACAGCGGGTGTCTTCGCAGGAACTGAGTGATATGGTGAAGGTAACCGCATCGCAGATTAGACAGGATCTCAATCACTTTGGCGGATTTGGACAGCAGGGATATGGGTATAACGTAGAATTCCTCTATGAAGAGATCGGCAGGATCCTGGGAATTGACCACGTACACGATCTGATTCTGATCGGTGCGGGGCATCTCGGACAGGCGCTTCTGAATTATGCCGATTTCCATAAAAGGGGTTTTGTTTTTCGTTGTGCGTTTGACGTCGATACAGCTTTGTGCGGAAGGAAAATCGGAGATGTTCCCATCCTTTCCATGCAGGAATTGGAAGACTATTTACACAGGCATCCGATTGAGATTGCGGTGCTGACCGTTCCGTCTAAGGCGGCAAAAACGATTTCCGGTCGTCTCATCCAGCTTGGAATCCGTGGGATTTGGAACTTTGCTCATGTGGACCTCGATGTGCCGCAGAGTCTCATTGTCGAAAATGTACATCTGTCAGACAGCCTGATGAAGCTGTCTTATAATATTTCCCAGTATGAACAAGAACATAGAAGATAAGGATTTTTTAGAAATTTTAAAGGGTAGGCATATTCCTATTTTGACACTGGATCCGAAATGGGAGTTGTTGTTTGCGGATGAAGGGATTCCTGAGGATATCCGGCAAAAAGCGGATGAACTCAACCATCTTTTGTCTGTGCAGAGTATTTTAAGGGGACAGATGAAGGAGAGGAAGAGACAGAAAAGCCAGTTGTTAGAGGAAATGGTCGACCTTAGGGAACAGGCCAGGCAGACGGAAGAAAACGTGCTGATTGAGCAAGAACTGCAGAGGCATAGAGAGCAGATCAATGAATGCAATCAGAAATTGGAAGAACTGACAGAAGCGCAGATTGGACTTCCGACTCAAATCTATGAGCTGAATTTCAGTTTGATGTTGATGACCATGGATCTGTGTTATCGCGATATGCAGGAAAATACGGATAAGATACGACTTTCGAATGAATGGATCAGGCAGGTGCGGATCGAGTTGAAGAAGCAGCTGATCAGGAAACAGGAAAGTGAGTTTCATAATTATCAGATCTATCAATATATGCATGATATTTTTGGACCTGAGGTCATAGATGTTTTTGATTTGGAATATGATCCGGAAAAGTGGCATCCGGTTCTGGATGACAAACCGGCATCCGGGGGGTGAATCTGTTGAGATATGCACTTTCTGCAAGAGAAATGCAAGTTTGTGATCGGAATACAAGGGAGTATTTCGGGCTTTCATCATTGGTTTTAATGGAGCGCGCAGCGCTAAAGATTTGTGACAGGATCGAGGAGTTGCTCTCAGGGGAGATGCGAAAGATTGTGATCTTCGCAGGAAGGGGAAACAACGGAGCGGATGCGCTCGCCTGTGCACGAATCCTTCACGAACGCGGCTATCAGGCGCGTATTTTTTTGTTGGGAGAAGAGACAAAAAGCAGTGAAGAATGTAAGATCCAAAAGAAAATTTTGGAGAGATACCGACTTTCTATAGAGAATTATAGCAGGGAGACCGAATGGGGAGAGGGCCCCTTTTTGATCATAGACGGCATTTTCGGTATCGGTTTTAACAGAACAATGGAGGGGATCTATGCGCAGGCGGTAAGGGAGATCAATCGTCTTCGCAAGCAGGAACCACATACAAGGGTGTTGTCGATTGATATTGCCAGTGGGATTCATGCAGATAATGGACAGGTAAGCGATCCCTGCGTGCGGGCGGATATCACCTTGACCTTTGCCTTTGCGAAGATCGGGCAGCTTCTGTACCCGGGAGCAGAATATACAGGGAAACTGGAAATTGCGGATATTGGCATCACGGCGGCCTCTTTCCTCGGAGTGATGCCGCAAGCCTCCTATCTGACGGAAAGTGTGTTGGAACTGCTGCCGGAGCGTTCTCCCTCCGGCAACAAGGGAACATTTGGAAAGTGCGTTATCATTGCAGGAAGTGATAAGATCAGCGGCGCAGCGCTTCTCTGTGCGGAAACTTGCTATCGCTCCGGTGCCGGTATGGTCAAGGTGATTACTTCCAAGGAAAACAAAGAAGCGGTGCAGACTTCTCTCCCGGAGGCGCTTTCCGACTTTTACTCTCTGACAGACGGCATCAGGTGCTATGAGGAACTGGATCTGATTCTGGACGAGGCCTTTGAATGGGCAACTTCGCTGGTGATTGGCCCGGGGATAGGAACTTCCAGAGGAGCCTATCATATGGTTCTAAGGGTCCTTACGAAATATACGGGGCCACTTATTCTGGATGCAGATGCGCTTACGATGATTGCTTCTTCGGATGAACTAAAGGACTTGCTCTTGCAGTATCAGGGGGGGAGACGATGGGCCATTTTGACCCCTCATGTGAAGGAATTTGCAGGTTTGTACGGCACCTCGGTCGCTGATGTAAAGGAGCACCTGGTTCCTTATACCATTGAGCTGGCAAAGAAGTACGGCGTCTGTGTGATTTGCAAAGATGCACGCAGCATCATCGCCTCTTACGAGCTGCCGGGATATGCCATTAACGTCAGCGGTAACTGCGGCATGGCAACTGCCGGCAGTGGAGATGTATTAGCAGGGCTTTTGGGGGCGCTTGCCTGTCTTTTACCTTCCCCCTATCGTACGGCTGCCGTTGGCGCGTATATTCATGGAAAGGCAGGAGATCTGGCAAAAAAAGAGCTGGGCGAATATTATATGCTTGCCGGTGATTTGATGAAAAGAATTCAGAAAGTTCTTTCCGAATAAAAGAATGGGAAAAATATGGTTGATCAGTCCAGAATTGATGCGGAAATAGATCTTTCCGCCATAAGAGAAAATCTTTATTCTATGCTAGAGGGGCAGGATCCGGAAAAAAAGGTCATTGCTGTCGTCAAAGCAAATGCCTACGGTCATGGAGCACTTCGTGTAGCAAGTGCCTTGGAGGATGAAGAACGTCTCTTCGGTTTTGCGGTTGCAACAGCTGCAGAAGCCTTGGAACTCAGACAGGGAGGCATACGAAAACCGATCCTTCTTCTGGGCTATGTCTTTCCGGAACACTTTGAGGAGCTCATCGAAAAGGAGGTACGCTTCTCTGTTTTCGATGCGGAAACGCTCCGATTTCTGTCGGAGAAGTCGAATCGATTAGGGAGAGAGGCTCTCGTTCACATCCCCGTGGATACAGCCATGTCGCGCATCGGCATCTTTCCGGATGAGGAGGGCTTGTCGTTTGTAAGGGAAGCCTTCTTGACACGGGGGGTACGCGTGGAAGGTATCTTTACACATTTTGCCAGAGCGGACGAGACGGATTTGGCACCGGCGAAAGAACAGTATGCGAAGTTCGACGATTTCATCAAAAAAGCACAGCCTTATTTTGGTGGAGAGCCACCCCTGATTCACTGTGCAAACTCTGCAGCCACCATGAGAATGCCTGCGCTTCCCTACCCATTGGTGAGGGCGGGGATCACGCTTTACGGGCTGGAACCTTCTTCGGAAACAAGGGACCTTAGGGGAAGGTTAAGACCGGCTCTTTCTCTTTATAGCAAAATCACCTTTATAAAAGAAGTGCCGGAAGGCGTTCCTGTGAGCTACGGCGGTTCTTTTGTGACAGAAAAAAGGACGAGGATTGCAACGGTCTGTGCCGGATATGCGGACGGTTATCCAAGAGGAGCTTCTCCCAAAGGCTTCGTCCTGATTCATGGAAAGCGTGCGAAGATACTGGGGCGTATCTGCATGGATCAGATGATGGTGGACGTTTCGGAGATTCCGGAGGCTGTTCGTGGAGACCGGGTCACCTTGATCGGGAAGGATGGGATGGAAGAGATTCGGGTAGAGACCCTTTCGGAGTGGTCGGGCAGGTTTCATTATGAACTGATCTGTGATCTGACTCCGAGAGTGGCGCGGATTTACAAAGAGTAGGCCAGCTGATATAATAGCAAAGTTTATGCAATCGGACGTGGGATATTAGAAAAAGAGGTTTGTGACAATATGGACGATGGCAGGTTAATGATTCTAATCTGTCTAATGGTTTTCAATATGATGATCTACGGCTTCGGTGCAGCAATCCACTATTTGAAGCGGGATGAGGTGGAAAGAAAGGCGAATGAAGACGAGACGGATACGGCAAGTGTAAAAATTTTAAAAATCATGGAGGATCAGATTTCCTACATTTATGCGATTTATCTCTTCGGTATCTTGGTGAATTTATGGATTGGAAGGTTTTTTTTACCGGATCTGGAGAAACTGTTTGTATCAAACCTTGCGGTCAATGGGATGGTGGCGACCCTTCTTTCCTACTTCCTTCTGGTTTGGTTTTTACTTGCGTTTTGTGTCATTTTACCCAGAAAATTATGTGCTTCTCATGCCAGGAGGGCGGCTTATGCGCTGGTTTATCCGGTGAATTTGCTTTTGATCCTCTTAAAGCCGCTTACGGTTTGGATGACTGGAAGTGCCAAAGTCCTTCTTCTTCTCCTTCGTCAAAGAGATTCCCTGGAAGAAGCCGATGTGACAGAAGAAGAGATTCTATCCATGGTGTCGGAGGGGCAGGAACAGGGGGTGTTGCAAGATTCGGAAGCGGATATGATCACGAATATCTTTGAGCTTTCGGACAAACAGGCCAGAGATATCATGACGGACCGCAATGAGATTGTCGGAGTGGACGCGGATTTAACGCTGGACGAGGCAATGGAGTATATGATGGCGCAAAACAACTCCCGCTACCCGGTCTACTTGGAAAACATCGATCACATCATTGGGATCCTGCATATCCGAGATGCGATGAAAGCATACGATCAAGAGGAGATGGGAGAACAGACGCTGCGAAAGATCAAGGGGCTTCTGAGACGGCCGGTTTTTGTTCCGGAAACCAGAAACATTGATATGCTTTTCAAGAGCATGCAGTCCACAAAAACACAGATGGTGGTCGTCATGGATGAGTATGGTCAAACGGCCGGTTTGATTTCCATGGAAGATATTCTGGAAGAGATTGTAGGGGATATCAGGGACGAGTATGACGAGGAAGACGGACACATCCGAACGACAGCCAGAAAAGATGAGTTCCTTATTGATGGAAGGACCCCTCTTGAGGAGTTGGAAGAGCGCTTCCATATTCAATTTGATACAAAAGAATGTGAGACCATCAACGGATACCTTATTATGAAATTGGATCATATTCCGTCCGAGCATGAGGTATTTGAGACGGATGTGGGGCCTTGTCGATTTGCCATTGAGGAAGTGAAGAATCATATGATTCAAAAGGTGCAGATGACAAAGCTTCCCGAGGAGGGTGCAGAGGACCATGTGCCTGGTCAAGAGCAGGAACTGTCGTGAAATCAGTAGATAAACAGTAGGACCGATCAAAACACAGAGAAAAGAAGGGGATTATGTCAGGACATTCAAAATTTGCAAACATCAAACACAAGAAAGAAAAAAATGACGCTGCCAAGGGCAAGATTTTCACCATCATCGGGAGAGAAATCGCAGTGGCGGTTAAGGAAGGGGGACCGGACCCTGCCAATAATTTCAAGTTGGCGACCGTGATTGCCAAGGCGAAGGCAAACAATATGCCGAATGAGACGATTGAAAGAGGAATCAAAAAAGCCAGCGGCGCAGACGGGGCGGTGGATTATAAGAGCATCACCTATGAAGGATATGGCCCTGCAGGAACGGCTATTATCGTGGAGGCATTAACCGATAATCAGAATCGTACGGCGGCTAATGTGAGGGCTGCTTTTTCAAAGGGCGGCGGAAATGTAGGAACACCGGGCTGCGTTTCTTTCATGTTCGATCGGAGGGGACAGATCCTGATTGACAAGGAAGAATGCAAACTTTCTGCCGATGATTTGATGATGCTTTCTCTGGATGCCGGCGCGGAAGATTTTCAGGAGGCGGAAGACAGCTATGAAGTACTCAGCAGCCCGGAAGCCTTTCAGGATGTGGTAAAAGCGCTGGAAGAGAACAAGGTTGCCACGGTTTCTGCTGAAATCACAATGATCCCGCAGAATTATGTAAAGGTGAAGGAAGAAAGCGACCGGATTCAATTGCAGCGTATTCTGGACATTCTGGATGAAGATGATGATGTACAGAATGTGTATCATAACTGGGACGACGAAGAATAATCGACGGAAATGAGGACGAGGCCATGCCCTTAGATCTTTCAGAAGAAAAAAAACAGCTTTTTGTTCCGGAAGGGATGGTTCTTCCTGCAGGAGATGCCCTTGTCGATGCGGACGAGACCCCGCGGATGAATCTTCCTGGAACAAAGGACGACTGGGTGCTCAGCCTTCAGGGCATGCAGGAGTCGGTACACGGGCACCTGGGGCGCGGAAAGAAAAAGAAGCGCCCTTCGTCCACCTGTCACAAAACGGCACGGCAAAAAGACAGAAAGAGGATGCAGGAGTTTGATCTGCCCTATGTGCCGGGGGATGATTTTGATTTCTGATCGCGGAGAAAATCTGCGGATGCAAAGGGGAAAAGAGGAGTGCCCGGGAGGAGAAAGAGGAATGGATTTTAAAAATTTAGAAGCTTATGAATTGATCGAAGATCGGCGCATTGACGACCTCGCTTCCGAGGCCGTTCTTTTACGTCATAAAAAAACGGGTGCCAAAATTGCACTTTTATCCAATGAAGAGGAAAATAAAGTTTTTTACATCAGCTTTCGAACCCCGCCCACGGATTCCACGGGAGTGGCGCATATCATTGAGCACACGGTGCTTTGCGGCTCCCGCGATTTTCCGGTGAAGGATCCTTTTATGGAACTGGTAAAGGGATCTTTAAACACCTTCCTCAATGCAATCACTTATCCGGACAAGACCATCTATCCGGTGGCAAGCTGCAATGACGCAGATTTCAAGAATCTGATGCATGTCTATTTGGACGCCGTTTTTTACCCGAATATTTACCTTTCCGACAAATATTTTAAGCAGGAGGGTTGGCATTACGAGATGGAAAGCCCGGAAGATGAGCTTAAGATCAACGGCGTCGTCTATAATGAGATGAAGGGAGCTTATTCTTCTCCCGAAGATGTGCTGGCTCGTGCCATCCAGAATTCTCTCTACCCGGATAATGCATACGGAGTAGAATCCGGAGGAGACCCGGATCACATTCCGGATCTGACCTATGAGCAGTATCTGGACTTTCATAAGCGTTATTATCATCCGTCCAACAGCTATATCTATTTATACGGAAATATGGATATGGAAGAAAGGCTGCGGTATCTGGATGAGGCTTATCTGTCCCACTTTGACTATCTGCCGATTGATTCTCAGGTGAAAGATCAGGTACCTTTTTCTTCTCCCAGAGAAACCACCTTACCCTATTCGATCCTGCAGGCGGACAGCCTTTCTCATCACACCTATCTTACCTATAATTGCAGTTTGGAGACTACGCTGGATGCCGAATTATATCTGGCGATGAATGTGCTGGACTATGCCTTGATTTCCTCTCCCGGGGCGGTCTTAAAGCAGGCACTTTTAAATGCCGGAATCGGCCAGGATATTTCTGCAAGCTATGAGTCGGCGGTGAAACAGCCATACTATTCTATTACTGCCTCTTATGCAGAAAAAGAGCAGAAGGATGACTTTGTCCGCGTGATCCGGGAGGTATTACAGGAGCAGGTCCGTCAGGGAATTGATAAAAAGGCGCTACTGGCGGGGATTAATCAGGGAGAATTTCATTTCAGAGAGGCAAATTTTGGAAGAGTGCCGAAAGGATTGATTTACGGCCTTCAGATGCTGGAGTCCTGGCTCTACGATGAGACAAAGCCTTGGCTTCTGATCGATGCCGGAAAGCACTATCAGTCCTTGAGAGAGAAGCTGGATTCCGGGTATTTTGAAGCGCTCATTCAGAAATATCTTCTTGACAATCCGCATCGGACGGTTCTGATGATGGTGCCGGAGAGAGGTCTTTCTGCGAAAAAGGAGAAAGAACTTGCCGATTTCCTGCAGAACAGAAAAAAGAATCTGTCTTCTGAAGAGGTCGATCAGATCATTAAAGATTTGAAGGAACTGCGGAAGTGGCAGGAGACGCCGGATCGGGAAGAGGATCTCCTGAAGATTCCGATGTTACAAAGAGAGGATTTAAGGAAAGAAGCCGAGCCTTTTTTCAATCAGATGAAGAAGATGGGGGAGATGAACGTTCTGCAGCATGATGTCTTTACGACAGGCATTGCTTATCTGCGCCTTATCTTTGATACGGAGCATGTGCCGCAGGAGCTTTTTCCCTATTTGATTATTCTGAAGGCAGCGCTGGGATTAGTCGACACGAAGGAACATTCTTATACGGAGTTAAACCGGGAAATAGACATTTATACGGGGGGAATTGGCGCAAGCACCGGTATTTATACCGATGCAAAGAATGAAAAGAAATATTTAACGACCTTTGAGGTGTCGCTTCGCGTCCTGTATGAAAATCTGGAAAAAGGAGTCTTGCTGGTACAGGAGATCCTCACCTCCTCTCTTTTTCAAGACCGCAAGAGAATGAGGGAAATCCTGGAGGAACTGAAGTCCAATATGAAGAGTGTTCTGACTTCTGCAGGACATCAGGCCGCCGCCTCAAGGGCGCTTTCCCACGTCTCGGAACAGGGCAGGATTTCCGACCTTCTCCATGGGATTGCAGGTTTTCGTCTGGTGGAAAGCCTGTGTGAAAACGATGAGGAAGGGCAGTACCGGGATCTCGCACGGAAGTTGGACGCTCTTTGCAGAATTCTTTTTAGAAAAGAAAATCTGCTGATTGACTATACTTCTCCGGAAGAGGCCTTTGCGCCGTTAGAGAAGGCACTTTCCGGTTTCGATGATCATTTATTTCAAGAAGCGGTGACGGAGGGGCATTTTACGCCCGGTGTTCTTTCCTGCTCAGAGGCATTCGAGACGGCGGGGAGTGTGCAGTATGTTTGCAGAGCCGGCAACTTCCGTCATGCAGGTCTCCCCTATACCGGAGTCCTTCGATTGCTCAAGGTCATGATGGGATACGATTATTTGTGGAACCAGATCCGGGTGAAGGGTGGCGCTTATGGCTGTATGACCAATTTCGGCAGAAGCGGAGACAGCTATTTTGTCACCTATCGGGATCCGCATTTGAAACAAAGCGTTGACGTCTTTGCAGGTGCTGCAGCTTATATTGCAGGCTTTGAGGCAGACGACAGGACAATGACCAAGTATGTGATCGGTGCGGTGGGAGAAAGCGATGTGCCCAAGACGCCGCCGGAGAAGGGAGTTTACGGTCTGACCATGTTCCTGACGGGCACGACCATGGAAATGCTACAAAAAAGCAGGGACGAGCTTCTTCATGCAAGTGTCGAGGATGTACGGGCGCTCGCACCTTATGCAGAGGCTTTAATGAAAGAAGGAGCCTTCTGCGTGATCGGCGCACAGGAAAAGATTCGCTCGCATCAGGAAATGTTTGATGAAACGATGCCACTTTTTTCTCAAAGCAGGGAAAACGAAGATGTGGAATGATGCGAAATTTAAATCCGGTATCATTACGCTGGTTGGGCGTCCAAACGTGGGCAAGTCTACCCTGATGAATCAGATGATCGGTCAAAAAATTGCCATTACTTCCGCAAAACCGCAGACGACCAGGAACAAAATCATGACGGTCTACTCGGACGATGATTGTCAGATGGTTTTCCAGGATACGCCCGGCCTGCATGAGGCGCAGAATAAGCTGGGAGAATACATGGTGAAGATCGCAAAGAGTTCGTTGGAGGAGGTGGATGTCGTACTGATGTTGGCAGAAGTCAGCTCCTTCATCGGAAAGACGGAGAAATCGTTGATCGAACAACTGCGCCTTTTGCATAAGCCTGTGATTCTGGTCTTAAATAAGATGGACGGGAAGGATCCTGCTCAGATTCAAGAAGCGAAGAACTTATATGAGAACGAGATGCCTTTTTCGGAAATCGTGACCGTCTCCGCGCTGAAGCACCAGGGGATCGATCATCTGATGCAAACGATCAAACAGTACCTGCCATACGGACCTGCCCTTTATGAGGAAGATACGCTGACAGACCAGTTGGAGAGAGATCTGGTGTCTGAGATCGTAAGAGAGAAGGCGCTTCGGTGTCTGAGAGACGAGGTGCCGCATGGAATTGCCGTTTATACAGACAGCATGAAAGAAAGAGAAAAGAAAAACGGAGAAATTTTGATGGATATTGCATCGACCCTTGTTTGCGAGAGAGATTCCCATAAGGGAATGATCATAGGCAAAGGGGGGAGCATGTTGAAAAGAATTGGCACAGAAGCCAGGATAGATATGGAAAAACTCCTGGAGTGCCAGGTAAACCTGAAGCTTTTTGTCAAGGTGAGAAGGGATTGGCGGGATAACGAAGCGCAGCTTCGGAATTTCGGATACCGTTTCTGATGAGAGAAGAAGATCTGTCGGTCACGGGGATTGTCCTGAAACGATTTCCGCTACGGGAAAATGATTTTCTGGTGACCTTATTGACCAAAGAAAAGGGGAAGATTTCGGTTTTTGCTTATGGTGCAAGGAGACAGAACAGCAGGCTGTTAGGGGTGCTTGAGCCGTTTTGTTTCGGGACTTTCAGGCTCCTTCCGGTGAAAGGTGGCTACCGGGCAGACAGCGCACAGATACGGAATTATTTCGAGTGCTTTCGGAAAGATATGGATGCCGCTTTCTACGGGACTTTTTTTCTGGAACTCGCCGATTATTATACACGCGAAAATAATGAAGAAACGGCTTTGTTACATCTTCTCTATGTCGCCCTCCGTGCCCTGGAAAAGGGAACGATTGAAAGAAAGCTGGTTTGCTGTATTTATGAGATTCGAGCCCTGGTCACACAGGGAGAGTTCCCCGGAGTGATGCAGAAAGTCCGTTCGGATACGGCCTATACCATTGATTTTATCGTCCACTCTCCCCTGAACCATCTATACACGTTTACTGTTTCCGATGCAGTGCTGGTAGAACTTTGCGCCTTCTGCAAAGAATTGAGAAAGCGGTGCATCGACCGCCCGTTAAAAAGTCTTGCCATGCTGGAGATGGGATCTATTTGAAATTACACAGGGTCTGGGCTATAATACTTTGATACTGGTGACAAAGGGATCCGCTTCTTCTGCAAGCAGACATGCAGAAGGGTTTCTGATCTTTTGATACCCGCAACGGTTTTATTTTTAGGTGAAACGCAGGAACAAGGTGGCATCAAGTAGGAATGGATTTTGAACGAACATGAGCAGGCTTGGAACTAGGAAATCAAACTGGGTTTTTCATAAGGCAGTGGCAGGGGTGCTTTTCCTTCTGATCTTTTTATTCACGGGTTGTGCTTCTGACAGAGATCCGGATCGAACGACCGTAGAAGTTGGAGAAGACGGAACAGTTACGCAATTTATTGTAGAGGATTTCGATGCAGATTATTATGATGCATCCGAAATGAAAGAAAGAATTCAGGCGGAGATGGCTGCAGTACCAAAAGAAGATGGAACAGTATTTCTCGATGCTTGCAAGGTCAAAGACAAGCTTGCCAAAGTGAAGCTCACCTATTCTTCCACAAAGGCTTTTGAGCGTTTTAACCATGAAATTCTTTTCTTTGGTTCAGTCAAAGAGGCTGAAGCTGCGGGTTATCACTTGCCTTCAGATCAATTAGAAGTGCGTCACCTGAATGAAAATGGGAAGATTTTAATCAGCAATACCGAAGCTTTCCTTCGATTGCCTGAAAAGGTGAAGGATGTTTCGAAAGGACTTAAGAAGGTGGATGACCACACGGTGGATCCAAGTGGTGCTGCATACGAGACATATATGGTCACCCTACAGTAAGATCAGAAAGACAGACAGGGACCGTTGGCGGGCGGAGTGGTATCCGGAAGCCGCACGAAAGTCAGCAAGAGATGGGAGGGTAAAATGCGTTCACAGGATAAGACAATGGATAAGATTATCGCACTAGCAAAGAACAGAGGCTTTGTTTTTCCGGGGTCTGAAATCTATGGTGGTTTGGCCAATACCTGGGATTACGGAAGTTTGGGCGTGGAACTGAAGAACAATGTCAAAAAGGCCTGGTGGAAGAAGTTTGTACAGGAAAGCCCCTATAATGTGGGTGTGGATTGTGCCATTTTAATGAATCCACAGACCTGGGTGGCCAGCGGGCATCTGTCCGGCTTCTCGGATCCGCTCATGGACTGCAGAGAATGTCATGAAAGATTTCGCGCAGACAAACTCATCGAAGATTTTGCGGCGGAAAAGGGAATCACACTGGAGTCTTCCGTAGACGGTTGGAGCCAAAGTCAGATGAAGCAGTTTATAGAGGACAATCAGATTCCTTGTCCCAGCTGTGGAAAACGGAATTTCACCGATATTCGCCAGTTTAATCTGATGTTTAAAACGTTTCAGGGAGTGACCGAAGATGCCAAAAATACGGTGTATCTTCGTCCGGAAACCGCACAGGGAATCTTTGTCAATTTCAAGAATGTGCAGAGAACGACCAGAAAGAAGCTACCATTTGGGATCGCACAGATCGGAAAGTCTTTCCGGAATGAAATTACACCGGGAAATTTCACGTTCCGTACCAGAGAATTCGAGCAGATGGAGTTGGAATTTTTCTGCAAGCCGGATACGGATCTGGAGTGGTTTGACTATTGGAGAAGTACCTGTGTGAACTGGCTAAAGTCTCTTGGGATGAAAGAGGAAGAGATGCGGCTGCGGGATCATGATAAGGAAGAGCTTTCTTTTTATTCCAAGGCGACGACAGATATTGAATTCCTCTTTCCGTTCGGTTGGGGTGAGCTTTGGGGGATTGCGGACCGCACGAACTATGACCTTGGAAGACATCAGGAAACCTCCGGTGAAGATCTCACTTATTTCGATGATGAAACGGGGGAACGCTATATTCCTTATGTAGTAGAGCCGTCTCTGGGTGCGGACAGGGTGGTTCTGGCCTTCCTTTGTGGTGCTTATGACGAGGAAGAACTGGAAGGGGGAGACATGAGAACTGTCTTACACTTCCATCCGGCGCTAGCCCCAATCAAGGCAGCCATTCTTCCCCTTTCCAAGAAGTTGTCGGAGTCCGCACAGAAGGTGTATGAAGAACTTTCTAAAAACTGGATGTGTGATTATGATGACCGTGGCAACATCGGAAAACGTTATCGTAGACAGGATGAGATCGGTACGCCGTATTGCATCACCTATGATTTTGATTCGGAAAACGATCAGATGGTCACGGTGAGAGAGCGCGATTCGATGAATCAGGAAAGAGTGGCGATCAATAGATTGGCGGATTACCTTAAGGATAAATTGGCATTCTAAGGAAAGAATTTAAGGAAGCTGAGCCTTTGGAGGATGATGGGTGAGTGAAGTGAAGAAATATGGTGTAAATGAACTGAGATCAATGTTTTTAAAGTTCTTCGAGAGTAAGGGACATCTCGTCATGAAGAGCTTTTCGCTGGTGCCGCATAATGACAATTCTCTTTTGATCATTAATTCAGGAATGGCTCCCTTAAAGCCCTATTTTACAGGCCAGGAAATTCCTCCAAGGCGCAGAGTGACCACTTGCCAAAAATGTATCCGTACAGGAGATTTGGAAAATGTCGGAAAGACGGCTCGCCATGGCACCTTTTTTGAGATGCTCGGAAATTTTTCTTTCGGAGATTATTTTAAGCGGGAGGCCATTCATTGGAGCTGGGAGTTTCTGACAGAGGTGGTCGGGCTGGATCCGAATCGGCTCTATCCGTCGGTCTATACGGAGGACGAGGAGGCCTTTGCCATTTGGAGGGACGAGATCGGCATCGCTCCTGAGCGAATCTACAAATTCGGAAAGGCGGATAATTTCTGGGAGCACGGTTCCGGCCCCTGCGGACCCTGTTCCGAAATCTATTATGACCGCGGGGAAAAGTTTGGCAACGGTCCGGAAGATGTGATGGGCGGGGAAGGCGACCGTTTCATGGAAGTATGGAACAACGTTTTTTCCCAGTTTAACAATGATGGACATGGCCATTATACGGAGTTGGTCCAAAAGAACATCGATACCGGCATGGGACTGGAACGCCTGGCAGTCGTGGTGCAGGATGTCGGTTCGATCTTTGATGTGGATACGATTAAAATGCTGCGAGACCATGTTTGCAAGCTGGCCGGCGGTATTTCGTATGAGGCGGAGAATACGAAGGAAAGTGACATCTCTGTGCGAATTGTAGTGGATCATATCCGCTCCACCACTTTCATGATTTCTGATGGGATCATGCCCTCCAATGAGGGGAGAGGCTATGTGCTTCGAAGATTGATCAGGCGTGCAGTGAGACATGGAAGGAAATTGAATATCAAGGGATCCTTCCTTCCGGAATTAGCGAGCACCGTTATCGAGGAATCGAAGGACGGCTACCCGGAGCTGATCGAAAAGAAGGATTTTATTCTGAATGTCATCCAACAGGAAGAAGAAAAGTTTGACAAGACTTATGAGCAGGGCTTAGAGATTCTCGCTTCCATGGAAAAAGAGTTGGAGGCCTCCGGAGGGAAAATGCTATCCGGGGAAAATGCTTTTCGTCTGTACGATACCTACGGCTTTCCTGTGGACTCCACCAAGGAAATTTTGGAAGAGAGAGGATATTCCATCGATGAAGACGGCTTTGAAGCCGCAATGAAAAAGCAGAGGGAAACAGCCAGAAACAGTCGGAAGACCACCAATTACATGGGGGCGGATGCGACGATCTATGAAGAAATTGACCCGAAATTGCAGTCCGTTTTTGTCGGTTATGATACATTTCAAGCGAAATCCAGGTCAATTGCACTGGTTCATCTGGTCTCCGAGGGGGAAGACGGTGAGAATGCGCTTGTGGATGCACTGACCGATGGCATGACGGGGGCAATCATTACGGAAGAAACCCCGTTTTATGCGACTATGGGCGGCCAGATCGGTGATAAGGGGACCATTGAATCGAAGAATGGTAGCTTCGAAGTAAGGGATACCCTTCATGTAGCGGGCAATAAAATTGCGCATATCGGCCAGGTGACGAGGGGAATGTTCACCTTAGGAGAGCAGGTAGAACTGGTGGTAGATGAGAAGAACAGAAAGGACATCTGCCGGAACCATTCCGCTACGCATCTCTTGCAGAAGGCGCTTAGGGAAGTCCTCGGCACTCACGTGGAGCAGGCAGGCTCCTATCAGGATGCTTACAGAACCCGCTTTGATTTTTCTCATTTTCAGGCAATGACTCCTCAGGAGCTGAAAGAGGTGGAAGACCTGGTTAACGAGAAGATTCAGGAAGAGCTGCCGGTTGGCACCAAAATCATGTCACTGGAGGACGCCAGAAAGAGCGGTGCAATGGCTCTTTTTGGTGAAAAATACGGAGACGAGGTTCGTGTGGTGACGATGGGAGATTTCTCAACGGAACTTTGCGGCGGAACTCATGTAAAAAATACGGTTGAAATCGGTTCCTTTAAGATTGTTTCCGAAAGCGGAATTGCAGCGGGAGTGCGCAGAATTGAGGCGCTGACCGGAAGAAATGTGCAATCTTATTTTACAAAAATCGAACAGGAGATGCAGAAGGCTGCCGAAAAACTCAAGGCTTCCCCTGCAGAACTTACAGATAAGATCGCACATTTACAGGAGCAGTTGAAAAAGCTGCAATCGGAAAACGAATCCCTTAAGAGAAAAGAAGCGCAGAAATCTTTAGGAGATCTGTCCGAAACGGCAAAGGATGTGAACGGGACCAAACTGATTGCCGCTTCTCTAAAGGGAGTGGATATGAACGGTCTGCGTGATCTGTGCGACACCATGAAGCAGAAGGAAAAGAATGCGGTGATTGTTCTGGTTTCCGACAATGGGGATAAGGCACAGCTGGTCGTGATGGCAGACGCAGAAGCCGTGAAGAAAGGTGCGCATGCGGGCAATCTGGTCAAACAAATCGCACCGAAGATTGGCGGAGGAGGTGGCGGCCGTCCCGATATGGCACAGGCAGGAGGGAAGAATCCATCCGGTATTGCGGACGCCCTAAAGGAAGCGGAAGCTGCGCTGTCTGCCCAGTTAATCCACGAATAGATTCGGCTTCTTCTGTGCATTCAATTTCGGAAGGGATTTTAAAGAGTCCTTCGCTGTGTGGATTGTGTGCGCAGTGAGTAGTGAATAATGGAGGAGTGAGATCAAAGGTACACGCCATGCATTCATGGCAGAAGGAGAGGGAAAATGGCTAATTTTTTTAACGAACTGGGGAAAAAACTCTCAGATGTCGGAAGCACTGCAATGCAGAAAACAAAAGAATTTTCTGATATTACAAAGCTGAACAGTGCCGTTGCGGAGGAGGAGAGGAACCAGGGGAATCTCTTCACGCAACTGGGAAAAATCTATTTTGATCAGCATCAGGATGCACCGGAAGATATGTATAAAGATACGGTGGAAGCACTGAAGTCTTCCATGGCAAAGGTTGCGGAATTAAAGGAACAGTTAAGAGCAATTAAGAAGGTGCGTACCTGCGAAAACTGCGGAACAGAAATCGCAAATGATGCGGCATTCTGCCCGAAATGCGGTGCCAAACTACCGGAAATCGTAGCGCCCAAGACGGAAGAGAAGGAAGGGGTAAGTCACTGCCAAAATTGCGGACAGGAATTGGAAGAGGGTGCACAGTTTTGCCCCGGTTGCGGGGCGAAGGTCGCGAATGAAGAAGTTGCAGATGCCTGTACGACAGATCAGGCAGGTGCCTGCGAAGTTTGCGGCTGTGATCAGACAGAAGCAGATGAATCGGAGAAGAACTAGGAGACACCTCATTCCGGGTATGCTATTTGGGAGGATTTTCACTTGACGCAGACAGGAATTATGATATAATATCTGTGTTGCGCATTTATGAGCAACAAATAACCCAATCAGTCATAGATTTTGATTCTGGACGGGACTGAAGGGAGGGTGGAAGAGAGCATGTCATCTGTTATTGTCAAGGAAAATGAAACTCTGGACAGCGCATTGCGTCGTTTCAAGAGAAGCTGTGCAAAGGCTGGCATTCAGCAGGAGATTCGTAAGAGAGAACATTACGAAAAGCCGAGTGTGAAGCGCAAGAAGAAGTCGGAAGCTGCCAGAAAAAGGAAACACAACTGATACAAATGGCCCCTGGTTTATTTTATAGATCAGGGGCTTCTTTTTTACATGAGGAAACATGATTCCAATTTTATCCATCATCCTTCTTCTTGGTCTGTTTCTATGTATACAGATCTACCATGATACCCATCATTTTGTGATTCGAACTTATCATTTGCCTTCGTCTAAGTTGCAGGAGGAGCTTACCATCGTTCTTGTTTCTGATTTGCATGGACAAGATTATGGCGCTGGGAATCAAGCGCTTCTTTCAGCGATCAGAACAATTCATCCGGATTTGATTCTCAGTGCCGGAGATATCATTACATCCTATCATCATCTGAGTAGACAGACGTATGACACAGGGTCTGCCTTCCTGTCTGCACTGGCAGGGGAATTTCCGGTTTATGCGGCAAATGGCAACCATGAGCACCGTCTTTTGATGCGGACGGATTTTGCAGAAGGATGCGAGAGGTATCTGGATGAGTTGAAGGGGGCAGGTGTTTGTATTTTGAATAATGCATCTTCCTATTTTCCGTTACATGGAAACAAGAAGGTGTATCTGTATGGGCTGGATCTGGATGATTCTTTTTTCAAGCGATTCTCGAGAAGAGAACTGCCAATCCAATATTTGCATGAAGTCCTGGGAGAACCGGTCAACGATGCCTTTCGAATTCTGATTGCCCATAATCCGGCCTACTTTCCGGTTTACGCGGCCTGGGGGGCTGATCTTGTGGTATCGGGGCATGTGCATGGCGGCATCGTGAAACTTCCCTTCTTCGGTGGTGTGATTTCTCCTTCTTTTCGTCTCTTCCCAAAATACGACGGAGGAAAGTACCACATCGATTCAGCCTCTTGTGGGGACTTAGGCTCCACCATGATTCTGGGGCGCGGCTTGGGGACACATACCCTTCCGGTTCGGCTCTTTAATCCGGGAGAACTAGTGGTGATCCATCTCCACCCCGCAGCAGATCGGAAATAAATGTAAGTATTGCACCTGCACGGCATTACGAGGAGTTTTTATATCGGAAAATGGATTTTCATTTAAAAACGACGAATGTTCAGCACCGCAGGGATGCGGTGGTATGAGGAGTTGTTATATGGCTCTCGAAGTCACTTTGGAAGTATTTGAAGGTCCTCTGGATCTTTTGCTTGCCCTGATTGACCGAAATAAAATTGATATCTATGACATCCCGATTACGATCGTGACAGATCAATACTTGGAGTACATTCGGCGGATGCAGCAGAGAGACATGGATATTACCAGTGAATTCCTGGTCATGGCGGCGACCCTTCTGAGCATTAAGTCCAAGATGCTTTTACCAAAAGCGGTCAATGAGGACGGCGAGGAGGAGGATCCCAGGCAGGAGTTGGTAGAACAACTATTGCAGTATAAGATGTATAAATACATGTCTTATGAACTGAAGGATATGCAACGGGGGGCGGATTTCAGATTGTATCGGAGTAAAAATATCCCGCCGGAGGTTGAAAAATACGAAGAACCGGTGGATCTTCAGGAATTGATAGGAGACCGGAATCTAGCCACGCTCAATGAGATTTTCAGACAGGTGCTCAAGCGTCAGCAGGATAAGGTGGACCCGATTCGATCCGGCTTTGGAAAAATAGAAAGAGAGGAGATCGATCTGGACCAGAAAACGCTATATATCCGTGCATACATCAGGGAACACCCTTCCTTCAGTTTTCGTCAACTGCTGGAAAGGCAGCATTCCAAAACAGAGATTATCGTAACCTTTCTGGTGGTTCTGGAAGAAATGAAGCTGGGTGAAATTGAAATTGAACAAGCCGATGCTTTCGGCGAAATCAAGATTCGAGCGAAGGATGTAGCGTAATGGAACTGGATAAAAGTGCAGCGATTATAGAAGCCATTCTTTTTACGATGGGAAACGCGGTAGAATTGAATACACTGATGAATGTGCTGGATGAGTCTCCGAAAGAGTTGCGGGAGCAGTTGCGTTACCTGAGAGAAAAATATGCAAAGCCCGACAGCGGGATTTCGCTCATTGAGTTGGAGGATTCCGTTCAACTTTGTACCAAAAAAGAGTGGTATGAATATCTGATTCAGGTGGCGAAGACACCGAAAAAGGCCGTTTTGACCGACGCACTGCTGGAGACTCTTTCCATCATTGCCTACAAACAGCCGATTACAAGGTTGGAAATTGAACGGATCCGTGGAGTCAATTCCGATCATGCCGTAAGTCGCCTGGTGGAATACGGGTTTGTGACGGATATCGGCAGAATGGATGCACCGGGAAGACCTCTCTTGTTTGGAACCACAGAAGAATTTTTGCGAGCCTTTGGCGTTCGCTCTCTGGAAGAGTTACCCTCTCTGGATGCGGTACAGGTGGAAGAGTTCAAAAAAGAGGCGGAAAATGAGGTCAATGTAAAGCTGGATATTTGAAAATCCGCTCATGGTGCGATCATTAAGACTTCGTTTATTTTTTACAAAATATGTTATACTAAAAGCGTATCTGTCTTTTGACGGGTACGCTGTTTTGATTGGCTTACAGCATTCTCATTTCTATAAATTTTCACGGAGGTAATACCATGAGCAGTTCTTTAAGTGCGAGAGAGAGGATTGAATCTCTACTCGATGAAAACAGCTTCGTGGAAATCGGTGCCAGGGTAAGAGCCAGGAGCACGGATTTCAGTTTGAAGCCGACAGAGGCCCCTTCCGACGGTGTCATTACCGGCTATGGCTTGATAGAAGGCAGGCCTGTTTATGTATATAGCCAGGACGCTTCTGTCTTAAACGGTTCTGTGGGGGAGATGCATGCAAAGAAAATTGTAAATCTGTATCAGCTGGCGCAAAAGACCGGTTCCCCTGTGGTCGGGATGTTGGATTCCTCAGGAATTCGTTTGCAGGAGTCGACGGATGCCTTAAATGCACTGGGTGAAATTTACAAGCAGCAGGTGAGAGCTTCCGGGGTCATTCCGCAGATTTGTGCGGTCTTTGGTCCGTGTGGAGGGGGGATGAGCATTCTGTCTTCTCTGGCCGATTTTACTTTTCTGGAAAAAGAAAAGGGACGGCTGTTTGTAAATGAACCGGACACCCTGAAGGACAATTATAAGGAAAAGTGTGATACGGCAGAAGCCGCTTTTCAGGGGGAAAAGACGGGAAACGTGGCGGTTGTCTGTAGTATCGATGAAATTTTTGCGGAAATCAGGGAACTGGTTGGCTTTTTACCCTCCAATTTTGAGGAAGAGGATGCAGATAGAGAATGTGAGGATGATTTAAACCGCCTGACGGACAACATGAGTGCAGAGCTTACCGATCCGGCGCTTGCCTTGTTTGATCTTGCAGATGATGGCAATTTTTATGAAACCGGTAAGTCTTTTGCAAAAGAAATGGTGACCGGCTTTTTGCGTCTGAACGGTCAGGTCATTGGTGCGGTTGCCAATCGTATTGAATGGATAGGAGAAGACGGGAAACCGTTACAGAAGTTTGATGCCGCCCTCACGGAGCGTGGTTGTAAAAAGGCAGCCAGGTTTGTTTGGTTCTGTGATGCGTTTGATATCCCGGTGCTTACCCTGACCAATACCGAAGGATTTGCGGCAACGGTGTGTGAGGAACGCAGGTTATCCGAAAATGCAGCCGCACTGGTTTCTGCTTTTGCCAGTGCAACGGTACCGAAAGTAAATGTCATTACGCAAAAGGCGTATGGTTCCCCCTATGTCATTATGAATTCCAGGGCCATCGGCGCAGATCTTACGTTTTGCCTGACAGATACGGAGATTGGCGTGATGGATGCGGATTTTGCAGCCAAAATCCTTTCGGATGGGAAATCGTCCGCTGAAACACTTTCCATCAGACAGAAATATGCAGAACTTCAGAACAATGCATCTTCTGCAGCAGGAAGGGGTTATGTGGATGATATGATTGATCCGAGTGAAGTCAGGAAGTATCTCATCGGTGCATTTGAGATCTTATACAGCAAGTGCGAAGAGGAACCGTCCAAAAAACATGGAACCATTTAAGGAAGGAGCAAGCAATGAAACAGAAATTGAGAACCATCACTGCGCTGCTCCCGGTTCTCTTCCTTCTGAGTGCCTGTACGGATCAGAAGAAAACGGAGTTGATTGATGCAGGCTTGAATACGCTACTGGGCATGGGGATGGCATTTGCAGTCCTCATTCTGATTAGCCTAGTGATTGGTCTTTTCCCGCTCATCAATAAGTCACAGACGCCACATGCACATCAGGAGCAGGCAAAAGCAAAGAAGAAAGAAGAACCGTCTTCGGTCTCAGAAATCGAACCGGAGAATGCCTGGACGGGATCTGAGGAAGATGAAATTTCTGCTGTGATTTCCGCAGCAATCGCCGCCTATGAAAGCGAAACAGAAGGAAAGGGAAGCGGGGGATATTTCGTCCGTTCCGTTAGAAAGAGACGCAATAGCAGCCGTTCATACAGATAAAAAATGCAGGAGGAATGATAATGAAAAATTATACCATTACGGTAAATGGGAATGTTTATGATGTGACAGTAGAAGAAAATGGCAGAGAGGAGACGCCTCAGGTGTCCTCTGCGAGAAGACCTGCGCCCGCCGCTCGTAAAGCTGCGCCTTCCGGAAAGACAACGGGTACGGGAAGCATTAAGGTGGAAGCCGGTGCTGCAGGAAAGGTACTCAAAATTGATGCGCAGGTCGGCACACAGGTGAAGGCAGGGACGGCTGTGGTGACCATTGAATCCATGAAGATGGAGATCCCGATGGTTGCGCCTAAGGACGGGACCGTTGCCAGTATTGACGTTGCGGTAGGAGATTCTTGTGAAGCGGGACAGGTTTTGGCAACCTTAAACTGATCGTCATACAATGATTCTATTTCCGCGACGCATGGAGGAAAGCAATGGAGTATATTTCAAATACGCTGCATAATCTCTGGTTGCAGACTGCCTTTACGAATATGACGATCGGCAACCTGATTATGATCGTGGTGGCACTTTTCTTTTTATATCTGGCAATTCGTTGGGATTTTGAACCGCTGCTTTTGATACCGATTTCTTTTGGAATGCTGCTCGTCAATATTTACCCGGATATTATGCTGAGTATCGAGAAATCTCCGAATGGAGTCGGTGGTCTTTTATATTATTTCTACAAGCTGGACGAATGGGCGATTTTACCGTCTCTCATTTTCATGGGTGTCGGTGCAATGACCGATTTCGGACCTTTGATTGCAAATCCGTCCTCATTTTTAATGGGAGCCGCTGCACAGTTCGGTATTTTTGCCGCTTATTTTATGGCGATCTTTATGGGCTTTAATGACAAAGAGGCGGCCGCAATTTCCATTATTGGCGGAGCAGACGGTCCTACCTCGATCTTTCTGGCGTCCAAATTGGGACAGGCATCCATCTTAGGTCCGATTGCGGTTGCCGCTTATTCCTATATGTCGTTGGTTCCGATTATTCAACCCCCGGTGATGAAGCTGTTAACAACGAGAAAAGAGAAGACCATACGGATGGAACAATTGCGCCCGGTATCCAAATTGGAGAAGATTCTATTCCCCATCGTGGTGACGATTGTGGTTTGCTGTATCCTGCCTACAACGGCCCCTTTGGTCGGTATGTTGATGTTGGGAAATTTATTTCGGGAATGTGGAGTGGTTAGACAATTACAAGAGACAGCGTCCAATGCGATGATGTATATTGTTGTGATTTTGCTCGGCACCTCTGTGGGCGCAACCACAAGTGCAGAAGCGTTTCTGAATATTGTCACTTTGAAGATCGTGGCACTTGGTCTGATTGCGTTTGTCATAGGGACTGCTTCCGGTGTACTGTTAGGCAAGGTCATGTGTCTGGTGACAGGCGGTAAAGTGAATCCTCTGATTGGAAGCGCAGGAGTGTCTGCGGTGCCGATGGCGGCTCGTGTTTCACAAAAAGTGGGCGCAGAATATGATCCCACGAATTTTCTTTTGATGCATGCCATGGGACCCAATGTGGCAGGTGTAGTCGGTACTGCGGTGGTTGCCGGAACGTTTATGGCGGTCTTCGGTATTTTTTAATAAATAGAAGGATGATTCTGATCTAAATTTCAAATAATACTTGAAAGGAAGGATGATATATGTCTGATGAATTGATGAAAAAACCGGTCGGCATCACAGAGACGGTGCTGCGAGATGCCCATCAGTCACTGATCGCTACCAGAATGCCGATAGAAGAAATGCTCCCGATTGTTCCGGTGATGGATCAGGTCGGCTATCATTCCGTGGAGTGCTGGGGCGGAGCTACGTTTGACGCCTGCCTCCGGTTTTTAAAGGAAGATCCCTGGGTGAGACTTAGAAAGTTGCGGGAGGGCTTCAAAAAGACAAAGCTGCAGATGCTCTTTCGAGGGCAGAATATTTTGGGATATAAGCATTACCCGGATGATGTCGTTGAATATTTCGTCCAGAAATCCATTGCAAACGGGATTGATATTCTCCGAATTTTTGACTGTCTCAATGATATGAGAAATTTGGAGACTTCTGTAAAGGCGTGTAAAAAAGAAGGCGGTCATGCGCAGGTGACGCTGGTTTATACGCTTGGCGATGCGTACACCATGGACTATTGGATGAATATTTCTAAGGAAATCGAGTCGATGGGAGCGGATTCTATTTGCATTAAAGATATGTCGGGTCTTTTGCTCCCTTATACGGCGCAGGAACTCATTACATCTATTAAATCCGCAACGAAGCTTCCGATCCAACTGCATACGCACTATACCTCCGGCGAGGCCAGTATGACTTACCTGAAGGCGGTAGAAGCGGGAGTGGACGTGATCGACTGTGCCATTTCACCGATGGCTCTGGGTACTTCACAGCCGGCGACAGAAGTGATGGTAGAGGCTCTGAAGGGAACCCCCTATGATACGGGGTTGGATCAGACTCTTCTGGCTAAAATTGCGGATCATTTCCGCCCCTATAGAGAAGAGTGTTTAAAGAGTGGCCTGATGGATCCGAAGGTGCTGGGAGTCAATATCAAAACCCTTTTATATCAGGTTCCAGGCGGCATGCTTTCCAATATGGTCAGTCAGTTAAAGGAACAGAATGCGAGTGACAAGTATCAGGATGTCTTGGAGGAAATCCCCCGTGTCCGGAAAGATTTTGGAGAACCGCCTCTGGTGACACCCTCTTCTCAGATTGTCGGCACACAGGCGGTGATGAATGTGCTGATGGGAGAAAGATACAAGGTTTCCACCGACCAGACCAAGGACCTGGTCTCCGGACATTACGGCAGGACGGTGAAGCCGATCAATCCGGAAGTCAGAAAAAAAATTATCGGGGATGCAGAGGTGATTACCTGCAGACCGGCAGATCTGCTAAAGCCGGGGCTTGCGCAGTTTGAAGAAGAGTGCAAGGAGTGGAAACAGCAGGATGAGGACGTGCTTTCTTATGCGCTCTTCCCGCAGGTGGCAGTCGCTTTCTTTAAATATCGTTTGGCACAGCAGAAAAAGGTGGATCTTAATAGCGCGGATACCAAGAACGGAGCATATCCGGCATAATGCATCAGAGGTCATGACAGGTTCTTTAACGTGAGGTTTTCGCTGAAGGAGGATCGGTTGTCCATGTCAGATGCAATACAGCTCAATAACAGAAGAGGGGGAGGTTCGAAACGGCAGGCGCTTGCACAAAGAACGGTTGCCGGGTTTCGGATTCGACCCGGGTATTATGATATGAACGGCGCGACGGCAATGCAGGATGGAGTAAACTTTACGGTTTACTCCAACGGTGCAACTGCCATCGTGCTGCTTCTTTTTCGGAGGGATGAAAAAAAGCCTTTTGCTAAAATTCCATTTCCGCAGGATTACCGGATCGGAAAGGTTTATTCGATGTTCGTCTTTGGCTTGCAGATTAGCGAACTGGAATATGCTTTTCAGGTGGACGGCCCATGGGAACCGGAAAAAGGGCTTCTCTTTGATAAAAACCATGTTCTATTGGATCCTTTTGCCAAGGCAGTGGCGGGACAGCGCAAGTGGGGAGAAAACGAAAACACGAAGCTGGGCTATCGCGGTCGCGTGGTGAAGAACGACTTTGAATGGGGCTTAGAGATGCCCCATCTTCGGATCCCCATGAGTGATTCCATTATTTACGAGATGCATGTACGTTCTTTTACCAACGATCCTTCTTCCGGCGTACGCGCTCCCGGTACCTTCGCAGGGATCATGGAGAAGCTTTCCTATCTCAAAAGTCTCGGAATTACGGCAATAGAGCTAATGCCGGTCTTCGAATTTGACGAAACAAGAGATAAAAGAGTATATAATGGCAAAACGCTTCTGGATTACTGGGGCTACAATACGGTGAGTTTTTTTGCACCGAATACCAGTTATGCTTCCACCGATGAGTATAATCATGAAGGGGTGGAACTGAAAACACTGATCCGCCTTCTAAAAGAAAATGACATTGAAGTAATCCTGGATGTGGTATTCAATCATACGGCAGAAGGGAATGAAAACGGACCTTTTATCTCTTTCAAAGGCTTCGATAATAATATTTATTACATGCTGACACCCGAAGGCTATTATTATAATTTCTCCGGCTGTGGCAATACCATGAACTGCAACCACCCCATGGTGCAGGAAATGATTGTACAATGTCTGCATTACTGGGTAGAAGATTATCATGTGGACGGGTTTCGTTTTGATCTGGCCAGTATTCTTGGCAGAGATGAGGATGGTTCTCCGATGAAGAGTCCGCCCCTCATCCACCGGCTGGCATTTGATCCCCTGCTAGGGGATGTGAAGCTGATTGCAGAAGCCTGGGATGCCGGAGGCTTATACCAGGTAGGAGAGTTTTCTGCTTGTAAAAGATGGGCAGAGTGGAACGGCAAATACAGGGATGACATCCGGTCTTATTTAAAGGGGGATCTATGGTGTGCCGAAGATGCCTTAAAAAGAATAACCGGCTCGCCGGATCTGTACGGCGGAGATTATCTGGGTTATGAATCTTCTATAAATTTTTTAACCTGTCATGATGGTTTTACCCTGCATGATTTATACTGTTATAACAATAAACATAACGGGGATAACGGATGGAATAATACGGATGGCACAAATGACAATCGCAGTTGGAACTGTGGTTTTGAAGGAGAAACGTCCGACCCGGAGATTTGTGCTCTGCGGGAAAGAATGATGCGAAATGCCATTGCGGTTCTTATGACAAGCAGAGGAACTCCGATGATTCTTTCCGGAGATGAATTCGGGAATTCCCAGAAGGGAAATAACAATGCGTATTGTCAGGACAATGAGATTTCGTGGCTGAACTGGAACGATCTGGATAAGAACCGAGATTTTTTTGATTTTTATAAAAAGATGATCTCCTTTCGAAAGAAACATCCGGCGATTCGAAGAGATCTTTTACCTGCACAGAGCGGCTTCCCATTTATCAGCACGCAGGTGATTCACCGGGAGGAACAGGGCGGAAAAGCAGAGCAGGCGGCCATCGGTGTATGTTTTGCCGGATATGATAAACGACGCGGCAGGGATGATATCGTTTTTTTGGCAATCAATGCATTCTGGAAGTCGGTAGAACTGGATTTACCGATGATTCCCGGTAGCGGCGTTTGGCAGATTACCGTGAATACCTGTGCGGAAGACGGGGAGTCTTTCTATCGCAGACCCAGGCCGACACAAGGCAAGTTCTTGATGCAACCCAGAAGTGTGTGTATCTTTACGGCGCTCTATATTGACGAAGGGTTCAGGACGGATTAAATGGCTGAGACGGATTTCACAAAAACCATGAAGGAATCAGGGCAAACAGAACCGCAGGCAGAATCTTCTCTTGTGGTGGAAGGGTTTCGTTTCCTAACCACGGCGGATGCGGAAAAAGCCAAATTGGATCTGGCCAAAATCAATTATTTGAAGAAAAACCTTGGCTATGCAACTTCAACCGCACTTGATGCGGTGTACGAGAAAGCCATTGAGAATCAAATTTTCTCCACTCCGGTGGGCTGGCAATTTTTATTTGAAATCCGCATGCGTTTGATTTCATCGGAGCTCAAAGGAGCCGCGTTTTCGCCGATTCCGGTTACCATGCCGCTCTCCAGACGAGAGGCCAAAGAGCAGGCGGAACAGGAGTTGCAAAAAAAGAACGAAAAAGAGAGAACGCAAGAAAGGGGTAGTCGAGGGAAGCTTTCCAGAAAAGCAGGGAAGATGATACAGTTTTCTCTGGCGCTGAATCTGGTTCTTGTGTTTCTCGTAGCTGCCATGTTTGTGATCTTGAATTTCTCACAAACCGACAATATCGTGAACTATAAACGAAATATCACCAATCGTTTTGCCGAGAGAGAAGAAAGGCTGAAAGAGAGAGAAGCCGCCATTCGGGAAAAAGAGCGCAAACTTCATCTCTCCGACAAGGGAGATTCGGAAAACGCAACTTCGGGTCTGGTGACACCAGATGAAAGCGAACCCGCTGTAAATGGCAGAGGGAAATAGATTGAAAAAGGAGATAGGAAAGGAATGCCGGATAAAAGAAAGATTTTAATCGTGGACGATGAGGAGCGCATGCGCAAACTCGTCCGCGATTTTTTGGTAAAAAAAAATTTTGCAGTCGTTGAGGCTGCAGACGGTAGCGAAGCTTTGGATCTGTTTTTTGCGGATTCTGAGATTTCCCTCGTGATTTTGGATGTGATGATGCCGAAACTGGATGGCTTTGCCTGTGCCAAAGAAATCAGAGCCTATTCCAAGGTGCCGATCATCATGCTGACCGCAAAAGGGCAGGAAAGAGACGAACTGCAGGGATTCGAAATCGGAGTGGACGAATATATTTCCAAGCCTTTTTCGCCTAAGGTTTTAGTGGCAAGAGTGGAGGCAATCTTACGTAGAACCGGAAAAGAGCCGGATGAAGAGCTCTTAGAAGCGGGAGGAGTGGTTCTGAATCGCTCTGCGCATACGGTGACCATTGACGGTCAGAATGTGGATTTATCGTATAAAGAGTTCGAACTTCTTTCCTATTTCATGGAGAACAGGGGAATCGCCCTTTCCAGAGAGACCATTCTGGACCATGTCTGGAATTATGATTATTTCGGGGACACCAGAACCATTGATACACACGTGAAAAAACTACGCAGCAAGATGGGAGAGAAGGGGGATCTCATAAAAACCATCTGGGGAATGGGGTACAAATTTGAAACAAACTAAGGGGCGAAACTCCTTTCAAAAACAATTTTTCTCTTTGCTTTTAGCCGTCTCTGTTGGGACGGTTCTACTTTGTTTGCTCATGAATAATCTTTTTCTGGAGCGCTTCTATACGCGCCACAAGAAAAGGGCGATGAATCAGGTTTATCTACAGATCAATCAAGCTGCAGAGGAAAATACGCTTTTGTCGAAGGAGTTTCAGTCAAGGCTTCAGGAGATGGCGGAAAAGTACAGCATCGCCCTGTTGGTGTTAGATCGGGATTCGCAGGTTGTGATTACGACTTCAGGATACTCGGAACTGTTAACGGAGAGACTGTGGAAGCGGGTCCTGGAGGGCAAGGTCAGCTCACAGGGAGAATCGAAATACCGGATCGAAGAGGGAAGGGATACCAAGAACGGGCCGGTGTATATGGAGTGCTGGGGGTTCCTTGGAAATGGTACTATTTTTTTGATGCGGACCGCTTTGACAGGCATTCACGACAGCGTCCAATTTTCGAATCGATTCATGGGGGTAATTGCCTTCGTTGCCGTTTTTTTCTGCACGGCGCTTTCCTATTTTTTTTCATCCCGGTTTACCAGACCGGTGAGCGAACTCACCAGGATTTCAGAACGGATGAAGAATTTGGACTTTGATGCGAAATACTCTTGTCATGCGGGAAATGAGCTCGATTTTCTAGGGCAAAACATCAATGAATTATCGGAAATTCTTCTCACCACGATCTCCGAATGGAAGGCCGCCAATATCGAACTGAAGAAAGATATCAAACAGAAGGAAGAGATCGATGAACAGCGCAGAGAATTTCTGTCTAATGTATCTCACGAATTAAAGACGCCGATCGCCTTAATTCAGGGGTATGCGGAGGGGTTAAAAGAAGCAGTGAATGACGATCCTGCTTCCAGAGATGATTACTGCGATGTGATCATGGATGAAGCTGCCCGCATGAACACCATGGTGCAGAAACTGATGACACTGGACCAGCTGGAGAGCGGTGGAGATCCCGTCAGGTTGGAGCGATTTAGTGCAAGAGAAATGGTTCAAAATTTCCTGAAATCGGCCGATATATTAGCAAGACAGAAAAATGCAAATGTGCAATTGGCAAAGGGCCCTAACTTTATGGTATGGACGGATGAGTTCAAAGCGGAAGAGGTGTTAAGAAATTTTTTTACCAATGCATTGAACCATTTGGACGGAGAAAGGCTGGTAGAGATTTCTCTCGAAAAAATGGATCATAAGGTTCGAATCTCAGTTTTTAATACAGGGGAACCCATACCGGAAGAAGCCCTGCCCCATCTCTTTGAAAAATTTTATAAGGTAGACAAAGCCAGGAGCCGGGCTTATGGTGGAAACGGCATTGGCCTTTCCATCGTAAAGGCAATCATGGATTCCCTTCACCAGACCTATGGGGTAAAAAACTATAAAGATGGCGTATGTTTTTATTTTGATTTGGAAGCAGACCGTTGAACACAGAGGGTTAGGGTTAGGCAAATGAAGAGAATGGACGGCAAGAGATTGGGAACTTGGGTAGTGGCAATTTCCGTAGGCCTTATGGTTACGGGCTGCGGAACCCCTTTCCCAAAAATGAGTGAAGAAGAGTATCAAAAGGTTGTGACCTATGCAGCCGGGATTCTCATGAAATACCAGGTGGGTTCCAGTGACAAATTGACCTATGTGGATCCGACTTATACGCCCCCGGGCATGGAGGATATCAGAGGGCTCCCGGATGAGGATACCGGTTCAGGTGCCTCCTCTTCGATGGCAGGGAGTATGAATGCAGAGGTCCAGTCCTCTTCCGCAGGAGGCGTAAATGCAGGAACCGGAAGTTCTGGTGACACCCCTTCACAGCCGGGGGCAGAAACATCATCTGACGGGAACGGAGAAAAGAATCACACCGTCCAGGCGGATCAAGTGGAGTTGTCAAAATCCTATGTGCAAAAGATTGCGGAAGGCATAGAGATCAAATACGACGGCTATTCAGTGAAAGGTTCCTATCCGGATTCTGCAGATCAGGGGGCTATGGTAGCCGGAGACGGAAAGAAAATTTTAGTCCTGAGTTTTAAGCTGACGAATCCGACTTCCGGAGAGCTTGCCGTCAATGCGGTGGGAGCCAATTTGCGGTATAAATTGATGGTAGACGGTGAAGACATTGGTTTTACCAATGTCACGATGATCCCAAACGATTTAAGCTCTTTAGTGACAAAGATTCCTGCAGGCGGGAAGATGGAGGCGGTTTTGCTGCAGGAGATGGATGCGGCAAAGGCAAAAAAAATAGGCTCTGTTTCCTTACAGATTATTTCGAAAGACGGCACTCAGAATATTTCACTCGAGTAAAGGCTGAACATACAATCCGGTTAAATTCTTTGCTTTATCTATTATAGAACTGCACAGCTCTTCCGATAATATTAGTGACGATTGTGAAATCGGTTTTTCTACCCATAGCTATATGAAAAGTCAAGAAAAGATGTGAGGTGGATCGAGTGGAAACAAATATTTTGATGGAAAGCGGCACCAATGAATTTGAAATTTTGGAGTTTATGATTGACGAGCGCTGCTACGGTATCAATGTGGCGAAGATCAAAGAAATCATCACCTATCAGGCGGTGACTCCTGTCCCCAATGCACACCCCAGTATAGAAGGTATTTTTATGCCTCGTGATACGATGATCACAGCGATTGATCTAAGGAACTGTTTGCAAAGAGGGGCCTCCGAGCCGGGTGGTCTTTTCATCGTGACGAATTTTAACAAACTGGACATTGCTTTTCATGTAGATTCGGTGACAGGAATCCATCGTATTTCCTGGGCCGATATTATTAAACCGAACGTCACGATCTCAACGGTTGAAAAAAGTGTTTCCACTGGTATTATTAAGCTGGAAGACCGTCTGATCATCATTCTGGATTTTGAAAAAATTGTTTCCGATATCAATCCGAATACCGGATTAAATATGGATCAACTCACTCAATTCGATCAGAGACCAAGAAATGAGATTCCGATTGTTTTGGCAGAGGACTCTCAATTGTTAAATAAATTGATTGTGGAATCTTTGCACAAATCCGGTTATAGCAATGTGAGACATTTTGAGAATGGAAAACTCGCCTATGATTTCATCTTCCAATGCGCAGATGATGGAACGGTTGCACAGAATGTCAGATGTCTCATTACAGATATTGAAATGCCAATCATGGATGGACACCGTTTGACAAAACTGGTAAAGACGGATGATCGAACCAAGCATATTCCTGTGGTGATCTTTTCCTCGTTGGTGAACGAAGAAATGCGCAGGAAGGGAGAGGCTCTTGGCGCAGACAGACAGATGTCAAAGCCGGAGATCGGGCAGCTGGTTTCCACTATTGATGAATTGGTAAATAGCAACCAGAATAAAATTGCCGCAAATGCTTGAAGAGGATGGAACAGGATTACGGGCGCGAAGCGGGAGTTTCGCGCCTTAACTTATGGGAGCGAAAAGGGTGAAGAGGGTCGTGCAGTGGAGTTCTTAGATGGCGGATCGTAACGAATATTTGGACGGAATTTTAAACAATATTACAGACCTGGATGGGCAACAGGATCCGGACAGTTTACAGAAACATGTGGAAAAAAAGGCGGATAGTCTAAGGAAAACCGCCAGAAACCACGCTTCTCTGGAGAGAGAATTTTTTGCTGCAGAAAATGATCTGCTGGAACTCAATGATATGTTGGACAAGGCGGATCGTAATGTGGTGGTCAGCGACGGCTTGAAGCAGTTGATGGATCACTACGGCGAGATCACGGAGCAGGAAGCTTCTCCTCTCCAGATCGGTCCTTCTGCAGAGGAAACGGATCTGCGAGATAAAGAGGAAAAGTCTCTGGATGATCTCATTGCTGTCCTGGAAAAAGGAAGTGTCAGTCACAATTCCGGAGAACCATTGCAAGATAGAGACGTGGAAAGCAGCATTGATCCTCGAAGCAGTTCTTCTCTTCCCGACAGCAATGCCGAGCAGCTTGAGGAAAAGCCACTTCCTACGATTGATTCCGTGCCCGGCATGGAAGAGATTACAGATCCCCAGAAAGCACTCCGGGATCTGAATATTGACGTGCTCCTGGATAAGGCAGAAGCGCAGATGAAGGAGCAAACGGAAAGTGCGGATCAGGAGGAAGATGCGTCTTCTTTCGCATCCGCTTCTTCACAGGAAGCAGAGAAGTCCTTGACGGAGAAAATTCCAGCCGAGGCAGAGGAGAGTCCTTCGGAGACCGAGGAAAGCCCTTCCGAGGCAGAGCAGAGTCTTTCCGAGACAGAGGAAAGCCCTTCCGAGGCAGAGCAGAGTCCTTCAGAGATAGAGGAAGTACCATCTGAGGCAGAGGAGAGTCCTTCCGAGGCAGAGGAACCTCCATCTGCGTCCGAAGAGGCTTTTTTTGAAAGGGAAGAAGATCCCTCTGCGGAAGAAGTCAGCGTCTCTGAAGTAGAAGAAGACAGCATCTCTGAAGTAGAAGAAGACAGCATCTCTGAAGTGGAAGAAGACAGTATCTCTGAAGTGGAAGAAGACAGTACCCCTGAAACGGAAGAATCTACATCTCAAACGGAAGAGATCTCTCTTCATTCTTTTTTGGAATCGCCGGAAGGGGAGGTCGAGGAGACAACAACAGATCATAAGGAGCATTTGGCACCGGAAGACCTGAAAGATTCTATTTCGGCGCAGATTGCTGCAGTGCTATCCGGCGAGGATTTGCAGGCCTCTTTGCAAAAAGCACAAACAGAAGATGGGATGGAACAGAACAATCCGCATTCTGAACAGGAGGAAACAGGGGCAGAAGCGGACATACCGGATTTAGGACAAGAAAATCATTCCGAAGAGAAATTGTCGATTCCGGAAGAGATAAAGGAGACTGAAGTGGATCTGAAGGACCTGGACAAGATCATGGACTCTCTGGCAACGGATCATATTGATGATATTGAGAATGAAAAGGGGCAAGCATCCAAAGAAGACATAGAGGCCTTGCAGGCGGCGATGATGGATGAGCTCGGTGACCAGGGACAAGAGGAGGAAGATAGTGCGCATCCCCCTAAAAAAAAGAGGAAAGAGAGAAAAAAATCCGGTCAAAAACAGGGACTATTTGCCAGAATAAACGCCTTTTTTGCCTCTTTGTCTGAGGATGAGGAAGAGGAGACTGCGGATCACCTGACACAAGAGGGGAGCGAAACAAAGGAGAATAAGTCGGAGAAAGATCTCGTCACCGGTCATGAGGGACCAAAAGAAAAGAATCCCGCCAAAGAGGAAGAACAGCTTGCTTCTTTGACAGAAGAAAATTCTCAGGTTTTAAAAGAACTGAACGAAGAAGACGCGCAGGCAGCGGAAAAGAAAAAAAAGAAAAAGAAGAAACCAAAAAAGGAAAAGAAACCCAAAAAGGCACCGAAACCAAAGAAACCCAAAAAAGCGCCGGAGCCTCCACAAGGGCCGCCGCCCAAGCGAATCCCTCCCAAACGCATCATTTTGGTTGGAGTCTTTGCGGTTACCTTCGGCATTTTGGTCTATCTTCCTTCAGAAATTTTCCCGGAACCACTTGTGGTCAAGCAGGCGAAATCGTCCTATAAGAAGGGGGAATACTGGAACACCTATAAGGACCTGTACGGCAAGGCTGCTGTTTTGACAAAGGATCAACAGGAAGAATTTAAGAAGGCGGAAGTGATTTCCAAGATGCAGCGCTATTACGATGAATATGCGGATTATTCTTCGGTTGTCGGAAAGGAACCGGAAGCCTTAAATGCTTTAATCAAAGGAGTGGGGCGGTATGACGAGATCTACAAGGAAGCCAAAGAAACCGGAGATCCAAAGGTGGAAGAAGAGGTGAGCAATACCTATAATGATCTTGTAACTGCGCTGCAGGATGATTATCATCTGACAGATGACCTGGCCAAACAGCTGTATGCGATTGAAGATCCGATTGAATATACCATCCGTCTTCAATGGATTACCGGGGTACGAGGGGCGGCAGAAGAGTAAAGTTTTGCGGCTGCCGGCTGTTTTCATCTTGTCAACGAAACATGACTGTTGGAGAGAAGAGAAGAATGGAGGTCAATTACGATCAGCGATGGGAGAATTCCATCGGTGACAGTGGTTGGCCTTTCTTTTTTACCGTTTTTTCGCAAAGATCCGGAAAAGAGAAAAGATCGAAAGATCAAGAAGCCTATGGTATCTGGTTCTTAACCACCTTTTCATGTTATCCTTGAAAAATGAATGAAGAAACGTTATCTTAAGATACGTCGATGTGATTCAGCAAAGAAAGGTGTCTTCACGAAAGGAAGCAGATTTGTCACAGATTACGGGAGACTGGCTGGAGGCGGTCGGGTCTGAATTTAAAAAACCCTACTATAGCGAACTCTATCAATTTGTGAAAAAAGAATATGAAACACAGGTGGTTTATCCCCCGGCAGACGAATTGTTTGAGGCTCTTCATTTAACGCCGCTCCATCAGATCAAAGCGGTGATCCTGGGGCAGGATCCCTATCATGAGCCGGGTCAGGCACATGGGCTTTCTTTTTCCGTAAAACCGGGAACCCCGATTCCACCCTCACTTATGAATATTTATCAAGAACTTCATGAGGACCTGGGATGTAGGATCCCCAACAATGGCTATTTGGTAAAATGGGCAAAACAGGGGGTTCTACTCTTAAATACGATTTTGAGTGTTCGGGCGCATGAGGCTTTTTCCCATAAGGGAAGAGGTTGGGAGCAGTTTACGGATGCGCTCATTCTGGCGGTGGCAAGGCAGGACAGGCCGATTGTGTTTTTGCTTTGGGGAGCGGCTGCGCAGAAGAAAGCAGCATTTATTACAAATAGGAATCATCTGGTTTTAAAAGCGCCTCACCCAAGCCCGTTATCTGCTTATCGAGGCTTTTTTCACTGCAAACATTTCAGCAAATGCAATGACTTTTTGACCGGAGCGCAGCTGGCTCCGATTGACTGGCAGATTGAAAATATTTAGAAGAGTCTCCCTGTGTTCTGGTAAGGGGAGATCGGTATTTTGCTTTTGACCCACCCATGAAAAGGAATCATCAAATGAACAAACAACCTTTTGTAACAAAAGAACAGATGGAAGAAGTTTCTAGGAAGCATCCGACGCCCTTTTACATTTACGATGAGAAGGGCATCGTAGAAAATGCGCGCAGAGTGAACCAGGCTTTTTCCTGGAATAAGGGATTCCGAGAATATTTTGCGGTGAAAGCAACCCCGAATCCGGTATTGATGCAGTTACTGATGAGAGAGGGCTGCGGTTTTGACTGCTCCTCGGAAACGGAGTTAATGCTGTCGAGTGCTGTGGGGGCATCAGGGGAGCAGATCATGTTTTCCTCCAATGACACGCCTCTTTCCGAGTTTGTGTATGCCAATGACCTGGGAGCTATCATCAATCTGGATGACTTCACCCACATCGAATCGCTTGAGGAAGTGGTACATCCTCTGCCAGAGACCATTTGCTGTCGCTATAATCCGGGCGGTGTCTTTGAGCTTTCCAATGGAATCATGGACAACCCGGGAGATTCCAAATATGGAATGACCAAAGCACAGATTTTTGAAGCTTACCGGATTTTGCAAAAAAAAGGCGTGAAGAAGTTCGGTCTGCATGCCTTTTTGGCCAGCAATACCGTGACAAACGAGTATTATCCGAAACTGGCCGGGGAAATGTTTGCGCTTGCGGTAGAGCTGAAAAAGGAAACGGGAGCGGATATTCGGTTTATCAACCTGTCCGGAGGCGTAGGGATTCCGTATCTTCCGAACCAGGAGGAAAATGATATTTTCGCCATCGGAAAGGGCGTGCAGAGACAATATGATGCGATATTGAAACCGGCAGGAATGGGGGATGTGGCTATTTATACAGAAATGGGCCGGTTTATGTTGGGACCTTACGGTGCGCTTGTGACGAGGGCAATCCATGAGAAACACATTTACAAAGAATATATTGGAGTAGATGCATGTGCGGTCAATCTCATGCGGCCTGCGATGTATGGATCTTATCATCACATCACCGTTTTAGGAAAAGAAACGGCACCCTGCGATCATACCTATGATGTGGTCGGTTCTCTGTGTGAGAATAATGATAAATTTGCGATTGATCGGCAACTGCCCGAGATTCATCAAGGGGATCTTTTGCTGATTCATGATACCGGCGCACATGGGTTTGCCATGGGGTACAACTATAACGGCAAGCTGCGCAGTACAGAGCTGTTATTAAGGGAAGATGGCAGGATTTCCTGCATCAGAAGGGCGGAGACGCCGCTGGATTATTTTGAAACTCTCGATATTCTGCCGATCTATGAAAATCTGGAGAGGATCGTCAGAAAACAGCATCCCGGTTTGTAAGAGAGGTGGGAACTCTCTGGCAAGGTATATCTCAATTTGTTATAATTTTGATGGAATCAGTGCTAGGAACCTGATCTGTTGTAAGCGGACAGACTTTTGGCGCTTCTATCATTCTCAATGTATCGGTACTTTTTAATCATGTTTGGATCTAAAAGAGAGAGGGAGGTATTTCATTATGGCTGGTGGCTTCGGTTCCATGATCGCAAAGCTCAAAATGAGCCCGAAAACAATCGTATTTCCGGAGGGGAAGGATGAACGGATCTTAGAGGCGGCATCAAGACTCTTATCTTCAAACTTCTTACATCCTATTTTGGTTGGAAAAGAAGAAGAGATTTTTGCCGCATCCGAGGTGGCCGGCTTTAATGTTCACGGTGCAAAGATTATTGACCCGGATCACTTTGATCGTTTCGATGAAATGGTCGAGTTATTTATGGAACTTCGTGCCGGCAAGGGGATTACATTAGAGCAGGCCAGAGAGACTTGCAGGCAGGCCAATTATTTCAGCACGATGTTGGTGAAGATGGGGATTGCGGATGCTCTTCTTGGTGGAGCCACCTATTCCACTGCGGATACGGTACGTCCTGCACTGCAGCTGATCAAAACCAAGCCGGGGAATAAATTGGTATCTTCTTGTTTCATCATGGTTCGTCCTTCTGCCAGCGGTGAAAATGAAATCCTTGTCATGGGGGATTGTGCCATCAATATTCATCCGACGTCGGATGACCTGGTAGAGATCGCACATGAAGCTTCGGAA
>JABZIZ010000008.1:8685-107817 GCA_015258065.1 Lachnospiraceae bacterium | reverse complement strand
TGAAGGTGCTGCCCTTCCCTACCCGGCTCTCCATCTTCAGGCGTCCGAAATGCTGTCTCACAATGCGGTTGGTGTAAAAAAGTCCCATGCCCCAGTTGGTATTCTTGCTTTTTCCGGTCAAAAAAGGCTGAAAGATCTTTTTTCGCATTTGATCCGGCACCCCGACGCCGTTGTCCGAAACGGCAAAGACGGTCCAAAGCCTTTCCGCACGAACGCAGAGACCAATCTTCGGCTCTTCCATTCCTTCCCTTGTCGCTTCGTATGCATTGAGAAGCAGGTTGTAAATCGCTTCTGTAAAAAGAGAGGCGTCCACCAGCACCTTGCGCCCGGTCCGGTAATCGGTTTCAACCTTCCCCTCCGGGTATTTTTCTCTGAATTTCGCAATCGACGCATCCGCCAGTGTGGTCGCATCGGTCGCAATCAGGCGTAGCTGTTTGCTGTTAATAAAGGCATAATAGGCGTCTATATGCCCCTTCATGCTTTCGTTCAGCGCATTCATCTGCGCTTCCAGCTCTTTGAGCTTCTCCGCTTCCGGACTTTCCTTCGTGAGTTCTCTTCTCATACGCTTGAGCAGCACCTGGGTGGAGAGCAGCTGGTTTTTGATGCTGTGGGCAAAGACCGAAATCCCCATGTCGGCGGCAAAAAACTGTTGTTCCAGAACCGCATACTCCCTTTCCTCGGAAAACTGGAAATGCTCGTAGCGTACGATCCCCCATGCGCCGAGGAGGGCCCCCGCCATGACAAAAAACATGAGAAAAATCCAACCGGTACTGCTCAAAGAGGGGCTGATGTAATTGCTGATTCCCAGGTTCAGATATTCCGTGATGAAGAGATTATAAATCTGCGTCGGGTCTTTCGTTGCAAAAATCAAATACACCATCATCTGCGAAAATACCGCCAGCATGATGTAAAAAAAGTTCCTTTGAAACACGCGAATCGAGATTTCGCGGTACTCACAAATCAGGATGCCCAGCGCCAGAACAAGCTCTATGAGGATCCATAAAAAGGCGAAACGGATCAAGAAAGAAAGCATGGCAATGTTCTGGATCACCACCCATTTATAAACCGCAGGTTCATACAGCACGGCAAGGATGGCCGATACGCCACCCACCACCAGGCAGATTCCATGGCGGTGCCTTTTGATCCTGAAATTTCTACTGAGATCCAGAGCGCTCATCACAAAACCGAAAGGCACCAGGAGCCTCGTCAGGCTCGTCACATACCCCAGTCGGTACAGGTTGATCGGCCTGCTCTTCATCCAGTGCATAATCTTGTCATTCAGGAAAAGAAGCCTCACGTCCCTGGATGCCAGCCCTCCCATGATGGCAATATAGAGCACGATGCAACAAACGTGCGCAAGGTTTGCCATATTCGTCACGGAGAGAGACAGCGGAAAAGACCTTCTGCGCATAATGGTCGTAAAGAGCACGACAAAGGTACTGATTGTCACAACGATAATGAGCATGCGCGGCCTTTCTGCTGGAAGCAAAAACCGGAGCTAAGTGACGCAGCTCCGGCGTGTATTGCTTTTCTGTGTGGGTATTCTTAAATGCAATTCTGTGTGGATATGCCTTCCTTTCAGGCTTCATGGGGACATCCTCTGGTGCCCCATGAATTTCATTTACCTGGAAGCCCAGGAGGCATCAAATGGTACCCCCCATAAATGTCATTTACTTCGAAGCTTGGAAAGCTTTATAAGCATCTAACATTACATCATACAGCACATATTGGTTGGTATCCACCTTTTCTTTGATGCGGCCGGTCTCCAGGAAGACTTTCTGCTGTGTCTCATAAATCTTCTGCAGTTCGTCTTTGTTGCCTTCGATTTTCACGATGGTATCCCAGTCGCCCTCTTTGGTGGAGGCAAGCATGGTGTCTTCCGGTGCGTCGACGTGCTTCGCGACCGATTTGGCAACTTCATCGATGTGAGCAGCTCTGTAGACATGCGCCTTGTCAATGGCCTGTGCAAAGCGAACCAGAATGTCCTTGTTCTTCTGCGCATATTCGTCTGTGGTGATGAAACTGGACGGGAAGATCGCCTTGTCCAGGTAATCCGCATTGCTGCCCAGGCTGATGTAATTGTCTCCCATTGCCTTCTGCAGAGTCACCGTATTCGGGCTCCAGGTTGCGCAGGCATCAATCTTATTGGAGATCATGGCTGTGGTCATGCCGTCTACCGCCATCTCAACCAGCTTGACATCGCTTTCCTTTAAGCCGGCGGAATCCAGTACGGCACGCAGGATGATTTCCGAAGAGGTGCCCGATGCCACGGCGATCGTCTTGCCCTTTAGGTCTTCCTTCTTGGTGATGCCGTGGGACTTGTTGGCAATCACTTCATCCGCAAGGGATGTCGTAGAATCCATCTCGAAGATCTTGGCCTTTCCTTCGATGCAAAGGGCGTGTGCGCCATGTCCGATCTGTGAGATATCAATGTCGCCGGAAGCCATTGCCGTGATTTCTGCAGGGCCGCCCTGGAACTGTACCGGGGTGACCGTCAGTCCCACTTCATCAAAGTATCCCTGATCCATGGCGGTGAAAAGGGAAGATGCCGAGCCCAGATTCGGCATATAAGCCACCCGTACCGTTGCCGGCGTGTAGGCCGTCTTTCCGCTCTCTGCAGACTTTGCAGCAGAAGCCGACTGTTCTGCGGTAGAGGCTGCTGCCTGAGTGGCCGCCTCAGATTTGGAAGCGTCGCTCCCCGCCGGTGCGTTTTGTCCGCCGCAGGCGGTAAATGCCATCATCCCCGCCAGCATCATCGTTGCCAAAATACTCTTTTTCTTCATTCCTACCTCCCTAAAAACTTTGTATGGTCTATATCGTTTCACTTTCCAAGCGACTCGCTCGAAAGGGAATCTTTTTATTTGCGCACTTCCAGATATTCTTCGTATACCTGACCCCAGATATCATTTTTTAACTCCAAAAAACGCGGACTCATCTTGGTTGCCTGGTCTCTGGGATAGGGGATGTCAATCTCCACGATATCTTTGACCCTGCCGGGTCTGGCGGACATGATGATGACCCTCTGTGCCAGAATGATCGCTTCTTCCACATCATGTGTAATAAAGAAGCAGGTCTTTTGCTCCTGTTCCCAGGTATTTAGGAGCTCGGTTTGCAGCTGTACCCTTGTCTGCGCATCCAGTGCGCCAAACGGCTCGTCCATTAACAGAACTTCGGGATTCACCGCATAGGCTCTGGCGATCGCGACCCTCTGCTTCATTCCGCCGGACAGTTCCTTCGGGTAGGATTTCGCAAAGTTTTCGAGTCCCACCACCTTCAGGTACTTCGCCGTGATCTCTTCCATTTTTTCCTTGGAAGCGCCTTGTAACTTCAAGCCGAACTGGACGTTCTTTTCCACCGTCAGCCAGGGGAAAAGCGCATACTGCTGGAAAACGATGCCCCTGCGAGGGCTGGGGCCGTCCACTTCCTGTCCGTCTACCAAAATCTGTCCGCTGGAAGGCTTGTCCAGTCCCCCGATCATATTGAGGAGGGTCGATTTGCCACAGCCCGAAGGCCCTACCACGCAAACGAATTCTTTATCTTTGATCGAAAGGTTCACGCCGTTCAGCGCTGTGACAACGCCGTTTCTGGTCTGAAACCTCTTGATTACATCTTTGATTTCAACTTTTACTGAATTGTCTCCTGCCATCCCGTAAACCTCCTCTCCAGCTCTCTGACGATCTTCTCAAATCCGATTCCGATGATACCCAGTACGATGATGCCAAGCAGAACGATGTCCATCTGATAGTATCCACTTGCCTTCTGGATCATCATGCCCAATCCTCTGTCTCCTCCCACGATTTCCGAAGCCATCAGCGTGGTGAGAGAGGTGGAGAGTCCGAGTCTTGCCGCCACCAGGATATAAGGAGTCGCTGCCGGTATGGTCACCTTGAAGAAAATATCGCTCTGTTTCGCCCCAAGGACTCTTGCCGCCTTGATCAGGGTGACATCCACACTCTTTACCCCCTGATAGACTGTTACCACCTGCACCAGGAAGGAGGCAATAACGATGACGATGACCTTACCCAGATTGCCGACCCCGAGTGCCGCCGTAATCAGGAAGACGTATGCAAGAGGCGGTATGTTTCTCACAAACTGAATCCAAGGTTCCACGATTTTCTCAAAAGGCTCATACCAGGCCATCAGGAACGCGATCGGAATGGCGAGGAAAAAAGCGATGCCAAAACCGGTGAGAACACGGGAGAGAGATGCCCAGACGTGCTCCCATAAGATGGTGCTGTGGATCCCCTTCTCCACAAACACGGCAAGGACCTGCTCCGGGTTTGCAAAAATGATTGGCCAGCGATAGGACGCAATCAGCCATAGCGCTACGGCAACAGCAAGCGAGATCAGAAGCCACACCCACTTCGGGATGACCCCCCATTTGCCTTTGGATTTCTTTTTCATTCCATTCCTCCCCCTGAAAAAGAGCTTGTCATTCCTTCCCTGGCCCGATTGTTTCATACAGGAATCCGTTCCTGCTTCCAGTATAGGAACGGATTTCCGTGAAGGAAAGTATGAAGTTTTTTCATACCTTTTTTGCTTCTTAATCCCGCAGCTCTCTCACCTCCTGCTCCGCCTTGATCTGCGCCGCGTCATGATGCGCATAGTGCGGGTCTCCCGGCCTGAAACCGTATTCATCCATACCGTCCAGATTTTTGTCTTCCATGCACAGGTGAACGGCAGCTCTCTTAAAGGTCAGCGGGAGAGCAAGGATGTTCGGGTTTTCTCCCACGAATTTTTTCTTTGCGTCTTCCAGTGCTTCTTCAAAGCTTTCTCTTACCTTCAGCCCCATCCCTCTTGCATAGCCGGGATCCTGTGCGCCGACGATGTAGATGGCGCTGGTATTCATCTCCGCAATGTGCCCGCAGGCCATCATGGAAAAGCCGTGGAAGGGATGGAAGGCGTTGGCAAAACGGTATTTCCGGATGTATTCCGCATTCGTTCCGTAATACTCTCCCAGACGGTTCATATCCGGCAGAATATTCATCGAATCATGCTGAAAATCTTCATACAGCGCCCGCAGATAAGGCCATCTGGCATCATTAAAATAGCCGTTGCAGAGAGAAGAGCAAAGAATCACACACCTGTCGCTCATGACCCTCTTGAATCGAAGCACCTGCGCAGAGAGCGCCTGCATCATCATGATGGGATTGGTACCCATCCCGTCTCCGTAATGGAACTTCTGCGGCATACCGAATACCAGCACGTCGTACTTCTTTTTTGCCCAGTGGACGTAGGTTCTCTTGTCCGCCACCTCCCAGCTGATCGGCATCATTTCTTTGGCATAACCGGAAAAAATCGCGATCTGTCTGGAGAAGGTGTCTAACACCGCATCACAGCAAAAGAAGGGATGTCCCATCCTGTATTCCATGTGCATACTGATTTCATCGAATTTATCGCGCATGAGCGAGCCGCCGTTGACCGGTGTGAAATCTTCCCGATGCATGACCGAAGGCACATGATGGCTGGCGATGGAGCGCCAGTTGGTGATGCCGGTCGCCGAATGCTTGTACCCTCCGGAGTAGCCGCCGTAAGGGTTTCCCTGCACGTGCCCCACCAGAATCGGAATGTCGCAGTCAAACACATACCGGTTGAGGAAGACGGGATCACCCCTCCTTGTGGTTCCGAGATCTACCATGTGCTCCGGATCCTCGGAATCATGGCTGATGATCTGTCCCGTAGGCCAGAATTCCTGAAAGAGCTCCTGTCCGAAGATGGCAAGCGCCTCCTTCTCCGTGCTCCTGGGATGGAGTCCGTTGCTGATGATAAAGAGCACGTTCCTCTTCTGAATCCCCGCCGCAACCAATTCCTCCAGCATATATTTCACGGAAAGCTTCCGGTGGCTGGTCTTTTGCTCTCCCCCCTTGACCCTGTCCGGAATAATAAAGACCACGGTTTGCTCCTTTGCAGGCTTCCGGTTCTTTTTTACCAGCTCCGTCAGCGTCTCCATCCCGATCGGATGGGACAGGCTCTCCTTATATGCTTCTTCCAGCTTCTCTTCCGGAATGCTCTCCGGGTCCTTCACCGTCTCTCCGGGGATGAAAACATCCGTACTGTCGGGCAGCATCGCCTCCATCACACCGGCGCCGTATTCAAATGCAAGTTGTTTCATTTCTCCTCCGTCCTTCTTTTCACGAATGTGCGCAGCCGCTCAAATACAGGTGCACGATTTCCAGATACTCCTCCGGATAAAAGCCGATCTCTCCGCTAAACCTGGTCAGGGCAATCAGACCGCCGTCGATCTCCGGAATCGATGCCAGCATTTGCGCATTTTCTTTTTTTAACCCTCCTCCGTAAACCAAGGGAAGTCCGTCCGTTTTTCCTTTCACAAAGCGGGCCACCTTGGTAATATAGGAGGCATCCGCCGGCGTTTTTCCGGGTCCGATCGACCAGACCGGCTCATAGGCAAGGACGACCCTTTTCTTCTCTTCTTCGCCGATTCCTGCAAGACCTATCTCCAGCTGCGCCCCCAGCACCTCATCCCACCTGTCCTGCTCCTCGCTCTTTTCCCCGATGCAGTAAAGAACCTTGAGTCCGCGGTGAAGCGCACAGAGAATCTCCTGATGTAACGCCAAACCGACTGCATTTTTTGCTTCTTCTCCCGTCAATCCCGCGCCGGATAAAAAAGCCATCTTGTCCTTCCTCTCCTCGCAGTGGCCGATGATGGTATATTCCGCCCCCAACGCTTTTGCGGAGGCTGCCGGAAAGAGGGTGGTAAAAGCGCCGAAGTTGCCGCCCTTCTCCACGTCTTCGCGGTAGACTCCCTGGCATCCGATCTGCAAATTGCTGTCCTCTTTTCTTGCCCGTACGGCGTCTAACAGATACGCTTCCGGAAAAAAAGCTGCAAATCCCGCCTCCTCTTGATACCTCGAAATCCCATCCTGTATCCCGGAAACAACGGCGCTTCCCCAGTCACCGGGCTCTGCCAGCCGGTTGATTCCGCCCTCTTCCACGGGTACATCGAATCGTTTCAAGTTTAAAAAAATCTGTTTCATCCTCTGCTCCTGCCTCTCCGGAACCTTAAAATTCCGCTACTTGCCTCTCCGTTCCCGAAATCTGGATTCTCGAGATTTCTGTCTTCCGGTATATCTCCTTCCGGTATGTCTCATTCCGGCTCCCGAAATTCAATTTTCCTTAAATCCCTGCCTTCCGGTATCTCTCCGCCATTTCTTCTAGCGTACAAACCTTGACCTCGGAAGCTTTTCGGTAGCTGCCAAACTGCACGATGAGCGGCGCAATGGCGGAAATCGTACCGCGGTACAGGCAATCGTCCACCTGCCTGACGTCTTCATCTTCTATTTTTCCATACAGAATGGCATCCGAAATGCTGCCCACGTAATTTCTGGGATCGATATTGGACGGATTCCCAATCAGATCCCGGTACACCTCTCCCACTGTTTCACTTTTTTGCAATTCCGGATGATCCTGAAAGAGTTGCAGCACGTTTCCGGTCGCCGCCATCCGAAGATCCGTGTCCACGTTGATCTTATTGATGCCGCAGCGGCTGACATCGACCAGCTGGGAAACGTCGATGCCGTAGGCATTTTCCATCTTCCCGCCCAGCGCATTGATTCTGGAAACAAATTCCTGCGGCACCGTGGAGGAACCGTGGCTGACCAGAAAGCCGTCGATCTGTTCGTGACGCATGCACTCTTTGGTAGCGATGGCGATTTCACGCCGGATTTTTGCGTTCTTTCCCTTGTTGGCACCGTGCATCGTGCCATAGCTGATGGCAAGGGCGTCCACTCCCGTTTTTTTGAAAAAATCAATCGCCTGCATCGGGTTGGTGTAGGTAGATGTCTCCGCAAACACATGATCCTCGACGCCTGCCAGAACACCCAATTCTCCCTCTACCGTCACGCCAAGCGGATGCGCATATTTGACCACTTCTCTGGTCAGTTCCACATTTTCCTCATAGGGAAGAGAACTGCCGTCGATCATGACGGAAGTGTAGCCGCCCTCAATACAGGCCTTGACGCTCTCCAGCGATTTGCCGTGATCCAGGTGCAGGGCAATCGGAATCTGACTCTCCTCTCCGAATTTTCGCACAATCTCGCCGAGATTCTTTGCGCCCTTCTTTTTGCTCTCCAGGGAGCCGTGCATGAAATCCTTCTCTCCCCCCATGAAGGCGTTGGAGGCTTCCGCCCCCTGCAAGATGCAGGCGCTGTCAAGCAGTTCATGGATCTGCACTGCCGCCGCAATCTGGTTGTAACTGTTCATGTTAAAAGCCGCCTGACCGTATCCGTTTCGGTCTGCCGCCTCCAAAATACATCTCATCGGTACTAACATCTTCTCTCCTTTCTAGTTAAACGAAATCATCTCCGGAAGTTCCTCTCCCAGCAATGGTCTGCACCAATCTTTAAACGCCTCTGTGACGCCGTTTCCCTCTGCGTTGATATAGGCATCCGGTACGACCCGCTCCGTCATCATTACCTGCGAAATCTCGACCAGGAACGGTTCCGACCGGTAGGGTGAGTCAGATCGCCTCCGAAACGCCACCATCTTTCCGGTTTCTCCCGCGAGCACCGCCTGCACCGCCCTTCTCCCGGCTTCGACCGCTTCCTCCCTGTCAATGGAACTTTGCAGCAGGATGGAAGCTCTGCCGATCAGTCCAGGCTTCTCACTTCTAGCCTTGTATCCCAGCCTTTTGATCACAAGGTTAGCCAAATGCGCACCCACATCTCCAAAATAAGTCGCTCTGCTGGCGGTGAAAATCGGTTCCACGATCGGCCTTCCCGACCTGTCCTTCAATCCTTCACTGGCGACGACGACAATTCCTTTTTTCTTTTGCAAAAGACGCTCCACATCCCGTAGATACGCTTCCTCCTCAAAGGGTCTCTCCGGCAGATAAATGAGGTCCGGCCCGGGACCGCCTCCGTCTCCTGCCAGAGAAGCTGCTGCCGTAATCCATCCGGCATTCCTGCCGGAGGCTTCCACCACGGATACGTGAATCGGCAAGCCCTTCACGTCTGCACAGACCTCACGTACGCTCTGCGCCAGAAATCTTGCCGCACTGGGATAGCCCGGACTGTGATCCGTAACTGCAATATCGTTGTCCATCGTCTTTGGAATGCCCATGACGGAAATCTCATATCCCTGTTCTTTGCATACCCGGTCAATCTTTCCGCAGGTATCCATCGTCCCGTTTCCGCCATTCATCAGGAGAAAACGGATCCTGTGCTTTTTCAGGATCTCTGCGATCCGCCTGTATTCCGCCTCTTCCAGCTGGTCGCGGGAAGAGCCGATGGCGCTGCCGGGCGTCTGAAGAAGCTTGCGAAGCTCCGCCTCCGGCACCGCAGTCAGATCGATCAGGTCTTCTTTTAACAGCCCTCCCGTTCCGTTTCTGGCCGCCAGAATCCGCCCTTTTTTTAAAAATTTCTTCGCTTCCGTCACTGCCCCGTAAAGGGAACCGTTGATGACCGCCGTCGGTCCCCCGCCGTGTACGATCAGCAGATCTTCCATCCTCTTCTCCTTGTCTGTTGTTCCGGTTTTCACCCCTGCTTCTTGTCTTCTCAAATTCCTTCGCCACGGGCGTCATTCCCCAGCCACTGCCCGCTGGCGCCAGCTTCATTTGCCCAGCGCTGCAAACATCCGCTCTTTATAGGCTTCCACTCCCGGCTGGTCAAACGGATTCACGCCCATCATTTTGCAAGACAGCACGCAGGAAAAGGCGAAGAAGTAAAACAGTTCCCCGAAGCCTTCCGCATCCAGTTTCGGCAGCTTCAGTACGGACACCGGCATCCTCTTCGCATGCGCCCTCAACGTCGCCGCAAATGCTGCCCGGTTGATCTCCCCAAAATCCTTTCCGTCCAGATAGGCAAACTGGTCTCCCAGGGCATCCGGCAAAATTTCCACGCCCCCCTCTGCCTCTTCCATCTCCAGAAAGGTCTCAAACAGAATCGGCGTTCCTTCCTGCAAAAACTGTCCGACGGAATGCAGCTCTTCTGAAAATTCTCCCGTCACCGGGAAGATTCCCTTGTCTTCTTTTCCCTCACTCTCCGCAAACAACTGCGTCCACCATTTGTAAAAGAAGCGCAGTCCCGGCCCAAAGGAGGATAGCATCTCGATCCGGTAGCCTTCCTTGTAACAAAGATTCCGAAAGCAGGCATAGCGATACGCCGCATTTTCTTTTCCATTCTCCGCAAAAAGATGCCGTTGCATCCTTCTTGCGCCGCAAACGAGCGCATCAATATCAATCCCCGCGACCGCCATCGGCAAAAGTCCCACCGTGGTCAGGGCGGTATATCTACCTCCTACTCCCTTCGGAAAAGAGAAAAAATCATAGCCTTCCTGTCGGCACAAATCTGCAAACAGACTTCCCCCTGTTCCGCAGGCCAAGATATGGCGATGTGCCTGTGCTCCATACCGTCTGACCATCTCCTGCCGAAGCACGCGGAAGGTGGCTCCCGGTTCCAGCGTCTCGAAATTCTTGGCAATGCACTCGATATACACCCGCCTTCCTTTGATCTTCTCCAGGACAGATCGCACCTGCCCGGGGTGCAGCGTATTCCCGGCATAGATCACTTCGGGATCTTCCCCCCTCCGCTTTGGTGCGATCCCCTCAATGACCGCACGCGCCGCATTGTTGGAACCGCCGACGCCTATCAGAACGAAGACATCCGCCTGCTCACGAATTTCTTTCGCCTTTTCCTTGATCTGCGCAAGGATATCTTCTCCTGCACAGGTATCTACCTTCAGCCAGTCCGCACTTTCCGGATATTCGAGGGAAAGGTCCTGCATTTCCCGCAAACAGGACAGATGATGCTCCTGTAAGGCCTCGAATGCCTTCTCGTTGAACTTCCCCTGATCGCTTGCCTCTTCCCCCGCTTCCACTTGAAACGTCAGCATCTTCTTCTCCATTCTATTTGCATATTTCTTAAATCTTTTAACTAATTATAGAGAGGCTGGCTCTTAGGTTCAATATGGCAATTCTGTACAGGATTTCCCTTCTGTCTTTGTCAGTTTCTCACAAAGACACGGGACGTTTCGGGTCCACCCGCCGATTCGCTGTCCGTTCCGTATCCATCTGCCGATTCGCTACCCGTTTCGGGTCCATCTGCCGATTCGCTGCCCGTTCCGGGTCCCCCACTCAGGCGTTCAGGAAATTCTTTTGGATGGTGCCAAGAGCCGCTCCCAGTGCGCCGTCATACGAGTGATACTCATGGAAGCTGATTTCCACATCTTCCGCATTCATGCCGTAAAAATGTGCTCTGGCATATCGGATCAGCTTTTCCCGGTTGGCAGGAAAGCTCATCATCCTGGCATCCACTACCACAGTATTGGGATTGAGCAGATTGACTACATTTGCCATCACAAGCGCCTGTCCGAAAATACATTCTTCGACCAGCGCATTGATCTCCGAATCCCCCGCTTGTTGCAAATCAAGGATCTGCCCGATGGAGAGTTCGGTGGCATCCCTGCAACTTTTTTTCAGCTGTAAGAGTCTCCCCTTCTCCATCTCCTCTCTACACTTCTCAAAAAGCGCCGACTCCGAAGCAATCTGATCTGCGGTCACGGTTCTTTTTTCTCCATTGACTCCGGCATACAGGAGGATCGTCTGTCCCAGTTCGCCTGCGCCCGCACCGGCGCCGGAGAGGACCAGATCGTTGTACATGATGGGACAGGCCAGACCGCGGGAGATGAACAAATAGGCAAACATCTTCGGCCTCGTCCCCCGCAGCTGCATTTCGTAGCCCATCGCCCGGAACCTGGTATTGTTGTCGATCAGAATCGGAACGGGATAACGTTCTCTAAGATCCGCCCCAAAAGGCCTTCCATTCCAGTCATCACGAAAATTCTGTCGAATCGTCCCGCCTTCCGTATCTACAAAACCGGGAACGCCGATGCCGATGCCGATCAGCTTCCCCTCCTCCTTCTGCAACGAAGGCACACAGCCACACAGCTCGCCGATCAGATCGGTTACCTGTACCAACATTTCCCCGTATTGCAGGGCAGCCTTCCTCCTCGTCCTTTCTTCCACCACCTCGCCGCGCAAATTGACCAGAACTGCCCTCGTGTGATAGGCCCCCAGCTCGATCCCGATGGAATAACCCGCTTCTCTCCTAAAGCGTACCATTTGCGGTTTTCTCCCGTAACCGCCGCTTAGGCACTCTTCCGGTAGCGGCTCCGGCTCCACCACTCCCTCTTTGATCATTTCATTGATGCTGTTGGTGATGGTGGGAAGCGTCAGCCCGAGTTCCTTCGCAATCTCCCCCCTCATCGCATGTTCCGTTCGGAAGATTTTATTTTTGATCAGAATGCCGTTGCGCCTTCTGGTTTCCAGAAGACTGTTTCCACTCTCAATGATCATCGCATCCTCATTCTCTGCAACAACTTTTCTTTACAACCGGCAGGCAAACCGGTAGACGTTGTACGCGCACACGCCAATGATGACAAGCAGCAGGAGGTTAAAGGCGCGCTCTACGCCCTGATTCCGGATCCTCTTCGAAATGGCAGCTCCCACGAGAGCCCCTGCGACACCGCCCATCATCATCGCCAGCAAATAACTCTTCTCGAAGTCGGGGATGGTGCCCCGGTACAGTGCCCGAATCAGGCTCGCCGTCTGGGAAAAAAGAATGATATAAATGGAATTTTTGGCCGCCTCTTTGGCGTCCATGGAGAAGAAATAGAAAAGCACCACCACGTTTAACGGTCCGCCTCCAATCCCGAGGAAGGCGGAAATCAGCCCCAAAAACAGACCGATCAAAAAAATGCCCATCAAATGATCCATCTCCAGGGTGCGGATTTTTTTCTTCAAAAGAACATAGAGGAGGACGGCAAGGGTTGCCAACATCAAGCAGAGCGCCTGGGCAAAACCGAGGACCGCCTCATTGGAAAAACTTGTTTTGACCTGTTCGAACAGCATTTGACCGCACATGCCGCCGAAGATTGCCCCGATCGCCAGCGTGGTGCTGGTTCTGATTCGAAGCGGAACCCCGTTTTTACGCGTACGGATCAGGGAACAGACCGACATCGCCAAGACGGTGCAGCCCGAGAAAAAACTGACGGTGGACACCGGAAGAACGCCGACCATATCGAGTACCGGCTTGATAATGACGCCTCCTCCGGCTCCCACCAGTGCCCCCACGGTAGAAGCGGCAAAGCAGACGAAAAAAAAGAAAACGACAATCATGAAATCCCCCTTACATCGCCCCGTTGTCTCTTGCCACAAGCGACCGGTTGCCCTGCATGTTCACGAATTTGGTATGCTCCGGTATCCAGAGCAGTTCCTCCGTACCGGTAGGACCGTTACGCTGCTTGGCAATGATGATATCTGCAATACCCTTGCGCTCGGTTTCCTTTTTGTAGTAGTCCTCGCGGTAAATGAACATGACGACATCGGCATCCTGCTCGATGGCGCCCGACTCACGCAGGTCGGAGAGCATCGGTCGTTTGTCCGGCCTGGATTCCACCGCACGGGAGAGCTGGGAGAGGGCGACAACTGGCACGTTCAGTTCTCTGGCAACCGCCTTGAGCCCTCTGGAAATTTCGGAGATTTCCTGCTGTCTGGACTCTGAACTATGCCCTTTGGCGCCTCCGCTCATCAGCTGTAAGTAGTCGATGAATACCGCATCCAGACCGTGGTCCATCTTGTATTTTCTGCATTTGGAACGAAGCTCCGCGACGGAAATACCGGGGGTATCGTCAATGATCATGTTGGAACCACCGATCACCTCCGCACTTTCCAACAGCTTATCCCAGTCCGCATCCTGCAGGTCCCCCGTCCGGATTTTCTGCGCTTCGACACGGGATTCCATGGCAAAAAGACGATTGACCAGCTGTTCCTTGGACATTTCCAGTGAGAACAGAGCCACCGATTTGTTGTCTCGAAAAGCCATGTACTCCGCCATGTTCAAGGCAAGCGCCGTCTTGCCCATCGAAGGACGGGCGGCTACCAGGATCAGATCCGAGGGCTGCAGCCCTGCGGTATCCATATCCAGATCCGTGAAACCGGTGGCGATGCCGGTCACATGTCCCTTGTTCTTGCTCGCTTTCACCATCCGGTCCAGGTCTTCAAGAACAATCTCGCTGATCGGAACAAACTCCGCACTTCTCCCATGCTCGGAGACTTCGAAGATTTTCTTTTCCGCCTCCTCCAGAAGGCCTTCCAGTTCCTTCTGCCCTCCATAGCAGTCGTTCATCACGTCTTCGCTGATGCGAATCAACTTCCTTCTGGTCGCATGTTCTGCTACAATCTTCGCATAATACTTGACGTTTGCGGAGGTCGGCACTCCCTGTACCAGATCGTTGATGTATGTGGCGCTGATGAATTCGGGCGGAAGATTTTGCATCCGCAGTTTATCCTGCAGGGTAACCGGATCGACCTCTCTGTTCTGTCTGTTCAGCTCCTGCATGGCATCAAAATAAATCCCCAGCTGTCGATTGTAAAAATCTTCTCCGGAGATGAATTCCGCCGCCGTTTCGATTGCGGACCTGTCTAAAAGCATCGCCCCGATGACCGACCGCTCGGCCTCGGGGTGATGCGGCATTACACGTTTATATCCCTTCTCTTCTGCCATTCCCCCATATCCTCTACTGCTCGATCACCTTCACGCGCAGGGTCGCCGTTACCTGCGGATGCAACTTTAACGGGACCTCATGGGTGCCGAAGGACTTGATCGGCTCCGGCAGAACCAGCTTCTTTTTGTCAATGTCAAAGCCGTGCTGTTCCTTTGCCGCCTGCGCAATCTCCTTGGTGGAGACGCTGCCGAAGACACGGTCGCCCTCTCCCTTTTTCATGGTCAGCGTGATGATCTTCTCCTCTACCTCTTTCTTGAATTCCTGCGCGCTCGCAAGATGCTCTGCGGCATCTTTCTCCTCCCGCTTCTTCTGCATCTTCCAGCTCGCCAGGTTTCCCGGCGTTGCTTCCAGCCCCAGCTTCTTGGGTAAAATCATGTTTCTGGCATAGCCGTCGGATACCTTTACAATTTCTCCTTTTTTCCCTAAAGCTTTCACATCTTCCAGTAGAATGATCTGCATAATCTTCTGTCTCCTTCCTCAATGAACCGGTACGACCGTCTGTCCGCTCCCATTGGAGCTTAAAATCACAGGTCTCCCTCTTCGATCATGGTATCCAGCGTCTTCTTGATAATGGCGATCGCCTCTGTAACCGTGACGTCTTCCATCTGGCAGCCTGCAATATTGAGATGTCCGCCGCCACCCAGTTTCTCCATAATCACCTGTACGTTAACCTCATCAATGGAACGTGCGCTGACAAAGATCTGGTTCTGATACTCCGTGCAGATGAAGCTCGCCTTGACGCCCCGAATATTGAGAAGCTCGTTTGCCGCCTGCGCCCCCAGGATCGTCGGAGAAGGAAGTCCCTCCCCAGAGCAGACGGAAATGGCATAGGCACCTCTGTAAATCTCCGCCTGAGACACCGCATCCGCCTTGGCTTTATATTCGTTTGCATTTTCCCGGAAAAGCTTGCGGATGACCGTCATATCCGCACCGTTTCTGCGCAGGAAGGCAGCAGCTTCAAAGGTTCTGACTCCTGTTTTTTGCATGAAATTGTTGGTGTCGATCATGATACCCGCATACATCGCATTGGCTTCTTCGGGATGGATCTTGACATGCTCGCCGATGTACTGCAGGATCTCGGATACCATCTCACAGGTGCTGGAGGCATAAGGCTCCACGTAAGACAGGGTCGCATTCTCAATGACCTCCGTCCCTGACCGGTGATGGTCGAACACGACCACGGTCTTGGCCTTATGCAAAAGCTCGGGGCACTCGGTGATGCTGGGCTTGTTCACATCCACCACCACAACCACCGTATTGTCACTTACCTTGTCCAGGGCTTCCTGCGAGGATAGAATCAAATCCTTCTCGTAATGATCGTTGTCCTGAAACAGTTCCACCAGCGGCCTGGTCGAAGTCGTTACATCATTTAAAACGATATGACAGGGATGTTCCAGTGCCTTGGTGATGCGGTAGATGCCGACACAGGCGCCAAAGGAATCCACATCTCCGATGCGGTGTCCCATGACGATGACATCGTCCTTGCCCGTGATGATTTCTTCCAGCGCATGCGCCTTGACCCTGGCCTTCACCCTTGTATTCTTTTCCATCTGCTGGGATTTTCCACCGTAGTAGGTGATGCTTGCAGAGGTCTTGACGACCGCCTGGTCTCCTCCCCTTCCCAGCGCCAGATCGATGGCGTTTCGTGCAAATTCGAAATTCTGCGCATAGGACAGACCATCCATGCCGATTCCCGCCGATAAAGTCACCGCCATCTCGTTGCCGATATTGACGGTTTTGACGTCTTCCAGGAGATCGAAATGCTTCTCGATCATCCCCTTTGCCGCCTGTTTGGTCATGACGACAAAATATTTGTCCTTTTCCAGCTTCCTTGCAATCCCGCTATAGGAAGCCACATAGCGATTGATCTTCCGGTCGATCAGCGCAGAGAGAAGGGATCTCCTGACGTCCTCCACACTTTCCAGTGCCTCGTCATAATTATCGATATAGATCAGCCCCGCCGCCATGGACTCGTCATCCACTTCTTTGAGTGCCAGCTGCAGAGCGGTATGATCATACAGATAGACCGCAATCAGACTGTTGTCCAGCGCCTCCTGATCCGCCATGGTTTCCGCTCCGGCCATATCGCTCAGCGGAATGCGGTGTGCCTTCAACAAATAGGCATGCTCCTCGAACTCCACCTCCTTCGACAGGTCTTCCCCCGGATCCTCCGGCAACAGACTTTCTTTTACGACAGGAAAAATAGCGGAGATCATCCTTCGGTCGCTCTTCTTGAGATGAGTAATCCTCTCAAAGGCGATATTCATCCATATCGTCCTGCCGTCCTTATCTAAGAGCGCATAGGGCGTGTCCATCTCGCGCAGAATCGTCCGCTGAATCTGTCCGTATTCCGTTGCAAAGCTGATCATTTCATGGATTCGGATCGGTTTCGCATAGATATGGAAAAAGATCAGAATCAAGCAATATCCGATTGTGAAGAGAGACAGCGCCACTCCGGCATGGGCGGAATAGACAAAGAAGATCAAAATGTTAAATGCAATCAGCAAAATGCCGACCATGGTAAAGGTGAATAGAAGCGTCCCTGTTCTACCTTTGATTTTTACCCCCATGAAAACAACCTTTCGTAAAGTGTTCCTCCCCACATCCCGTCCTTTGGATCAGAATGTCAGAAGATGATGAATTTTCTTGCCATCCTGAAGGATGGAGCGCCAAATCCTTTTGACACTTCTCTTATTTTATCATAGATTCGTCTGTCATTTTTACCGAAAATCACGAGATCAAAACCTTTCTGATTTCACGGCCGGGAAGCCTGCGAATGACGCCGCATAAAAATCGGTTGTTGACAGATCCATTTGCTTCCGACGAATCAATCCTGCACCGACCCGGGAAACCGGCGCCGGCACATCGGTTGGCTGACGATAAAAAAACTGCGGTCTCCCTTCACAGGAGCTCCGCAGCTTCATTTCCTTCGAATCATTTCCTTCGTGTAAAAAGAAATTCCCGAATTATTCAATTACATAGGGCATGATCGCAAGATGTCTTGCTCTCTTGATCGCGTTTGTAAGTTCTCTCTGGTGCTTCGCACAATTGCCCGTAATGCGTCTCGGGAGAATCTTACCGCTCTCGGAAATGTATTTCCGAAGCGTCGCTGCATCCTTGTAGCTGATCTCATGATCCTTGCCACAGAATACGCATACTTTCTTGCGTCTGCGCATTCCTCCCTTTCTCCTCATGGGAGAATCGGATCTGTCTCCTTTATTGAAAGCCATTGCAATTCCTCCTAAATGGTGAAGACTGTCTTATGCAAAAGGCAGCTCTTCCTCAATGCCATCGGGAATATTCATGAATCCGTCGCCTGCGGGAGCGGGGGATTCCGAAGATGGTCCGTTCCCCTGCGCGCTTCCTGCTCCCTGCGGTGCATAGGCGCTGTATCCGCCCTGCGAAGAGGCATTCTTGCTCTCGGCAAATTCCTGATCTTCCACAACGACATCGGTGGTGTATACCTTGACTCCGTCTTTATTGGTGTAACTGCCGGTCTGAATCCTCCCGGTTACACAAAGCTTCGTCCCCTTGTGCAGATATTTCTCAGCAAATTCTCCGCTCTTGCCAAAGGCTACACAGCCGATAAAGTCAGCGCTCTGCTGATCGCCCTGTTCTCCTCTTCTGGCAAATCTCCGATCAACTGCCAAGGTGTATCTGGCGATTGCCATCGGATTGTCTCCCTGCGAATACCTGACATCCGGGTCTCTGGTAAGACGTCCCATCAGTATCACTTTGTTCATCTCTTCATCATCCTTTCAAGGTTTTTACGCCTCGTCGTTTCTTACGCAAAGATACCTGATGACATTGTCCATGATGCGGACACGAGATTCGATTTCTGCCGGTGCACTCGGCTCGGCATCGAACTGAATGAAGGTGTAGAAAGCTTCCGTCATCTTATCGATTTCGTAAGCAAGCTTCTTCTTACCCCAGTCGTCGACATTTGTGATCACACCGCCGAATCTTTCGATGAGAGCCTTGCATTTCTCAATGGTCGCATTTCTGGCTTCATCGTCGATCTTAGCGCTTACCACAACGGCTAATTCGTACTTGTTCATGCTCATTACCTCCTTATGGTCTCTGGCCTCCGCAGGTTGCGGAAGCAAGGAAAAAATATCACGGGTATATACGTTATCATAATCGGCTTCGTTTTGCAAGAGCTTTGACCGATCCAAACGATTTTAAAAAGGAACGGAGAGATAGCCTTATTGTCGGTGTGGTCTTAGGACTGCACCGACTTTTTCGTCCAAACATTGACTTTTATTCTTATCAAATATATATTATAAGAATAAAAAGGCGGTGTCGTAAATGACGAAACGAGAGCTTTTATTAGATAAGATTAAAGAACATAACGGTATTATCACTACTAAAGAGGCTTTAGAACTTGGCGTCCATAAAGATATATTAAAAGAGTTAACTCTTAAACATGAAATTGTAAAAATAGCAAACGGATTGTATGGACTTCCTAATGAAGAAATAGATGAATATATTTATTTCTCATATAGAGTTCCAAAGGGTGTTTTTTCCCATGAAACAGCAGCCTATCTTCAAGGATTATCTACAAGAATGCCCATCTTTTATGTCATGACAGTGCCTGTCGGAGATAATGTAAGCAGAGTTAAAGTTATAAGAGATGATGTTATTTTCAAGTACAGTAAAAAAGAATATTACGAGATAGGCAAAGAAAAAATAACGAATCCTTTCGGTAGAGAAATTATTTCCTATGATAAAGAAAAAACGGTATTAGATCTTATTAAAGATAAGTACAGGGTCGATACAGGAGTATTTAGCGAGGTAATGAAGTTATATTTTGATAGCGGCGATAAAGACTTATTAAAGCTGTCCAAATACGCTATTTCCATGAACATGGAAGAACAATTAAAAATATACACGGAGATACTGTTATGAAAACATCAGAACAAATAAAAGGAGCCATTAGAAATAGATCGAAAACAGCAGGCAGCTGAGATTCCCACCAATGCTAAGTATTTCTTGTGATTCATTCTAATCGAAAGGAGAGGACTATGCATTATTCTGTAGATGCTTCCAGGCAATACCACATCGAGGTCAGCGAGAACGAGATCGGCAAATACGTCATCCTGCCGGGAGACCCGAAACGGGTTCCGAAGATAGCCAAATATCTGGAGGATGCCAAAGATGTTGCTGATGCCAGAGAATTTGTCACTTATACCGGCACTCTGGGCGGTGAAAAGGTGAGCGTCACCTCCACCGGCATCGGCGGACCTTCCGCCGCCATTGCGCTGGAAGAACTGGTCAAAGCAGGGGCGCATACCTTTATCCGCGTCGGTACCTGTGGCGGGATGCAGATGGATGTGAAGAGTGGAGACCTTGTGATTGCCACTGCCGCCATCCGCATGGAGGGCACTTCCAGAGAATATGCCCCGATTGAATTTCCCGCCGTCGCCTCCCTCGATGTGGTAAACGCACTTGTCTCTTCCGCATCGGAAGGCGACACCCCCTTCCACACGGGTGTCGTACAGAGCAAGGATGCGTTCTACGGCCAGCATGATCCGGATCACATGCCCGTCTCCTATGAGTTAAAAAACAAATGGGACGCCTGGGTTAAGCTTGGCGCCCTGGCTTCGGAAATGGAAACGGCTGCGCTCTTTACCGTTTCCGCCGCCAGAGGTGTTCGGTGTGGCAGCTGCTACCTCGTCATGGCCAATCAGGAAAGGGAAAAGGCAGGGCTCTCCAATCCCATCGTACATGACACCGACCATGCCATCCGCGTAGCGGTCAGTGCCATGCGAAAACTGATTCAAGAGGACAATAAGCCCAGCTTCTGAAAGGCCTCTCTATAAGGCGCTGTGCACAGTCCCCTTTCCGTGATGATGCCGGTAATCAGGCTATGGTCGGTCACATCAAAGGCAGGATTAAAAGAAGCATCGACTTCCTCCGGAACCATGTCCTTTCGGTACCACATGCTTTTGATTTCTTCGGAGTCTCTCATCTCAATCGGGATCCCTTCTCCCGTCTCCACCTTGGGATCAATCGTAGAAGAAGGCGCACAGACATAAAACGGCACGCCGTAATGCCTGGCCAAAATGGCAAGGCCGGAGGTTCCGATCTTGTTGGCGGCGTCTCCGTTTGTTGCCACACGGTCACAGCCGACAAAGATGATCTTGACCCTCCCCGTCTTCAGCAGAAGGGCTGCCATGTTATCGCACTGCACACTGGTCGTGATGCCGGCATTCACCAGCTCAAAAGAGGTGAGCCTGGCTCCCTGCAAAAGAGGTCTCGTTTCATCGCAATAAACATGCATATCCCTTCCCTGCCAGCCGTGCTCCAGCGCGATATACATCGGTGCGGTCGCCGTTCCGTATTTGGCGGTTGCAAGCGTCCCTGCATTGCAGTGCGTGAGGATGCCCAGCTCCTCCCCTTCTTGCTTGCGCTCCTCAAGCAGTTGAAATCCGATTTCTCCGATGTTCCTTGAAATCTGCACATCTTCTTCCCGGATCGCCTCCGCTTCTGCAAGAAGAAGACGTTTGATTTCCACCACCTGCCGCTCTCTGTTTGCATTGCAAACTTCATCCATCCGGTGCAGTGCCCAGAACAGGTTGACCGCCGTGGGTCTGGAAGCAGCCAGTTCCTCCTCTGCGCACAGGAATTCCTTGTAAAAAGTTTCAAAGTCCTGTTCCGGCATTCTCTGTGCCAGCACCGCCATGCTGTAGGCAGCGCAGACGCCGATCGCGGGAGCTCCTCTGACACGAAGCTTCTTGATCGCTTCCACCATTTCCTCCAGATTCTTCAGCTGAATCCGGCGCACTTCTCCCGGAAGCAGCGTCTGGTCAATGATATCGACGCTCTTTTTCTCCGGCCCCCACTTCACCGTGATCACCTTTTCAAAAAAATCGTTCAATGTGGAATTCTCCATTTCTGCAATCTCCTTTCCTATGTCTTTCCTATGTTCTTGATCCATCCGATTCTTTCCGGAACCCTCTTGTCTTTCCGTTCTTTTATCGCGAACTTCTGATGACAGACTCGTCTCTATTTTACTGCGAGCTTCTGATGACACACCCGGTTCTATTTTACTGCGTGCTTCTGATGACAGACCCGACTCTATTTTGCCGCGGGCTTCCAATGACAGACTCGTCTCTATTTTACAGGCTAACCTCTTGATTCATCAATTCCATCTCACACTTTGACACCCGCTCTTTTTAGGACTACATTTACATAGGTACAGGAGTTGGTTTGGGGTGGTTTTTTTATTTTATGGGATGGAGGTATCTCTTATGATCATTCGTTTGCCCTTAGATGAGCTGATTGCGCATTATACGGTATGGCAATCGGCGCTTATTTTCTTTCTGTTTTGCTTTGTCGGTGTGCTCACTTCTCTTCTGATCATCCTGCTTTTTACAAGAATCACGGAACGGGAAACATCGAAAAGTGCCAGGCGCAGAAACATTCGTGAGCGCGGCACGAACCTGGTCGAGCGATTTTACGATCTGATGTTTTCCGACACCTCGATCCTGTTGTTCATGGGTGCCTATGTCATCTGCGACTGGTTTATCGCCGACCGCGATTTCCGCGCATTCTGGAAGGAGCAAAACTCTTTTATGCTTCTGGCCTTCCTTGTGATCTCCTGCCTGATCAACGCCTTTTTAGACCGCATCTTTGTGAGACTGAAAACGATTGATGCGACGGAAGCGGCTGCGATTCGTTTAATCAGCATGGCTTATATGGGAGCCCTCTTTATTTATATCAAATTTCTGTATCATGACAACAACTACGATGCCATTATTATTTATTTCATCGGGATGCTGATCGGACGCTTCGTCTATTTCGACGCTTCCTTCCGGGACTTTTTTCAGGCGGTCAAAAATGCCGCACACAACTTCCCGCTTCTGGTTTTGGCGCTTTTCCTCACCGCACTGATTTCCTACCTTGGCTTTGGCAGCGGCTATCTTTTAAGAAAAAACGGCGTGGTGGTTTCCCTTCTGATTGCTCACCTCTTCTTAGATGTCTGCATCTTCCTCATTCACTATACCGGTTTGGAAAAGCTGATTGTCGGGAGAAAGAAGAAAACCTCCTCCCGCGGTTTTGCGGAAGAGGAGTAAAGGATCCGGTATCCCCTGCCCGCATCCGCTACCGCTTTTCCGCATTCCCTCCCGTCCGGCGGCGCTTCTCTGTTTTCCGGTTTACTTATCAGAGCCGCCATCTTATAATAGCTTGACAACAGGAGCCGGAACAGCGCAATCGTCTTAGAGGAAAGCGTCCGCCCGGCAGGCTAAAATTATTTTTACAAAAGGGGAGTATTATGTCCAACCAAAAGAAAAAAGGATTTGTTGCGGAGTTTCAGGCCTTTCTGATGAGAGGCAATGTCATCGACATGGCGGTCGGTGTCATTATCGGAGGCGCCTTCCAGAAGATCGTCTCCTCCCTGGTCGATGATATCATCATGCCGCTCATCTCCAAGATTACAGGCGGAATTGATTTCAGCAACTGGTTCATCTCTCTTGACGGCAGCCACTATGATACGCTGGCAAAGGCAAAAGAAGCCGGTGCCGCCACCCTCAATTACGGAACCTTCTTCACGGCAGTCATCAACTTCATCATCATGGCTTTTGTCATCTTCCTGTTCGTAAAGGGGATGAATGCGCTGCATGAGAAGTTTGCAAAGCAGGAAGAGGCACCGGTCAAAAATACCAAGATCTGCCCCTACTGCAGAACGGAAATCGACAAGGATGCGACCAGATGTCCGCACTGCACCTCGGAACTTTCCTAACCGGATCAAGACAGAACCGTATGCCGTCCGGCGCACAGCGAAACCCCGCTCGAGAATGATTCGAGCGGGGTTTTATTTATCGTTTGATGTTTTTGCTTTCTTTTCCTTTCTTGCCCTTCTTCTTGAGCTTATCCGTCTTATCGGTACGGACTGTTTTCTCCTGTTTCTCCTGTTTGTCCTGTTTCTCCCAAGAAGCGGCTTTCCTGGCTTTTTCCGACTTGTAAGCGCCTTGCGGCTTTTCCTTTTTGGGCTGAGCAGCCGTCTGCTCTGTCTTCGTGCGAGAGGAGGTCCGTATATCCGTTTTCTCCTGAGATTGTTTGGAGCGCCGGTACTTGTTCTCGTCTCCGATCTCCGACACCTCATCCTCCGCATCTTTCTTTCGCGGCAGGCGGTACTTTCTCTCATATCTGGAGACTTCCGCCTCAAACTGCGCATTCTTTTCCTTCTTCAGCATTTCCAAATATTCATGGGTATCGAAGCCGCCTTCGCTGACCTCCTGAATACAGACGCCGACATTGGAACAGTGGTCCGCAATGCGCTCGAAGTCCGTGCACAGATCTGCCAGATCAAAGCCCAGATCAATCGTACACTTGCCCTTCCGCAGCCTTTTAATATGGCGCTGCTTGATTTCCATGTGCAAACCGTCAATGACCTCTTCGAGCGGTTCGATCCTGGCCGCCAGTTTCAGGTCTTCGGTCTGGAAAGTCCTGACTGCCATGTTCAGGATCTCTTCCACCGCCGTTCGAATCATCGTCAGTTCCTCTACGGCACGGTCAGAGAACTTGTTCTTTTTGGGCTGCATGTTTTCGAACACTTCTTTGATGTTGCGCGAATGATCGCTGATTCGTTCAAAATCGTTAATACAGTGCAGAAGGATCGAAAGCTCATGCGAATCCTGCGGAGAGAGATGATGCGCATTGATTTTCACCAGATAGGTACCCAGCTGGTCCTCATAATGATCGATCTGCTCTTCCAAATCGGTCGCCTCCGCCGCCTGTTCCGGATCGTATTTCTCCAAAAGATGGGACGCCTTGTAAAAACATTCCTTTGTTTTGTTTGCCATCTCCATGGCGGCAATCTTCGCCTGGGCGACCGCAAAGGAAGGCGTGTGCAAGAAACGGGGATCCAGAATGGCGATGTCTTTTTTCTTTTCCGCCTCCTTCTTTTCCTTCTCATCCACCGGTATCGTCTTCTCGGCAAGCTTCACCAGGATTCCGGAAATCGGGACAAAGAGCGGTGTGGCAACGAGATTGATCATCGTATGAACCATAGCGACGCCCGCCATTCCTGCCTGGTGCTGAAGAAAGGCAAAATGCAAAAAGGCATTCAACGTGTAAAAAAGAATCATAAAAAGGCTGGCCTTGATCACATTGAAATACAGATGCATCAAGGCAGCCCGTTTTCCGTTTTTGCCTGCCCCCACGGAGGAAAGAATGGCAGTGATACAGGTACCGACCTCTGCGCCCACTACCACCGGGATCGCTATTCCGTAGGAGATCGCCACGGAGGCGGAAAGCGCCTGCACGACACCGATGGTTCCTGCAGAAGATTGAATGATCATGGTAAACCCGATCCCGACAAAGAGTCCGAGCAGGGGATTATTGAATTTGGTCAAAAAAGAGGTGAAAGAGGGTACGTTCTTGAGCGGCGCCACGGCGGAGGACATCATGGTCATGCCGTACATCAGGACAGAAAAGCCGATTAGAATTTTACCGGCGTTCTTACGGCCTTCCTTGTGCGAAAACATCTGGAGAACCATCCCGATCAGGGCCAAAAAAGGCGTAAAAGATGTGGGTTTAAACATGTTGATCAACATGTTATCCGAGCTGATCGCATTCAGGGATAGCAGCCAGGCGGTAAAAGTCGTTCCCAGGTTGGCACCCAGAATGAGGTTGACCCCCTGCGACAGAGTCATCATACCAGCATTGACCAATCCTACCAGCATGACGGTAGAAGCGGAGGAAGATTGCACCACTGCCGTAATGAGGATGCCAAAGAAATAGGCGATCCATCGGTTTGCGGTAATCCTGGTCAGGATCGATTCAAGCCTTCCCCCCGCCGCCTTGGTCAGGGCATCGCTCATGACACTCATTCCATAGAGAAACAGGGCGAGTCCGCCGATCAATCCGGTCGCCAGCGCAAAAGAACTGAAACTTTCCATATCAACCTTTCTCTATCCCCGTAAGTTTCCCTAATATCGTCTGTTAGCCCTGCATGGCTTCCTGGTCGCAAACCACAATCAGATCGCGGTGAAGTTGCAGGATGGATGCCGGCACCCCGGCAGTCACCGGACCGTAGAGTGCCCTCCGCAGCGCGTCGGCCTTTTTTTCCCCACAGGCGACCAGCAGAACTTTTCGGCTGGTCATAATCCCCCAAAGCCCCATGGTGATTGCCGTCCTCGGCACCTCGGAAATATCCGCAAAGAGTCTTGCATTCGCTTCAATGGTGCTCTTTGTCAACTGCACCTCATGCGTACCTGCCACCAGTTCCCCCGGCTCATTAAAGCCGATATGCCCGTTCTCCCCCAGTCCAAGCAGTTGCAGGTCAGTAAAGCCCATAGCTTGAATCATTTTATCATACTCTGCACCGGCCGTCACTTTGTCTGCTGCCAGACCGTCCGGCACATGCGTATTCCTTCGATCGATATTGATTTTACTGAAAAGATGACGATCCATGAAATGGCGGTAACTCTGGTGGTGGTCAGGTGCAAGACCACAGTACTCATCCAGATTTACCGTCTTCACACGAGAAAAATCCAGTTCCCTCTCTTTGCATTTGCGCGAAAGAATTTCATAGGCGCCAATCGGTGTGCTCCCGGTCGCAAGCCCCAGCACACAATCCGGTTTCATCATCACCACTGCGCCGACCAGCTCTGCCACTCTCCCGCTGACACCCGCATAATCCTCTTCTACATATAATCTCATCTCTCACCCTTTTCCGTCCAAAAAGCGCATATACCGCGCCACCATCATGGAAAAACGGAAGGTCATGGCATCGTCGAACTTTCGAATGTCAATGCCCGTTTCCTTCGCCATTTTCTCCAGGCGATAAACCAGTGTATTGCGATGAAGGAAGAGTTTTCTGGACGTCTCCGATACATTCAGACTGTTCTTAAAGAACTCCCTTGCCGTCATCTGTGTCTCTTCGTCCAACTCCTCCAATAGGTTACGATCCCCAAAAACCTCTTTTAAATACATCCTGCAAAGCGACTCCGGAAGCTGATAGATCAACCTTCCGATGCCCAGAGAGGCATAGGCATTCACCTTCTGCTCCTCGTAAAAGATTTTCCCTACTTCCATGGCGGTTGCCGCTTCTTTGAAGGAGCGGGAGAGTTCCTTTAGAGACTTTGCCTTCCCCCCGTAAGCCACACGGACATTTCGCATGGCTTCCATGCTCACCATATCAACAATGGTATCCGCCACCTGCTTCAGCTGCCTGTCCTTCTCCGTCTCTGCAACTGTCTTGACCACGATCACAGACTTCTGCTCGATCCTCGTGACACAGTCCTCCCCTCCCCTGCCGAACATGCTACTGAGCAGTTCTGCAATCTGCACGGAAGGATCGTCCTGCCTTGTTTGCCGGGCGTCCGCTTCCTCTACCAGAAAGACTACCCTCTCTCTTTCATCCGGAATATGCAGCTGTCTGGCCCGGTTATAAATATCTACCAGAAGCAGATTGTCCAGTAGAAGGTTTTGGAAAAAACTGCTTCTGTCGTATTTCTCCTGATAGGCCTGCATGAGTTGCAGCAGCTGTTCCACGCAGATCCTGCCCGTCATGTGTGCACTCTCTGCCTGACCGGACGCTCCGACAATCCATACCGTCTCCCCTTCTTCTCTCACCTTGAAAAGATGGGTCTGCAAAATCACCTGAGAATCAGCGGCGGATGCCGCAAAATCTGCGAGCACCCGCGCGTTGGTTGTTTCATCCGTTGTAGTAGCGACTACATCTCCCGTACTGTTTACGACGAAGAGATCTACATGCGTGATCTCCTGTAAGCGATCGATACAGCTCTGTACGATTCTGGAAGATAACATTAGTTTGTAATCACCTTTTCCGTCTCTTTGTCAAAGACATGAATCTTTTCCACATCAAAGCCGACCTTTACCTTGTCCCCGGGTCTTGCCGTGGTACGGGCATCCACCCTGGCGGTAACCGGCTGGCCTGCAATATCGAAGTACAGGAACACTTCGGCGCCCAACAGCTCATAGACGTTGATCGTAGATTCAAAGGTCGCCTTTGCCACATTGACGAACATCTCCGAATCGTCCACATCTTCCGGACGGATACCGATGGTCACCGTCTTGCCGTCATATTTGCCTTCGATCAGCTTCTTGGATTTTGCCGGCGGCAACTCGATCTGCTGATCCGCAACCTTCACATAAGCGGTTTCCCCCTGAATGGAAACCACTCCGTCCAAGAAATTCATCTGAGGAGATCCCATGAAACCTGCCACAAAGAGATTGCAGGGCTTGTCATACAGATTCTGCGGCGTATCGACCTGCTGTACCACGCCGTCCTTCATAACGACGATTCTGGTTCCCAGCGTCATTGCTTCGGTCTGATCGTGGGTAACGTAAATGATGGTCGTTCCCAGTCTGTGGTGAAGCTTGGCAATCTCCGTTCTCATCTGCACACGAAGCTTTGCATCCAGGTTGGAGAGCGGCTCATCCATCAGGAAGACCTTGGGATTACGTACAATGGCACGTCCCATTGCCACACGCTGCCTCTGACCGCCCGAGAGCGCCTTCGGCTTCCGATCCAACAGCTTTTCCAGATCCAGGATTCTGGCTGCGTCACGAACCTTCTTGTCAATCTCATCCTTCGGCACCTTGCGAAGCTTCAGTCCGAAAGCCATGTTGTCGTAAACGGTCATGTGCGGATAGAGTGCGTAGTTCTGGAAAACCATGGCAATATCTCTGTCCTTGGGCTCGACATCATTCATTACCTTGCCGTCGATCTCCAGGGTACCGGAAGAGATATCCTCCAGACCAGCGACCATACGCAGAGTGGTAGACTTCCCGCAACCGGAAGGTCCGACGAAAATAATGAATTCCTTATCTGCGATATCCAGATTAAAATCCTTCACCGCCTCAAAACCATTCGGGTAAACCTTGCAGACGTTCTTTAATGATAAACTCGACATTGCAATCTCCTCCTAGTAATCATTTTTTACTTTTAAAAAAATATAGCAAAAGTCCTTCCATCTGACTAGCAGGCTTTTCCACAAAACTTCAGGCAAATTGTTAGCAAACTGCCCGAAGTTGCTTCCGCCGCCCCGCTTCCGGTCAAACTGACGAAGAAAAGGCTGATTTCCTATGTGAATTGACGAAGTGTAGGAAGCGTCCCCGCCTGCGAATCGTCACCTGCTTCCCACTTCCTGCTCCTGTAGATCCTTCTACAAGAATAGAACCCCTACTCCGGACGATTATTCCTCTTCCTGCTTCTGAGGATCCTTCTCTTCCAGGCGCTTAAAATACGGCACATAAATCATTGCCTGCAAATAGGCGGGTACAGAAATCCCAAAGAGGATGGCGATCGGAACGGCATAATTCCCGGCAAAGTAAATCAGGACGAGCGCCAGCGCACTGACTGCCATCATCAGCAGGGTGCGCGGAAAGGCGGCGATCTCCATCAGGAGCGAATTGCGAATGGTCCTGCCCACCGGATTATAAAACCTTGCCTGCAGCGGATATACATAGAGTAACATCCCATAGAGCAAAAAGGCGGCCGCTGCAAAGAAAGCACGAAACCATCCCTTGACAATCAACAGATCGGCAATCAGAAGCACGGTGAGCGCCGCCGCCAGAAGACCGATTGCCGTCGCCTGAAAAAAATTGTCCCGAAACGCCTTGAAAAAGCCCTTCACAATGTATCCCTCCTCGTTTTTGACCATCTTAATCAAAACCGTATGAAGGGCGGTAAGAGAGGCTCCCACCGGAAAGGATAACAGCGCCGTGATGAGCAGATAGACCAGCGGCAGCTGCCCGGTCTCCCCATAAATCGCCAGCGTCAGATAGCCGGAAATCAATGCGGGAATGGCAAAAAGGATGCTGAGCAGGTTAAGCACAATCAGGTCCGCCATGCGATTTAAAAAACGCATCAGCGGCGAATCCATACTGAAAAAACTCATGGATCTCCCTTCCCCTTCCTACAGAATCGAGGATCCTGCGGGAAATTCCGGATCGTCTGTGGTCATCAGGGAAATGCGTCCGTCTTCCGTTTCCGCAGAAAGAAGCATGCCCTCACTCTTGTAACCGGCTAACTTCGCCGGCTTTAAATTCACCAGCACCATGACCTTTTTGCCGACCATCTGCTCCGGTGTATAGAATTTCTGGATGCCGGACACGATCTGTCTGGTCTGCCTGCCGATGCGTACGCGCATCACGAGAAGCTTTTCCGACTTTTCCGCCTTTTCACAGGAAACAACTTCTCCCACCTTGAATTCCAGCTTCTGGAAGTCGTCATAGGAAATTTCTTCCTTTCCCTCTTCTTTCGGCAACCCTGCCTTCTTCAAATTCTGTCTGGCAATGGCCTGTGTCTTCTCAAAGTCCGCCTTCTGCTTTGCGACAATTTCTGCAGACGCCTTCAGGATTTCCTTGACATCTTTTCTTTCGAATAGCGGCTTCGGTTCCGGGGTCACCCGGGTTCCGGAGGCAAAGCCGTCAAAACGCCCCAGCTGATCAAAGTCCCTTAACGAGCCGTTCAACTGTCCGGCAATCTCTTCCGCTGTCTCCGGCATGAAGGGGAACAGGAGGGAAGCGCCCGTCATGATGGAGGTGCAGAGATGATAGAGCACGGTGGCCAACCTTCCCTTTTTTGCTTCGTCTCTGGCCAGAATCCAGGGCTCTGTTTCATCGATGTATTTATTGCATCTCTTGAAGAGGGCGAAGATTTCTGTGAGGGCGTCCGCCACCCTCAGTTCCTCCATCTTTTCTTCCACCTTATCGTAGCAGCTGCTTACCACCTGCTTCAGGTCGTTATCCACGTCCTCATACACGCCGCCGTCTTCGACCAAACCGCCAAAATATTTATTGCTCATCGCAATGGTACGATTGACGAGATTTCCCAGTGTATTGGCGAGATCGGAATTGTAACGCTCCGTCATCAACTCCCAGGTGATCACGCCGTCATTTTCATAAGGCATTTCATGCAGCACAAAATAGCGCACCGCGTCCACCCCGAAAAGGGAGACCAGATCGTCGGCATAGATCACGTTTCCCTTGGACTTGGACATTTTTTCCCCGCCCTGTAAGAGCCAGGGATGTCCGAAGACCTGCTTCGGCAGCGGTTCTCCCAGCGCCATCAGGAAGATCGGCCAGTAAATCGTATGGAAACGAATGATGTCCTTGCCGATCAGATGCAGATCTGCGGGCCACCATTTTTTGTATGCCTCCGAAGGATGTTCCGTGTCATAACCGATGCCGGTGATATAGTTGCTGAGCGCATCCAGCCAGACATAGACCACATGTCCGGGATCGAAATCCACCGGGATTCCCCATTTAAAACTGGTGCGCGATACGCAAAGATCCTGCAGCCCCGGAAGGAGGAAGTTGTTCATCATTTCGTTCTTCCTGGAAACCGGCTGAATAAATTCCGGATGGGTGTTGATATGATCGATCAGCCGCTGCGCATACTTGGTCATACGGAAGAAATAGGCTTCCTCTTCCGCATAATGCACCTCTCCCCCGCAGACAGGGCATTTGCCTTCCTGCAGCTGCGCATCGGTATAAAAGGCCTCGCACTCGGTACAGTACATTCCCTTATAGGCGCCCTTATAGATATCTCCCTGGTCGTAAAACTTCTTGAACATCCGCTGGACTTCCCGCTCATGGTCGGCGTCTGTCGTGCGGATGAAGCGGTCATAGGTTGTATTCATCAGATCCCAGAGCCCTTTGATCTGCGCCGCCACCATGTCCACGAATTCCTTTGGCGTCTTTACGCCCGCCTCGATCGCTCGCGTCTCAATTTTCTGTCCGTGTTCATCCGAACCGGTCAGAAAATGTACATCGTAGCCGTCTTTTCTCTTATAACGGGCAATGGCATCCGCCAGAATAATCTCATAGGTATTCCCGATATGCGGCTTTCCCGAGGTATATGCAATTGCCGTTGTGATATAATATTTTCCCTTCTCTGTCATTCAAACCTCCTTCTCCTACCACGAGAGCACTTCGCAACCCTCGTCTGTCACCAACACTTCCACTTCCCACTGCGCCGACGGCGAACCGTCTTCCGTATAGACCGTCCAACCGTTATCTTCATCCACAAAGAATTCCGGCTCTCCCATATTGATCATGGGCTCGATGGTGAAGACCATGCCCGGCACCATGAGCATCCCCTCTCCCGCCGGAATGACATAGGAGACAAACGGGTCTTCGTGAAACTCTTTGCCGCAGCCATGCCCGCCGATTTCACGGACAATGCTGTACCCGTGCGCCATCGCATGCCTGTTGATCTGCGCCGACATATCTCCCATCGGATGCCAGGGTTTGACATTTTGAATTCCGATTTCTACGCATTCCTTTGTGACATCGACCAGTTCCTTCCATCCCGGATCCACATCACCGATACAGAACATCCGGGAGGAGTCCGAAAAATATCCGTCCAGAATGGTGGAGCAATCCACATTGATGATGTCGCCATTCTGTAAAATTTCTTCTTCGGACGGAATGCCGTGGCAGATCTGGTCATTGATGGAGGTGCAGCAGTTCTTCGGAAACCCTTCGTAATTCATCGTGGCACAGATGCCCCCCATCTGATGCGTCACCTCTTCCACAATCCTGTCAATGGCAAGCGTATTCATTCCCTCATGAATTTCCTTCGCCACCGCATCGAGGCAGGCCATGTTGATTTTAGCGGATTCCTTGATTTTCTCTACATCCTCCGCTGTCTTGATCAGCTTTCTGGATGGCACGACGCCACCCGCCTTCTCATAAGCGATGATCTTCTCGTCAAAGGCCTCATGGCATTTTTTGTATTTTTTTCCGCTCCCGCACCAGCACGGCGCATTGCTTAACAACCTGGTATACATGAATCTCTGTCCTCTTTCTGTAAAAAAAGAATTTCCAAGCCCGATTCAAAGGATGACCTTTGCCATGATTTGAATCGGATATGACGAAACTTAATACATGATGTCCTGAAAGGCTGCGATATTCTCCTCGATGTTTCCGCGAAAAACGGCGCTTCCGGCAACCAGAATATTGGCCCCCGCCTCCAGCACTTCCTGTGCGTTGCGCTGCGAAATCCCACCGTCTACTTCCAGATCCGTATTCAGTCCCGACCTTTGCAACAGCTCTCTCATCGCACGGATTTTGGCTGTGGAATTCGGCAAATACGCCTGTCCCCCGAAACCGGGTTCTACCGTCATCAGAAGAATCATATCCAGCTCCTTCAGGTACGGCTTCACCGCTTCGATGTCCGTATGCGGTCGAAGGCTCATGCCGGCCTTCTTCCCCTTTGCATGAATGGCATCGATCACCGACCCCGGGTCAAAAGTCGCTTCCCGGTGAAAGGTGATCATATCCGCTCCCGCATCGGCAAACCGGTCTACATACCGAAGCGGCCCTGTGATCATCAAATGGACGTCAAAAAAGGAATGGCTCTTTTCCCTCAGCTGTTCGATCACCGGAAAGCCCATGGAAATCGAGGGTACGAAAACACCGTCCATAATGTCAATATGGAGCCAGTCGACCCCGGCCTTCTCCGCTCTCTCCACGTCACTTCCCAAATTGGTAAAATCCGCCGCCAGTATAGACGGCGCCAGAACTCTTCCCATCATCCGGCCACCTCCTCCTGTCTGGACAGGAGGGGGTCCTCTTCCTTGCCGGAATTCCCCCTCGCATAATCCTGTTCGATCCGGCGGATCAAATTGACCCGTCTCTCATGCCTGCCGCCTTCAAATTCTGCGTCAAAAAAGGCATCCACAATCATTTCAGCAAGTTCCATCCCGACGACTCTGGCGCCTACTGCAATGATATTGCAATTATTATGCTGCACCGCCTTCTGTGCCGTAAACGGTTCGGAACAAACGGCTGCGCGAACACCGGGCACCTTATTCGCTGCCAGGGAGATGCCAAGCCCCGTCCCGCAGATCAGGACGCCCCTGTCGATTTCTCCTCTTACCAGTGCTTCCGCCACCTTCCGCCCCGGTTCGGGGTAGTCCACTTTTTCTCCTTCTCCGGCGCCATAGTCGACACACTCGTATCCCTTCTCAACCAAATGGGCCATCAGATGTTTCTTTAATTCCACACCGGTGTGGTCATTTCCAAAGCCGATCATCATAAGACTGCCTTCTTTCTTTTTCTAAATTCTGCCCGATCCGGGCAGGGCAAGAGGATCCACAGGACCAGAGAACCCGCAATCTGACGGACATCCCCGGGTAGGCCCCTTCCTCTCCCTCACATTTTCCTACTGATCTTCCAATTTTTGTTACGGGTATGTTCACATTATAAGGCGGAGGAGAGCAATTGACAACGAAGCGCCTCTCCTTCTACACTTCATCCATGATCCTGGCTTTCGGCAGGGAAAAAATAAATTCCGTTCCGACACCGACGGTGGAGATGACGTTAATGTTTTCTCCGTGCGCCTTGATGATCTCCTTAACAATGGCAAGGCCGAGCCCTGTTCCCTTCTTGTCCTTGCCGCGAGAATGATCGGACTTATAAAACCGTTCAAAAATCAGTTTCTGATCCTCTTTCGGAATGCCGATCCCGCTGTCTTTGACCGAGACAAAGATTTTGCTCCTCTTCTCGGTGGTTTCAATCCGGATCTTTCCGTTCTCCGGTGAAAACTTGATCGCATTGTCGAGCAGGTTATACAAAACCTGCAAGATTTTCTCCTGATCTACCTCCACCAGCATCACCTGATCGGTCATGACCAGCTCCAGACTGATTTCCCTGCTGCGGCAGGTTCCTTCAAAAGAGTTTGCCGTCTGGCGGATCATCTCGTTGATGTCACAGTCTGTTTTGACCAGACGCATCCCGTGATCCGACAGATTATTCAGAGAAAGAAGACCGTTTGTGAGTTTCGTCAAACGATCCGTTTCGTTTAGGACCACCTCCAGATAATGCGGGTACTTCTCTGCCGGTATGGTTCCGTCCCGCATGGCCTCTACATAACCTCTGATGGAAGTCAGCGGCGATCTGAAATCGTGTGAAACATTGGCAATGAATTTCTTTTGGTCCTCCTCGTTTCGTGCGATTTCGCCCGCCATATAGGAAACCGTTGCCGCCAGGTACCCTATCTCGTCATCGGAGTCCACGCTCAGATCATAGTCCATATTGCCGGCGGCATATTGCTCCAGGGCTCCCGTGATCTTCCGGATCGGCACATACACCAGTTCTGCATAAAAGATCAGGATGATGCAGGAGAGGAGCAGCACCAGAACCAGCAAGATATAGGCGATATTCATATACCCCGCCACCTGGGCGTTTAACTGCGATAGAGGATAATGAATGACCACATAAGCTCTTACCCGGTAATCTCCTGTGATCGGCGCAATCACCGACAGCACCGGGTTGGTAAAGGAATGGAAAAAATCTCCCTCCGTATAATAGGAGCCCTTCGTCACGTTCGCATCGAACCCCTTCACCACGATTTCTTCCTCATTATCGATGGTTCTTGCCGTGTCAATCACCATCCTTCCGGACGGGTTGATGATCCAGATCTGTGCACCGAAGTACTTGGAAAAAACGAGCAGTTCTCCCCGTACAGACTCCACGGAAGTTTTGGTTTGATAAAGATTGGACGCATAGGTACCGGCGATCTGCATGGCGGCTGCGTACAGACGAGCCGCCTGATTCCTTTTCACGTAATTACCGGTCATGGATTCCACCAGCGTCCCGGTTGCGATGAAACCGAAAACCGCAAAAAGCACATAGGCAATCAGAAATTTTCTGAAAATCGTGGATCTGCGAAAGCGATGCACCACGCTGCGTGCACCCTGTTTTGCTTCTTTATGCTTCAAACTTATTTTCCTTCGCATTATTTCACTTCAAACTTATAGCCGATTCCCCAGATGGTGGCAATCGACCAGGCCTGCTGCTCTCCCACTTTTTCTCTCAGCCTTTTAATGTGCACATCCACGGTTCTCGTATCACCGACATACTCATAACCCCAGATCTGATCTAAGAGCTGTTCTCTGGTAAAAACATGATTCGGTTCACTGGCCAGAAAATAAAAAAGTTCCAACTCCTTGGGCGGCATCTCGATTTTTTTGCCCCCACAGATCACCGTATAATTCGTCATATTGATTTCCAGTTCCGGATAGGAAACCTTTTTATCCGCTCTCCTGTCACCTGTCTTCTGCAAAGGCAGCTTGTACCGGCGAAGCACCGCCTTGACTCTGGCCACCATTTCCTTGGAGTCAAACGGCTTTTCCATATAATCATCCGCCCCGAGTTCCAGCCCTAATACCTTGTCAAACACCTCTCCCTTGGCGGAAAGCATAATAATCGGTACCTGGGATGTCTGCCTGATTTCGCGGCAGACCTGGTAGCCGTCCATTCCCGGCAACATGATATCGAGCAGAATCAGATCCGGCTCGAAGCTGCGGAACAGTTGTAGCGCCTCTTCTCCATCTCCCGCCACCCTGGTTTCAAACATTTCTTTAACCAGATACAATGAAATCAACTCTGCGATATGATTATCGTCGTCCACGACTAGGATTTTCTGCTTATTGGTCATTCACTCCTCCCCTTCTATTTCCTCCTCAAAATGCTTTTTCTCTTTATTTAAATTTTACGATCGTCACTCCCGCATCCCCCTCGCCGTATTCTCCCAGCGAATAGCTTTTGACATAAGGGGAGTGTTTCAGATAATTTCCTACCGCCTTGCGCAGCGTCCCCGTCCCTTTTCCGTGCACCACACGAACCTCGTGCAGATGCGCCAGATAGGCGTCGTCCAGATATTTATCGAGCGCTGCGATGGCATCGTCCGAATTCTTTCCGATCAAATTGATCTCGGAAGAAATATGCAGCCCGCGGGACAGATCCATCTGCCCGCCTTTTCCGGAGAAGTCTCTTTGCTTTTTAGATAGAGAAGTCGGCTTCTCCTCCGCCAGTGAGAGGTCCCTCACGTTTACCTTCATCCGCATAATGCCGCACATGATAAACAAATCCCCGGAGACATCGATACGGGAATTCACACTCCCCCGCAGTCCGCTCTCCCTCACCAGCACTTCCGTTCCCGGCAGGAGCTGCTCCGGCTTCAAGATCTTCTTGGAAGTCTTTGTACGATTTTTCCCGGCAGAAGTGTTTTTCTGTGCGCCCGTTCCTCCGTTCCTTGCTGAAATGGCTTCGTTCAGCCTTGTTCTGGTTCTCTCTAACGCACTTAAACCTTCTCCTCCACCCTTTCGAATTTCTTTGATGGCGGCATTCGCCGTTTCCTTTGCTTCCAGCAAAATGCGGGCAGCCTCTTCGTTTGCCTCCCGCAGCAGATCATCCGCAGTTTCATCAAACTGTCTCGTCTGCTTCTCCAGCTTTTCCTTCAATGCTTCCGTTTCCTGCTTATAACGGGTGACTTCTTCCTTCTCTCTTTCCAGCTCTTTCCTGCTCGTTTCCAGATCGGCAAAAAGATCTTCCATCTTCCTAGAGTCCTTGTCGATGTGGGACCTGGCTGCTTCAATGATGGAAGAAGGCAGTCCGAGCCTGGAAGAAATCGCAAATGCATTGCTCTTGCCCGGCGCCCCGATTAAAAGACGGTAGGTCGGGCGAAGTGAGTCTACATCAAATTCACAGCCGGCGTTTTTGACCCCCTCTGTGGTAAGTGCATAGACCTTGAGTTCACTGTAGTGTGTGGTTGCCATCGTCCGGATCCCTCTTGTATGAAGAGACTCCAGGATGGAAATGGCAAGCGCCGCCCCCTCGGTCGGGTCGGTTCCCGCTCCTAGTTCATCGAAGAGACAGAGACAGTCTTCATCCGCCTCCTTTAAGATCCGCACCGTGTTCGTCATGTGTGCCGAAAAGGTGGAAAGATTCTGCTCAATCGACTGCTCGTCGCCGATGTCGGCATAAATTTCCCGAAAGATGGACAGCGTGGAATCCTCTTCTGCAGGAATGGCCAACCCTGCCTGTCCCATCGCCTGTAAAAGCCCTGCCGTCTTGAGAGTTACGGTCTTTCCTCCCGTATTGGGACCGGTAATGATGAGGAGAGAAAATTCTTTTCCCAGATAAACATGAATCGGAACCGCTTTCTTCTGATCCAGGAGCGGATGTCTTGCTTTTTTCAGGTCAAAAAAGCGACCTTCCGCAATCTTCGGGATCTGCGCCCCCAGCTCCAGGGCATACGAAGCCTTTGCAAAAATAAAATCCAGAAGCGTAAGGTAGGTCTGGTTATCGACAAGAGCCTGGGTATAGGCAGCTGCCTCCTGCGAGAGCTCCGATAGAATCCTCTCGATCTCCGCCTGCTCCTGCAGCTGCAGTTCCCGGATCTTATTATTTAATTCCACAACGGCGGTCGGTTCGATGAAGAGGGTCTGTCCGCTAGACGAAAGATCATGTACAATCCCGGGCACCTGTCCCTTGTATTCCGCCCTGACCGGCAGACAGTACCGGTCGCCTCGCAGGGTAATGACCGGATCCTGCAGATAATTCCGGCAGGAACCGGTCACCATCCGGTTTAACTGTTCGTGAATCCGATCCCCCGCCAGCATCTGATTGCGGCGGATCTGTCGCAACGCGGGAGAGGCATCCGGGGCAATTTCATCTTCCTGCAAAATACAACGTCTGATCTCTTTGGAGAGTGGCGTCAGCGGCTCCAGTGCCAGAAAATATTCCGTAAGCGCATCCTTCTTGATCTCCGCCGCACCACTGTCCACACCTTGCCCATACGCCTTTACCCTTGCGCAGTTTTCCAGCATGGAAGCGATCTGTAAAAGGGAGCGCATATCCAGCGTCCTGCCGATCTTCAGCGCCCCGATGGTCTCTCCGAAATCGCGATTGGAGCCAAACGAAACGTTTCCGCCTCGCAGGAGCCTGGCAATGGCATCTCCCGTTTCCGTCAGCGTCCTGCTGATTTCGTACCTGCTGCAGGACGGCTTCAGCGCAAGGCACCTCTCTTTTCCCGGCGCTGAATCCGCAAAGGCCGCCAGTTTTTCCGTGATCTTATCATATTCCAGTGTGCGTAAAACCCGTTCGTTCAATTTCCTGTCCTTCTGTTTGCTACCATCATCCCGCATCGATGCGTTCCTTATAAATGCCGTTTCAGCGGGATCTGTACCGCTGCGTTCGTTTGCATTCATAATCATCGTTCATCCGCTCCGTTTGCATCCACACAATCATACCATAATGTGATGCAGGAAATGAATGGAAGTTGCGCAGGTAGAAGAGAATTCACTTTGAAGTTCTTTGAAGTGACTTTGAAGTTGTATTGAAGTTGACTTTGAAGTGACATTGAAGTGACATTGAAGTAATCTTGAAGTGACACGGTATTTAACGAAAAGCAAGCTGTCCCGGGCTGCTTATTATAAAACCAACCCCGAAATGGTACGACTGGAATAAACAATCATAAAATAGTACGCTGGAAATAAAAGCCTGAAGATGGTCGATCGGAATCACAATCCTGATCGCGATTCCGTAGAAAAAAAGAGTCGGCAGAAATCTCCGCCGGCCCTTTTTATCTCATTATTCGATCTTCTTCTAAGTGGGGCTTGTTCCAGTGTCGCTTTTCTTCCGAAGCTCTTCTTCCGAGGCTCTTCTTCCGAGCCTCTTCCTTCTTCTGCAGTTCTCCTTCTGTGGTTCTTCTTCTGCCGTCTTACGAAGCGGACTCTTTCTCGGAATAATGATGTGCCTCTTCCAGCATCATATCCTTTACCTTCATCAGTCGGATCTGCGAACTTCTCTCCGCCTCATCCAGCTTCATGGTGATGTATTTGATATTCTTGCGGTACTCCGGAATCATGACGTGCTCCAGCGCATTCACCCTTCGTCTCGTCTTCTCGATTTCCGCCGCCATGAGCTGGCAGCTTTTCTCGACCTCCGCCAGATGAATCATGTCCTTTTGCAGATCGGAGAGGGATTTTACCGCATCGTCCAGATCACTGGATGTAAAGGCAAAGCCGTATGAGTAGATATCATTGCTGTCTGAAGTTCTGGATTTCGCCTCGAATTGCGGAATGTTCACGCTCATGACGTTCTTGCTTGCCACTTCCACGCTTACTTCCTGTTTGGGAGACATAAAGGCGACCTCCACGGTTTCATCCGACATGGTGCTTCTGGCCAGTGCGAAATTTTTGTTGGCGCCTTTGAGTCCTGCCTCCATCTTCTCTCGCAGGGTCTTGTTCTCCCGCACCAGGTCCAGAAATTCGCGCATCAGCTCATCCCGTTTGTCCTTTAAGAGCCTGTGTCCGCGAACCGCTGTCTTCAGTTTCCCCTTCAGACGGTTTAACTCCATTCGTGTTGCATTAACCGTTGCCATCTCTACCTCCGAGGTGACAGGTGTAAAGGAGCGGAAGCAGGGGATTTCTTATGCCTGCTTCCCTCCCTCTCCCGTCATTTTTTATCATAGTAACGATCCAGATATTCATCCTTGATTCGTTTGAGTTCCGTCCTCGGCAGGATGCGGAGCAGATCCCAGCCAATGTCCAGCGTCTCCTGTATGCTTCTGTCTGTGCGGAAGCCTTGAGAGACATAGACTTTCTCAAATTCATCCGCAAACTTCGCATACAACTTATCGATATCGGTTAACGCCGCTTCACCCAGAATGATCATCAACTCTTTCGCATCTTTTCCTCTTGCATAAGCTGCGAACAGCTGGTTCATGGTGTTGGCATGATCCTCACGGGTCTTGCCTGCGCCGATTCCCTTATCCTTCAAACGCGACAGAGACGGAAGCACGTCGATCGGGGGCTGAATTCCCTTCTGGTACAGATCTCTGGACAGAATCACCTGTCCCTCCGTAATGTATCCGGTCAGATCGGGGATCGGGTGAGTGATATCGCCTTCCGGCATGGTCAGGATCGGAATCATTGTGATCGATCCCTTTTTGCCCTTCTGTCTGCCGGCGCGTTCATACATCGTCGCCAGATCCGTATACATATATCCGGGATAACCACGGCGTCCGGGCACTTCTTTTCTTGCGGCGGAGATTTCACGCAGAGCGTCCGCATAGTTGGTGATATCCGTCAGAATGACCAGGACGTGCATGCCCTTTTCAAATGCCAAAAACTCCGCTGCGGTCAACGCCATCTTGGGCGTTGCAATACGTTCTACCGCCGGGTCATTTGCCAGATTGATGAACAACACCGTTCGGTCGATGGCGCCGGTTTCTTTAAAGGACTCGATAAAGTAGTTGGATTCCTCAAAGGTAATTCCCATTGCGGCAAAGACGACGGCGAAAGGTTCCTGCGTCCCGACCACCTTGGCCTGTCTGGCAATCTGCGCCGCCAGTTCTGCGTGCGGAAGTCCCGCTGCCGAGAAAATCGGTAATTTCTGTCCCCTGACCAGCGTGTTCAATCCGTCAATCGCAGACACTCCCGTCTGGATAAACTCTTCCGGATAAGCTCTGGCTGCGGGGTTCATGGCCAGACCTGCGACATCCCGTCGCTCTTCCGGAAGGATTTCCGGACCGCCGTCGATCGGTCTGCCCAGTCCGTCAAAGACACGGGAGAGCATATCCTCCGAAACACCCAACTCCATGCTCCTGCCAAGGAAACGCACCTTGGAGGACTCTAGATTGATACCGGTGGAAGATTCAAACAACTGCACCAGCGCATTTCCATCATCGATTTCCAGAACCCGGCAGCGACGACGTTCGCCGTTTGCCAGTTCAATCTCACCGAGTTCGTCATACGCGACATCTTCCACTCCGCGTACGAGCATCAGAGGACCGGCCACCTCTTGTATGGTTCTATACTCTTTCGGCATTTCGTTCCTCCTTATTCTTCCTTCGCTGCGGCAACGTCATCCGCTTCCTTCATCAGCGCCTGCTCGATTTCGTTATAACGTGTATCCACCTGATCTTCCGCCGTATACTTGAAACGGCCGATCGGTTCTCTCACTTCCATCGAAACGAGCTTCTCGATATTCGCTCCCTTTTCCAGAGCCTGCTGGCAGATGTCGTAGAAGGACAGAATCAAATGCATCAGCTTATACTGCTTATGCAGCGAGGTATAGGTATCCTCATCCATAAACGCGTTCTGCTGCAAAAGATCTTCACGAATGGAGCGTGCCGTCTCCATTTTCAGGCGATCCGGTGCAGACAGCGCATCTTCGCCGACCAGTCTTACCATTTCCTGAAGGGAAGCTTCTTCCTGGAGCAGGGCGGAAATCCTCTGTTTTTCCTCCATCCAGTCTTCCCCTGCATTCTTATTGAACCAAGCGCCCAGCTTGTCATAGAGGGAATAGCTTTCCAGCCAGTTGATGGCAGGGAAGTGACGGGCATGTGCCAGATCGGCATCCAGTCTCCAGAACACTTTGACGATACGCAGCGTCGCCTGTGTGACGGGCTCGGAAATATCACCGCCGGCAGGAGAAACCGCTCCGATCACCGAAAGGGAACCTTCTCTTCCCTCTTCTCCAAGGGCGATCACACGACCCGCTCTCTCATAAAACTGCGCCAGACGGGAGCCAAGGTAGGCGGGATAGCCTTCTTCACCCGGCATTTCTTCCAGACGTCCCGACATTTCACGAAGCGCCTCTGCCCACCTGGAAGTGGAGTCTGCCATCAGCGCCACGGAATAACCCATATCACGGAAGAATTCCGCAATCGTGATCCCGGTATAGATACTGGCTTCTCGTGCCGCCACCGGCATATCCGACGTATTGGCAATCAGCACGGTTCTTTGCATCAGAGACTCGCCGGTCTTGGGATCCTTCAACTCTGGAAACTCGTTCAATACGTCCGTCATCTCATTTCCGCGCTCTCCGCAGCCGATGTAGACGACAATATCCGCTTCCGCCCATTTTGCCAGCTGGTGCTGTACCACCGTTTTTCCGGATCCGAAAGGACCGGGAACCGCCGCTACACCTCCCTTTGCAATCGGGAAGAGGGTGTCAATGACTCTCTGTCCGGTAATCAGGGGCACGTCCGGAGACAGCTTCTCTTTGTAGGGACGCTCTCTTCTGACCGGCCATCTCTGCATCAGACCGACCTCTTTCACGCCGTCCTTCGTGCGAAGCTTCGCAATGTTATCCGTGATCTTGAAGTCGCCCTCCGCGATGGCTTCAACCGTTCCCTTCATGCCATACGGCACCATGATTTTCTGCGTAACGACAGCCGTCTCCTGGACGGTTCCCAGAACGTCGCCCGCCACCACTTCGTCACCGACCTTCGCGACCGGTACAAAATGCCAAACCTTATCTCTCTTTAACGCCGGTACTTCCACACCGCGCTGCAGATTGTTGCTGCCCGTTGCCGTCATGATGTCGTCAAGCGGCCTCTGGATCCCGTCATAGATGCTTCCAATCAGACCGGGGCCCAGCTCCACGCTCATGGGGACGCCCGTGGATTCCACCGGCTGGCCGGGTGCCAGACCCGCTGTTTCCTCATATACCTGAATGGAGGCCTGATCGCCATGCATCTCGATGATCTCTCCAATCAGGCGCTGCTCGCTGACACGAACAACGTCATACATATTTGCATCGCCCATTCCTCTGGCGATTACCAGCGGGCCTGCAATTTTTTTGATTGTTCCTGTGCTCATGCGCTTACTCCTTTACCTTGTCTAACGCTTTTCACTCATTTCCGAAGAGGATATCTGATCCGACCGCCTGTTCCACCGACTTCTTTACGCCGGAAATTCCTTCTCCGGTATTTCCGGAAACACCCGGAATCAGAATAATCGCCGGCAACATTTCTTCCCTGAAACGTGCAATTTCATTCGGCATCTTTGCCGCCAGTTCTTCGGTCACATAGATAATCGCAAAATCGTTTTCCGCCAGTTCTCTTAGCTTCTTGGCCGCCTCCGCACCGTCCGTATAGGGATAAATGCTCATCCCCAGGGTAGCGAAACCGTAGATGCTGTCCTGAGAACCCATGACCGCAATCTTATACATACATTTCCCTTACCCTTTCCCGGATGGACTCTTCCGGCAGCTCGTTTAGTTTGCCCGAAAGAATGATTCTCACCGTTTTGATTTCATTTTCCCTGGCGATCAGATATGCTGCAAGCGGCCCGATTCCGAAAGGATTATGAATTTCAGGTCTCATGCTTCTGATGACAGTATCATCACACCAGCGCTCGAAGGCGGTTGGAGATTTGCGGATTTCAGGCACTGCATCCGCATAAGGCGTGCGATCCAGATATTCATAAATCGCATCCAGAGACTCTGCTGCCGCCTTTGCAAGATCTTCCACATCCAGGCTGTCACAGGGTGCAAGCGCCCTGGTTAAGAACTGCAGATCCTTTCCGGTGCGGTTGGCCCGGATGGCTGTTTTGATATCTGCACTCGCCACCGTCAGTTCGCCGTATTTCTGTAAAATCTCATTTCCGGAAGCCTTTCCGGCTTTTCCTATTTTGATCAGTGCCGCCCTGTCGATGATCACATCGCACAACTGCCCGTCTCCGGTATGCAGCAGTGTTTCAAACGCTTCTTTCGCAACCTCTCTCATCTCTTCCGGAAGCGCTTCATAATCGTGCTCCCGCATGGCTGTGGCAAGCTTTTCCGGATCGATGGTACACTGATCCGCCGGGAGGTAGATTCCCTCCTGCTCTTTGCCAGAAGCGGCCTCTTTCACTGCCGCCTTGAGGTTGTGATAATCGTTTGCATAGAGGAAGACATCGAAGACGGACAGATCGTCCTTCACCAATTCCCGGATAAACTCCCAGGTCTTGTCTCTTTCCCCCCGGAGGATCTCCTTCGGTTCTTCTTTTCCGTCTCCCCATCCGTGATCTGCCAAAAGACGCAGGGCTTCTTCATAGCTTTTTGCGGACGCGAGCGATTCGATGAAGGAACCGGGTAAAAGCTGCAGCTCCTTCCCCCTCACACGCGCTACCGCATAGATATAATCATTCGCCATTCGTCGTCGCCTTTCTTTTGCCTGCACGGACATCTACGCAAATAAAATATTTTGAATCTTGTCCTGAAGCATTTCGATATTGGTTTCAAACAGTGCATCCACCGAACAATTCTGCTCAATTCCCTCGTATACCAGAATCAATCCGCCGTCGATCTCTCTCGTCTTTTCTGAAATGCGAAGAGAGCCGCCTTTTGCCTTTGCTGCCTCCTCCGCTTTCTTTTCAAAGTCTGCCGGGAGTCTCTTCCTGTCCCTTTCGTTCAGGAGGATTTCTCCCTGTTCCGAAAGCGCATTCTTTTTTAACAGTGCCAGCAGTGTGTCAAAATATTCCGCTTCCGGAAGCGCGAGGAAGGTTTCCTTTGCCTTCTCCAGCACCTCGCCGATCAGGTTCTGCTTTTCCTGCAGAAGAAGCTGTCTCTTTGTCAGGGCTGCTGCGGACTGTGCACGGGATTTGGAATCGGCAAGGCGGGCGTCGGATTCTCTGCGGATACGTTCCACCGAATCACCGGCTTTCTTCTCCGCTTCCGACCTTATTTGCGCGGCTTCTTTTTGTGCCCGGTCTAACACTTCCCTGATCAGGCCATCGGATTCCGCGTGGATCTCCCCGATGATTTTATCTAATCCTGCCATGTTCTTCTCCTTATGGTGATACCCTCACTTCTTACAGCGCAGCGACTCCGTTGATTGCCAGGATGGAAATCAGCAGTGCGAAGATGGCGTAGGTCTCAACCATGGCGGGGAACAGCATGGACTTACCGAACTGATCCGGTCTCTTGGATACCAGCGCAATCGATGCAATCGATGCCTTTGCCTGGCTGATGGCGGAAATGTAGCCGACAAACGCCATCGGCAGGCAGGCTCCCAGATAAGCCAGTCCCTTGAGCAGCGTCATCTTGGCATCCGGTGCGCCGCCGATGACACCCATGTTATTCATCGCCACGAAAGCAATCAGCAGTCCGTAAATTCCCTGGGTACCGGGAAGCAGCTGCAGAATAAGGACGCGTCCGAACATATTCGGCTGATCCGTCACCACGCCTGCTGCCGCCTGTCCTGCCATACCGACGCCTCTTGCAGAGCCGGCACCTGCCAGTAATGCTGCCAGAGCAGCGCCTAAGATTGCAAAAAACAGTCCCAAATTACTCATCTTTCATTTCCTCCATCATTGGTTTGTGAAATAGTTGTTCTATATTTAATTTTATTCCTTCACGATGTAATACTGCGTTTTCTCGGCAAACGGCGTAAACGGTTTCCCACCTCCGCTGTAGAACTTGCCGAAGAATTCGACATACTGCAGACGATTGGTATGAACATAGGCGCCCAGCGCATTGATCGCCAGATTGAGCGTATGCCCTACGATCACGATCAGGAAAAAGAAGACAGCACCCACGACACCGTTTCCCTGTCCGACCATCTGCGCCATGTTGTTAAACACATTGGAGATGACGCCGGTCGCCAGACCCAGTGCCAGGAGTCTTGAATAAGACAGGACGTCGCTTAAGTAGGAGCTGATGCCATAAAGCGCATACAGACCCTTGGCAAAACGAAGCCCCGGATTCTTCGACTCTCTGCCTCCAAAGAGGATGATGCCCACTGCGCCGATCAGGCAACAGATCTTGAAGACCATCATGACGGTGCCGGAGAAGACCAGACCCTCTCCCTTTGGTCCCAGTTGGAACATTCCACCCACCATGGGGGTTGCCAGAAGCACTCCCACGCAGCCGATGAGAAGCAGATACCAAAAGAACACATCATAGACCGCATCCAGAATCTTGCCCGCCTTGATATCCATGTAAGCCTGCACTCCCATGCCGATAAAGACATGAACCAGACCCACAATAAAGGAGAAGCCGAGTACCGTCATCGGATGTACGGTGGGATCCGTCCACAGCTCCAGATGTAGCTGTGCCTTCGGGTCCGGTCCGAACACTTGAAGGATCGTCTGCGGAAGGTTGCCGAACCAGGAACCGTACATGGCTCCCCAAAACAGTGTTCCAAGCCCCGCAAACAGGAACATCTTCAGCGATTTCTTCGCCCCGTCCTCCATGGTCTTACTGTTTTTCGCAAGGACGAAGGCACAGGCGATCACAATGATGATGCCGTAGGCGGCATCGGAAAGCATCATGCCGAACAGGAAATAGTAAAATAGAGCGACCAGAAAGCTCGGGTCCAGCTCTCCCTTGCCCGGAAGGGAGTAGGCGGAGACCACGCCCTCTACGGGTGCCGCAAAGCTGTTGTTCATCAGCGCCACCGGCACCTCTTCCTCCTCGGAAGGCTCCTCAAATTCCACCACACAGTCAAAACGACTTTCCAGGAGTTCCGAAAGCGGTCTTGCACATTTCTGCGGCACATAGCCGTTGATGAGGAAGACTTTATCCGACTGATTGACCTGTCCGATCACGTCATATTTGTCCGCACGCATCCGGAAATAGTCAATAATAAAACGAAGCTCATCCCTCCTCGGGTAGTAAGCCTCGATCTTCTCCTTCGTCTCGTGCTCCTCGCGGTCAATCTCCACCAGTCTCTTCTCGCAATCCTGCAGCATTTTCTTCGGAACGCTACCGGAGAGAGAAGGTCTTGCAAAACTCATTCTGCGAAGTGCTTCCTCGGTTTGCTCTTCCTCTTTCTTCAGACAGATCACCTGAACACAGGTCTGCTCGGGAGAAGCGGAAATAATCTGCACATCGATCCCGGAAACTTCTTTGGCAATCTGACGGAAGTTCTCCAGAATGCCCTCCCTGGTTTGCTCGTTGGGAAGTGTCCCGATAAAAACACGTGTCTGTTCCGTTTCCTTCATGTCTAACGGATAGGCGTAATCCTTCCAAGGGGTAAGCGCCTCCATCTGCGCCTCCACCTTAGGCTTCTCCGCCTGTAAATCCGCCTGCAGCCTGGCTAAGCGATTCAATTCACTTACCATCTGCATGATCTTGTCGCGCTTTGACGCCTGCGTTTCGTAGTCGGTAAGCGACATGGGGATCCGACCGTTAAACATTCCCGGATCCTTGGCGCCCGGATGTTCCTTATCCAGCACCGCTAACGCCGCTTGTGCGTGCGCTACGTTCTTCTCGAACATTTGCCTCTGCCCGGATACATCGATACGGTGAAAGACGGAGTCCTCGTCGGTTTTCTCTGCGCTTTTTCCGGTCGTGATTTCCATCACGCCTTTTCGCTGAAGCAGTTCTAACAACTTCTTCCTGTCCCTGCGCAGTCCGACAATCAGGACCCGTTTCATGGGCAATACTGCCATGCTCTGCCTCCTTTCCTGTGCCTTTCCTGTCAGGCTGTGAGTTCTTTCAGAACGGCTTCCACCGCCTCTTTTTCTCTCTGTGCCGCCTGCGTTTTCAGAGCTTCCACCTGGCTTCTCGCCTCTTCTCTTGCCTGCTCCACAGCCCGTTTGTTCTCTTCCGCTGCCCCGGCAAGAGCTTCCTCGCCCTGCTTCTTTGCTTCGGCAATCCTTTCCTTGACCAGCACTCCGGCGGCTTCCTTCGCCTCCTCAACCATCCGCTCCGCCTGCTTTTTGGCGTCTTTTTCCTTCTGCGTCGTCTGCGACTCCGCATCCCGGATCTTCTGAATCGTGTCTATTGCCAATGCTCCTTCCTCCTTCTGGTTAATCATAAGATGGTAAAGATCATGAACCGTCCTGATATAGATAACAACCTAGTATCGTTATCGGTATTCTCCTCCCTATCCTTTATAGGGTTTCTCTCCCCCCTTCCCCTTTTTGTCGTTGCGTATACAATTTGACGAAATATCGTTTATTTTGTGCGCAATTCACCCCAATTTTCATCCCGGATCTGCTGATTCCCGGTGCAACGCCTTGTTTTGGTCACACCATGATTTCTTTCATTCTACGGCAGAGAGGGGCTAAAATCAATCTCCCCTCTGCCTGGTGATTACAATACGTAACTTTGCCGAAAAGAGCTGTTTATCTCAGCATTTTCTTTAAATACTGGCCGGTAAACGATTGTTTGACCCCAGCCACTTCTTCCGGCGTTCCCTCCGCAATCAAATGACCGCCTCGACTTCCGCCTTCCGGTCCCATATCAAGAATATAATCCGCACACTTGATCACATCCAGATTGTGTTCAATCACGATCACGGAGTTTCCGCTCTCCACCAGCTTCTGCATGATGGCGACCAGTTTTTTGACATCCGCAAAGTGCAGGCCTGTCGTCGGCTCGTCCAGAATATAAATGGTTTTTCCGGTGGAAGTCCTCGAAAGCTCGGACGCCAGTTTAATCCTTTGCGCCTCTCCTCCCGAAAGTTCGGTGGAAGGCTGTCCGAGCTTGACATACCCCAGCCCCACATCGTAAAGCGTCTGGATCTTGCGCCGGATGGACGGCACATTTTCAAAAAACTGCAGTGCCTCTTCCACCGTCATTTCCAGCACGTCATAGATGCTTTTCCCCTTGTACTTCACTTCCAATGTCTCGTGGTTATAACGTTTTCCGCCACAGACCTCACAGGGCACATACACATCCGGAAGGAAGTGCATCTCGATCTTGATAATGCCGTCTCCCGAGCAGGCTTCGCAACGGCCGCCCTTCACATTAAAGGAGAAGCGTCCCTTCTGATAGCCCCTCGCCTTCGCGTCATTCGTTCCTGCAAAAAGAGTGCGAATCAGATCAAAGACGCCGGTATATGTCGCGGGATTCGATCTCGGCGTTCTCCCGATCGGCGACTGGTCGATATTGATGATCTTGTCCAGCTGCTCGATTCCTTCAATCCCCTTATGCTTGCCGGGGATCGTCCTGGCACGGTTCAAATCATGCGCCAGATGTTTGTATAAGATTTCGTTGACCAACGACGACTTGCCGGAGCCTGAAACCCCCGTCACACAGGTAAAAATCCCCAGCGGAATCCGCACGTCAATGTTACACAGATTGTGTTCCTGTGCACCGAGGATCTTCAGAAATCCTGTCGGCTTCCGTCTTTCCTTCGGAACCTCGATCTTGATTTTTCCCGCAAGATACTGTCCGGTCACCGATTCCGGCACCTGCATGAGCTCTTCCGCCGTGCCACAGGCAACGACCTCTCCTCCATGCGCCCCGGCGCCCGGTCCGATGTCCACAATATAATCCGCCGCCCGCATGGTATCTTCGTCATGCTCCACCACGAGCAGGGTATTCCCCAGATCCCGCAGATTCTTGAGCGTGGCAAGCAGCTTGTCATTGTCTCTCTGATGCAGCCCGATCGAAGGCTCATCCAGGATGTAACAGACGCCGCAGAGCCCCGATCCGATCTGGGTTGCCAGCCGGATGCGCTGCGCCTCCCCTCCCGAAAGGGTGGCGGTTGCGCGGGAGAGCGTCAGATAATCCAGTCCCACGTCAATCAGAAAGCCGACTCGCGCCCGGATCTCTTTTAACACCTGCACACCGATCCGCTCCTGCTGCTTCGTCAGTTCCATCCCTTCCAGATAGGCATTCAAATCCCCGACCGCCAGATTGGTGATCTCGTAAATATTCTTACCCGAAATCGTAACCGCCAGCGATTCCTTCTTCAGTCTCTGGCCACCGCAGGCCTTACAGGGCGTGATTCGCATAAATTCTTCGTACTCCGCCTTGGCCGCATCGGACCCCGTCTCCCGGTAGCGCTGCTCTACGTTTTTGATGAGTCCGTCGAAAAGAATCGGATAATTTCCCTCTCCTCTCTGTCCGACATAGTGTACCGTCACCGTCTTGTCAAAGCCGTGCATCAGCATGGTTCTGATCTTCTGCGGCAGTTTCTCATAGGGTTCGTCCAGACTGAAGTGATATGTCTTTGCCAGCGCCTCCAAAAGGGCGTGCGAAAAACTCCCCTCCTTGGCGGAAGACTGCCATCCCATGACCTGAATCGCCCCCTCATTGAGAGACAGCCTCTGATCCGGCACCATCAGGTCCTCATCAAACTCCATCTTATATCCCAACCCCGAGCATTCCGGGCAGGCGCCGTAAGGGTTGTTGAAGGAAAAACTCCTGGGCTCAATCTCCGGAATGGAAATCCCGCAATCCGGGCAGGAAAAGCTCTGGGAAAACGTGAGCTCTTTTCCGCCGATGACATCCACGACCAGAAGGCCTGCTGCCAGCGCCAGTGCGGATTCAATCGAATCCGTCAGTCGGGAGCGCATGGACTGTCTGTCTTCTTTGATCACCAGCCGGTCTACAATGATCTCAATCGAATGCTTGATGTTTTTATCCAGTTCGATCTCTTCGGACAGGTCATATTGGCTGCCGTCCACCCGCACCCGCACATAACCCGCTCTCTTTGCGCGTTCAAAGACCTTCTCGTGCCTGCCCTTTTTCCCCCTGACGACGGGAGCCAGAATCTGCAATTTCGTTCCTGTTTCGAGTTGCAGGATCTGATCCGCCATCTCATCCACGCTCTGTCTTCGAATCTCTCTCCCGCAGTTCGGGCAATGGGGAATGCCGATCCTCGCATAGAGGAGACGAAAGTGATCGTAGATTTCCGTCACCGTACCCACGGTGGATCTGGGGTTGCGATTGGTTGTTTTCTGGTCGATCGAGATGGTCGGAGACAGTCCCTCGATGTTCTCCACGTTTGGCTTTTCCATCTGTCCCAGAAACATTCTGGCATAGGAGGAAAGCGATTCCATATATCTGCGCTGTCCCTCGGCAAAAATCGTATTGAAGGCGAGGGAGGACTTGCCGGAACCGGAAAGACCGGTTAACACCGTCAGCGTCTGTCTCGGAATGTTGACACTAATGTGTTTTAAATTATTCTCTGCCGCCCCCCTCACACGGATATAATCGTGAATGTCCGCGGGAAGAATCTTCCGCGCGGACTGTTTTGATGTCGTTTTGTTCTTCTGCGTCATAAATCTGTATCAAATGCCTTTCTAGTACTGCTGTAATTTACGTTTTTCCTCGGAAATGATCTCCAGTGCATCGTCGATTCCCGCACCCAGCACCCTGGATAATACCTCCGCTTCCACCGTCGGCACGTAGTAAAAGCCCTGCTGGTAGGGACAGCCGAAGAGGTTTAACAGATCAACCTGATGCTGCGTTTCTACTCCCTCCGCGATGATTCCGAGTCCCAGTCGATCCGCAATCGAAATGAGTCCGTCGATCAGATCCGCAGCCCTTTCATTCGTCTCCAGTTCCCAGATAAAAAGCCTCTCCAGTTTTAACACATCCACCGGCAAATCCAGAATCGAACTGATCCCGGAATATCCCGTTCCAAAGTTATTGAGGATGATTTCAACCCCCAGATCCTTTAACGCCCTCAGCACCCTGTCCGCTTCCATATAGGCGCTTGTCAAAACGTTCTCCGTGATTTCCAGCGCCAGTTTTCCCACCGGAATCTCATACCGGTCTAGGGCTTCCTTCACCTTCTCTACAAAATATTCCTGTAACAGCAGGTCGGCGGAAATCGGCAGCGCCACCGATTCAAAATCATTCCCCTTTTGGATCAACTGGGAAATCAGGGAACAGACCTTGTCCAGCGCATAATATTCCAGCTCCGTCACCTGCCCGGTTTCTTCCAGAATGGGCATGAATTCCTGCGAGCCGACCATGCCGATGCCCGGAATGAAGATTCTCATGTAGAACTCCGCCCGTGTGAACCTTTTTTCCCTCACCTGATAGGTCGGACGGTAGCGCACCTCCACCGCACCACTTGTCAGCGCTTCCCTTAAAGAAACCGCAATCGTATGGCGCCTGACGTACTCTGCATGCATCTCCGAATCATACACCAGATACCGGTTCTGTCCACAGTTTTCCGCCTCTCGAACAGCACGGTCCAAGTACAAAAGCGCGTCCTCCGGTGTCTGTGCCAACCCGGGATATTCTAAAAGCCCGATCTGCGCCTTGCAGAGACATCTGGTCTCTCCCACACGAAAGCTGTGTGAAAACCGCTCCAGTACCTCACCCGATATTCTGATGGCGTCCGTCATATCTCTGCCGTCTAAGAGCGCAACCATTTCCACGCCGTTGCCGTTTATGACTTCCACTTCCGTCTTTTCTGCCAGAAGCTTCTCCATCTCCTCTAATAATGCTTCCGCATTTTCCGCACCGAAGGTATCGTTCATGTGACGAAAATCTTCCGGATAGAGCATCAGGATGACTCCCTGCTTCTTCGGATGATGAAAAAGTTCCTCCATTCTTTGTCTTAAAATACTACGATTATTGCCCCTGCCCATCATTCACACCTCACAGTCTTCTCATAAGAACGAAACTTTTTTTCAAAAAAAGCCAAGTACGCTCTCTATTTCTGTCGGACAAAACGGGCAAAAGAAACAGCCTTAGAGGGCGGAAAAAATGTTCTCCTTCAGCTCCTCGTAGGTATTCAGAGCGGGAATCTCCGGGTGCGCTTCTATAATCTCCGGTGTGGAGCGGAAGAGGAAGCCCGCCTTGCTGGCCCCGATCATGCCAAGATCGTTATAGCTGTCTCCCGCCGCAATCGTGTCAAAGCCGATCGACTGCAGGGCCTTCACGGTGCTTAATTTGGTTTCGGTGGTTCGCATTTGATAGCCGGTAATTTCACCGTCTTTTCCCACCTGCAGCCGGTTGCAAAAGATCGTCGGCCATTTCAACTTTTCCATCAGGACGCGGGCAAACTCCGTAAAGGTATCGCTCAGAATAATGACCTGCGTCCTGCTTCTGAGTGCATCCAGGAATTCTACCGCCCCCGGAAATGGTTCGATCCTGCGAATGACCTCTTCGATCTGCGGAAGTTTCAACCCTTTCTCCTTCATGACCTGCAGTCTCCACTGCATCAATTTATCATAGTCCGGCTCCTCCCTCGTGGTCTTCCTCAGTTCCGGAATCCCTGCCTCCTCCGCAAAGGCGATCCAGATTTCCGGAACCAGCACTCCCTCTAAATCCAGGCACACGATCTCCATTTGGCCCCTCCTGTCTTACGATGGATGTCAGAATCATTGGTATGATTCCCATGATGCAGGATGGCTGTCACGCCCGCATCGAACTTTCAGACTCTGACCCCCGTATCATTCGATTACAGTTCCGAAATTTCATCCTGCGTCACAATTCGGAAATGATTACCGGACAGCGCTGTCTCCGCCGCCTTGTTATCGGTCACCCGCAGAATCATATAGGCGTGGTTGATTTTCTTTCCCCCCAGAAACGCATACATATATTCCACGTTGACATGATTCTTTTGCAAAATCTCCAGCACGCCGTCCAGCCCTCCGACCTCATCCGGGATCATGACCCCGACCACACTGGTCAGACTGCTGACAAAACCGGCATCCTTTAATACATTCGCTGCATGATACGCATCGTCCACAATGAGTCTGGCAATCCCGAAATCCTTCGTTTCCGCCAGAGAAAGGGCACGCATATCAATCCGGTTCTCGGTCAGCACGGCGGTCATATCCTTGAGGGTGCCCGGCCTGTTTTCCAAGAAAACGGAAATCTGTTTTAAACTCATCGTCTCTCTCCTATATTGCTCTCTCCTATGTTGCTTTTTCTCCCGTTACAGTTTCCTCTTATCAATCACACGAACCGCCTTGCCCTCGCTGCGGACAATCGTTTTGGGCGCCACCAGCGTCACCTGTGCCGAGAGTCCCAGCATGGATCGCAGCCCTTCGACCAACACCTTCTGTCTGGTTTCGATCTCTCCGACATTGTCCACAAACATCTCCGGCGTCATCTCAACCCTGACTTCCAGCGTATCCGAATGGTTCACGCGATCCACAATGATCTGGTAGTTGGCCTGATACCCCTGCTTGAGCAGCACCGTTTCGATCTGAGACGGGAAGACGTTGACGCCCCGGATGATCAGCATATCATCTGTTCTGCCTCTTAGCCTCATCATGCGGACATGGGTTCTGCCGCAGGCGCATTTTTCCCTGCACAAAGAGGTGATATCTCTGGTTCGATACCGAATCAGGGGAAAGGCCTCTTTGGTGATCGCAGTGAAAACCAGTTCTCCGGTTTCCCCTTCCGGCAACACCTCTCCCGTTTCCGGATCGATGATCTCCGCAATGAAATGATCCTCATTGATGTGCATCCCGCTTCTTGCCGAGCACTCAAAGGAAACGCCGGGGCCCGACAGCTCCGTCAGACCATAGATGTTATATGCCTGAATCCCCAGCGTCTCTTCGATGCTTTTTCTCATCTCATCCGACCAGGCTTCCGCACCGAAGATGCCCGCTTTTAACGGAATCTCCTCCGGAGAAAGGCCCATTTCTTTCATGCTTTCCGCCAGATAGGCCGCATAGGAAGGCGTACAGCAGAGAATTGTCGCACCCAGATCCCGAATAAACATGGTCTGCCTGTCCGTATTGCCGGAAGAGGTGGGAATGGTCATACACCCGACCTTATGACTGCCGGCATCCAGTCCCGCTCCCCCGGTGAAGAGGCCGTATCCGTAAGACACCTGGCAGACGTCTTCCTTCGTGGCTCCCGCTGCACAGAGGGCACGGGCACAGCAGTCGCTCCAGAGATCCAGATCTTTCTGCGTATAAAAAGCCACCACCCTTTTTCCTGTCGTGCCGGAGGTGGAGTGAATCCGCACCACCTCTTCCCTTGGGCTCCCCAGAAGACCGTACGGATAGCACTCCCGCAGATCCGCCTTGGAGAGAAAGGGAAGTTTGTGCAGATCTTCGATGCCGCGGATGTCTCCTGCTTCCAGTCCCTTCTCTTCCATCTTCTTCCTGTAGTATGGGACATGATTCCATACATGCTGCACCTGTTTGACCAGACGCTCGCTCTGCCAGGCAGTGATCTGCTCCCTGGATGCGGTTTCAATTTCTTTTTGAAAAAAAAGTTCCATTTCTATCTGTCCTTCCCATTCCTTACGCATTTCTTCCCAGCTCGAAGGCTTTCCGGTTCATCTCCAGGAACCTGGGCGGTACGCTCTCCTCAATCGCCTTCTGCCATTTTTCATCTTCCAGGTCAAAATAATGCGACAGCCGTCCCATGAGTACCAGATTGACCGCTTTCGCACTTCCCGCCTTCTCCGCAAGTTCCAGACAGTTAAGCGCATCCACTCTGGCGCCCGTCTCCTTCATCTTCTTCACCAGATCCTCCGGGTAAGTAGCATTTCCCGTAATCACCGGCATCGGATCGATCTGCTGCGTATTGGTAACGATCACTCCGTCTTTTTTCAAATAAGGGAGCCAGCGTGCCGCCTCCAAAAGCTCGAAGGAGACGATGAAATCCGCCCCTTCCTCATCAATCACCGGCGAATAGACATGTTCTCCGTAACGAACATAGGTCACCACGCTGCCGCCTCTTTGCGACATCCCGTGCACCTCCGATACCTTCACGTCCAGTCCCTCGCTCAGTAAAAGCCTGCCCAACAGCTTGCTGGCCAACAGCGAACCCTGCCCGCCGACGCCTACAATCATGACGTTCTTTGTATGCATGATCTCGTTTGTATTCTTCATTCGAGTTTTCCTTTCTCAATGATGTACGAAGGCCTTTACGCCACAGAGCTGCTCACAGACGCCGCAGCCGACGCAGAGCGTTTCGTCCACCTGTGCCTTGCCGTTTTTCATGGAGATGGCAGGACATCCGATCCGCATGCAGGACTTACAGCCCACGCACTTTGTCTGATCCACCGTGAACGCCGGCTGGTGTTTCACATACTTGAGTAGCGCACAGGGTCTGCGGCTGATGACCACACTGGGACCGCTAAAGGAAAGCGCTGCCTTCACCGTCTCTTCCGTTTTTTGCAGATCATAGGGGTCGCAGACACGCACGTCTGCAATGCCCATCGCCTTACAGAGAGACTCCAGATCGATCTTCCCCGCCGGGTCCCCCTTGATATTGTAGCCCGTCGTCGGGTTCTGCTGATGCCCCGTCATGCCGGTAATCGAGTTATCCAGGATGATCACCGTGGAATTGGACTGGTTATATGCAATATTCGCAAGCCCCGTCATTCCTGAATGCATGAAGGTCGAGTCCCCGATCACGGCGACCGTTTTGTTCTCGCTCTCTTTTCCTGCGCATTTATTGAACCCGTGGACGGCACTGATCGAAGCTCCCATGCAGAGGGTCATGTCCATGGCGGAAAGCGGTGCGGCCGCTCCCAGCGTATAACAGCCGATGTCTCCTAATACGGTGATCTTGTTCTTCTTCAGGATATAGAACAGACCGCGGTGCGGACATCCTGCGCACATAACCGGAGGTCGTGGCGGAATCTCGTCCGCCGTCCTGCGTCCGTGTGCCTTGCCCCTGCCGAGTTTCTCTGCGATGTCGTTCTGGGAAAATTCTCCGCAGAGGGAAAAAAGGTCCTTTCCTTCCACTGCCAGACCTAGGTTCCTGCAATGATTCTCGATGATCGGATCCAGTTCTTCCACAACCACCAGTCTCTCTGCGAGGGAAGCAAAATTTTGGATGAGATCTACCGGAAGCGGATTGACCATCCCAAGTTTCAGAACCGGAACGTCATCCCCAAAGACTTCTTTTACATATTGATAAGAAGTGGAATCCGTAATAATGGCAAACGGATGCTTTCCCGTCTGCGCCTCCACTCCTTCGATCCGGTTGATATCCGCCTTCTCGGCGTATGCCCTAAGCGCCTTTAGCCTCTCCTCTACGACCGGATGCCTTTTCCTTGCCATGCCCGGCATCATCACATATTTCGGAATATTCTTTTCATAAGGCTTAACGGGAACTTCCTGCCTGGGAGAAGTTTCCACGACCGACTGGGAATGGGAGACGCGGGTGCAGAGCTTCACCAGCACCGGGGTATCATATTTCTCCGAAAGTTCATAGGCCAATTTGGTGAACTCTAACGCCTCTTCGGAATCCGAAGGCTCTAACATCGGCACCTTTGCGCTGATCGCATAATGACGGGAGTCCTGCTCATTTTGAGAGGAGTGCATTCCCGCATCATCCGCCACGCCGATGACCAGTCCGCCGTTCACGCCGGTATAAGAGAGCGTGAAGAGAGGGTCTGCCGCGACATTCAGCCCGACATGCTTCATGGCACAGAAGCTTCTTCGCCCGGATAAGGAAGCGCCAAACGCTGCCTCCATCGCCACCTTCTCATTCGGCGCCCATTCACAGTACATTTCATCGAATTTCGCCGCTTCCTCCGTGATTTCGGTGCTCGGTGTTCCCGGGTAACTGGAAATAAAAGAACATCCCGCTTCATACAGTCCTCTGGCAAGCGCCTGATTCCCCAACATCAATTCTTTCATTCTCTACTCCCTTGATTTTCTTCTTTTTTCGGGGTATTGTAAGCATTAATTTGCCTGTTTACAGTCCCTGCAACCTTGTAACTCTGCGTATATTTCGACCATTATAGCAAAGAGGAAACAATATGCCAATTACAGACCTGTTGGAGCGCAACTCCAAACTCTATGGAGAGGAAGTTGCTCTGATCGAGATCAATCCCGAAATTCATGAAAATGCCCGCGTGACATGGAAGGAATATTCCCTGATTCAACCTACCTCCTCCACTTATTACAGGCGAGACATCACCTGGTCCGTCTTTGATGAAAAGGCCAACCGCGTGGCGAACCTCCTGCAGGGGCGCGGCATCCGTAAGGGGCAAAAGGTGGCGATTCTCCTCATGAACTGTCTGGAATGGCTGCCGATTTATTTCGGCATTTTAAAAGCGGGCGCAATCGCCGTTCCTCTCAACTTCCGTTATACCGCAGAGGAGATTGATTACTGCGTGAAGCTGGCGGATGTGGACGTGCTGTTTTTTGGTCCGGAGTTCATCGGCCGTATCGAGCAGATCGCAGAGGATCTGGGCAAAGAGCGCCTTCTCTTCTTTGTCGGCGACTCCTGCCCGACCTATGCGGACGACTACCTCTTCCTCGTTTCCAACTGCTCCTCTTCCGCCCCCAAAGTCCTGATTACGGATGAGGATCCCGCTGCCATTTACTATTCCTCCGGCACCACCGGCTTTCCGAAGGCCATTCTGTTAAAGCATGCCGCTCTTCTGCAATCCGCGCAGATGGAGGCCGTACACCATAAAACCACCAAGGATGATGTTTTTCTCTGCATTCCGCCCCTCTATCATACCGGCGCCAAGATGCACTGGTTCGGCTCTCTCTATACGGGCAGCCACGCCGTTTTGCTAAAAGGCAATGCCCCCGAGGCAATTCTGGAAGCCGTTTCGTCCGAGGGCTGCACCATCGTCTGGCTGCTCGTGCCGTGGGCGCAGGATCTTCTGGCAGCGCTGGACGCGGGAACTCTCCGTCTTTCCGACTACTCTCTGTCGCAGTGGAGACTGATGCACATCGGTGCACAGCCAGTCCCGCCCAGTCTGATCAAGAGATGGCTGCATTACTTCCCCCACCATCAGTATGACACCAATTACGGGCTGTCAGAATCCTGTGGCCCGGGTTGTGTCCACCTGGGCATGGATCATATCGACAAGGTCGGCGCCATCGGCGTCCCCGGGTTCCGCTGGAAGGCGAAGATCGTCGATGAAAACGGAGAAACGGTTGAAAGGGGCGAAGTCGGAGAACTCTGCGTACAGGGCGAAGGCGTCATGGTTTGCTACTACCATAACCCGGAAGCCACTGCCGAAGTCCTGAAGGACGGCTGGCTTCATACCGGAGACATGGCAAGAGAAGATGAAGACGGTTTCTATTTCCTGGTCGACAGAAAAAAGGATGTCATCATCTCCGGAGGCGAGAACCTCTACCCGGTCCAGATCGAAAGCTTCTTATCCTCCTTCCCGAAGGTACATGACGTTGCCGTGATCGGCCTTCCCGATCCGCGCCTGGGTGAGATTGCCGCTGCCATCATCAAGCTCAAAGAGGGCGTTTCCTGCACGGAAGAAGAGATCAACCACTTCTGCCTGGGGCTTCCCAGATACAAGCGTCCTCGCAAAATTATTTTTGCCGATGTGCCCCGCAATGCAACCGGCAAGATTGAAAAACCGAGGCTGAGGGAGATCTATCATTCGACCAGACTGGTGGAAGAACAGAACAACTCCTAAGCGGATTTCCCGAAAAGTCCGTCTTTTCCCCCTAATAATCGCAAAAAAACGTACGATATATAAATTGCCATTCCGATTTTTTGCAAAGAACGATCCGGAGGTAAAAGCCAGAGCGCAATCCTTCCGGACGGATAGAAAGGGGTACTCATGGCGGATACGACCAATATTCTGAATGAAACGACCATTACGGATCCGATTACCGCAACACTGGACAGTGCGGTAGAACTCTCGCCTGCGACAGAAGCGCCCGGTGCCTTCGTTTCCTCCGTTTCGGAAGCACATACGGAAACACCCGCAGAGTCCTTCTCCAAAGCCGTGGAAGTGGGCGCCGCCGCTTCGGAAGCCCTCCCTCCCGACATGGAATATGCTTTTTCGCCGGAGATCCCTATCCCGAGTTACGCTTTTGAAAAAGAAGTGCGCATCACTTCTCCCGATCACGATCTGCCGGTTTCATCGGAGGTTTTTTTCAATGAAGAAGACGACGCACCGGAAGCCTCTCCCGCATCCGGAAGCGCTCCCTGGAAGATGCCGGAACCGGCTGTTTCCCCTGAGGGAGATTTCCCGGAGAAGGGGGGTGAAATGCCGGATGATCCTGCAGAACCTGTATCCCCGATGAGTGCGCCGGAAGCGGAGGAAGATGCCATGGAACAGAAACTTTCCGACGAAGCTCCCCACTTCGAAGAAGGATCGACCCCGGAACAGGAGATCTCTCCCGAAGCCTCTTCCTTCGAAGATACCGCTGCACCGGAACAGAAGGGCTCTCCCGAAGTCTCTTCCTTCGAAGATGCAACCGCACCGGAACAGGATGAGACGAACGCGCATGAATTCCGTGCGCAAGAAGAAGACGGCCTATGCCTGATCACAGACTATCTGAAGGATGAGGGATATGATCACCTGATGATTTCCTACGAAGAAGAAGATATGATTCTGGTTAAGACCAGTCGTCTTGACAAAATCATGGAGATTCGATTCGTGAAGGGGGAATTCAGTTCCCTTTCCATTAAACCGACCAAGGTGTCCTATTCGCAGATCGTCATTTCCTTTATCAAAGAGGCCATCAAATTCGGTCGGCTCTCAAACATCAAACGCATCAGCGGGCCAAACACGGTTCCGGTGGAATAAACCTGTTCGCTCACATCCCCTGTATCAGGGATGTTTTGATAGGTCTCCCCCTTCCTGTGGGGGAGGCTTTTTTTACTGCACTCTTGTAGCCCCCTCTGCTTTATGCATTTTCTACTGCGGACAAGCCAAGAATTTTCTCCGCCATCTCCGGGGCGGCAAGGAAACCTTCCTCCTCCATCTCTCCTGCCACTTCGCGCATCGCTCCTGCAAGGGAGGATTGGAGCCTCTCATATTCCTTTTGAATCAGATTCCGGGAAAGTCCGATTTCCCGATCCGAATCCATAAAGCTTTGCTTCGAGATCCGATCCAGGCGCAGCTCCCTTCCAATGGCAATCGACATTTCCGCAGCCGTATTCTTATAAATTATCGTAGAAACCAGATCATAGGCGGGTGCAAGACGAGCCGCAGAAAGATCCCCGTTATATAAAAGAGATAGGTTTTTGATATGATTGTCCGTGTTCCCAACCAGCTTGTCATAAATCAAAAGGTCTAGGAGCTCTAGCTGGTCTTGCATCGGGTTTTCAGAAATAGCTCTCAGCAATGCAAATATTTTCTCCAGATAGCCCTCTCCCAGCCCTTCATATTTACGATTTCCGGGTATTCCCAATGCCTGCGCAAAATCTTCCTGGTGAAGGCGCAATGGACAGAACATCTCCCCGATTTTCTTTTGTGAATGAATAAGATCCCGATCATAACGTTTCGTTGCAAGCAGGATGTCTGATTCCTGGGACCCACCCGCATGCACGACGAAGCTTTCCACTGTCGATATCCCAAGCTTCTTCGCCGTACGCAGCACCAACTGCTCATTCTCGACCAGATGTCGAAATCGAATATGACTTTGTTTTAAGATATGCGTGCTCGGGGCTGTTCCAAAGGGCTGATACCATTGATCTCCTGCAAGAAACAAACCAACCTTGCCTGATGCACCGGTAAGAGAAAGATGAGATTCCACCAAAATTTCGGTAGATTTTGAAACCCCCTCCGCCGCCAGCCTTCTGACCTCATCCAGAGATAATAAGACATACCGGGGCGCCTCTATCTTTCGATTCTCATTTTCTTCGATCCGAATGGCGCCCAGACACTCCTTCCCCAACTCCGAAAGGATGGTCAGATAGTCTTCCTCATCCGCTCGCAACCAGGAAGCCACCGTTTTTCTACTGAATCCTTCCGGGAGCAGACCTTCAAAAAAACATCTTGTTTCATCCGGAGAAAAAGCTTCTTTCCGGAGAGGCAGATGAACCGAAATCGCTTTTCCCTGATCCGAAAAAGCGAAATCATAAGAAAATACCGCATCCGATGGACCATCCCCCCGAATCGAACCGGCGAGATATTCTTGACCTGAAATTTCAATATAGACGTCTAACTGCCTCATGATCTTCCCCGAACTTCCATGTGAAGATCCAGCCCGAGCAGCATGGCGACCTGAATGGCCTTCTCTAACTGGATCGTCTTCTTCCCATTCTCCAGTTCCGAAAGGAAGCTCACACTGAGGCCTGTAAATTCAGAAAGATAGCCTTGCGTATATCCTAGCTCTTTGCGCCTTTGTCGCAATGCCTTTCCAAAAGTTTCCGCGCTGGTGATTTTCATATATAAAACCCTTTCGGCTGTCGTAGGTGAAGACTCACTGAATTTCCCCCTCGAAGGACGGCTCTCCCATGCTCTATGCGACGTAGAAATTAGTCGATCGGCTCATTTCCGCTGCGGAGATCACAAATTTAGGTGATCGGCTAAATCTGTCTGTTCAAGGTATAAATTTCGTTGATCGCCTAAACCTCTCCCTTCGCATCCCACATTGCCAAACGGTCAAACGCTTCCGATGTCGATCGGCTCTGCGGTTCAATTTTCTTCCCGGTTCAGCTCGTCCAGCGTCTTACCGTAAGAGGGGAGAAAGTCCCGCACGAAGTCCGACACCTCGGGCAGCTCTTCTTCCAACTTTGCAAGGGATGCCCGGATGGTCTTCTTGGCGGTGGCAAATTCGGTGTTGCCCGACTTCTCTTCTTCAATGCATTTGATGTAGGCGGAGAGTTTGTCCGCCGCCTTAACCAGTCTTCTCAGGTAAACTTCTTCCCCCGTTTTTTCCGGGGAAAAAATCTCCTCGTAAACGGGTTTCAAATCCTCCGGCAACCCGCCAAGGAGGCGCCTTTGTGCATCCGCCTCCACCTCCTTGTAAACGCTCTTCATCTCCGCGCTGGAATACTTGACCGGCGTCGGCATGTCACCGGTAATGATCTCGGGCGCATCGTGGTAAATCCCGATCAAGGCTGCCTTTTCGGCATTGAGCGGTCTGTGATAACGCTCTTTGGCAATCACACAGAGGGCATGGGCGATCATGGCCACCTCCAGCGAATGTTCGGAGAGCGTCTCCTCCCTGGAATTGCGCATCAGCGCCCAGCGTTCGATGTATTTCATTCTGGAGATCGAGGCAAAAAAAGAATAGGACATCGGCGCTTATCTCCCCAACTTTCTTTTCTGCGCTCCGGAAATGAGCTTCAGTACAAAACCTCTGGGCAACAGTCTCGCCAAAACGGAGGTAACACGCAGCAATCTGCCCGGCACAAGGATGACGCTGCCTCTTTTCATACCGGCAAACGCCTCTAAAACGCAGGTCTTTGCGGAAATCCCCGGCAGGGCGAATTTCACCCCCGCCACCCGGTTGAAATTCGTATCAACCGGTCCCGGGCAGAGGGCAAAAATCCGGATGCGGGACTTCTTCCTCCTAAGTTCCTGTGCAATGGCAGAAGTGAGGGAAACCACATAGGCCTTGGTCGCATAATAGGTCGCCATGAAGGGTCCGCCCGGCATCAGCCCGGCAATGGATGCCACATTCAGGATGGTTCCCCGGTTCTTTTTTTCCATCTGCAAAAGGGCGGCGTGGGTCAGCAGATGAACGGCGCGCACATTGACACCGATCATTTGCAGGTCATTTTCCGGCACATCCTCCTCAAATTCCCCTGCCGATCCGAAGCCTGCGTTATTGATCATAAACCGCAGATCCTCTTCTTCCTTCAAGCGGTCGATCAGCCGTTTCACTTCCTCTTCTTTTCCCAAATCGCAGGGGAAAATTTCGCAGTGCGGATATTTTGCCGCAAGCCCTCTAAGCTTCTGCTCGTTTCTTGCAACCAGCAGGAGTGCATATCCTTTTTTGGCAAACTGTGCCGCAAACTCTTCTCCGATCCCGGAGCTTGCTCCGGTGATACATACAAGCGCCATCCAAATTTCCTTTCGTTATCCCTCGTTCAAGTCTATCACCAAATGCCGCCGCCTCGCACGGGCTGCGCGAATCTCCGCTCTTTTTCTTACAATTATTTCCAGTGATTTAATTCCTTTGGTGCATAGAGATGCCTGGGAATGCCGCTTACGATAATCGGATAGACATCCCCCTGAATGAGCGGTTCCACGTAGCTGACAAAAGCATCCGTCACATAGCTGCCATCCTCTGTGATCCAGTCGAGGGGCACGCACTTTTCATCATTGGCGATCCGGTGCACATCTTTGACCTCGGTGGAGCACTGGTAGGGATCGTCCGATACGCGCTTTAAAACCACCATCTTGCCCGTGTCTCCCTCATCCGCCGCCTTGACTGCGGCACCTCCCACCTGCGTTGCCTCCAGGATGTCAATCCGGCTGGCCAGATGCGAAGCACTCCTCTGCATGGAAGAAAGCTCAATGGCACGGGTTTTGCAGCCGATCTCGCCCTTGATATACCCCGCCAGGAAAGTTGCCGTTCCGGAAAGTTGCTTGTGACCGAAGGCGTCCACGAAATCCACACTATCTCCGTAATCACAAATATATTTGCCGTCTTTGTCCCGAATGCCTTCGGAAACCGCTACGCAAACGAAGGTACGGTTTTTTAACAGATCCCGCACCCGCTCTCCGAACTTCTGAATATCAAAGGGAACCTCCGGCAAATAAATCAAATCCGGTCCGTCACAATCCTCTCCTTTGGAAAGGGCGGTTGCTCCTGTCAGCCATCCCGCATTCCTTCCCATGATCTCTACGATGGTCACATTGCCCTTAGGCTGGATCATGCTGATCCCGTCACGGATGATTTCTTTCATGGACGTACCGATATATTTGGCAGCGGAACCGTAGCCGGGCGTGTGATCGGTCAGCGCCAGATCGTTGTCAATCGTCTTGGGACAGCCGATGAACCTCTGCGGATAACCCTTGATAATCGCATAGTCGGAAAGCTTTTTGATCGTATCCATGGAATCGTTTCCGCCAATATAGATGAAGGCTTCGATTTCCAGCTTCTCCAGGATTTCGAAAATCTTCTCATATACTTCCGTATTCTCGTGAATTTCCGGCAGCTTATACCGGCAGGAACCGAGAAAAGAAGCGGGCGTCCGCTTTAACAGTTCTTCATCCAACTCCGTCCGCAAATGATCGGATAGGTCGATATATTTTTCCTCTAATAATCCCTGTACACCATGGAGCATCCCGTACACCTTCTGTGCGCCGCGGTCCTTGGCCGTACGGTAGACGCCCGCCAATGACGAATTGATGGCTGCGGTCGGCCCTCCGGACTGTCCGACAATAATGTTTTTTTTCATGCTGCTGTCCCCCTTTTGATCTTTGGTTTATGGTCTCTGAATGATGATCTTTGGAATGATATTTCTCCCCCCCTGCGGTGGAGCGTTCTGAATTTGGTAAAAAATTTATCATCAGTTTATCATTTTGGAGAAAGGATTTCCATAGCCAGACCACCCGGTGAGACTTCCCTTCTTCGTGACCGCATGCGACCATAGCTCCGGGGATGTCCGTTCCGGTGCTATGCCACTCTCCCTTCAAAAAGCGATTGCAATTCAATTGCAAATCATCTATAATGACTTCTCAAGAATTGCATGAGGAAAGAACAGGCGTGCCTGAGCATCCGGCGGTCCGGTTCCGGTCGTGAAATGTATGCGCCGCGTACATTTTTTTATTGATCTGGTCGCTTTATCCCTTCAAAGTGCAAAAGGAATCGAACCTCTCCTGCAGTCGTCCTGTATGCTTTTCCCGTGATTCTACGATATTAAAGAAAAGGAGTAACAAAATGAGTGATTCAAATCAATCTTTCAAGCCCTTCATTCCGGCAAATGAAAATCCGCCTGAGATGACCGTCACCTCCGTGGTCATCGGCGTGCTGATGGCGATTATCTTCGGTGCCGCAAACGCCTACCTGGGGCTGAGGGTCGGAATGACCATTTCCGCCTCCATTCCGGCGGCGGTCATTTCCATGGGGGTCATCCGCATCATCATGCGCAAGGACTCCATCCTGGAGAATAACATGGTGCAAACCATCGGTTCTGCAGGAGAATCGGTCGCAGCAGGAGCCATCTTCACCCTGCCCGCCATCTTTCTCTGGGCAAAAGAGGGGATCACAACCGCCCCTTCCCTTGTGACCATTGCCGTCATCGCCGCAATCGGCGGATCTCTCGGTATCTTCTTCATGATTCCGCTTCGTGCCGCCCTGATTGTCAAAGAGCACGGCAAGCTTCCCTATCCGGAAGGCACCGCCTGCGCTGACGTCCTAGAGGCAGGCGAAACCGGCGGCGCCAAGGCAGTCACCGTCTTCTCCGGTATGGGAATCGCCGCCGTCTATAAATTCATTGCGGACGGCTTCCAGCTCTTCCCCAGTGAAGTTACCTGGGACTTTGAAGGCTACAAGGGTTCCGGCTTCGGTGCGGACGTCCTGCCTGCTCTCCTTGGTGTCGGCTACATCTGCGGCCCGAAGGTTACCTCCTATATGATGGCAGGCGGCGTCCTGGCCTGGTTCGTCATCATGCCTCTCATCGCCCTCTTCGGTGCGAGTGTGGCTTCTCCGATTTATCCGGCTTCCATGACGATCGCAGAGATGAGCCCGGTTGCCATCTGGTCCAATTATGTCAAATACATCGGTGCAGGTGCGGTTGCTGCCGGCGGTATCATCAGCCTGATCAAATCGCTTCCGCTGATCGTTACCACCTTCCGCGACGCCGTCAAAGAGATCGGTGTGAAGACGGGAGAAGTCAATCGTCAAAATAAAGACATCAACATGAAGGTAGTGGTCGGCGGCATCGTCGTTCTGGCGATCCTGCTTGCCATTGTGCCTGTCATTCCGTTGAATCCGGTGGGTGCGATCATTGTCATCCTGTTCGGCTTCTTCTTTGCCACGGTCTCTTCCCGTATGGTCGGTCTGATCGGTTCCAGCAACAACCCCGTATCCGGCATGACCATTGCCAGCCTTCTTCTGGCAACTTCCGTTCTAAGAGCAACCGGCAACATCGGTCCGAACGGCATGATTGCCGCCATCACCATCGGTTCCATCATCTGCATTTCCACCGCGATTGCAGGCGATATTTCGCAGGATCTGAAGACCGGATATATTGTCGGTGCTACCCCTTATCGCCAGCAGGTCGGTGAATTCATCGGTGTCTTTGCTTCCGCTTTTGCGGTCGGCGGTGTTCTCTATCTGCTCAACAGCGCATGGGGCTACGGCGGAAAAGAACTTCCGGCTCCTCAGGCTACCCTGATGAAGCTGGTCGTTGAAGGCGTTATGAACGGAAATCTTCCCTGGGCTCTGGTATTTGCAGGCGTCTTCATTGCGATTGTCGTGGAGATTATCGGCATTCCTGTCCTTGCCTTTGCGGTTGGTCTCTACCTGCCGATCTACCTTTCCACTCCTATGATGGTCGGCGGTCTGGTTCGTCTGTATTTTGACAAGAAAAAAATGGAAGACTCCGAGCGCAGGGATAAGATCGAAAACGGTCTGCTCTACTCCTCCGGTCTGATTGCAGGAGAAGGCATCATCGGCATCCTGTTGGCCCTCTTCGCAGTCTTTCACATCGACCTGAATATCTCTAAGACCATTTCTCTCGGGAACATCGGCGGTGTGATCTTCTACGCCCTGCTCACCTGGACCCTGGTGCTCTTCATCAACCGCAAGAAAAAGAGTTCCATTCAGTAAACGGAACTCCTACACGGATTTTACAACTCTCCTGTGTTCGACAGACGGTACTCTTTTCTTCGGTAAACATCCGTTTCTTCGAGCAGGGAGTGACTTCTCATCACGGCATCCGGTTGAAAGCTCGCCGGTTGCCGTGATTTTTAAATGAACAGAAAGGACCTGTCATTTTGGCGAAACAAAAAGAGAATTTCCTGGACTATACCCCCAGACGCAACTCCAACCTCCTCTGGCGCAAGAAGGGAACCCTTGTGGAAGTAGACGTAGAGCACAAGGGCTTCATCAACAGAATTGCTCAGAAGTTTTTTCACAGACCGCGCATCAGCCACATCGCTCTGGACGAATTCGGCTCTTTTATCTGGCCCCTTTTAGACGGTACACAGAACGTCGAACAGATCGGCCGTCTGGTCAAAGATCATTTTGGTGAAAAAGCAGAACCGCTGTATGAGCGGCTTTGCAGCTATATCAAAACTCTGCACCGGGAGGGGTTCATCGTGTATGAAAACAAGATCTCTTCCCGTATCGACAAAAAGTGATCCGGATGCCTTCATAAACCAGCATCCCCCAGAAGAGGAGCGACAACAGCTGCGCCGCTCTCCAGTACCAGGGCTGTACGAAATCAATGTGTACGGGCCCTGTAAATCCTGCGGGCAGCAACACACGCACCTTTCCGGTGCTCCGATCCACCGCCAGTTCTTTTCCCCTGGCATCCCAGGCATGATACCCCCGGTAAGCATATCGCGGGAACTCCACAAAGGCGCCCTTTTCCTCCTTTGGCACATCTACCTCTGCGGTTGCGGAGAGTCCCTTCTGGAACAAGCTTCCAATCTGTACCTGCGGCGCCGATGTCTTCAGATCCGATTCCAACGGATTCACGCCCACAATCGCATATTCCGCATATCCAAGCTTCATCGCCCCTGTACGACTGATGTCTACAATCTCTTTTCCCGTTTCGGCATGATTGGAATAATCGCTGTTGTAATTCACCGCCTGATAACAGAACAGGAACAGGAAGAGCAGGATCGTCCCCTGCACCCACTTCCATCCTTTCCATTCTCTGACCACCTGCAAGACAAACAGGAACAGGAGTCCCAGAAGCGCTGCCGTCCAGCTCATCAAGCGCCATGCAAACTGAAACAGATCAAAAAATGCAGCGACCAGTGGAAGATGCTCCTCGATCCTTGCATAAGGGAAGAGGCTGGAATAAAAGAAGATGGACAGCGCCGTCAGACCAAAGGCAATGAACAGAAGTCTCCTCTTTTTCTTTCCCCTGTCTTCTCCCCTTAGCCGCAGCAGCAAATAGATGGCTATCAGGAAAAGGACGCCGGTTGCCGGTCCGAACGTAAGCGGAAGCTCCAGATGCATCGGGGAGATCGCATCGTTCATGATCTCATCCCCTGTTGTATGAAAGTTCGTCGCAAAGAGCTGATTCAGAAAGACTTCGTGCAAAGATTCATTTCCGTATTGTGAAACCAGATGCACATAACCGTCCCGAAATGCATCCAGAAAAGGGACGATGAAATAGGCACTCAAGAGGGCCGTTGCCAGAACCGATTTCAGAATCGACAACAGCACTCTTTTCGTTAGAGTCTTCCGGATGGCCAGAAGGAAAAAGACCAGGAGCACACAGACCGACATCACCGTCGCCAATACGTGAGAAGCCATCACTCCGCTCATGCCGATCGCAAGGAAGAGCCAGCCCTTCTTTTTTTGTTCTTCTTCCGTGTAGATTTCATAGACCCCGAGTAGGATCAACGGGTAAAACGCCACCGCGCTCCATTCCCCCACCGCGCCTCTGGTATACAGTGTGACCAACCGGTAGAGCGAGACCTCAAAGATGGCGGCGGCCACTGCCGCCTCTCTCCTGTTTTTTCCGATTCGGTTAAAGCTGTAATAGGCAATGAATAACGTGAGGAGGTTCATCCCAAAAACAAAGATGCTGTAAACCTCTGCAATCGTAAGCCCGCCCAGATAGAGGAGCGCAGGAAAATAGAGAAAGACATCGCCGTAAAAAATCCCTGTCGCATACCCATAGCCGTTTTGTAAACCGCTCTGCACCTTGGCAGGAAAATATCCGTCACGCAGACTTTGCGCAATTCCCCAGATCCGGACTGCGTGGAAATCCGTATCCAGTCCCTCCGGAATCCCCCCGGTCATCAACGGCATTTGCGCAATAAAAAGCGCGGCGGAAAAAACCACCACGACGAAGGCATGTGCCTTCAGAAATGCGCTGGCTTTCTCCCGGTCAAACAGATAAAGGAAGAGCACCAGGTCGATGCCAAAAAAGACGGCAAAGAGCCGGAGGAAGAGACGGGCTGCGCTGGTTCCGTTCAGGTATACGATCGATACGTCCTTCAAGAGAAGGTAGGCGTCAAAGTGGTCTTCCAAAACCGCTTCCAGATGCGCCTGTACCTGCCTGTCCGTCGTGACCCGGTAGGAATCGGAGCCGAGCGACTCGATCATCCGCGCCCTGCCGGCATGAAAAAGGGGTGTGTAGATATTGGACAACACTTCCGTATAGCAGCCGATTTGACCGGTCCCCGGCTGATTATTCGTCTGATAGGTCACATGAACCGCATAGACGCCCCTTTGCATGGTAAAGTCTGGCGACACCACCTTCCTGGAGATGCCGTCCACGGAATCGTCCACATAGGCTCCCTGTTGCTTTTCTTCCCCACCTACAAAGATTCTGTAGTCGTCCATTGTAAAATGATATTCTTCTGAATGCCGGTAAGCCGGAATCACCCGATACAGGATGAATGCCGTCTCCAGCAGCAGGAGAAGGATCAGCCAAAACCTCTTTTTTTCTTTCATATTCCTTCCTTTCGTTGCAGATATGATATACTCTTTCCATGCCAAACGCAATGTACATCAACCGTAGTGAATACAAATATCTCCTGCCTCTAAAAGATGCCTGCGAACTGCAACACAAGCTGGATCTTCTTTTACAAAGAGACGCGCACTGCCTGCAGGCTCCCTACCGGATCCGGAGTCTTTATTTCGACACCCCGGACAATCGTGATTATCACGAAAACCTTGCCGGTTTGGAGTGCCGCAGAAAGATCCGCCTTCGCACCTATGATCCGGGGGCGGATACCTGCAAGCTGGAGCTCAAAGAAAAAAAAGGAGAGTTTTCACACAAAACCTCTCTTTTCCTCAGAAGGACGGATGCGGAACGTCTCATTCAGGGAGAGAGACAGGTGCTGTTGCAAAACCGCCCCTCAACGGACGCACTTCGCATCTACACCGAAATGGAAAACCATGCCTACCGCCCCAGCGCCTTAATCGAATATGAACGGATTGCCTACCTCTACCCTTCCTTCGATGTACGCATCACCTTCGATTCCGGAATCCGCAGCAGTGAAAGCTGTTATGACCTCTTTGTGAAGGCTCCGGTTTATACCCCCCTCCTGCTTAACGGGGTGATTCTGGAAGTGAAGTTCAATGAGCACCTTCCCCGTTTTCTCACGGGCGTCCTCCGTTCCTCTCGTTTAAACCGCAGAGCCTTCAGCAAGTATGCCTCCGGAAGACTCACAACCATATAATCTCACCGCCACGCAAGTCCTTCCTTCGAAACTGCGTCCCGGTATCATTCCACCTGTAAGGAGCTGCCAATGTCAAAAGAAGATATCCTGACCTATTTTTATACGAACAATGCCAATCTGGACGTGAAGAAAATCCTGCTCACCCTGTTGGCCGGTCTTTGCATCGGTATCCTGATCTCTCTCTGCTACTATGTCAGCACGAGGGCTTCCCACGGAGTTTCCTATAACCAACGCTTTTGCTTCAGCCTGATCCTGACCCTTCTGATCTCTCTGGTCATCATGCTGATGATTTCCTCCAATATCGTCATCTCCCTCGGTATGGTCGGCGCTCTATCCATCGTCCGCTTCCGCACTGCGATCAAAGACTCCAGAGATACCATTTTTCTCTTTTTTGCCATCACGGAAGGCTTGTGTGTAGGCTCCCGCAACTTCAAACTCTCCATTGTTTCCACGCTTTTCATCGGCATCATCATCCTGATTGCTTCCTATGTTCCTCTTTTTTCGGGAAAATACCTCCTCGTCATCACGGCCAATCAGGCGCTTCTTCCCACCGATGATCTGATCGCAAAGATCCGCCCCTATGTCCGCTCCTGTACTCTCACTTCCGCGAACACGGCGAAAGACCACTCCGAGTATATCTTTACACTGCGGGCAAAAAAGGAGCTGTCTGCGGACTTCCTGCGTACCTTGCAGCAGGAAGAAGGAATTGCCTTCGTCAATCTGGTTGCGGACAGCTCGGAAGCAGCATCCTAAATGAAGCACCTTCGTTCTTCTAAATGCAGCCCGGAAAAATGCAAACTTGTGCTGCTATTTTCTTTGATCCTGTCCCTGCTTGTCGTCAGTCTTTTTTTTGAGACGACACAGAAACAGAAGGATCGTCATTTGGACGACCCTTCTCTGTTGCAAATGCGCGAATTCCTAAGCAATGAGGCAGCATTTTCTCCTTCTCTTCCGGTTCTCTCCCTGCTTTATGAGAAGGGGGAACTCACCGGCCACCTCTATCTGTACGATTCGAAAGGTTCTCATGGCAGCGACTTAAGGGTCGGCGTAGAGAACGCCTTCGTAACGCCGGCCTCTTCTACCGATCTCCCCACGCTCCTTCTGCGTGCCGGAGAGCGCTATGATCCGGGGGCTGTCTCCCTTTCTCTTCCCTTCCTGACCCGGGCGGGAGATTTTCCCACTTCTCACGTATCCTCTTACAAAAATGTGCTTCTTGTTCCTGGAAAGACGCCTTATTCCGTTAATACCGCCCGCTATAACGAACTGGCAGCCGGGGCAGGTTTTGACGGCTTCCTCGACCATGCAAACGTGCGCCTTTTCCTGAATCGCAAAAACATGGGCGTCTATCACCTTGTGCAGAATTTTTCTTCGTCTTTTCTGGCTTCCCGTTATCACTTCAAGAGGAGCGATGACATGGAAAAAGAAGAGGGAACCGAAGCGAAGGTTTTCAATGCCTTCCACCTGCAGGATCTTTTTTCTGCAGATTTAAACCGGGAGGAAGCACGGGCTGCGCTGGAAGAGAAGGTGGACATCCGTTCCCTATTGACCTTATACGCGATGAATGTTCTGATCAACAATCCTCGCTTTCCTGACTACCAGTTTCGGGCTTTTCGTGCAAAGACTCCCCTCCCCGATTCCGATCTTCCCTATCAGGACGGCAGGGTCTATTTCGTCACTGGAGGCGCCGATCTGGCCTTTCAGCAAAAGCCGGATGCCTTCGCCGATTTGATGGAACAAAGGGGATACGGTGCGGATTCCGTCTTTCCTCACCTGATGGAGGCCGACGCCTACCGGCATCTCTTTCTGCAAGTGCTCGGCATGCTTCGCAGAGATCGCTTTACCGATGAAGCCATGCACTTTCACAATCCTTTTCTGGACGCGGATTTACAAAAATATTTTCATATCTCCGAACAGGAAGTTCTGGCTCTGGCTCCAAAGGGAAGTCTCGCGGATTGGCTTCGCTCTCCCGCACGGGACGAATCCGCTGCAAAGGTAGGTGCCCCCCTCTACTTTTCCGAAATTTCAGCCAAGGGCAGTTTTGACTCCTTCCGGATCACCAATCGCGGAACACAAACCGTTTCTCTTGGAAACCTCTTTGTCTCGGACGACCCTGCGGACCCCCTGCGCTTTCGTTTACCTGCTATCAAGCTTTCTCCCGGAGACAGCATCCTCATCCATGGTGCCAGAAACAAGGAACAGATCGGATCCTACCTCTGCAATTTTTCGTTAAAAAGCGGAGAAACGCTCTGTCTCTTTGACGGAAATACGTTTCTGGATACCCGGAGGATTCCTCCGATGAGCGATAGCGAAATCTGCATCATTTTGCCGGATGGCAGGCTGCTGTTCCGGCTCCGACATTGATCTCTCCCCATCAAAAGGATAACCATTCATGTCCAAAAAATTTTATTTGCTGATTCTAACCGCCTTTCTCCTTGCGCTCTTCCTTTGTTTTCCTCTTGAAAGAAATAGTGTGAAAACACAGAAAAGAGAGTTGCTCAAGAGAGCTTCATATACCGAAGCGGAAAACAGCGGCCTTGTTTTCTCAAAGGAGCCCGGCTTCTATGAGAAGGGGTTTGACCTGAAAATTCTCTACAGAGGCCCCCATCCGGGTGGAAAAATCTATTATACGCTGGATGGTTCCATCCCGACCGAATCCTCTGCCCTCTACAAAGAGCCTCTGCACCTGACGGACCCGACCCCCAATCCGAATCTCTATGCCTCCAGGGACGACGTCAGTGCCGGCCTGCAAAAAGAGAAACTCAAGGAGGCGGGGGCGATCGATCCTCCCCTCTATGCCGTTCCTTCCTTTCCGGTGGATAAATGCGTCGTGATTCGAGCCGTTTATTACAAGGCCAAGGGAGAACCCGCCGAGGTGGAAACTGCCTCCTACTTTATTGGCTACCGAAACCGTCCGGGCTATCAAAATCTGCCCGTCGTTTCTCTGGTTTCCGATCCCACCTACCTCTTCAACCCCGATTACGGGATTTATGTGCTGGGTAGCGATTTTGACCGCTTTGTCTCAGAGGGCATGCCGGAAACGAAGAAGCTCTGGTTCTTCTGGGCTGCCAATTATTTCCGCTACGGAAGAGAGTCGGAGCGGGAAGCCTCCGCGAATTTCTTTGACGCCGATCACCGGTTTTTGTGCAATCAGAATATCGGCATCCGCATTCAGGGGCATGCCAGCAGGAGCAACAATCCGAAGAGTCTCAATCTGTATGCCCGCAAGAGCTACGATGGAAATTCCAGCTTCCAATGCAGGTTAGATCATCTGCCCTACCCGGAGAAACGGCTGAACCTGTTTTCCGGCGGCAGCGACCAGGATACCCTCTTTCGGGATTATCTTGCCATGCATTTTGCGAAAAAAGAAAATTTTTCCACCATGCGCTTTTCGCCCTGCCTGCTTTTCCTGAATGGAGAGTACTGGGGCTTCTATCAAATGGCGGAACGATATGATGCGCTGTATTTTGCGCATCACTACCGGGTCAATCCGGACAATGTGGTTTATATCAAAGAGGGAGAGGTGAACCTGGGCCTTTCTTCCGATCTGGCTCTGTACGAGGAGTTACAGAAATGGATCTCCGAAAACGATATGACCGTTCCGGAAAATTACAAGAAGGCCTGCGAAAAGATTGATATGGACAGCCTCCTGTCTTATTATGCCTTTGAAATTTATATCGCAAACGGCGACTGGCCCTTCTCCAATGTCGGACTCTGGAGAACGAGAGAAACGGGAAACGGAAAGTATGAGGACGGAAAATGGCGCTATGTTCTCTTCGACGTCAACGGCGAATGCATGGCGGAGTCGAAGATTCGAGACAACACCTTGCAAACTGCCATCGATCACGATGCCATTTTCGGCAGTCTCTGTCAAAACAAAGAGTTTCAACAGGCTTTCTTAGAGAAACTGCAAACCCTTGCCACTTCTACCTTTTCCAAAGAACAGGTCGAACCGTTTATCCGGAATTATTTGCAAACCTATACCAAACCCATGCAGGTGCACCGGAAGCGCTTTTTTGAAGGTTCTCCCGATCCCTTTGCAAAAGAAATGCAAGGCATTCAGCGCTTTTTTGAGGATAGAGCGAGCTATCTGATTCCGGTTGCCAGAAAAACGTTCGGCTAATGCAAACCCTCTGCGTCCGACATCTTTACCGGTCTCTGGGATGTGCTCTTTTCTTGCAGGCAAAGGGAAAGACTGAACACGAAGACACAGAGTTCCCTGAAGGCGTTGGAAATATGCTCCGCCGAATGGTCCCTGACCCCGAAGTACCAGAGGAAGGGAAGGCAGGCAGTTAACAAAAGCGGAATGACCTTCGCTCCTTCCAGGCGCACCTGCATTTTTTTAGTGAGCAGCAGTACAACCAGCGCCAATAGGAAAAGAAGCACCACCAGAAGAAAGGCGCGATTGCCCATTTCTCCAAAGGATCTCGCCAAAATGGAATGCAGCGAAGAATCGACTTCATTGCTGCTGCCGGCTCTGTCTACGACGGTGTTTTTGGCATCTGCAATCACGGAATCCCCGGTCAGAAGCTGCGCCAGAACCCACTTGCCCGCCCACATGGAAGCGTATCCAAAGAGGAAGAAGGCAGCTGCCCCCGCCATTTTCTTCAAATGATTTTGTACACCGCCCTCACCCAGAACCACAAGGACGGCGAGCGGCATCCCCAGCGCTGCGGCCGGATAGGTCAGGTAATCGAAGTAAGCCACCGCAATCCCGCACCACAGGAAGAGAAACAGATATTTTTGCCCTTCCATAAAATACCGCTCCCCTCGCACAAGAACCAGAATGGCCACCATGGAAATCTGCCAGATCACCCCGTAAGTCATACACAGCATCAGGGTGGCGGGAGCGAGAGACAGGAATGCAAGGAAGAGCGACGCTGCTCCTCTTTTTCCAATGCGAAGACCAAGTGCCAGGGTAGCAGCGGTAAACAGGAAGAGGACCGCTCCTGCATGAAGCATCCGGATTTCCGGAACGGAGAAAACCGACAACAGCGGTTTTAAAACCACCAGATATCCGTGCCAGTACCTTGCATAGTCTTTCGGTCTGACCTTTCCTTCTCCTGAATCCTGAAGGGAAGCTTCCAGATTCTGTGCCTGTGATCCCTCTTCTTCCGTGACCATGTGCGGATTCCTGAGTGCATTCAGAATCACACTGCCGTAGCCGCTTTTTGCGCTTGCCTCATTCAGCATGAGGTGATCCGTAAATCCGTCTAACTTGGTCGACGTAACCATCCCCCAGGTCGGATAATCTCCCTCCGCTTCGATCATCGGCAGGGCGTTTGCGACATTTTGGCGGATCGGCGTAAGCGGCAAGGTGTAAACCAAAACCAGCAGCAGGAAGCCGAGAACGATGGCTCCCAGAACCTGTAAAGAGGCACAAATACCGATTTGCAAGATCTTTTTTTTCATTCCGCAAACACCTCATTGGTCAGTTTAATGACCGTAACGCCGTAGATCTGCGCAATCCCGCCGGGTGCCGGATAAACGGGCATGGCTTTGACTTCGGGCAACTGATAAAACCGTTCCATGACCTCCGGCGTGACATACTGAATATTCAGACGATACAATTTCTCAAACACCTTTCTCCAGCAGATTCGACTCTCCTCCTGATAGACTCCGTCCCAGTTTCCGTACTGCGCAAAATCATTTGCTTCCGCGTAAAGCGGGTCCCTTTCAAACGTCTCGGACTGACCGGGACCTCCAATAATGAGAATCCCTGTATGGATATAGTCGATTTCTCTGGCATCTAACACGTTGAGGATGCTCTCCGTTAGCGTCATCGTGGCACGTCTTCCGGCATTCATGGCATAGAAATCCGTTTCCACCATCCAGATCGAACCGTAAAGCAGGATAAAGGCGCCAAGCAAATAAGCGCCGCACACCAGCCTCCGGATCAGCCCTCGAACGGGCAAAGATAGGGTCTGCATTTCTCCCGGAAACAACAGACAAAGCGGGAGAATCAGCGCCATCGGGATGGTCATCTGCGGCTGCGTCGTGGCATTGGTCGCCAGGAAAAAGAAGCTGTTGGCAAAGACCGGTATTCCCAGCGCAAGGAAGGCAAAAAGGAGGGCTCGCCTGATCGAATGCCTGCCGATCAGCACAATCGCCAGAAACAACGACAGCAGCGGAACCAGATAGGCAGCATGTGCGACGATGTCCGGAAACCGGTTCTGCTGGAAGAGACCGTTGAAGAAATAAAACCATACTGCGGTATAGGTGTGTTTCAAGCTGGAAGGGAAGGAGCGCAGGATCGACCAGGGGCTCACTTCCGCTGCGCCGCCATAATCTGAAAGCGTTGTGTGGAAAAAGAACAAATGCAGTTTCAGCAGAAGGAAATAAAGGATGCCGCCTGTAAGGACCGCGCCCATCGCCCTGGCAAGGAAGAGCCTTGTCTGTGCGCTCTCCTCTCCGCGAAGGAGCCGGAAGAGAAGGACGAATAGGATTAAGAGCGTACATACGCCGAGGCTGGCCTGATAAAGCCCCATCGATAGAGAAAGGCAGAGTCCGGCGAGGGGAATACAGAGGTAGGCTCTTTTTTCCCTCTCCACCACTAGGACCGCCAGGACAGCAAACAGGAAAGAAAGGGAAAACTCTATGGCCATGTAGCTGTACGCCATCTGGGCGGTTAAGGAAATGCTGGATAAAAAGAGCAGACAGGAAACGGCACTCACAAAGGTGAAGCGCAGTCGCAGCACCGACAAAATCAGGAGGATCCCCGCCACAAAGACTGCCAATGCAATCACCAGCGGAATCGGGTCCATGGAGACAAAAAATCTCGCCCTTGCTACATGCATCCAGAACCATCTTCCGATTCGAAGCTCCGCCTCTCCCGCCACATGGTCGTCCTGGTCCCAGAGCCCGTCCATGTCATTGGTTAATCGCAAAACGATCATCGGCAGATACAGAAAAAAAGCAAAGGCACACAGCCCCAGAAAGGGCATCTTGATCCGGTTGAATTGATCTCTCAGATAATCTCCCACCGAGCCCCTTCCTTGCAACCACCGATCCTGCACCATCTTCCCTGTCTGATTCTTGTTCATTCTGTTCCTCTATATCTTTCTGTAAATGGATGGATTCCTCTGTCTTCCTGCTGATGGAAATGGAACAATCTTTCTTCCTGCTGATGAAATTGGAACAATCTTTCTTCCTGCTGATTGAAATTGAAACAATCTTTCTTCCTGCTGATGGAGCTTTTTCAACCGCTCCTCGTCCTTCTTCTGCTTCGTACAAAGATCGCCACTGCGGTAAGGAGCGAAAGCACCTCCCCTATTCTCCAAGAGAGCGGCTCCTGAAAGCAAAGCCTCCAGGTTCCTTCCGCACCGGGAGAAACGGTGATGCGGATCCGGTTGTTCTCCCCTGCGGGGGCCATCTCCACGGTTCCTCTGTTTCGTGAATCCACCCGGGAGGCAAGGGAACGGAGCCTATAGCCGGGATAGGCAAATTTGGGCAGCGTCAGCGTCTCTTCTTTGTTCGATCTGTTTTGTACGGAAAAAAGCAGACCCGACCCCCTCTCTTCCAAGAGCTTCGCCCTACAGGAGGCGTCTGAAGTCAGAATCTTCCGGTCTCTGCACGCTTCCACATCGGTTCCGGAAAGGAGATACTCTCCTCCCGCCTGCTGGAAGGGATCGGTCATGCAAGTCAGCGTCTCATTCTTCCTTCCGGGCTCTTCTGAAAGGAAGGCACCGCTGAAACTGACCCCTTGATAGACAATGAGCACCAGCAGCAGGACGGATAGCAGAAGATTTTTATTTTCCTCTGATATCCGCTGAAACCCGGATTCGCGAGGTTGTACCCTTCCTTCGGACAACACGAGGGCACAGAGCGCTGACACAAAGACTGCTGCCATCATCAGAAACCGCCAGGCGAACTGAATCGAGGACAGCACCCTTCCGAGCGCCCCCGTATGCGACAGAATCATCCGATAGGGGAAAAGATTCGAACTCATCCAGATGGCAAGGAGGCTAAAGAAAACAAGGGAAAGCACCTCCTTTTTTTTCTGACGAAAGAGGAGAATGAAAGACAATAGCAGAACCACCCCCGCGGCAAAACCGAGGGAGAGCGCCATCCCTCCCATCTCTCCTTCCGAAGGGCTGGCTCCCCTTGTCTTGTATACGGTTCCAAAGACCAGCGGCAGATAAACGGATGCATTCTCCAGATTCGTTTCCGCCGTCTGTACCAGGAGCTGTGTCTGCTTATAGTATTGCAAAAAAGGAATCAGGAAAAAAGCCGAAAACAGAAAGGTGAGCAGGGCAGAGCCCAGAAGACCGCAGAGTGTTTTTTTCTTACAGGTTCTTCTCCAGAAAACCACCGCTGCAACCACCAGAAAAAAGGCGGTCAGAATCGCACTCAAAAGGTGAGCGGTCAGGATCAGGCTCATGCCGATCGACAGGGGCAGGACGCCCCTTTCTCCGCTGTAGATTTTCCAGAATCCATACAGCACGAGGGGCAGGAAAATCATGGCGATGAATTCCCCGGCAGCCGCCCTGTTATAGAGATCCGTCAGGCGGTAGGGGTTCAAGGTATAGAGCGCCGTCGCCGCCAGCGCCGCCGCCTGTCCTACCGGAACCTGCATGGCTTCCCCCTGCATCGCAGTCGGTTGCCCGGATCCCGTTTTGCCTGCCATCCGAAAGAACACGCCGTAGGCAATGGCTGCCGTAGACGCATTCGCCGCGAAAACCAGAATCTTCCAGCAAAGATGCAGCGGAAGTCCTGCCAGATACAGAAGTGCGAAGGGATAGAGCAGAATATCCCCATACAGGATGCTGACCGGATATCCATACCCGTTCATCCAGTTTCCCTGCATGCGCACCGGAAAGGCGCCGTCTCGAAGCGACTGTGCCAGCTCCTGCAGCCGGTATGCATGAAAAGAAAGATCCCATCCCTGCGGAACACCGTCCACCAGCAGCGGAAACTGTGCCACCAGCACGATGCCGGATAAGACCGCAAGAACCGCACCTCTTCGCTGTAGAAACTCTCTTGTTTGCTCTCGTTTCCAAAGATAGAGATAGAGGATCAGGTTCACAGGGATGATCCAAATCCCAAGCGTACAGAAAAACACAAAGACGGTCTGTGCAGGAAGGAAGGTAATTCGAATGCGATCCCCCCGCAGCAAGCCGTTGAAATCATCGGCAAGAAAACAGGAAACAGCCACAGGAACCCGTTTCTGCCTCACATAAAAGCGAAAAGACAGGTTGTTTCGGTAGGATGGAAGATCTTGCCTGCCACAGTCAATCGTATACCGGGGACGGTGACCGGCGATCAACCCGGAACGGTCGTACGCCTTCACGTAAACAGAACCTTCGTTTTCCGCCGAATCTTCGGTGATGCGGTAGGAAACTTCCGCCTTGTAAACGCCGAAGGAAAACGAATTCGGATGAATCCCCACATACCGTTCCTGCCCGTCAAAACCGACTGCAGTGCCAACCTGATTCCCCTTCCTGGCGCCGCGTTCGATCTGACCGACTTCCAGCTGCCCGGCATCCGCCTGCACGCTCTTGCCGCTTTTCATGAGCCACACGCAACCGGTGGCAAAACAAAACAGCTCCCCTACGAGAAGCAGCGTAAATAAAATTTTCGCTTTCTTTCCTTCGTTTTTCACTTCACTCTTCCTGTCTTTTCCGTCCTCTTTCCCCATGGCGAACAAAAATCCATCCCGCACACAGGCCTCCTATCATGGTCAGGATGCATCCCATTGTAAACCCGGGGGTGAGATAGGTGCAAAGGATCTGATGGTTTCCGGCAGGCACCGGAATCAACATCATCCCTCCGCTTCGCAGGATGGACACGGGTTTCCCATCGACACTGGCGCTCCACCCGCCATCCTGTGGTACGGTAAAATAAACATATCGATCCTTTTTATAATCTGTCCTGCAGGAAAAACCGCCCGCATCCTTTTCAAAATCGGACACGCCTGCTGCCTGATTCCGTTTTGTTCCTTCGGAAACAGCCTCCTCCTTTACGGACAGGATTTTCTTTGCTTTTGTTACGGAAAGCCTTTGCAATCCAGCACTTTTTTCAGAAATCAGATTCCTGTCATGATCCGCAATCACCACTGCATGCAACAGCAGAATGCCGCGATCCTCCTTGTCAAAGCGGCGCAGATCCGACTCGGTGATATAGGAATCGACCGCATAACCAATCGGGCAGGCCGCTTTTTGAATCACCTGGTAGGACTCTCCCGCAACGGTGAAGGACTGCAAAACCTCTGTCTCCGATAGAGATTTCGTCTCGATCGCGCCACCTGCCTCGCTTTCTCCGTTTCCGATCCGGCTGGCCTCATGGAGGTTTCCCCGATACAGCTCATACCGTCCTCCTAACAACTCCTGCAGCCCCGGCACCGTGACCTTTACCAGTCTTTTATCTCCCAGCCAGAAATCAAACAGTCCGTCAAATTCGGTAAGGGCATTGGAGGCGGTTGAACTCCAGCTCCCCAGCCCTTTGGCATCACCGCTCATGACATAGGCATTATCGGAGAGCGCATAACGATACTGCGGATCTTCTTCTAACAGCTGTCCGCCAACCTGATAAGCGGACAACATCGCCTGCTCGTCCGTCCCCTGCCTGAACTGCCAGATCGCAAGGATGCTCGTACAAATGGCTCCCAGACAGGCGCAGACCAGTGTGAGACGAATCGGAATCCCCTTTGTCTCTTCCTCACCGGCATCCCTTCGTTTCCTGTTCCGAGCGATCTTCACAAGCAGGGCCCAAACCATCGGTGCCGCCACTCCTATCATACACAGGAAGGCAAAGCGCACCGGCCGGTAGAGCGCAGATGCTGCTTCTTCCTCTCCGGGGAAGAGATAAGCAGAAAGTAAGAGCATCAGGATGCAGAGCGCATTGCCCAGAATTCCCTTGCAGATTGCTTTCTCCTTCTCCTCCTCCAGCACCTTGCAGCCGGCCAGCGCCATCATCAGTACCAGCATAAACCACCAGCGGTGATACACCTTATCCGTGAACAGGGTAAAGACGGCATTGATTCCCTTGATCACAGACACCAAAAGGAGAAAACAGATCAGCCTGGACAACCAGGCATCTTCTTTCCTTGAAAAGATCCGCTTTTTTTCCCGAAGCAGGTAGGTTAGTACGAGAGAAAATCCAAAGAGCGGCAGATAGCAGGACGTCGAATCAAACGTCCATGGAACCCCGGCGCTGGCATCCTGGGTCGATTCTGCCGGAAGCAGAATCCCTTTTAACACATAGACCAGTCGGTACGGCTCCCAGAACAGATCCGATAGCCGAAGGGACGCCATGCTCCTCCGGTTTCCAAGCACATAGAGGAGGTTGGGCACAAAGAGAATGCCTGCCATCATCAGCCCGATGGTCGCATACAGAAGGCAAACAACCGCCTCCTTCCACAGACGCTTCCATCCTCTTGCGGAAAACCGAAACAGAAAATAGAGAATGACCAGCAGGACCTCTTCCTGAAAGAAATAGTAATTATTCAGAGCATTCAGGAAAACGGCAAAGACAAACAGCCGCGGATCCCGCTCTTCCTCCGCCATCCACTTTTCCAGTCCGAGCAGCAGGAGCGGAAAGAAGGCCACCACATCCATAAAGGTAAAAAAGAGCAGATTCACGGTCTGCCAACCGGAGAAGGCGTACAGCACCGCTCCGATCATCGCCGTTTCCTTCCGCCTTACAAACCTCTTCAGATACCAATAGGAAAAGCTGCCTGCCGCTGCATACTTGAGCACCATCATGGGCGCCATGAGATAAGGGTAAAACGATCTTGGAAAAGGCAGTGTCAGCCAGTAGAAGGGACTGCCCAGGTTGTAATAACCGAAACTGTAGAGGACGGAACTTCCCAGATCCATTCCCCAGTCCCACTGTCTACAGAAGACAGAGCCAATCTTGCCCTTAGGGAGCGCATGGAGGAAGCCCGACAGCTCCATGCAGAAAGGAATCTCCTGCTTGTTAAAATCGGCAAGCATAAGAAAAGCGCCACGGTCCTGTATCACAAACAGCGCAAGCGCGCCTGCCCCAAGGAGCAGACACAGCAGAAAGACACGGATTCCATTTGCTTTTTCCCGTTTTTGTCGCATCTATTCTCCCCACCGGGTCACATTTCTTTTGCACTCATAAATCCGCAATCCGTCCAGTTCCGTGACGCCAAGCAGGAGATCCGGATGTTTCTGTAAAAAAAGTTCCATATCCTTCCGATTGGCTTCCGTCACCAGGAATGCCGTTTTTTCCTCGCTCTTTGTAAGAGGCGGATACCAGGACGCATCCGACAACCACTTCATGGCCTTCATGTCCCGAAACTGATCCAGCTGCGCCACCTGCACCCTTCCGTTGGTCAGCACCGAAACGGGTCCCGCCAGATAAAAAGTGGAATAGGCATGATCATACCCTTTTTCTTCCAGAACTCTTCCCGCCTTCGCCAGCCAGGAATGATCCGTATCATCCCGCAGGAGGAGCTGATCCATGTTGATCCATGCAGCACGAGAACCGGTCGCCAGTGCCAGAAGAACCATCACCAGAGAAAGGGTTCTCACGCATCGACTCTCCCCTTTCTTCCGGCTGCGAAGAAGGAGATATGCGCAGGAAGCCCCTATCGCAAACGGAAGGGCGATAAAGTAACGCGACGAGCTTTCCATCGTCGTAAACGAAGCGGAGAAAACCATCCCCATGAGGGATGCCCAGAGACTTAAAACAACCTGCGCCGCAAGCAAGTCTCCCTCCTCCTGTTTCCTGCAACAGTCCGCACATGCGAAGAACAGCCCGATCATTCCGAGCACACAGGGGAGGATCCATAACCTCCGCCCTTCCGGAAGCTGCATCATTTCCCCGATCTGGGGAATCACCACCCGGAACAGCTTTTCCGGCCCGTGTCGCAGATTTCTGGTTGTGGAAAGCGGGTTGGACGCCGTTATTTTCACCGTCAGGTCATTGAGAAGAGCCAAAAGAAGTGCGGTTACCAATTGCAGGGCCCCTCTCTCTCTTTTTTTTACCAGCCATAAGAAAAAAGTGATGCCTGCGATCGGAAGATAGACCATCAGAAAGGCGCGCATTCCCTGTCTTCCTAGGAGAACCGCCAGCAGGATCAGCCCAACCATTCTCACCTCATTCCCAAAACTCCTTCGTTTCTCACCGACTTCCCGTCTCTTCCCGGAGAGTCCGGTGAGCAAAAGAAGTGTCAGAAACAGCCCTCCCATCTGGCTGAGGTAATAGCCTGCATAGAGTGCAATCATGGTTTGAAATCCTTGGATATTGCAAGTGAGGGTGCACGTGAACAAGAGCGCACACAGAACCCCGATCCGCGAAAATCCCGCCTTTTTGTAGAGCAATCCCATCAGAAGAAGCAGGAAACAGAAGGACAGAGAACAGGCCATTCCCATGGAGAGATTCAGATTCCCCGTCAGCGCATACAAAACCGCTCCCAGACGACAGGGGTAGAGGGTTCTTCTCTCCGTGCTGTATGCCCAGGTAGAGGGCGGGATCAGACCGTTCTTTGCAGTCATTTTGGCAAACAGCACTTCACCGGCAATATCCGCATCCATATACCGCGTATAGTGAAACAGATTTGCGCAAACAAACTCTCCGACCACGAACAGGAGAAGGAGCGCCAGGAGCGCCTCTCCCACTCGCTGCCTGAACCTTCTTTCCAGGAGCGCCTCTCCCACTCTCTGTCTGAACCTTCTATCCGCTATCTTTTCCCTTTTCCACTCCCGATTTCTATGAATCACGCCACCTCTCTTGCACGGAAGGCTCTTTGTTTCTCTAGTAAATACACCAGTAGAGCGTATCTCCCTGAAAGATCATCTGTTCCTGCGGCAAAAAGACGTCCCAGTTTTTGCCCTTAAAGTATTGATCGTAAATTTCTGCCTTCATGGGAACGAGGGCCTCATCCGTAAATCTTTGATAGTCCGTCGCCATCACGAGCATGCAATATGCCGTCTGCGAAAGCACCCTTTCATTGATCTGCCCATATTGATAATAGACATTCGGATATTTGTTTTCGCAGTTCGTATCGGTGCACCAGGCGATGTGTTTGATCTCTTTGCCCGTTGTTTGCTCATAGTACTGAATCTGCGCATAGGCCTCTCTCGCCACCTGCAGGTCTTCTTCGTTGCTGATGTAGTGATTCATCATGATGGTATTACAGGAAACGATCTGGATGCAGAGATATAGGAGCGAAAAGTAGGCGAGATACCTTCTTCCCCTCTCTCCCGCAAACATTGCCGTCATCAACATAAAAAGTGTCTGCGCCGCATACATTCCGTACATCAGACGCGGCGTCACCTCCGCATAGCGGTTCGGCCGGTAAACCGCAATGGACAACGTAAAGGCAAGTAGCACAAATGCCGCCTCCGACAGAAGAAGCAGCACAAATACTTTTCCCTTCACCTTCCCCTTCCGCCATCGATCAAATAGAATGGCGATCGTCAGAAGCCAAGCCAGAAGCGGGAAGCAAAACGGCGGCATCAGATGAAAGCCGCTGACTCCAAATGACAGAAGATTTCGCCCCGTGCTTGCAATGACCTGTCCAAACCCTGTCGGGTTGACCCCCTTTACCAGTTCTCCCTTCGCCGCCGCCATCATTCCGCCGACCGTTGTCGTGCCGCCGGCAAGAAAGAGCGCTGCGATCACCCAGATGATGCTCAGACGCAACGTTTTTTTCGTGATTTCTCCACGTTCCTGCATGATTCTGTAAGCGATGATAAAAATCGGCACTGCCGCAACCGGCGCCTGATACAGCATGGATGCAGCAAGCAACAGAAAAAATCCGACAATATTCCTCTCCCGCACCGCAAGCAGGTAGGCGGCAAGTGAACACAGAAGATAAGCAAGAGAAAAGCTCAGAAAACATTCCGGAAACATAAAGTTTTCGGTAAAGAGTCCGTTGATATAAAATAATCCGCTCAGCGTATACAGCAGGAGCTGTCTTATGACCCATTTCCTGCTCCATTCGCTTTCCTCCTGTACCTTTCCCTGTTGTATCTCCCTGACCGAAAGCGCGCCGGATGCCCCGACCCTCTCTTTTCTTTCAAACCAAAAAACACGCTCCAACATTTCCTGCAGGATGCAAAGAGAGAGTGTACAGTTCACCATAAAAATCAGGTAGAAAACACGGTAGTGAAAGACCGCATTCACTCCTGCACGGTCTAATAGATCATTCATCCAATAGGCAAGAAATCGCCCGTTATACGGCCATCTGTTGATATTGATTCGCGCCATGACATGCTGAGCAGCCGCATCCGCCCCGAAGCCGTCGCGCAGAAAACCGCCAAAAGCGGTCATTAACAGACAGAAATTGATTATCCACCTGCTCACCTGTCTTTTATATTTCTTTAACCAGATTCTACCCTTCATCGTCATCCCATTTGTCCAGTTTGAGAAATGCCGCCCTGATCGGTGTATATTTTACCGCAGAGGAAGTGACTGATATCCATAATAGCTCGACATAAAATCATAGACTTTCTCCCCGTTATTGTCCATCAGGGTAAATGCCATAGTGGTATCCGGCGCCGTTTCCGGAATATCCTTCCTGGTTATTGATAAACCGTCTCCATTTCTGAGTTTGTCGATGACCCTTTCCACTTTAGTATAGTACATGCTGATATCCCCGCTTGTATAATCTTCCAAACGTTTCATTTGCATCATCTGCACCCTGTCGGGTGCGTGGAAAATGGAAAATCTGCCCGCACAGATCACGCAGAGCATCGCAATCGAAAGCACCACCTGCCACTGCCCCAGGTGAAAGAACGGCTGTACGCGTATACCAATGTATCCTCCCGTAAGTAGGAGTGCCATGATCATGCAAAAATATGCATACAACTGATTTCTGTCCGCCAGATTGGGATCACGATATGCCAAAACGACAGGAAAAATCGCAATAAAAATCATGCAGAAGGAACAGACAATCATAAGGACTATTCTCTCTCTTGTCTGCCTTGTCACTCGTTCTGCCATCCGGATTCCGACCCCCATGATTACCAGAAAGGCCACCACAAAGGGCGTGCTCTGCCACAGTTCTTCCATCTCATACAGACTGCTGTACAAAGTATTCCTGACCGCTTCTGGCAAATTCAATCCGGATTGAGAGATGACCTTTGCTCTGACATAATTTCCAGGCGCAGCTGTATTGAGCAGAGCTCCTATAAGAGCGATTGAAAAAGAGGAAAGAGCCGGGAAACGATATCGTTTTTCTTTGACTGCCATAACAGTCAGCGTCATCAATCCCCCACAAATAATGCCTGTCACCTGTAGTGATCCGCCCGTCGCACAAAAAAGTAAAATGGCGGACAGGACGTAGCAGGCGCCTCGTCGACCACCGGCGTAGTTTCTTCCCGCAGGCAACAGCAGCACATAGATGCCGAACATTCCACAGCAGAAGGGAACGGAATATCCTCCTACACCCGTGAACCAGTAGAAATTCTCTTTATAGACCCCAAAATTAAGTAAGGAAAAAAGCAGAATTGCATAAATGATCATAGAAAGCGCCAAAGATTTCCCGTATAGAAGGCGAATGATTTCATACAGCACCAGAAATATAGATAGGAAAAACAGAAGCACCACGGATGCCAGGATCAGGTGCAGCAGACGCTCCTGTCCCGGCCCCACCTTCAGCAACAAAAGCGGATTCAGAAATGCCTGAAAAAAAGCCGCTAGCCACGTCCCCTGCCAGCCTAGAAACATTTGTCTTGTAAAGCTGAGAGAATCAGCGAAATGCGCCCATAAAGAATTCTGTGTTCCCCCTTGTCCCTCTAATGCCCATACCGTATTCCAGTAGTCATCCAACGTAAAAAAGCTAAATCGGCAGGCATTTAGTATCTGACCGATGGAAAAGACACAATAGAGCATCGCAATCCCCACAAGGACGGACTTCCCTTTCCTCTTGTTTTTTTGCTGCTCATTTCCGCTGGCTTCCATTCCCTATTCCCTTCCGTTCTCCGAAATTCTCTTCTGCCCTTTCGTCCCCGAACATCACCTTTTCCATTTGCAAACCGACATAAGGCTTATAATGCGAGTTGTCAAAATAGTATTCCGCATGCGTCGTATACGCATTGTATCCGGAAAAACAATAATAAGGCACGATTTCCCCGACGTCCTTCAGAAAATCCGCATACCCGTTTTGCAGTGCCTCTTCGTAGGTTGTCTGTAAGATCGGAGAAGAAAAAATCACCAGCCGAATCCGATTTGCCTTGCACAGCCTGACCAGTTCCTGCAGGGCACGAATGGATTCCGGATCCGTCCCCGCCTCATACTTGCCGCTTGGCAGGGCGGACGGCATCGCCTGCCCGGTCAATTCCGGTTTTGTGACATCACAGTTCTCCGGGCGCACTCCATAGCGGTAAAACAGCTCCCGCTCCTCCTCATGCGCCTTTGTGTCATCCTGCAGCACCTGTGGAAGCAGCGACCACCGGGGCTTCAGCAGAAGATACGAGCGGTAAAAAGAAAGCGGATGCACTTCGTACTCCTGATACTGCCGGTAAATCGGCTCTGCCGCATTGGAAGCATAGGTTCTGGTCGCTGCAATTTCATCCACGCCGACCAATAACATCTTCACTGAAACCTGATGCTCCAGAAACGTTTGTAAGGTTTTTACATGATCCATCAGAGCCGCGTTGGAACTTGTCATATTGTACCATGCTAACGGTATGCCGTCATCTTCCGCAGGCAGCCCGTCCATCGGAAGATTGCCGACACGGGAGGAACCGAAGACAAAGGCATTGTATTTCCCCCGGTTTGCCAGAATGTATTTCGTCTTAATGTAATTCTGTGCGGGTGCCGTGTCCGTAAAACGCAGTCTGTTCCAGTGAAAAACATTAAAGGGATCCAGATACCACGATAGCATCAGATACAGCACTGCCGGAAGCAGACACAGTAGAAGTTTCCACATCAGTTTTTTCAATTGATCCACCCCTCATTTGCTTTAGAACTGATTGTAGATAAAGTTCACCGGCGCCGCAGCATGGAAAAATAAAACCGCCCCGATCAGGAGTAAATAGCAGCTCCATCTCAGTAGAGGCTTCTGTCCCCTGATCCATGGAAGGCCGGGATGGTTTTTTGTAAAAAGACTGCTCCCGCAGAAAAGAAGCAAAAAGACCACTGGCTGTAAAAGGAAGACGTCCGCCTCCGGAAAAACGAGCCGGTTCCATGCGGTAGCCAGGCGTTCCCATGTGCCCCCTCCTCCGCCTTTCATCTGCGCCACGAGTTGCAACAGTTCCCCCGGTATGCGGACAAAAGAAGCAATCGTCAAAAGCGCGTCCTTCACGCTTTCCGCAGCAAAGAAAACCCAGGCAACGGTCACCAGCAGAAAGGTCAGAAGAACGCTGCGCTTTTTCCACAAACGATCCAGACAGATAAACAAACCGTGCAGCAGCCCCCAGAGGAGGAAGGTCATGCCGTTTCCATGCCAGATACCGCTGATCAGAAAGGTCACCAGCAGATTGCAATAGATCCTCCCCTCCCGCACGCGACTTCCTCCCAGCGGAAAATACACATAGTCCCGCAGAAAGGAACTGAACGAAATATGCCAGCGATGCCAGAATTCACTGACACTCTCCGAAAGGTAGGGATGATCGAAGTTTTGCGGAATCCGGAAGCCGAACAGCTGCGCCGTGCCGATGACGATACAAGAATACCCCGAAAAATCCAGATACAGTTGGAAGGAATAGAGCACCGCCGCCAGAAGCTGCGCCGTGCCGGAAGCATCCTGCGCTCCCTTCACACTGACGATGTAGGGGACCAGGTTATCCGCAATCACCAGCTTCTGAAACAGCCCCCAGGTAGTGACCTTCAGACCGTCCGTGACCGTCTCATAATCAAACGGCCTCACCCGCCCAAACTGCGGCAGCATCTGCTTTGCCCGCAGAATCGGCCCGCTGCTGATGGATGGAAAAAAGGAAACGAACAGCGCCACCGGCAGCGGATTCTTCTCCACCGGAAGCTCTCCGCCTGCCACCGCCAGCACATAGGTGATGCTTTGCAAGGTGAAGAACGAAATCCCAAGCGGCAGGAAGAAGGTGCCGGACAGGATTCCCGTAAGCGTCAGCAAATAGCGAAGGTATTTGAACAGAAGAAGCGGCAAGAGCAGACAGAACACAGCAATCCCCTTTTTCACCCCCGTCGTCTTTTTTGCAAGAAAGAGCCCGAAGCTCCATGCCGCTGCGCATTCGTAGAGCAGGACGGGCACAAACAGGACGCCCGCATAGGCATAGAACACAAGCCCTGCCAGAAACAGCAGCGCCTGCGAATAGACCGTGATTCTCTTCTCATTTTGCCGCAGAAGACCGATTCCGCCGAAATACAGTACAAACAGAACCAGAACAAATGCGCCGTACAGCTTTGTGTAAACCGGCATCCGCCATCCCCCTTACCGCACAAGGAATTAAGAAATAGACATACATAAACGTGTATTGACTGTTGGCTTCCCCGATCAGAAGATAGAGAAAACCGCCGATCAGATAGAGCGCCGGGATACAGGTAGTCAAAGGGCGCTTCTTCTTTCGAGCGACACTCCCGAGATAGAAAAGTGCTGCCCCTCCCTCAAGGAGCACGATAAGCACATTCATCCAGCCTTCTACAAACCGGTAGGCGTGATCCCCGCTGTACAGGCTGTCCAGCGCCGGATCCTCGATCCGGTTCCCTTCATCGGTCAGCGGTCCGATCCAAACCGATTCATAAAGAGGATCGCACCAGCTGGAGACTACCTTGTCGGCAAAAAACAGCACCGCCTTCTTCGGATGTGTTCTCCAGTATGCAATCAGCTCCTGAATCTTCTCCCTTGCCACTGCAGAAGCCTTTTCTTCATCGAAATCTACCTTTCCGAAGGTATCAAAGTTGTATCCGTTGTACCAGCCTCCCCGTCTTCCGCTTCCCTCTTCTTCCGGCATCAGCCCCATGGCGGTATTCAGGCTGGCGGGCGCTCCCGCGCCGAAGTGAACGCCGCTCAGCTGCCGGTAGGTCAAATACGTCAGCTGCAGTCCCGCCTGCGCACAGAACAGAATCAGGATAGCAAGCAGCAGGAAGGACTTCTTTTTTTCCTGAAAAAAAAGGAGCAACAGGATGAGGGAGACGGCAATGCAAAGAATCAGATAGTTGAGTTTCATGATATACGACAGGGTGAACAGAAGGACACTGGCTGCTGCAAAAAGGACGCTGCGCTTTTTGATCGCACAGAGCAGGAAATGTACGCCACCCTCCGCCAGCATCAGCCCCGGCAGACAGCCGTAGGCAAAGCGGGTAAAAAACAGCAACGGCAAAAAGGCAACGCTGAACAGAATCGTATATTTTTCTCCAAGCGAATCTTCCCCTTCCGGCACGGCAAAAAGATTCCGATAGATGCGCCACTGGAAAAAATTGGCGAGCAGGGCAAAAACCGCATTCATGACAAAGATCGGTCTGTTGGAAGCGCTGAAGCACAGAAGAAAATCTTCCCAGGCGACCATGCCCAGCTGATACGGAAAATAATGCAGGTAGTAACCCTTGGTCAGTCCCTCAAAATTCCCCTCGTGAAACAGCCTTGCATGCTTGTTAATCATAAAAGCATCGCCTTTGAGACCTTCCGGTATCCGCAGATTCAGGTAGAGCGCGGCGATCAGGAAGATCCCGCAGAACAGAAGAAAGAGCGTCCTGCTCTTGATGTGGCGCAGCGGTTTTTTCAGTAGCACCAGCAGCAGGAGCACAATCAGAAAACTGAGCAGGAACAGCGGGCCGTTTCTTAAATATATCGCATACTCCTCTGTGTTAATCAGGTGTGCTCGTAAGACAAAGCAAAGTACCGCCAGAAGGGCGGAAATTCCTCCTCCCACAATGCACAAAAAAAGTTCACTCACCGTCACGATCTTTTTCATCACATCCTGTCTCCCTTATTCTTCCGCATAAAGAAACGGCAGTAAAACATACAGCGGCAGCCCGATGGCAAACACATACACATACCGCAGGCTAAAGGCAACCGGCGTGGCAATCAGAACCGTTAAGACATTTCCGAGCGCCGGCAGATAGATGGTCCAGCCTCCCCCACCTGCCTTCTCTCCTTCTCTGCCTGAGATCTTGCTGCCTGAGATCTTGCTGCTTGAGATCTTCCTGCTTGTGCTCTTCCTGCATAAGATACTAAGAAGCATCCCGCCTAGTGTCATCCACAGCAGTGTCCCGCTACCGATCCATATCATTCTCTTTTTTAACAGCGGGCGAATCGTACTTCCAAACAGCTTCTGTACCAAATCTGTCTGATGCAGTCCCAGATCGTTTTCCGTGATATAAAGATCCACATATCCATAACGGTTCTGCACGCCCGGCACCCAGAAACCGAAGGTATCCATCCCATAGGCACGCAGATAAATGGCAGGATTTTTTAGAAGCAGGTTGCCCCAGACCTTCCAGAAGCTGCGCTTGTTTTGACTGATGTATTCCATATTCGCCCCGTCCGTCCATTTGATTTTGTCTGCCAGACAGGGGGCATAACGCTCCTTCCATTCCTGCTCCGGCATGATTTTAAGGAGAAATTCCCGCTCTTCCTCTCCCGTCTTTCCCTCATACGCAACCGTTGCCGCAAGCTGTTGCAGCGGGATTCCGATTTTCTCTGTATATTCCGTATCCGCAATATGGCACAGCGGATAAACGGTATGCTGCACCGTAAAAAAAAGAAGAGCAACGATCACCGTCATACATGCAGTGCAAAAAAACCGCTTTCTTTGCCCGGACAGGAGGAGGGCTGTTGCCATAAACAGCAGACAAAACGCCCCGTTGTTGCGCAAAAAGGCGGTCCCAAGCAGCGCCAGAATCCATTTGATCTGCCAGGCACGATCAGGCGGGCCCCCTTCCTTACGCACCGCATCGAACAGCAGCATGGATAACCAGAGCAGGGCGCAGGAATACAGCGGATCCTTCCACAGGATCATCGCATAGGCGGGGAAATACGGCACGATCACCACGTAACCGATCCCTGCTGCCAGAACCCACCTCCTCACTCCCGCACGCTGCAACCGGTAAAACAAAGCCGCTAGCGTCCCTGCCAGGCATACCGACTGCACCATCGCATAGCAGAAAACCGCCGCATTTAAGGAAATCGGCAGGATTTTTGACAAAGACACGAATCCCCCGACCAAAAGTGAATAGACGACCGGATGGTGATTGGTCAGCGGCGTCCCGTTCGTCCACGGTGTAATGGAAGCCAGCGAGTCGTCCAAAACGGAGCCTGGCGCAAAAGACAGGAGATAAGGCGACCAGCTCACTAACAAAAGAAGGAGCACGAAAAGAAAGCCTCTTCTCTTGCCGAAAACACCGTCTTCCGGCTGCGAAACCGCCTGCTGCAAGTCTACGAGGATCGGGCTCCCCGACTGCGGCGTTTTCTTCTGCGGGATTTCCTGCTGCGGGATTTCCTGCTGTGACTTTCCCTGCGCCGGGTACACAAACAGCAGCCGCAACCTGCCGTAAAACCGCAGCATGACCTGTATCCCGGCAAAAGAAGCCGCCGAAACAGCAGCAAAAATCAGGAGACTTGTGATACCAAACGGCTTCATGTAATTGTCTGTATAGGATAGGGAAACATCGTCTCCAAAAACGATATTGCTCCCTGCCGCCACACTGAAGCCGAGCACAACCGCATAGAGGACGGCATACAGATACCGCTTCCTGTCCGGGCTTTCACCGATTCTCTTGTTGTCTTTCCTTTCCACCATCAAATCTTCCTACGATCTCGCCCTCTGTTTTCTCTGTAATTTTCTCTGTAAGAATGGTATTTTAGCAGACAGAAGGGCAAACCCGCGCACCGTACAGGGAATCAAAAAATATATACAACTGAAGGTATACTGGCTTTTGGTTTCTCCTGCCAACAGATAGAGCATGCACCCGAGCAGGTAAAGCGCCGGCAGCACGGTCATCGGATTTCGTTTTTTCCGGCTGCGGGCTTCGCTCAGAAAATAAATCGCCGCCCCGCCCTCGATCAGCACATTGAGGACATTCATCCACCGCTCGGCAAAGTGATAGGCGTGACCTCCGCTATATAAGCTCCTCAGCGCGGGATCCGCAATCACGTTCCCCTCTTCGATCAGCGGTCCGATCCAGACCGATTCAAAGAGCGGATCACACCAGCTGGAAATTACCTTGTCTGCAAAGAAGCGTACCGCTCCCACTGGACGCTCTCTCCAGTACCGGATCATCGCATGAATCTGTTTCGATGCCATTTCCGACGCCTTTTCCTCATCGTAATCCGCAATCCGGAAGGTATCGTTATTATAGCAGTTATACCATCCCCCTCGCAGTCCGCCGCCCATCTCTTCCGGCATCAGCCCCATCGCGACATTCAAGATCTTAGGTGCTCCCGTTCCGAAACAGATTCCCGTGCAACTTCGGTAAGCGGAGAGTACAAGGCTCATCCCGCACTGTGCGCAGACCAGGATCAGGACCGCCAGCAGCAGGAGAGATTTCTTTTTTTCCTGTAAAAAAAGGAGCAGCAGCGTGATGGAAACAGCAACGCCCAGAATCAGATAGTTCAGTTTAATGATATAGGAAAGCGCAAAGAAAAGAACAGAAACGACCGCCAGATAGACTCTGTGCCGTCTGACGTAACAGAGCATGAAATGCACCCCGCCCTCTGCCAACATCAGCCCGGGAATGCTGCCGTAGGCAAACCGGGTAAAGAACAGCAGTGGCAAAAAGGCAAAGCCAAGCAAGATGGCATATTTTTCCCCGAGAGAATCCTCTGTTTCAGGGACCGAAAAGAGATTGCGGTAGATGCGCCACTGAAAATAATTTAACAGCAGAACGAAGATCGCATTCGTGATAAAAATCAGCCTGTTGGAATCGCTGAAATAGAGTAAGAAATTCTCCCAGGTCACCATTCCCAGCTGATACGGGAATGCGTACAGATAATCACTTTTTTTCAGTCCGTCGTAGATTCCTTTGTGGAACAGTCTTGCCTGCTCGTTCACGTGAAGTGCATCGTCCCGAAGGATATCCGGGATTCGCAGATTCAGATAGAGGGCAGCCACAAAGAAAACCGCGCAGAGCAGGAGAAACAGCGTCCTGCTTTTGATCTGAAGAAGCGGCTTCTGCAGTAGAATGAAGAGCAGGATTCCAAGCAGGAAACATCCTAGAAACCACGCCCCGTTGCGGATATAAACCGAATGTTCCGCCGCCGTAATCAGGTGAGAACAGACTACAAAACTCGCCAAGGCAAGAAGCGCTATGACGACTCCGCCTACCAGACACAGGCAGGTATCACAAAAGGATGCAAAACGGTTTGGTAAATCTTGTCTCCACTTCATTTCGATCCGAATCCCCTTTTCGTCTCCTTTTTCCCGCTATACTTCCCCGCCAGTTCCTCTTTCATCCACTGTGCGTAATCCAGCGTTTCGTATAACTCTCTCTCTTTTTTCAGATAAGCTTTCATGTTCTGTTTCGTGATTCTCCCCTCGTCCCGCTTCATGAAGACAAGCAGCTCTTCTCCGATCCAGTCCCCATAATGCAAAGGATCCTTGTAATTGTCAAGATTCCAGGTGAGGGAGGTGTCGGTATTATAGGAATAGAGATGAATATTGGGGCAGGCAACGATTTCCGACACCACAATCTCCTCCGCCTCCAGCACCTTAGCAAGATCACCCGCCTCGTAGGCCTGTGCCCACCATAAACCGCTGTAAGGAGAGATGAAATAATCGAAGACGCAGTCCGGATGTTTCTTTGCTGTTTCTGTCACGTTTTCCCGGATATTTTCCCGAAGCAGCCTCTTTTCTTCTTCTGTCAAATGATGGATCCTTGCAGGAGCGCCAAACGGCTTCATCCCGCCAAGAAGTGCCTCTGCGCCGAAATCATCTGCCGTAACGTCCGGCATCCAGTTTGCATAATCGTCAAAGGAAGTGATACCCCCCGCCTCGTTCGCCAGCTTTTTCCGGATCATATCTCCACACAGGGTAAACAGCACCTCCCGGTTGAACAGATACCGGACATCATCGAAGGGATTGCGGTTGTACAGCCAGGTCGGATAGACCCCCATATTGGTGCGCAATGCCTTCGGGTCGTCAAAATAATACTCGATATCCAGACAGCGAATCACCCGCTTCAAATGCGGATGAGTGGCAAAGGCCAGTTCGATATTCCGATTGATTTCATAAAAGGACGCCCCGGCAAAGGTGACCTTCACTGCCTTTCCCCCAAACTGCCTCTCCACCTCCGACGCCTTCATGACTTCCACAAGGGACGTTCCTGTCAGCAGGGTATCGTAAGCAAAATGCTTTGTGATACCGTCATTCTGCGCCCGTTCATTATTTAGGACATAGGCAAAAGAAGGAAGCGGCTTGTGATAATGAAAATACGGATCCAGGACGACGACCGTGGAAGCGCAGCACAAAAGCAGCATCAAAAAGACCACGATAAAGAGTCGCAACCACTTGCCTGCCTTTGTTTTCATCCTCTTCCCTTCCTTGTTCTTAGAAATTATTGTAGATAAAATTGGTTTCCGCAGTAAACCCTAACATGCACCAGATAATCAGAACCGCAGACAAAACAGCGGTAAGTGCCCTTGTCCCGCCGCGCTTCCTGTACTGGTTCTGCGGCAAGAGGCAGAGGAGGAGGGCAAGCGGAAAGAGCAGTAGCCCCCGCATTTTATACGGCATTGCCGTCAGCCCCAACACCTCATACCCCGGAATATAGAGACTGCGAATCAGACCGTCGCTGATCGAAAAACCGCGGCCACCCGCCATGCCGGCAACCATCTGTGCCCACTGGGAGACGCTTTCTGCGCGAAACAATAACCAAAGGAGATTTACCAGGAAAAAGGTGACACCCCAGCGCAGCACCCTCGGAACTTTCCAACACGCCCCGCTTCTTCTCTGCAAAACCCCTTCCCCGATTCTCTCCAGAACCGCAAGCAGACCATGCAGCGCTCCCCAGAGAACGAAGGTCCATGCCGCACCGTGCCAGAAACCGCTGATCAGGAAAACCAGCATCATGTTCAGGTAGGTTCTCCCCTCCCCCTTCCGGTTTCCGCCAAGCGGCACATAGATATACTTCGTCAGCCATTTGGTTAACGAGATATGCCAGCGCTTCCAGAAGTCCCGTATGGATAAGGCGCGGTACGGCGAATCAAAGTTGATCGGCAGGTCGAAGTTCAGCATCAGCGCCGCTCCGACTGCCATATCGCTGTAACCGCTAAAGTCAAAATAAATCTGAAACGTATAGGCGAACATCACCAGAATCAGATCGGCGGAAGTTGCCGTAGAAAGAGAAGAAAAGCCCCAGGTGACGGCACTCCCAAAGGTATCCGCCAGAACCGCTTTTTTCGCCAGCCCAAAGGCAAACATCTGGATTCCTGCAGCCGCATTTTCCGCCCGGAAGCTGCGCCTCTTTTCGTCCTGCACCTGTGTAATCAGCGCAGACGGCGAGGTGAGTGGTCCCATCGTGATCTTTGGGAAAAAGAAGAGATAAAAAAGATAGTCCTTTGCGCTTACTTCTTCCAGCTCTCCGTGATACACCTCCGTGAGCCATGCAATCTGCTGGAAGGTATAGAAGCTGATGCCCAGAGGAAGCTGATGAGACAGTTTGAAATACACCAGCAAAATCACATGCAGCAGGACGCCGGTAAAGAGGAGCAGCTTTGCTTCTCGCCTTCCTCCCTGCTTCGCCGAAGCGCCATTTTCCACAGACGCCTCCTGCTCCTTCTCTCGTGCGCAAAGCAAGAGCCTTGTGAGCAGAAGATCCGGCAGCGCACTCAGACACAGAACAAGCAGCGCCTCCCACCCTACAAAAGCGAAAAAGACCGCCGAGCATAACGTCAGAATCTCCCTGCGCATCCGCAGTGTTCTTTTTCCCCCGCAGAAATAGGCCGCCATACAGAGAGGCATAAAATACAGAATAAAGTTGTATGACTGAAACTGCATCTTTTGAGATACCCCTACTTGTTTTTTCGGAAGTAGAAAAACAACAGACCAAGCGCCGTAAAAGCGGAGATTAGATAACTCATAATCTGCGCCCAAGTCTTCCGATATGCAACCACCACATGCAGGAATTGATTTCCGTTAGACTCCTGCGGCAAATATACGCGCACCTGTCCGTTATAAGGCGACTTATCTACTTTCAACTCCCGTTTCGTTCCGTCCGCATCATTCAGCAGATATGCCCGGTAACCGTAATAATAAAGATACGGCATCGTAGAGTATTCCTCTCCCGCTGGCAGATACACTTCAAAACTCTTGCCGAAATCTTTCTTGGTGCCCGGATAACCCGATTTTCTGTCCGATGACAGTGCTGTATCCGGCTCCGTCAACTCTTCTGCGGCTGTTTCAACCGGCAGCCATTCCGAGCCGCTTCCGAGCCCGTTAATTTCAAAAGATAGTCTGCCGTTGTCATAATAACGGTCCTCTATGGTGAACGGCAACGTAAGTTTCATATCTTGTCTTGCGCTGATGGATATCAACATGACATAACTTATCAGATAAAACAGGTATTTCTTCTTCCCTTTCCATCTCCTGTCATACGCCCGTGTCACGTCTGCAAACACGATCCCCAGAGCGATGGATGCAAGCGCAGAAACAACCGTCATGAGCCGTCCCGGACTCTGAATAAAATTCAGCTGTTGGTGAAAGGTCTTCCATATCCAGCTGAATGGCATCAAAATAAGGCCGAACCACATCCCCGTAAGCGCAAGAAAAAGCTCCTCCTGGTTTTTCTTTCTCCAAATCATCCCGTATACCCACACCGTAGTGCCGAAGGCCAGAAGAAATATGACTAGGCTTCCCGCACTGTTTAATGTCTGAAACAGGGTCATGGTATTTTTCGAAACGGGCAAATACGTGCGTCCCGTTGCAACAAAAGTTTGCTTAAGTGCCTGCTCCGCCGCCGGAAGCCAGTACTCTATCGTTAACAGAACGGCAAATACCGCATCCCGCAAAAGCATCCAAAAGCGTTCGGGAAATTGTATGATTTCCCTGATGGAAAGCAGAAACAAGAGTAGCATCATTGCCACCGTTAAGAGCAGGGTTGTATGATGCGACCATAAAATCAGGCTCATGCCAAGAATAAAAGCGGCTTCACTTTTCCTTCCTGCTGCACCTTTCATGATTTTGATAAAGGCACAAAAAGTTACCGGCAAAAAGACGGATGCACAGACCGTTCCAAATGTAAAACCATAATTCAGTTCCCCCCACAGTTCTAACGACAGTAAAGAGAATACGCCGGAGAGAACACTGGCACAAAAATCACGGGTCAGGGCGTAGACCCCCCTGATGGTCAAGAAAAAACACAGCAGTAAGAGGACGACCAGATAAACTTTTACTGCCGTCAGCAACCCTACCCCCGCACATATCAATCCTGCAGGAAAATATAACAGTGCATCCGAATAAAAGAAACCCACCCCATATCCGTAGGTATTGCAGAGCACCGGTCTGAGTTTTGCCGGAAAAATTCCCGATTTCAAAGAAATTGCAAGAGAGTCCATTCTCGCCAGGTGAAATGGGAGGTCAGATCCCATACTCATTCCGGTTTTCATTTCACGGAAAAGCATGAATGCGATTCGCCGCCGC
>JABZIZ010000008.1:0-8675 GCA_015258065.1 Lachnospiraceae bacterium | reverse complement strand
CACCCCCCCCAATAAAACCAGTAAAATTCCCCGCAATACGAACCGGGTCTCTCTGTCGCTTCCTGGTTTATGCCTTCCGGCATTCTTTTCCGTTGTCCGCATTCTCTACTTCCCTCTTCATCGTTTTTCTCCCGACGTACAGGTGTTTCTCTTCTCCTCTCCCTCACGTTCAATAATATAGGGCGGTCTACCCCTGCTGGCATCAAAGGTTCTCCAGAGATATTCGCCCAGGATGCCGAGGGTCAGCATCACGATACCGAAGCTGAACAGATTGAAGATAAAAAGGGTGGTCCACCCGCTGACCGGAATGCTGCCGACCAGCTTTGCAATCAGGGTGAAGATCGCCCAGATTGCCGCGCCGAGAAAAGAAAATGCACCGACGATTTCCACCAAAGTGACCGGTAAAATGGAAAAGCTGAACAGGGTGTCCATCACGAGTTTGATCTTCTTTTTCAGCGTCCATCTGCTCGTGCCGATTTCACGCATCTTGCGGGTATATTCCACATACCCGGTTTGAAAGCCGCTCCAGAGGATCTGTCCGGTCAGCGCACTGTTCTTCTCATCCAGACGGGAGAGCACCTCTATGACCTTTCTGTCAATCAGATAGACGTCAAAACCGTGCGCCGGCATGGTCTGCAGCGCCGTCTTCCTGACAAGGGTATAATACAAATCGGCAAACTGTTTCTGTCTTCTGCTCTCCTCTCTGTCTTTTCTCACCGCCAGTACGACATTATTGCCCTCCTGCCAGCTCTTCACCATCTGCAAAATCATCTCCGTCGGCTCCTGCAAATCCGCCGCCTTGATCACGGCGCAGTCCCCGCTGCAGTGATCCAGCCCGCAGAGAATCGCCGCATGGGAGCCGAAATTGCGGGAGAGACGATAGATACGGATATGCGCATCGATCGCCGCCAGCTCCTGCATCACAGCATAACTTTCGTCTTTTGAGCCGTCGTCCACCATGACAATCTCATAATCATAATCGATCACGTCGATGATTTTCTCTTTGATGTCTGCATACAACGGTTTGAGGTTCTGCTCGTTATAATAAACGGGAATGATAATGGAAAGTTTCATCGTGTCTGTTCGCAAGCCTTTCCTCTCTCTCTACACTGCCTTGTCAAAATGAATTTTGCTAAAGCGCGGGTTACACGCTTCATAGCGCTTTCTGTCCAGGTGCATTTCCAGTTCCTTTCCGCCGCTGATAAACGGGTGGGAACCGCAGATTTCAAATCCTACTCTCACATAGATGGTCAGGGCGGCGATGTTTTCCGGATGCACATTCAGATTCACCCCTGTCATCCCCAGCTTGTAAAAGGCAATCCCCAGCGCCAGAAAGACGGCACGGGTTCCCATTCCCCTTCCCTTCACCGCTTCGTCCCCGATCACAATTTTACCGATCTCGCAGCAATTTTGCATCAGATGATAGAGTGCCACCGTTCCGATTGTTTTTCCCGTCTCCCCGTCTTTGATCGCGAAAAAGAGGGTGTCGGTATCCTCCAGATATCTTGCATACCACGCCTTCTGTTCCTCCTGCGAAATCGGCGGCAGTGGCTGCAAAAAGCGGGAAAGATCCGCGCGGTTCCTCCACCTGCGCAAAAGCTCCGTATCCGTTTCGTCAAGCGGTTCCAAAGTGCAACGCTCGTCTCTTGCAAAATAAAGATGTTTCATTCGCTTTTTCCCGGCTGAAACTGATTGATGGTTGCAAGGACGAAGGCCTGTTCTTCCTCCGTCATCCCGTTATACATGGGCAGGCTCAACACCTCCTCCGCATTCTTTTCCGCAATCGGAAAGGCCCCCCGGTGAAAACCGAGATACTGGTAAGCCTCCGAGAGATGCGGGGGGATCGGATAATGAATCATGGTTCCAATCTGATGATTCTTCAGATAGTTCATCAGTTCCTCCCGGTGCGCCGGTACATGAACGACAAACTGGTGCCAGGAAGAATCCGCCCCTTCCCGCACCCTGGGCAAGATCAGGTACGGATTTTTGAGTTCGTCCAGATACCGCGCTGCCAGCCTGCGGCGTTCTGCGTTCAGGTCATCCAGATATTGGAGTTTGACGCGAAGCAGCCCCGCCTGAATCTCATCCAGCCGACTATTGGCGCCCACCACCTCGTTATGATAGTGGACACGGCTGCCATAATTCCGGAACATTTTGAAATCTTCTGCCAGCTTTTTATCATTGGTCGTAATACAGCCGCCATCCCCGAATGCCCCGCAGCCCTTGGTGGGATAAAAGCTGAAACAGCCGATGTCTCCTATGGAGCCGACTTTCCTTCCCCTCCAGTGATTCCCATGGCTTTGCGCACAGTCTTCAATGACTCGCAGATGGTGGCTATGCGCAATGGACATGATTTGATCCATATCACAGGATTGTCCAAAGAGATGCACCGCCAGAACCGCCTTGGTCGACGGCGTAATTGCTGCCTCTATCTTGTCTGCATCGATATTATCATACTCATCCGGCTCTACAAAAACCGGCTTCGCTCCGTTCATGGTAATGCCCATCACACAGGCAATATAGGCATTGGAGCAGACAATCACCTCGTCCCCTCCTCCGATTCCCAGCAGGCGAAAGGAAATCCATAAGGCATCCAACCCCGAAGCCAGACCGACGCAGTATCCTGTGCCGATGTAGTTTGCCCATTCCCTTTCGAAGGCTTCGACCTCCTGTCCGAGAATATACCAGCCGGAACGGAGCACCGCCAGCGCCTTTTCCTCGTATGCTGCGGCATGCAACTCGTACTGCCGTTTTAAATCATTGGCTAAAACTTTCATTTTCCCCCTCTATATCCGCCATCCGGATTTCTTCTACAAAGGTTTCATAATCTCTGATATATTCATCCGGCTCATAATGGGTGCTTGCCAGGACTAACAGCACCGAATCCGGGCTGAAATCATACATCTCCTTCCAGACCATCGTGGGTAGGTAGACGCCGGTATGCGGACGGTTCAGACAGTAAATGGCCTCATTTCCCTCACCGTCCTTCACTTTCACCTTACTGGTCCCTGCTACATTAATCAATACGAACTGTGATTCCCGATTCGCATGTTGCCCGCGAACCACGCCTGCATCCGATCCGTAGATATAAAAAGCTCTCTTGATCGCAAAGGGAATCTCCTTCTCCCCTTCCACGATGACAAGATGCCCTCTTTCATCTCCGCGCTGGGGAAATTCCAGCATTTTGACAAGATTCATGTGATGCACGTCTCTTCCATCCTTTCTGTCTATTCTTCCCTTTGTCTGATCCGATCGATGGGTGTTTTCCCTAATCACTTGGGAGCACCTATTCTCTCCTCCGTGCCCGTCCCTGCGCCCGGGATCGCCTTCTCTTTCCCCTTCGCCTGCCCCCGCGCCCCTAAACAGTAAGCGCCGATGAACAACAGGCAAAAATTCCTCCCGATATACACGGATACCAGATGCGCCTCGATCACCGTATAGGTGCAACAGGAAACCACGAGCATCAACGCCTGAAAATCTCTCTCCTGCTGACAACGATAGAGCAGATAGAGAATCAGAAGGATAGCCAGAATTCCCGGAATGATTCCGTACCAGTAAAAAAAGCGCACCCATCCCATATCAAAGTATTCATTTGCCCTCGGCGAAGAAAACAGCGACCAGCTCTCAATGTAACCGGCGTGTGCCTCCGTTCCGTAATACAGGTTGGCAATCCGCCCGTTTAACACCTGATCCGCCCGGATAAAAAAGGGACTCCCGGGCAAGCCTCTCCACAAAAAGCTCATATAGGCACATTCAACCGAGAAGGCGACATCAATCAGCACCAGAACCGCCCCTGCTGCGTACATCCACGCCCTCACGCGGTAATGCAAAAGCATTGCGAAAAGGACGGAAAGGATCCCCAGCAAAAAGGAAGTGCGACTGTTCGTGAGTGCATAGACTCCGCCATTTACGACCAGCAGAAGCAGGTAATGATACAGCTTCATCCTGTTGTCGTAGAGATACATCCCCATCAGAAGCAGCATGTAAAACATGCAGTGCAGCGCGTTGGGATGACCGAACCCCAGCGAATACCTGGTCTGCATCTCTCCCCCCGTTCGGAACACCGTCGTTACGCTTCTCTCCCCGAAAAGCCCCGTCAGCGACAAAAATACAATCAGCAGACAGCCGGCAAGCGTCTCCCTAAACAGCAGCAGGAGGCTCTTTCGAAGCGGAACCGTTTTGCTTACAAAAACAAAGACGGCAGCCCGCAGCAGGTCATTTTTCCCCGTCCACCGGTAACAGAAAAAGGTGAACAGAAGCACCGCCACCATCAGAATCCATTCTTTTTTGGAATGCTCCTCCAGAAGCATCGCCGTTAGAAACAGCAAAAAGGTCGCCCGAAAACAGACGCCGGTATAGGGGTTGCTCAGCCTGCTCTTGTCGATGAGTACAAAAAGCACCTCCAGAAACAGTCCCGTCAGGAAGAGCGCACTGCGGATCTGCGGTATTTTGTTTTTGATCAGCTCACCGTTCATCCTGCCTCCTGCGTTCTTTGATCCACCGCACGGCCTCCCCGGAAACGGCATACAGAAACAGAAGGTAGCCCAGCCCGCTGATCCAGTGGATCAGGTTGCCAGCACTCCCCCATGCGGGAAGGGCAAAAAGGAGTCCGAATAAAATCAAATAGACCTCCTCTCCCCTCTCCCTCTCTTTCTGACCCAAAAAGAAGAGCAACGGCAGGCACAGATAGACGGCATTATACACCTGCGAAGTCGGCATATAATAAACCACGGGCATGGTCATCCACAACACCTGCATCCATTTCTTTTTGCTGACGAACAGGCCGGCAATACTGCACAGGAGGAAGAGGTTTTCCGCCACCATCCCGCAACGATCAATCTGTCCCTCTCCAAGCGGCAAGCGCTGCGACAGCATCCGGTAGACAAAGCCCCTTACCGAACTCCACTCGCGCATGAAGTCCGCCTGGTAATGCGAATCCAGAAGAAGCCGGATGTAGGAAAAAAAGCCTTCCCTTCCGCCGGTCAGGAGAAACGGTACGAAGAACAACAGGATGCCGTACAGCAGAAGCCGTCCCGCCTCCTTCCACCTCTTTTCTCTCACATACAGGAGTCCGTACAGGGCAGGCAGGATTTTGAATCCGGCAGCGATTGCAATGAGCACCAGAGCCGCTTCCCTCAGATAACGGTTATCACTCTCCTTCCACCACAAGGCGTACAGAAGCAGGATCATGGTCAGAAAAACCGGATTGCCTCTCTCGATTGCGGTAAAAAAAGGAGCGGACGAAAGAAGGAGGATGCTTAATAACAGCCCTGTTTTTTCCGTCATACCGGCTACCCGGTGCGCCGCATACGAAAAGAGCAGCACCAGAAGCATCATACAGAAAAGATAGCTGAGTCTTCCATAAGGCGCATCCCGAAAGGCACGCCAGTCCACTGCTTCCGCCTGTACGGGATTCAGCAGATACAGGAAATGAAAAAACAGATAGGATAAAGGAGGGAAGCAGGCGTCCGGTGAAGTCTCATACACCCTGGACAAATCCGACCCGTAGCCGATATGCCGGTAAAAATCCGCAAACTCCCACTCGTCCTTGTTCCCCAGTACAAGGTAATCCAGGATCCCGACGCTTCCCGTCTTTAGCAAACTGCAGACCACAAAAAACAACACCGTGCTCAGAATGGACACTGCAAAAAATACATGGCTCTTTTTATGAAAAAAAGCAAAACGCCTCTTGTCCTGCAAACCCATTATTCCTTTGATTTCCCCTTCCTGTGCCGCGAGGACAGATCCAGACAGCCGCAAAACAGCAGCGGGAAGGTGACCTCCGTAAAAATTCTTGTGTCATAAAAGTAGAACGCAACCGATGCGCCAAGCACCGCATAGAGCAGGTATCTGTCCTTCCCTCTCTGCAGGCACTGTACGAGAAAGTACACAATCATACCTGCCACGAGCAGCAGGGTGACTGCTCCGAATTCATAGAACGTCGTGATGTAACTGTTCTCAAAAAATTCATAACCGGGCTCATAGGTCGGAAGCGTGACCACATACGCTCTGGAGGTCAGAACCCCTCTTCCGAACAGGAGCTGCCAAAACGGAACCCCTCCCAACAGATGGTGAATGGCATGCTGCGCATAGGTGACTCGTCTCTCATAGGCAATGGTATTCTGTGACCGGAAATGGAACCGACTCAAAATCGGCTGGAATAATCCCAGCCGGTATAGGATCACAGTCATGGAGACAGCAGCCGCTGCCGTCAGAAGCATCGTTTTTCTCCCCGGCAGAATCCTTTCCCCCGCCCGTCTTCTGTCCCTGATTTCCAGAAAAAGTTGGAGCACCCCTGTCAAAAGCAGTCCCAGCCAGGAACTCCTGGACAGCGTTGTAATCAGAACCAGCGCAAAGAGCAACTGCGATAGGGTTCGCAGCCATTTTTTTTCCACACCTAAAGAGAGCCAGAAACCGATGAGGTAGACCACTCCGGCAGGAATCGCGTTGGCATACAGGTTGTCCGTCCGCGGTAGCTCTCCCCCTGTCATCCTTGCCTGAAAGGATCCCGCCAAATACTGAAGAAACCCGTACACGGCGCTCGCAAGGAGGATGCCCCACAGCAGTTTCATCCCTACCAGAGCATCTTCTTGCGCTTCCAGCGCCAGATACAGCGCATCCGTCATTACTATATCATAATAAAGCAGTTTCATCATCGACACCGGCGCGATTTCTCCGCGGAACACTGCCGCCAGCGAGGAGAGGTGAGAAACCGCAATCACAAGCAAAAGGCAGAGAAAAAGGCCTCTGTGTGACGAGTGCAGCAACCGCCAAAACAGATTCTTCCTGATAAAACCATAGATGGCAGGCAAAGACAAGAGGAAGATCCCCCAAAAAAGTTGTGTCTCCGTGATTCTGCTGACCCCGATATAGAGAAGTGCCAGCAAAAACACCGCCGGAATCAGCGCCCTGTGATAGATGCGACTCATCTTTGCGCACTTCGCTCTGTGATCAATGCCGGTCGCCTTTTCCTGCTTCGCTCTGTGATGAATGCCAGTTGCCTTTTCCTGCTCCACTTTTCCCAAAACCTACTCCTTCACCACGACCGAATGCTTTCGATAATATCTTGCCATCAGGCGGTTCCAGATATGTTCCGGATCTGCGGATGGCGGAAAAACCATGATCGGTCCCTGGTCGTCATTCATCGGTTCAAGTACTGCGTCCTGAATCTGCGGGTCTTCCAGAATGGCAAGCCGCTCCTGCATTTGTACTCTAAAATCTGCCATTTCCCCACTGCGGATATAGTTGATACAGAGATAGTCCATCGAATTTCCGATCAGATGCCTGTAAAATGCCGTAAGGAAGAGGATTAGCAGTACCGCAAATACGGCTCCCGTCTTTTTCTTCCCTTCTGCACAAACTTCACCGTCCCACCTTCGTTCCACGCAGTATCCCGTCAAATAAACCGTTGTCAGAATCAAGGTGATCAGGAACACAAAATATTCCATATCCGGATAACCGCCGGACACCGAGGTTCCTGCAAATACCGCCGGAAGGTATACCGCCACATTCATCAGATAGGCAAGTAATACCATCAGCAGAGGGTGCCGGAAAACCTTCTTTTCCCTCTTTTTCATGGCACAGAGCGTCAGCACGACCACAAACGGTATCAAAAGAATAAGCGGTCTGACCCGCAGAAAATTCTGTGCGCTGTCCGTGAGCACCTGCCAGATCGTTTGCAACACTGCCACAAAGATGTTCTTCGGAGAGAATTGAAATCCCGCTCCACCGCGCACACGGTTCCCCGGCGCCGCCATACTGATGAGCAGTCCTACGGTTTCCAATAGCAGCGGCAGGAGGAGAAGCAGTCCTCTCTTTTTGCGAAGGGATGCCCGTTCCATCGGTTTGCCGTCCCGTAATACATACAGAATCAACAGGGCCGTGCAGAAGAGCGACAAGAGAATCGCCGGATAAGTCGTTCCGCCCAGATAAGTATAACCGATCGTGATCCAAAACAGACGGAAGGCACTTCTACGCACACTGCTTACACGCTCTTTCTCCACATCCAAAGCAAATTTCAGGGCGGCCGTAAGTGTCCATGCCATCACGAAAAAAGGGATGTTATAGTGCGCCACACAGGTATACCAGAAAAATCCCGCCCGTGGTGCCGGTGCATACTGGGTCTCAAAAATGCCGGCGAGGGCAAAGAGCGACCAGAACAGCGGCTTCGAAAGCCCTGCCCGTTTCACCAGGAATTCCCGCAGCAGGAGCCAGGTGCCTGCCAGAACGGTAAAAATGCCGATCCACGGAACGATATGATATACTTCCGCGCCCCAGATCATCGGTGCAAAACAGAACAGGACCAGCGAAGACCAGGTTCCCTGCCAGGTTTGATACATTTCCCCGATATATCCGCCGACCGCACGCAACATATCCCCCACACCGCCGCCATCCAGCAGCACGTGATAGGCCACATAGCCGTTGGTCAAGTCATCGCCTGTCGCATAATCCGCCAAGGAGCAGTACAACATCGGCAATAACAGAAGGAACAATATCAAATTCAGCACCACGGCGACTGCCATGTATGGCGTACACTTTTTCATCTGTTCTTCCATTCTCCCATCGTTCGGATGTGGGTGTGCAATATACAGGCATCTCTTCGGATTCGGATCGGGTGTAACTGTCCCCTGTAATCGAGTAGGAGGGGGTGATTAACCCCCGTCCTCTCACACCAC
>JABZIZ010000007.1 GCA_015258065.1 Lachnospiraceae bacterium | reverse complement strand
CTTTTCCTCTTATTCCTGCGACCAAGACCCGTGCTGAAAATGACTTTTGTGGATGTGGGACAGGGAGACGGAATCGTGTTGGAATGCGAGGGAAATGCGTATCTGATTGATGGGGGAAGCACGAGCAAGAAGCAGGTCGGGAAATTTCAGCTTCTTCCTTTTTTGGCTTATGAGGGGATCGGAGAGATTAAGGCGGCGATTGTCACCCATGAGGATCTGGATCACTTTTCCGGACTTCTGACCCTGATGGAAGAAGGGAAGGAGGAGGGCGTCCGGATTCACGGGATCTATCTGCCGGATACAGCGCCTCGTTCACGGACCGGAAATTATCTTTTGCTGGAGGAAAAGGCAAAGGAGGCGGGGATTCCCGTGTTTTTCCTACATCGGGGGCAGGAGTGGAAGGAAAGAGAAGTAGATCTGCGCATCCTGGGGCCGCCCGCAGGAATGGAAACGGAAGGAGCGAATGCGCATTCCACGATTTTGCAGGTCAGGTGGGGATCCTTTTCGGCTTTGTTTACCGGTGATGTGGAAAAAGAAGGGCTGGAGGGCTTGAAGGAGACGTTGCGTCTGCTGCCTGAAAAAAGCAGAAAAGTCACGCTCTTAAAGGTTCCTCATCACGGGTCGCGGTATACCAGCGATGAAGCGTTTTTGTCTCTGTGCAGGCCGGATTACAGCGTAATCTCCTGCGGAGCACACAATCCGTACGGGCATCCGCATAGGGAGACGCTGCAGCGGCTTGCCCGCATTTCGAAATACACCTGGATCACCAAAGAGGACGGAGCGATTACGGTGACTCTGTCTGAGGGGGGAGCAAGGATGAGGGTTTGTACCTTCCTTCCCTAGAAACCGGTTCGGTGCTACAATAGTAAAGTGATTTTTGTAGGTCATGGTGTGATAAGGAGAGATGAATTGCCTGCCAAAAAGAACGACAATGCCATTCCTATGATGAAGCAGCTATCCGCGGACCTGGCGTCCGGAAAGATCTATCCGTGCTATCTGATTTACGGAGAGGAGGCTTTTTTGGTTAGGCAGGTACTAAGTCTTTTGAAGAAGGGGCTGCATGCAGAGGACCAGATGAACACCTTAGTGATTCGGGAGGAGAACCCGAATCCCGCAGCAGCCATTGAATTTGCGGATACGTTGCCGCTTTTTGCAGACCGGAAGGTGATATTTTTTGAAGGGAGCGGCTTCTTAAAGAAGGGAAACGAGGCGCTGGAGGAATATTTGAGAGATATTCCGGAGGAGGTCTGCTTTGTCTTCTCGGACGCAGAGGTGGACAAAAGAAAGACGATTTATAAGATGTTAGCCAAAAAGGCGTTTCTCCTTCCCTGCGATGAACAGTCCCCTGCAGTGATTCGCCAGTGGATTGCTTCGCGGATGAAAAAAAACGGGCTTCGTATTTCAGAGGCTGCCCTTTCCTTTTTGATGAACAGAGTGGGACTCAATATGTCCGCACTGGACCAGGAGATGGAGAAGCTGATCAGTTATACGGAGGAGCGCAAGGAAATCGAAGAGAAGGATGTTGCGGAAATCTGCGCCGGATGGTTAAATGGACGCATCTTTGATCTGATGGATGCGGTGGCGGACGGGAACAGCAGGAAGGCGTTTGCTTTGTATTTGGATTTGTTAGCCTTAAAGGAGGCACCGCAAAAGATTCTGGCTCTTCTCATCAGACAGCTACAGTTGATCTTGCAGGCAAAGGAGCTTGGAGGAGGTTCCAAACTGGCCTCCCTTCTGGGCATTCCTCCCTTTGCCGTGGACAAATACAGGCGGTGGGGAAACCGTTATTCGGTGAAACAGCTGCGAAGCCTTCTGAATGCTTGCGCAGATGACGATGCGGCAGTCAAAAGCGGGAGACTGGATCAGACCATCGCAATTGAAATGTTGCTGCTGCGCTGCACAATACCGAAGGAGGCATGAGATGCGTACACCAAGGCCACAGGAAATATACAGGCATTTTAAGGGAAGGCTTTATCAGGTATTGACGCTTGCCAGACATTCCGAAACGGGAGAAGTGCTGGTGGTTTATCAGGCCCTTTATGGAGATTATGCCGTTTTTGCCAGACCTTTATCGATGTTCTGTTCGGAGGTGGATGCGGTGAAGTATCCGGGAGCGATGCAAAAAGAACGGTTTCAGTTGTGGAAAGGTTCAGAAGAAGCCCACGCTCTTTTTGCAGGGGAATCGCCTGTGACAGGAAGCCGGGAGACGAGAGCAAAGCAGACGGAGGAGGAGCGGCAGACGAGAGCAAAGCAACCGGAGGAGGACCGGCAGACGAGAGCAATGCAGCCGGATGGGATATTTTCACAGAAGGAGAAGCCTGCGGAGCCTTCCGTTCAGGCGGCGGAGGAAGAAGTACAGCTGGATCCCAGGCTGCTTCGTTTCCTGGATGCGAACAGGATGGAAGAGAAAATGGAAATTCTGGATTCCATGCAGGGTGATGTGACGGATGAAATGATTGATATTATGGCGATTTCTCTCGACACGGAAATTGTTTCCGGAGAGGCAAGCGAAAGAATAGCGGCACTGCGGGAAACCATACAAATGAGGCTGCGCTTTGAAAGCAGCAGGTTACGAGAATGAAATGCGAGGTATGAAAAGATGAAACTGCTGACCATTGCGATTCCCTGTTATAATTCACAGGACTACATGAGAAAGTGCGTGGACTCCCTTTTGATCGGGGGAGAGGACGTTGAGATTTTAATTATCAACGACGGCTCACAGGACCGTACGGCGGAGATCGCAAATGAATATGAGAAGAATTATCCCGGCATCATTCGTGCGATCCATAAGGAGAATGGCGGACACGGTTCTGCGGTGAATGCGGGGATGAGGGAAGCAAGAGGACTGTATTTCAAGGTGGTAGACAGTGATGACTGGGTGAATGAAATGGCCTACCGGAAAGTCCTCTCCACCCTGGATGAGTTTGCGGGGAGCGAAACCAGACTGGACATGCTGGTGAGCAATTTCATCTATAATAAAGTGGGAGAAAAGCGGCACAAGGTGATGCAATACCGCAAATATCTTCCGGTTGAGCAGGTTTTTACCTGGAAGGAGATGAAGAATTTTCCGGTTGGCAAATATATCTTGATGCACTCCGTGATCTTCCGGACCAAGTTGTTAAGAGAATGCGGATTGCAGCTTCCGGAGCACACCTTTTATGTGGACAATCTTTATGTGTTTGAGCCCCTGCTGTTTGTTAAAAACATGTATTACCTGGATGTGAATTTTTATTCCTATTACATCGGCAGAGACGATCAGTCCGTTCATGAGAGCGTGATGATGAAACGAATCGATCAGCAGCTCAAGGTGAACAAGATCATGGTGGATTTTTATAGTGAAAATTATGAAATGATCCGTTCCGTGGTGCAGAGAAGACACTATATGTATAATTACCTCGAAATTATCACGATGATTTCTTCGGTTCTTTTAATCAATTCCGGAAAGAAAGCGGATCTGGAAAAAAAGAAAGAGCTCTGGTCTTATATTCGAGACAGAAGTACCAAGCTCTATCTGCGGCTCCGCTTCGGACTGGGGAATTTCGTCTATCTGCCGGGGCGAGGGGGCAGGAATGTCACCATTGGGATCTATAAGATCTTGCAGAGGATCTATCATTTCAACTGATCTCTCAACGGATCTTTCAACGGATCATGGACCCGGGAAAGAGTGGGGAATCAAGAAAAAAGTCCGAACCACCTCTTGATCCTATCCAGACAAATCAAAGTCCGAATCACCTCTCGATCCAATCAAGACAAATAAAAAGTCCGAATCGCTTCTCGACCCAAGAAGCGATTCGGACTTTTTGCCGGTGGCGGGACTTGAACCCGCACGATGTTGCCATCAACAGATTTTGAGTCTGCCTCGTCTGCCGATTCCGACACACCGGCCTTCTTGCACCGGATCAGCCATCTGCCCATCGGTGCAACGAAAACGATTTTATCACAATTCCCCATGGCTGTCAAAGCAAGGAAGACGGATTTTTACTCAATTTCTGCTGTATTTTACAAAATCAGGAAAGACCCGATTGATCCAGCCTGGTCGCAAAGGAGAGAAGACCTTTGGCCATCTTCGTGATCTGCAAAAGATCATCCTCCGTCTCTCCTTCCATATTCAAGACCATGACCGGATCGTGAAGGGAAGCGCGCAACAGCATCCAGCCTCTTTTGAAGTGAGCGGAGAGGCTGCCTTTCGGAAAACGAATCCTCACACCCTCATAGGAGGTGGGGAGATCGAAATTTTTGCTGCGGGCCTGCAATTTGAAATCGGCCAGAACCCGGTCTCCGTAGGCGTGAAAATCTTCTTCTTCGATTCGGAAACGGACTTCTTTTGCTGCATAGGTTTGAGAGAGACCGGCGATCAGATGTTCCGGCTTCTGATGAGAGGCTTTTTGTTTTGCCAGTGCAATCAGAATCGTAACGGCAAGGAAGGCACCGTCATCTAAATAGTAATTGTCACGAAGGCATCCGTGACCCGAAGTTTCCATGGCAAGAGGGCAGGGGATGCCGGATGCGTTCAGACTGCGGCACTTGTTGATGACGTTTTTATATCCTCTTTTAAAGCGAAGATGCTTGAGATGCAGATCCTTTTCCAGAAAGTCGGTTAAGCGATCGCTGGTGACGGAGTCGGTCACGATGGTGCTTCCCGGAAAATCTGGTGCAAGGATGGCTGCCATAAACGCAATGATGGAGTCACGGTTAATCGGTGTTCCGTCTGCGAAGACGGCGCTCATCCGATCCACATCGGTATCAAAAATAAAACCGAAATCCGCATGGTTTTCCGTGACGGCCCTGCAGATGGACTTCATGGCTTCCGCATTTTCCGGATTGGGTACATGGTTGGGAAAATGGCCATCCGGTTCTAAAAAGCAACTGCCGGAGGTGTCAGCGCCCAGTTCTTCCAGAATTTTGGTGGCAAAAAAACCGCCGCTGCCGTTGCCGGCATCGATCACGAAGTGAGAGCCCTGAAGCGGTTTGTCGTAAGAGGCTGCCTTCACCTTTTCTTTGATCAAGGTGCAGAGCTTTGCAGCGTAGAGAGAGAGGAGGTCAAAAGAGGACACTTTATCGTCCGGAAGAGACCGGTCCGTGATGTCTACCTGAGAGGCACGAAGCAGGAGATTGTAAATATCTTCCTTTTCGAAGCCCCCTTCGGCAGTGAAAAATTTCAGTCCGTTCCGATGAAAGGGCAGATGGGAGGCGGTTACCATGACAGAGGCATCGCAGGCGGTTTCCGGATAGACAATGGACATAAACATGGCAGGAGTGGAGGAAAGTGCGCAGTCAAGTACAGATGCGCCTGCCTGTGTGATTCCATGGATGAGCGCCTTTGCAAGCATTTCTCCGGACAGGCGGGAATCACGGCCAACTGCAATTTTCAGGAGGGAAGGTTCGGTCCTTTTCTTTTCGGCGATGCTATTTGCAAAAGCGTATCCGATGTTCTTGACGATTTCCGGCGTCAAATCCACCGGTTCATCTGCAACCCCCGGAAGCGCCACCCCACGCACATCAGAGCCGTTTTGCAGTTTCAGATAAGCAGCTGTGTCCATAACCATCCTCCTGTGAGATGAAGAAAATCTTCTAAATGTTCTTTCTTATTTTAAGGCAGAGACTGCTTCGAAAGCAAGGAATCTTTGCCGTCACACCTGTTTTTGCATACGGACTGAGAGGGGAAAGTCGCTTGAACCGGGCGCTGATTTTGGATTGTATTCTCTTTTTGATTTGTTATAATGATACAAGTATTTAAGGAATTCACATTCTAGATTGGATTGATCAATATGAAAAAAATTTTATCGTTCAAAATTCTCTTGATTCCCGGGGTGGTGATCATTGGATATCTCCTGGGAGCTTATTTTTTTGACAGCCATTTCCTGCCTCGCACTTCGATTGACGGTGCAGATGTTTCGTTCAAGAGTGCAGAAGAAGCGAAGCAGATCATGGACAAGGCAGCCGAGAGTTATGTGCTGACCCTGTCGGAAAGAGGTGGAAAATCTTTTCCTCTGACGGCGCAGGAGATCGGGCTGAAGCCGTTGTCGGAAAAAACGGCATACAAACTGTTAAGGCAACAGAAAGAGCTTTACTGGGGGGCAGCTTTTTTTACTCAGACCGATTTCCATGCGGATGAGGCGGAGGAGGCGCCGGAGCAGAGGGTGAAGAGCGCTCTGGAACAGAGAGGCGTCTTTCAGGAAGGCACGGACCCGCAAGATGCAACGCTGGTCTTTCAAAACGGTTCTTTTCAGATCGTTCCGGAGCAGGAAGGCGACAAACTGGATGAAGGAAAAACCTGCAAGGCGGTGACGCAGGCCATCCGTTTGATGAAGCCGACCCTGTCACTCGAAGAAGCTGGCTGCTATAAAGAACCGAAGTTTCGTGCCGATTCCAGAGAAATCGCAGAAGCAAAGAGCCGCCTGGAAGCCATTGCCGCCGAAACCTTGACCTTCCGCTTCGGGGAAAATACCGAAAATTTAAGCGGACAGGAGATCGCATCCTGGCTGCAAGTGGGGAAAGATCTCGAGATCCAGGTGAACCGGGACCAGGCTGCCGCCTTTGTGAAAACGCTTGCCAGAAAGTACGATACCTTTGGCGGAAACCGCAACTTTAAAACATCCAAAGGGGCGGAAATCGTGGTCAGGGGAGGCAATTATGGCTGGTGGATGAACAGAGACAAGACCACGGATGCGCTTGTCGATGCCATTAAGAAAGGGCAGGATGCAGAGGTAAAGCCTGTCTATAAATTGACCGGTGCCCAGTTTGGGGCTAATGACTACGGAAACAGCTATGTGGAAGTGGATCTGGACGCGCAGCATGTGTACCTGTATAAAAACGGATCCCTGGTGGCGGAGACGGACTGTGTTTCCGGCAAGCCGATCAATGGGAACGCTACACCGGACGGCACCTATTTCCTGAATTATAAGGAAAAAGATGCGACGCTGAAGGGAGAAGATTATTCGACCCCGGTGAGTTTCTGGATGCCGTTTAATGGAAATATCGGCATGCATGATGCCTACTGGAGAAAAGAATTTGGCGGTAAGTTATATCTTGCCCGCGGTTCGCACGGCTGCATCAATCTGCCTCCGGCGCAGGCCAAAATCTTTTTTGCCAATTTGGAAAAGGGAGAAGCGGTGATTGTCTACGGCGGAATGAATCAGGCGCAGGCGCAGGCTTACCTGGCAGACGAAAAGAAAAAGCAGGAAGACGAACAAAAGAAGGCAGAGCAGAAGCAACAGGAAGAAGAGGCGGCGGCAGCGGCAGCGGCCGCAGCAGCTGCAGCACAGACTCCGCCTTCTGCACAGAATCCGAATTGAAACAGACCGAAACAGATCATGTGATTGCAAATTTTTTTGCGCAGTCAGTGTAAAAGAGGATGAGTTTCTGTCGCTGGATCCAGCGGTAGAAAAGAGGAGTGGCTGCCGGATGGGGGACATCCAGGCAGCCATGTATGAAAAAAGTTTGATTGGGAGGATCCAGATGTTTCTCACATCTGATACTCTTATCCTAAAAGGAAGATGTGTCAGAACTATGTCCAATCAGTGAAACGGTACTTAAGGTTCGCTGAAAAAGGACCATCCCCTTTTAAACGAAATCTGAATCAGATTCGGTATACTGTTCATCACAGTATTTGCAGCGGTAGGTTTCATTCTCCTCGTCTGCCAGATAAAAGATGTGCGGCAGTCCCTGCTCGATGGAAGTGATGCAGCGGGGATTATGGCAACGCATCACATTTCGGATTTCCTTCGGAAGTGTGAGTGCTCTTTTCTCTACAATTTCGCCGTCCCGAATGACATTGACCGTAATGTTGTGATCAATGTAGGCAAGGACATCCAAGTTCAAGGAGTCAATATCACATTCGACCTTGAGAATATCCTTTTTTTCCATTTTATCGGAACGGGCGTTCTTAATGATGGCAACGGTACAGTCAAGCTTGTCCAGGTTCAGATGATGATAGATCATCATGCTTTTTCCGGCCTGAATGTGATCCAGAACGATTCCTTCTTCGATTTTTCCGACATTTAACATGCTAAAACCTCCACGGATGAGTGAGCGATGAATTTAAAAGGTACGGAGTAGCCCCTCGTTGATATGAGCATCGGTCATATTGAGGAGAGTCAGGATCAGTGCCATGCGGACATAGAGACCGTATTGCACCTGCTCGAAATAGGCTGCGCGCGGATCGTCATCCACTTCTACAGCGATCTCGTTGACCCTGGGAAGCGGGTGAAGGACATACATGTTCGGCTTGGCTGCTTTCATTTTGGCTGCATCCAGGATGTAATAATCCTTCAGGCGGATATAATCCTCTTCATTAAAGAAACGTTCCCGCTGTACCCTTGTCATATACAGGAAATCCAGTTCCGGCATGACTTCGTCGATTTTCTTGGTGGTTTGGTAGGGAATGTGCATCTGGTCAAGTTTGTCCGTGATATAATCGGGGACTTGCAGCTCTTGAGGAGAGATAAAGATGAAGCGGATGCCGCTGTATCTGGTGAGCGCATGAATGAGAGAATGGACGGTCCTGCCAAATTTCAAATCGCCGCAGAGACCGATGGTAAAGTTGTTCAAGCTTCCGTGGAGAGACCGAATGGTTAACAGGTCGGTTAGGGTCTGTGTCGGATGGTGATGTCCGCCGTCGCCACCGTTGATCACCGGGATCAGAGATTTGGAGGCTGCGACCATTGGCGCGCCCTCTTTCGGGTGACGCATGGCACAGATGTCTGCGAAACAGGAGATGGTACGGACGGTATCTGCAACGCTTTCCCCTTTGGAAGCGGATGAGGAAGAGGCATCGGAGAAGCCGATACACTTGCCGCCAAGCCGAATCATCGCTGTTTCAAAGCTGAGGCGCGTGCGGGTGCTGGGCTCATAAAAGCAGGTAGCAAGGACTTTGCCGTCGCACAGATGCGAATAAGCTGACATGTTCTTTTTGATGTCCACCGCGACGTCAAAAAGATCTTCCAGTTCATCCACAGTGAAATCCGTGGGGCTCATAAGGTGCCGTAACGTTTTCATAGAACTCCTTTCTTTGAGAAAAATCAGTTCTTTCCCTGATCCATCTCAGGCAGGAAGGGAGTAAGCGCCTGTCCGCCACTTAGCGCATAATGATAGACGGTATCACTCCCGAAAGCCTTGCAGTAAAGATACTGAGAGGTCAGGTTCAGTGCATGATATGCACCGGGGGCGATCAACACGGGGGATTGATTAGAGAGGGACATGCGATATAATCCGGGCTGGTCCGTTCCTTGAGAATCAAAAAACACCGTGTTGCCGTTCAGATTATAGATGTCGACCGGCATGGATGTCAATGTTTGTTTTTGTCCGGAACGAAGATCATAACTGCACAAATAATAATGGTTGGACAGATCCAGATAATAGAGGCAGTTTCCCATGATCTGAGGCTGATAAGCATTCAGATTCGCTACGGTTTCCACCTGATTTTGTGCATTTGTTTTGAGGACTTTTAAGGAGTGATCTCCCTTGATTTCTGCAAAATAAAGGGAGCCGTCTGCCATGCAGCTGGGATTGATTTTCTCATGCAGGACGGTGCTCCTGTCTTGCTTGTCAATGCGCAGTCTTTCCAGGGTGCCCTTATGCTCATCGCCCTGTCCGAAATAGAGGTAACTGCCGCAGAGCTGAAACTGATCCGTATTTTCTCTGGCGACGCAGATTTCGTATTTGCCGTTGTTCTTGCATCGGTAAATCCCGTATTCCCGCACCGCACTGCCAAGACCCGAAGCCTTTTGGTCGTTGGGATTGATATCCATATAATAATAGAGGAAGTTCCCTCCACAGAGGATGTTTTTGACGGAGAGAGAAGAGAGTTTCCTAAGGTCACTTTCATCCGGTTGCATGGAATAGAGCGTATTGAGATCGGAGGGGTTGGAAAAATAGACCACGCCGTCCGATTCACAAAAAAGTCCATCATTGTTGATGTTTCCGGCAGTATTTCCGATGACGGAATCGTCGTTCATCGTGACCTTGCTTCCCAGATAGGTATGGACGGCAAAAGCAATAAAAGCAGCAAGAACAAGCATAAGCGGAATGATCAGAAGCTTCCCATGATTTTTCATCGGCTGGCACCTCCCACTGTGCACTGAACTTTGTTAAAATTGCATCATATTCTTATGTTAGCATTGAAGCTTCTTGTAAACAAGGCAGATTTATTCTAAGATGATTACATTATTTAGGGAGATTTTGTCTGATACGAGTGTCGATAGGGTCCAAAATTTCAAGAGAATTTCGGATCCTATGATATCCAGGGTTTGGCAGAAGTGCGAAGGGGATAAGACAGATGAAATTAGAAGAATTAAGGGGAGAGATTGATCGGATTGATCAGGAACTCGTTCTGCTCCTGGAAAAGCGGTTTGAAATGACCGAGCAGGTAGCGGATTATAAGATCAGGAATCATAGAGCGGTACAGGATCAGGAAAGAGAAAGATGCAAACTGAAGCAGGTGGCGCAGATGGCGGGACCGGCGCTGGATGCGGAAGCGCTGGAACAGTTGTTTCGTCTCATCCTGGCCCTGAGCAGGAAGCAGCAGTACCAGAAAGTCCTGAAGGCGGGAGGAGGAAGCAATCTTCCCTTCGAGAAGGTTCGTACTTTGAGAAAAGAAGGTGCCGGCATCCTGTTAACGGATCGGACGGCAGGTGTTTCGGACGCAGTTCTGAACAAACTGTTGGGAGAAGGTTTCAGAAGACTGAGGGCAGAAACGGTACATGAGGCGATGAGAAGGCTGCAGGAGAAGGAAGCGGATTTTGCGGTCGTTTCCGGCGGGCAGTCTTTCTTCTGTGAGAGAGGGGCGCAGGATCTGCCGGAAGGCATCTCTTTGGTAGGAGAAGTTTTTTTAAAAAAAGAGGAAAATACTTCTGCCAGGTGTTGTGATAATGGAATGTGGATTTTTGCCTCCCGCCGGATTTACACAAAGGAGGCGGATCACATCCGGCTGCTTCTGGATGCGCCCAAGGAGGCAGTTTCCCTATATCCGCTCTATGCGCAGTTGATGGAGAATGATCTTGTTCTAACGCGTGCGGTTGCGTGCGGGAAGGAAGGTCATTTCCTGGTGGAATTCAGAGGAAATCTGGAATCTCCATCGGTGATCAATGCGCTGCAGGGGGTGTTGGCCAAGACGGGGAGGATGCGGATCCTTGGGAATTATGAGATTTTCAGGACGGAATAAAGGGATGGCAATGCTATTTTTTACAAAGAAAAGCGGAGGTTGCAATGAGTAAGACGGAACTGTTTGCCGCCATTGATGTCGGTTCCTATGAACTGGGCATGAAAATTTTTGAGCTATCAGGGAAAGGCAGTGTAAAAGAGCTGGAGCATATCGTTCACCGGATTGATCTGGGGAGTGAAACGTATAAAACAGGCAGAATTTCACCCAGTCACATCCGGGAAATTTGTACGATCCTGAAAGAATACCACCGCATGATGAAAACATACGGGATCAAGGCCTATCGTGCCTGCGGTACCAGCGCCATGAGGGAGACGAGGGACATTCAGCTGGTGCAGGACCTGATTTACAACCAGACGGGGATCGAGGTGGCGGTCCTGAGCAACTCGGAGCAGAGGTTTATTGATTACAAGTCGGTTGCGCTACAGACGAAGCACTTCAGACGGGTCATGGAAAAAACGGCTGCCATCTTGGATATCGGGGGAGGAAGTGTACAGATTTCTATTTTTCATCACGATAAATTGGCGGCAACGCAGAATCTGCGGCTTGGCGTTTTGCGTCTAAACACGATCATGAATGAGATCGGCGCTCCGGTAGAACGTTATGACAGCCTGATTTCGGAGATTGTGCTACCGCAGGTCGATCATTTCCGTAAGATGTATTTGCAGGAGAATCGGATTCGGAATTTGATTGTGGTGGACGATTATTTATCGCCGATTTTGCATCGCATGAGAAAACAACATCGGGCAGAGGATTTTATCCCGGGGAAGGAACTGGAACTTTATGTAAGTCAGTATGCGCAAAAGCCGGTCATGACGGTTGCGCAGGAGTTACAGGTTCCGCTTGAGAATATTCCGCTCCTTCGCATCGCAGCCGCTCTTGTGACGAGCGTGGCGAACCGGATCGGTGTAGAGAGCATTTGGGCGCCCGGAGTCACGCTCTGTGACGGACTGGTCTATGAGTATGCGGAACAGAAGAAGTGGATGGACGAGAAACACGATTTTGAGCAGGATATTGTGGCATGTGCGGTCGGGATATCGAAGCGGTATATGGGAAATCATAAGAGGAGTGAAACCCTGCAGGCGCTGGCACTGGCGATTTTTGACACGACCAAAAAATTGCACGGCCTCTCCGCAAGGCACAGATTGCTCCTGCAGATTTGTGCGATTTTGCATGATTGCGGCAAGTACATCAGCCTGAGCAATATGGGGGAGTGTTCCTATCATATTATTATGTCCACGGAGATGATCGGGTTGTCCCACAGGGAGAGAGAGATGGTTGCCAATATCGTACGTTTCAACCACACCCCGTTCGAAACGATTCTGGATGCGCCGGAAAGGTATACCGATTTGTCTGAAGAGGAATACCTGGTGATTGCCAAGCTGAGTGCCATTTTGCGTGTGGCCAACGGATTGGACCGGACGCATAAGCAGAAATTTAAGGAAGTTCATTTTCGTATCCAGCAGGAAAAACTGGTCATTGCCATTGATTCCGCCGCCGATATTACCGTGGAAAAGGGGATGTTCGAGAGACGGGCGTTGTTTTTTGAAGAAGTATTCGGCATTTTGCCGGTGATTAGACAGAAAAAGGAGAGAGGGGTCGCCGAATGAAGGAAGAAAGGGATATGACCAGTCCGAAATGGTATACAAACCGGGAACTGTCCTGGTTGCAGTTCAATGAGCGGGTACTGGAGGAAGCAAGGAGTATGGACAACCCGCTGTTTGAACGTTTGAAATTTTTGAGCATTACCGCAAGTAACCTGGATGAATTTTTTATGGTTCGTGTTGCCTCGCTCAAAGACATGTTACAGGCGGATGTCAAAAAAAAGGACATTGCGGGAATGACAGCAAAGGAGCAGCTCCAAATGCTCTATCCGGCGCTGCATCAATTTGTGAAAGCACAGTACGACACCTTGAACCATCTCCTGCTTCCGGAACTGAAGAAAAGGGGCATTGTTCTTTTGCGCAGCCATGAGGAACTCACGAAAAAGGAAGCGGACTTTGCCGACCGTTATTTTGAGGAGGAGGTGTATCCGGTACTGACGCCAATGGCGGTTGATTCATCCAGACCGTTCCCTCTTGTTCGCAATAAAACGTTGAATATCTGCGCTCTGTTGAAAAAGAAAGAAGAGAAGGCAGGAGAGGAGAAGACGAGACAGGGGGAGAAGGCAGGAGAGGAGAAAGATTCAGGCGCCAGAAAAAAGAGCCGAGAACTGACGGATTTGGCAGTGGTTCAGGTGCCGGATGTTCTGCCCAGAATTTTGGAACTGCCCGGGCAGGAAGGGGATGTCAGGCGTTTTATTCTTCTGGAGCAGGTGATGCTTCGGAATATGCACTGCCTGTTTCTGAATTATGATATTCTGTGCAACAGCCTCTTTCGTATCGGCAGAGATGCGGATTTAACGATCGATGAAGATGAGGCGGAGGACCTTCTGATCGAAATCGAAAAGAATCTGAAGAAACGCCAGTGGGGACAGTCGCTAAGGTTGGAGATGGACGATCAGGCGAGTGAAGATCTGCTGTCACGCATAGCGGGAGAGCTTGGGGTGGAGGAGCATGAAATTTACAGGATCTCCGGGCCGCTGGATCTGACGTTTCTGATGAAGGTATATAGCCGGGAGGGGTTTGAAGAATGGAAGGAGCATCGTTATCCGTCCCCGCAGCAGGTGCCGGAACTGCCGGAAGATTGTGACCTGTTCGAAGAGATCAGGAAGAGGGACATCCTTATGCATCATCCGTATGAAACCTTTTCTCCGGTGGTAAGATTTGTGGAAAAAGCAGCCGCAGACCCGTCTGTTCTGGCAATTAAGCAGACCCTTTACCGTGTCAGTGGAAATTCTCCGATCATTGCAGCGCTGGCCAGAGCAGCAGATAATGGTAAACAGGTTTCCGTCCTGGTGGAATTAAAAGCCAGGTTTGACGAAGAAAACAACATCGGATGGGCAAGAATGCTGGAAAAAGCCGGTTGTCATGTCATCTACGGTTTGGTCGGCTTAAAGACGCACTGTAAAATCACATTGGTGGTTCGCAGGGAGGAGGACGGCATTAAGAGGTATGTCCATCTCGCAACGGGAAATTACAATGACTCCACTGCCAAACTGTATACGGATGTGGGTCTGTTCACTGCCAGGGAAGAAATAGGACAGGACGCCACCGCTGTCTTCAATATGCTGTCCGGTTATTCAGAGCCTCTTGTTTGGAATCAGCTGGTTTTAGCGCCCCTGTGGCTCAAGGACCGTCTCCTCTATTTGATTCAAAGAGAAGCGGAGAGGGCAAAGGCGGGAGAACCAGCGCATATCATTGCCAAGATGAATTCGATCTGCCATCCGGAAATCATTGCCGCGCTCTACAAGGCTTCCGGTGCCGGTGTAAAAATTGATCTGATTGTGAGAGGGATCTGCTCGCTAAAGCCGGGCATTCCGGGAGTGAGCGAAAACATCACGGTGCGTTCCATCATCGGAAACTTTTTGGAGCACAGCCGGATCTTTTATTTTGCAAACGGGTACAATCCGGAGGTTTATTGCAGCTCTGCAGACTGGATGCCGAGAAACTTAGAGCGGCGTGTAGAAATCATGTTCCCGGTGGAAGAGGAAAAACTGAGAGGAGAGCTTCTGCATATTTTAGAAACAGAATTGAAAGATACGGAAAAAGCGCATATACTGAATGCAAATGGAGTGTACGAGAAGGTGGATCGAAGGGGAAAAGAGCGGGTGAACTCCCAGCTTTTGTTCGGAGAGGAAGCAAAACGTGCCGCAAAAGGCACTTCGCGGATGATAAGCAGGGTTTTTGTACCGGAAACACCAACTTCGTTTCCGGAGGCGTAGATCAGAAGGAGGTAGATGGCGCATGCATGACTTTGATGATGAAATTCTTGACTGCTTTTTAAGAAACCAGCGCCAGTTGTTTCCGGAGAAGGTTGCTTCCACAAGAGAGGAGGCGGAAGCCTTTTTAGAGGACTGTCTGGCTGTGGTCGCCCATTCTGCAGATGAGGTACGGGAATACTTCGAAGAGGAAGGGGTGGACACGGAAGGCGGAGATGTCCTGTTGGCTTCGGAGGTCTTCGATGTGGGAGACGGACGTTACCTGATTGTAGAAGGCTAGAGTGGCTGCCTGCCGTTGTGCAAAGAGACAGGGGTTCTCCCGAATGCGTGACCGAAAAGGGGAAAACATGCGCAGAAAATGGCGCAAATCATGTAAAGCGTAAAAAATCAAAAAGCCGCATCAAAAGCCCCAAAAAGCCTGTCCCTGGAAGGACAGACTTTTTGGGGCTTTTATTTAGGCGGATCGGATGAAGATTGTGATGGAAGGGCTTCTTCAGCCATTCAGGATCTCCATGAATTCTTCGCCGGTAATGGTTTCTTTGTTGTAAATAAATTTGGCAAGCTCATCCAGCTTGGTCCTGTTCTCCATCAGGATCTGGGCAGCCCTTTCATGCTGTCTGCGTACGAGAGCGACGACCTGTTCATCAATCTGCGCCTGTGTCTGAGCGGAGCAGGCAAGGGAGGTATCTCCGCCAAGATACTGATTCTGTACGGTTTCCATGGCAACCATATCGAAATCCTTGCTCATCCCGTAGCGGGTAATCATGCTTCTGGCGATTTTAGTGGCCTGTTCGATATCATTGGAAGCGCCCGTGGAAGAGGTGTTGAAGACAATTTCCTCTGCTGCACGTCCGCCGGTGAGGGTGGCAATCTTATTTTCCAACTCTTCCCGGGTCATGAGATAGTGATTGCCTTCTTCCACCTGCATCGTATATCCCAGTGCACCGGAGGTTCTCGGAATAATGGTAATCTTCTGCACGGGAGCGGAATTGGTCTGTTTGGCAGCGACTAAGGCATGGCCGATCTCATGGTAGGCAACGGTCCATTTTTCTTTATCGGTCAGGATGGCATTCTTTTTCTGGTAACCGGCAATGACGACTTCGATGGATTCTTCCAGGTCATTTTCCGTTGCATAGGCTCTCTTATCCCGGACGGCACGAAGGGCGGCCTCATTGATGATATTGGCGAGTTCCGCACCGGAAGCGCCGCTGGCCATGCGGGCGATTTTTTCATAATCGATGTCATCTGCGTGTTTGATTTTCTTAGCATGTACGCGAAGGATATCCTCCCGTCCTTTGAGGTCGGGGAGTTCCACCGGCACGCGCCTGTCAAAGCGTCCGGGTCTGGTGAGAGCCGGGTCCAGCGACTCCGGTCGGTTGGTGGCAGCCAGGATGATGACACCGTTATTGCCTTCAAAGCCGTCCATCTCGGTCAGCAACTGGTTCAGCGTCTGCTCTCTTTCATCATTGCCGCCAATCTGCCCGTCTCTCTTCTTGCCGATGGCATCAATTTCATCGATGAAGACGATGCAGGGCGCCTTTTCTTTAGCCTGGCGAAACAGATCGCGGACCTTGGAAGCACCCATGCCGACGAACATTTCCACAAATTCCGAGCCGGAGATCGAGAAGAAGGGGACGCTTGCTTCACCGGCTACCGCCTTGGCAAGCATTGTTTTACCGGTACCGGGAGGGCCGACGAGAAGCACGCCCTTCGGCATCTGTGCGCCGATTGATTTGAACCTGGAAGGATCATGCAGGTAGTCGACAATCTCCGTCAGGTTTTCTTTGGCTTCATCTTCTCCCGCCACATCCTTGAAACGGATGCCGTCCGAGGACTGGACGTAAATTTTGGCATTGGACTTGCCAAAACCGAAAGACATGGCGCCTGCCCCGCCTCCCATTCTGTCCATAAGCTTTTTGCTAAGAAGCTGTCCCAGGACGATGAAAACCACGATGGGCAGAATCCAATACAGGAGAAACTGCATCAGAGGAGACATTTGTTTGACAATCACGGTGCCGTACCGGGCACCTGATTTTTGCAGACGGTCTACCAGGCCGGGATCATTCATTTTTCCCGTTTTGTAATAGGTATATTTATGCTCATTCTGCGGCTCGTTCTTGTCCCGTACACTGAACACGATTTCGGTATCGTTGATCTCCACGTTGGCAATCCGCTTTTCATCTGCCATTTGGACGAAACGGGAATAATCCGTCTCCTTGACTGCAGGGTGCATCAGAAGGGGAAAGATAAACCAGTTTAAGAGGAGCATGACCACCAGCACGGTAAAATAATAAAAGCTGAGCGGTTTTCTAGGTGGCTTTACTTCATTCATTCAGAAATCCTTTCTAAAAATCAACAGTTTAATCAACAACTTAAGCTTCCTTTTTGTAAATTAAAATCCCGCATAGGGGAAGCGCCTTCACGCCCGTGATGATCTCCGCAATTTTTGCAAATCAAAACCCCGCATAGGGGAAGCGCCATGCGAACCAATCGCAAGAATGTGACTATTATACATGTTATAGAACAAATTGCAATCCCCCAAAACAGATTCCCAATCCTTTGCAGGCAGGGAGGCGTCGGGTTTTGGACATTCTTGAAATGGAAACAATAATATAGATCAATAATTTCAGTTAAAATTAGCACTGTACAAAGAAACGAACGATGATATGATGATAAGACGAAATAAGGCAATGAAAATGATGTTTTTTTACAAAGGGAAGGACAGATGAAGAATCTACAAAAGTATCATCAGCAGTTTTTTATGCCGCCACAGGTGAATCTGGACTGGTTGAGAAAAGATCATGTGGATCATGCGCCGATCTGGTGCAGCGTGGACTTGCGAGACGGGAATCAGGCGCTGATCGAGCCGATGGGATTACAGGAAAAGTTGGAGTTTTTTGATCTGCTGGTGAAGCTGGGCTTCAAAGAGATTGAAATCGGTTTTCCTGCAGCTTCGGAGACGGAGTTTGCCTTTGCCAGGCAGCTGATTGAGCAAAACAAGATCCCGGAGGATGTGACGATTCAGGTCCTTACGCAGGCGAGGGAACATATTATACGAAGAACGTTTGAGGCCATTCAGGGGGCAGGGCATGCCATTGTCCACCTTTATAATTCGACGTCGGTCGCCCAGAGAGAGCAGGTCTTTCATAAAAATAAGAAGGAAATCAAGGAGCTGGCGGTAGAAGGAGCCAGGCTGCTGCAGGAACTGGCAAAGGAGACAGAGGGGGATTTTTCGTTTGAGTATTCGCCGGAGAGTTTTTCCGGTACCGAGGTGGACTATGCCTTAGAGGTATGCAATGCCGTTCTGAACGTCTGGAAGCCGGAGAAAGACAAAAAGGTGATCATCAATATCCCTACGACCGTGGAGGTATCGATGCCGCATGTGTTCGGCGCACAGATTGCCTATCTCAGTGAGCACATGGATTTTCGTAAGCAGGTGACGCTTTCCGTTCACCCGCACAATGATAGAGGCTGCGGGGTGGCTACAACGGAGATGGCGATTCTGGCGGGCTGCGACCGCGTGGAGGGAACCCTGTTCGGGAACGGGGAACGAACGGGAAATGTAGACATTGTAACTCTGGCACTCAATATGTACAGCCAGGGAGTAGATCCGAAGCTGGATTTCTCCGATCTGATGTCGGTAGCGCAGACCTATGAGCGGCTGACCGGTATGAAGGTGTATGAGAGAAGCCCCTATGCCGGCGCACTCGTATTCACCGCTTTTTCCGGCTCTCATCAGGATGCGATTTCCAAGGGCTTCTCGTTTCACGAGAGCGGAAAGGATAACGGGATCTGGAGCGTCCCTTATCTGCCGATTGATCCCAGAGACATCGGAAGGCAGTATGACGGAGATGTGATACGCATCAATTCCCAGTCGGGCAAAGGCGGGGTGAGTTATATTCTCAAGACCGGCTTTGGCATCTCCGTTCCGAAGAAGATGCAGGAAGACCTGGGATATACGATGAAGCATATCTCGGATAGGGAGCATGCGGAGCTTGCGCCGGATCGGGTCTATCAGATTTTTGATGATCTGTATATTCATCCGGACATGAATTTCCAGATCACCGACTGTCATTTCAAACAGACGACAGGGGGAATTCTGGTGCAGATGAGCTTGCAGCACGGGGGGAGCGATCATGTGGTGGAAGCCAACGGAAACGGTCGTATTGATGCGGTTTCCAATGCGCTGAAACAGTATTTCGGGGTCCGTTACCAGCTGAGTGCTTATGAGGAACACGCGCTCACCTCCGGTTCCTCTTCCAAGGCCTGTGCCTTTGTCTGTATCACGGCGGGAGACAAGGAATACTGGGGAGTCGGCATTCATGAGGATATCATCAAGGCTTCCGTGGATGCACTCGCCGTTTCCGTGAACCATCTGGAGGGGGTGAAGGAGGCGCAGGCGCCCACCGATGAGAGAATCGGCGAGATTCTGAATTATATGCAGAAGCAGTATTTGGAAATCACGTTAGAGGATCTGGCAAAAAAATTTTATCTCTCGAAACCATACCTTTCGAAATATATCAAGGAGAAGTCCGGACAGACATTTGGGGAGCATCTGAAGAAAATTCGACTGAAAAAGGCTGGTTCCCTTCTGAAAAATGGTAATATGAGAGTAGAGCGTGTGGCGGAGATGGTCGGATACCACAATGTGGAGCATTTTAACCGCCTGTTTAAAAAGAAATATGGAATGACGCCGGTGCAGTATCGTTCTGGCAGCGTTTCCTAAGAGGCAGCCCTGCTTGAGAAGGAAGGAGAATCCATGCAAAAAAATTATGATGTCATCATTATCGGAGCGGGACCCGGGGGGGCTTTCTGCGCCTATGAGCTGAAGAAAAAATGTCCCGATCTTCAGATTTTAATCCTGGAGAAGGGAAGGTCGATCGAGAAAAGAATCTGTCCCAAAAGAAAGACGGGAGTCTGCGTGCACTGCAAACCCTGTTCCATCACGACCGGTTTTGCCGGTGCCGGTGCTTATTCGGACGGCAAACTCTCCCTCTCTCCGGATGTAGGAGGCAATCTCCCCTCTATTTTAGGGTATGACGAAACCCGGAAATTGATTCATGAATCGGATGAAATTTATCTGGATTTTGGGGCGGATCAAAATGTTTACGGCATCGACAGACAAAATGAAATCAGAGAGATTCGGAAGGCGGCGATCAATGCCAATCTGAAGTTGGTAGAGTGCCCCATTCGCCATCTGGGAACCGAAGAAGGATACCGGATCTACGGCAGACTCCAAAGGCATCTGGAAGAGAGCGGGGTGGACCTTCTCTTTGAAACGATGGTGGAGGATATCCTGACGAAGGACGGAAGGGCAGTGGGGATCAGCACGGTGAAGGGAGATTCCTTCTATTCGGATACCATCGTCTCCGCCGTCGGAAGAGAAGGCGCTGACTGGTTTTGTGAGAAGTGTGGTGAGATCGGCGTGGAGACGACACCGGGGACGGTAGATGTCGGGGTGCGAGTGGAGGTTCGGGATGAAATCATGCAGTTCCTGAACGAAAATCTCTACGAAGCCAAGCTGATCTTCCATACGCCGACATTCGATGATAAGGTGCGCACCTTCTGCACCAATCCTTCCGGAGAAGTGGCAGCGGAGTACTACGAGGGGGGACTGGCGGTCGTCAACGGTCATGCCTATAAGGCAAAGGAATACAAAACGGACAATACCAATTTTGCCATCCTGGTTTCCAAGAATTTCACCAAACCGTTTAAGACGCCGATTGAATATGGCAAAAAGATCGCAGAACTTTCCAACATGCTCTGTGGGGGTATGATTCTGGTCCAGACCTATGGGGATTTCAAAAGGGGAAGGAGAACCACGGAGGAGCGTCTTTGCCGCAACAATCTGATTCCCACCTTGAAAGATGCAGTACCTGGAGATCTGTCTCTTGTCTTCCCGCACCGAATCATGGTGGACATTGACGAGATGTTGCAGGCGTTAGACAAGGTAACACCGGGAATCGCCGCCGATGAGACCCTGCTTTATGGCGTGGAGGTGAAATTCTACTCCAACCAGGTCGTGGTTGGCAAAGATTTTCAAACCAATGTGGCGGGACTTTATGCGATCGGCGACGGGGCCGGCGTCACGAGAGGATTGCAACAGGCCAGTGCGAACGGGCTGAGTGTGGCAAGAAGCATCTTAAAGGCAAGGGGCCAGGCAAATTGAGAACGGGAACAAAGGACGGACTAAGATTTTTTTCTCGCATGGTGGTCGGTCTGGCACTTCTTTTTTCACTGACGGCCTGCACGGGAGACAGGAAGTCGGAGATTATCTTCACGACCGGATTTTTCCGAAATGAGATTTTTCGCATCGGGAGCATGAGCTGCACCACGAAGGAACTCAATGTTTATTTGTTAAACGCAGAAAACAAATATCGTAAGACCCTGGGGGAAAGCGTATTCAATGAGGATGTCGTTGCGGTCATCAAGGATGATTGTCTCTCAGAGCTGTCGCAGTTGATGGCGATGGATCTCTTCGCACAGTCAAAGGGCATCGTTCTCGAGGCTTCCGATCAAGCCAAGGTGGGACAGGCGGCAAAAGAATATTTTCATTCTCTGAGCGATGCCGATCAGGAAGCGCTGAACCACATCACGGAGGGGGAGATCGCTTCGCTTTATCAGGAACGGGCGCTTGCACAGAAGGTATACCTGTATACGATTCGAAACATCAATCCGGAAATCAGCGATGATGAAGCAAGGACCGTGACGCTTCGCCAGATCTGCATTTACAAGAAAACGGCAGATGCCTTTGATAAGATCAGCAAGGCAAAAGAGGAACTGGAAGAGGGGGGAGATTTTGCCACCGTCTCCAGCCATTACAATGAGGCGGATTCTGACCGGATTTCCGTCAGCAGAGGGGACAAGAACAAGGCGCTGGAGGAGGCGGCTTTTTCGCTGGATACGGGAAAGATCAGCGAGGTCATAGAGACAGGGAAGGCTTATTATCTTTTACAATGCATATCCACCTTCGATCGGGAACAAACACAGAAGAACAAGGCGGCGATTGTGGAGAGAAGAAGAAGAGAAGCATTTGGCAGGCAGTATGATTCCTTTGTCCAAAAGCTGCCGGTACAGAGGAATGAAAGACTCTGGAAATCCCTCGTTCTTCCGGAGAGAGGAAAAAGCACGACATCTACCTTTACAGAAGTGTTTGATACGTATTTTCCCATGGATGTTCAGACAAAGGAAGAAGCAGGGCAAACAATCTTTGAAGGTATGAATAGCGGAGGAGAGGCATGAAGGCACTGGTCATCGGTGCGAGCACAGAAGCGGTGCATGCGATACAAATCGCAAAAAGGCAGGGATACGAGGTCATTGCACTGGACGGCGACCCGGAGGCAGGAGGGTTACAGGCAGCAGACCGGGCCTTTTGTGTGGACATTCGTTCTCCTCAGGCGGTATATCTTCTTCTGGAAAAGGAGGGAATCCGTCCGGATGTCATTCTTCCGGTGCCGATTGGAAGGTTCTTAACGACAACAGGGGAAGCCAATGACCATTACGGGCTTTACGGTGTTTCGGAAGAAGGCGCAAGAAACAGCACGGATAAATGGCAGTTTCATCAGAAGATGAGAAAGGAGGGACTGCGCAGTATTTCTGTATGGCTGTTTCTTAAGGGAATGCAAATAGAGGAGACAAACCTGCCTGCAATCCCTTCCTATCCGGTGGTGGTAAAACCCAGGTATGGTTCGGGGAGTCGCGGCGTGCGGGTATGCGAGAATGCCCATACCCTGCTTCGGGATTTGAGCGAAGAGGGAGCGCTTAGGGAAGACCAGATCGTGGAGCAGATGGTGGAAGGCGTAGAGTACGGAGTGGACGGTGCGTTTGAAAATGGGCACTTCCATCTGATCCTACTGCGCAAGAAGATGCAGACGCCGCTTCCTTATCGGCAGTGTGTCGGGTATCTATCGGTGCCTCCGGAGAGTGATCTCAAATTTTATCGCAGGGTGGAAGCGTTTCTGCAGCAGACGGGGAAGGTGCTCGGGTTTGTGAACTGTCTGATGCATGCCGACCTCATCAGACAGCAGGACGATACGCCTTTTCTCATTGAAACCTCCGCCAGACCTTCGGGGCATCACCTGCACGATCTCTTTACACCGATGGTGACAGGCTTAGATCCCGTTGCTTCCTTCTTGGAGCTTGCTTTTTCCACAAAAACGGAGGAGCCGTATTGCGTTCGCAGGACCAAAAGAATGATGATCCGGTATTTTGATCTTCCGGAAGGAAGGCTGGAGAAGGTGCCGCAGGAAGAGGAACTGGAGAGAGATTTTCCGCTAAGAGATGTTGTCTGCCATCTGAAAAAAGGGGATGAGATCCGTGAAGTGACCGATGGAGCTTCCCTCATGGGAAGAGGATATTATATTCTGGAAGCAGACAGCGAAGAAGAACTGCACCGCCTGAGTGCGGAAATCAGGAGCCGGTTTTCCTCATCCGTATAGAATGGCGGATGCGATGCGCATGGCACCCTTTCCGTCGATTGCTGCCTGCATGTTCCTGGACCTTGCTTCCCGTATGCTTGCGGGGAGCAGTTTTTTTGTTTCGGAAAGGATGTTTTGCAGGGTCTTTTCCTCCGGAACTTCGCTTTCTTCCTCAAAAGAACCGGCACAGGAAACAAGACCTGAATGAAGGAAGGCAGAAACGGCAGAGCGTTGATTTTTTGCCATCAGAAAGCAGACAGAGGGAAGGCCGCTGGCGCAGAGTTCATACAGGGTGGTTCCTCCGGCGCAAATCGCCAGGTCACAGGAAAGCATCAGAGAGGCCATGTCTTTCACTCCCTGCAGGAGAGTGAAGCGGGGACAGGTTTCTTGCAGGGTGCGAAGCGCATCCAGGTCCGGGTGGAGGACGCCGGCCAGAGCCTGAATCCGGATCCGCTCCTGCTTCAGTGTCGCATCCGAAAGGAAGGCAGAAGAGATTTTTAAGAGGAGATGTTTTTCGTCTCCTCCTCCGCAGCAGAGAAGAAGATTTCGGACCTCTTTTCGAATCTGTGGTTTCCTGTTCTCAAACTGAGGACGCAGAGGAGCATAAGCCCCTCCTGCCAGCACCTGTTCGGAATCGGTATAGAGACTTTTGTCCGCATCCAGATCATAATTGATCATCAGATGGACCGGCAGGTGATAGGACTGCAGATCATCGATATAGCCTATTTTGACAGAAGAAGGAAGCAGAGCGTGCAGCTTCTCGAAATAAGAGCGGGAAACAAAATAGGAATCCACCAGCAGAAAATCCGCCTCCTGCAAGAGGGAGACAAGGGTGACCAGCTCCTGCTCCGGCTGGTGGTAATTGCTCTCCAGCAGGAGATAGGAATAGGGCTCCTCTTTCAGGGCATGAAAAACATCTGCGCTTTCTTGATTCGAGAACAGGAAGGTGACGTCCGCCTTCCTTTCCCGCAGCGCATGGGCGATGGAGAGGCACCGCATGATATGACCGGTTGCAATTTCGCGGGAAGCATCGGTGCGGATGAAAATCTTTTTCCGGATTTTTTTCTCCTCCCGAATGGGAAGGGATGCCGTTTTGCACATGGGTTCACCAGACATTCTTTTGCAGAAACTCTTCATTGGTCCAAGGGGCTCTTGCCTGAACAAGCAAGCCGTCTTTCTTTTCGACATACACAGCCGGAAAATAATGGATAAACAGAGGAGTTAAGCAAAGCGTATATCCTCCTGCCAGGTCATAGACGATATAGTCGCCTGCCTGCAAGGGGGGCTCATTTTCGATGGTAAAAAGGCGGTCATATTCCATACAGCTGGCACCGCAGACGATCTGGTATGGGAAGGTTCCTGCCGAGACGGAAGTGTCATCCCCCTTGGATGAGAGGGAGGCTGTCCGCACCAGATGGTGGGGATACCAATGTCTGGTGATCTGCGGATTGAGATTCAACCGGCTTCCGTTTGTGACAAGGTAGGTATGTTCCCGGATTTGTTTCACGTCCAGTACCTGTGTGATAAAGGAAAAAGAAGAGGAAATCAGGGAAACGCCGGGCTCTGCAATCAGAACCAGTTCCTCTCTGGAATAAAAGGGAGCAAGCGCTTCTCCAATCGCCTTCATATAATCGTTGTAATTCGGCTTGTCCGGGATTCCTCCGTAGTAACCGCCTCCCATATCCATATACTTGAGGGGAAGATCAAACTCCGCTGCCACCTTACAGGCAGAAGAAGCGAGGGCACGGTAGACCTTGACCGATCTGGAACGGGTGGAGGAATGGAGGTGGAGCCCGGTGATTCTGGCATTGGGGATTTGTTTCAGGCGGCGGATCACCCCCTCCAGCTCTCCGCTTTCATAGGCATAGCCGAAGCGACTGCCTTCTTCCTCCGCCAGAACCTCGTCCGGACAGAGCAGAGAAAGATCAAAGTTGACCCGCAGTCCGACTTCCAGGATTTGGTCCGGATGCCTTGCACAAAGATCAGCCAGCCATTCCGGCTCCCTGGAGGAATCCAGATTGACGAAACCGCCTGAAAGGAGGATTGCCTCAAACACAGGACGACTTTTGATGGGACCGTTGTAGATCATGTGTGCTTCGGGGAATCCGATTCTTTTGACCAGATCGTATTCCTCTTCCGAAACAATCTCCGCATACAGCCCCCTTTCTTTCACATGGTTGAGCAACCAGGGAAGGGAGTTGGTTTTGACCGAATAAGAGGGAATAAAGTGCCCCCAGTGCGTGGACATCGCATTTTTTAGAAGAGCAATTTCCCGGTCCAGCGCCTCTTCTGAGATCTGGTAATAGGGGGTCGGCAGATTGGTATGCAGCATGGCGTTCATCCTTTCGTTATGAAAGTATTTTAGCACAGGGAAGTTTTTTTTCCCAGAAGGGCACTGTTAGCACTCAATAAGAATGAGTGCTAATTTTTCATTGACTTTTCTTTTTTCTCCGACTAAACTGGTTTCTTAGAGATGTGACGAAACATCCGGTTTATTTTGGAAGAAAACAGAAAGGGAGTAGAGATATGGCAGAGAAAAAAGGAAATTTATCAATCAATTCGGAGAACATGTTTCCGATTATAAAAAAATGGCTATACAGCGATCACGATATTTTTTACAGAGAGGTGATCTCGAATGCCTGTGATGCCATCACAAAGGTGAAGAAACTGGATTCGATGGGGGATTTTGCCCTTCCTGAGGGCTATCGCCCTCGCGTGGATGTGATCCTGAACGACAAGGATAAAACCGTAAAGATTTCGGATAACGGAATCGGCATGACGGCAGAAGAGGTGGAGCAGTATATCAATCAGGTGGCCTTCTCCGGTGCGACGGACTTCCTTGAAAAATACAAGGACAAGGATGCAACGGACCAGATCATCGGCCACTTCGGTCTGGGCTTCTATTCGACTTTTATGGTGGCGGACCGGGTGGATATCGATACGCTGTCCTATCAAGAGGGGGCGCATCCTGTACACTGGACCTGTGACGGGTCTTCCGAATATGAAATGGAAGAAGGACAGGGAAGGACGAGTTTCGGTACGACCATCACCCTGCATTTAAGCGACGACTGTCTGGAATTCTGCAACGAATATAAGGCCAGGGAAGTGATTCAGAAATACTGCTCTTTCATGCCTTATGAGATCTATCTGTCCAAGGAGCAGGAAGACCGTACCGAAACGGTGAAAGAGAGTGAGAAGAGAGACGACGATATCGTCCTTGAGGAAATCAAGCCGGAGAAAAAAGAAGCGGACAAGAAGCCTGCCGGAGAAGAAGCATCTTCGGATACGAAGGACGGGGAAGCTTCGAAGAAGGAAGAAGAGCAGAAGGAAGAAGAGAAGAAATACAAGATTAAGAGAAGACCGGAGCTGCTGAACGAGATTCACCCGCTTTGGATGAAGACACCACAGGAATGCACGGACGAGGAATACAAGGAGTTTTACCGTAAAGTCTTTCATGATTATAAGGAGCCTTTGTTCTGGATCCACCTCAACATGGATTATCCGTTCCGGTTGAAGGGAATCCTGTATTTCCCGAAACTCAATATCGAATTTGAGTCTGCGGAAGGGGTGATTAAGTTATATAACAACCAGGTCTTTATTGCAGACAATATCAAGGAGGTCATCCCGGAGTACCTGATGCTGTTAAAAGGTGTCATCGATTGCCCGGATCTTCCCTTAAATGTGTCCAGAAGTGCCCTGCAAAATGACGGTTTTGTGACAAAAATTTCAGATTATATCAGCAAAAAGGTGGCAGATAAGCTTGCGGGCTTGTGCAAAACGGACAGAGAGAATTATAATAAATATTGGGAAGACATTTCTCCTTTCATCAAGTACGGCTGTCTGAAGGATGATAAATTCTGTGAGAAGATGAACGACTATATTCTCTTCCGCAATCTGGAAGGAGACTATATCACGCTTCCGGATGCGTTAAAGATAAGCGACGAAGAGAAAAAAGCGGAAACAGCAGAAGGAGAGAATGGCGAAAAAGTCGAAGCGGAAGTGGTAGACGAAGGCACAGAAAAGCCGGATGATGCGGGAAATACGGAACAGCAGGAAGACCGGAAGGAATCCGAAGAGAAGATTCTGTATTATGTGACGGACGAAAAACAGCAGAGTCAGTATATTAACCTGTTTAAAGAGCAGCACATGGAAGCCTACGTCCTGAAGCATAATATTGATGTGCCGTTCATGCAGCAGTTGGAGAGTAAGAATGAAGGCGTGAAATTCCGCAGGATCGATGCCGATTTGACCGCCGCCTTTACGTCTGAAACTTCGAAAGAAAAGGAAAAGGAGTTTGAAGAGAGTGCCACTAAGATTGCGGAGATGATGAAGAAGGCACTGGGGAAGGATATTACAGTTAAGGTCCAGAAGCTGAAAGATCCGAAAGTTTCCTCTATTCTGACGGTATCGGAGGAAAGTCGCCGGATGCAGGACATGATGAAGCTGTATCAGCTGAATGGAATGAACATGGGGGATTTTGGAGCAGAGGGTCAGACGCTTTACTTAAATGCAGACCATCCGCTGGTACAGTATGTGATGGGGCATCTGCAGGAGGAAGTGTCCGGGAAGCTTTGTCAGCAGCTATATGATCTGGCAAAGTTGCAGAATGCACCGCTTAGCGCTGAGGAAATGACAGCCTTTTTGGCAAGAAGCAATGAGCTGATGATGCTCACACTCCCCAAGACGGAATAAGAGACATCGACAATAGGAAGCGGATGCCCTGAAAACAGCAGGCGGGGCATCCGGCTCTTGGAGGTTGTGGTGAGTAAGACGATTGAGCGTCTTTTGCATGGGCAGTTTTCATACGAAACGGGATTCTTGCGTTTTTCGGAAGAAAGGCTGCAGTTAGATCTTTTACCCGGAGAAGTATCAGAGGGAGAGTTTCATATTGAGGGGCCACAGAGAGGACTGGTAGAGGGGAGAGTGACCTCTTCTGAGGTGAGAATGCAGGTGATTACACCTGATTTTTCGGGAGCGGAGGACTCCGTCAGCTACCGTTTTGACGCTTCCGGACTCGTGAACGGGGATGTCCTGAAGGGGAATTTCCGTATCCTGTCCAACCAGGGCGAGTATATGCTTCCCTTTGTGGTCAGCATCAGGGAAGCCCCGATGATGAGCAGCCTCGGTGAAATCAGGAATCTGTTCCACTTCGCCAATCTCGCCAAGACGGCCTGGAAAGAAGCGGTTGCGCTTTTCTATTCGGAACATTTTGCACGCCTGTTTCAGGGACCGGATGCACAGTATGAAAGCATTTACAGAGGCTTGCAGAATCACCCGGGAGAAGAGCGCCATGTAGAAGAGTTCCTGTTAGCAATTCATAAGAAGCTCCCGGTAGAATTCATTCCGGACCGCAAGGAGATTATATATCGCAGACAGGACCTCATCGAGGACGGGCAGGATTCGATCCTGATCGGCCGCGGGGGGTTCGGTTACTGCGAACTTTTTGTGTCTACGGATACTTCTTTTCTGGTTCCTGAAAAAGATCATCTCATGGAAGAAGATTTTATCGGGAACTCCTGCAGGCTCCCGTTTCGAATTGATGTTTCCAGGCTGCATGAGGGGCTGAATCTGGGGGCGATTACTTTTTCCAATCCTTACGTCAAAATGGTGATTCGCATCCGCATAGAACCTCCGGAGAAGGGAACCCTTTTAGGAGTGCGTCTCAGAAAGAGACAGCTGACCATCCGGTTAATGAAGCTTTATGAGTCGTTCCGGTTAAAGAAGAGAACATCGCACAGCTGGATGAAAGAGGCGGAGAAGCTGTTAGAAGAAATGCTAGCGCTGGACGAAGAGGATCTCTCCTTTTTGCTATACCAGGCGCACTTCCTCATTACCGTAGACAAGGTAGAAGAGGGAAAAGAGATTCTGAACCGTCTCAAGGGACGGTTGACGCAAGGAGAAATCGAGGAAGAAGTCTACTGCTATTATCTGTATTTAACGACCCTGGCCGGGAGAGACGATGACCAGATTCGGGAAATTGCAGAACAGATTGAAGAAATCTTTCATGAGAATCCGGACAACTGGCGAATTGCCTGGCTCTTGCAGTTTGTCTCTGAGGAATTTGCCTTCAGCAATGCCAGGAAGTGGGAGTTGTTAAAAGACCAGTTTGCCAGAGGGTGTCGCAGTCCGATTCTGTATGTCGAGGCACTGCAGATCATGATGCAGCATCCCTCCATGCTTGTTCGTTTGGATCCCTTTACGATTTATATGTTCCGCTTCTGCGCCAGAAATGATTTCCTCACGGTGGAGATGGCAGACCAGGCGGTCTTTTTGGCGTCCAGAGCCAAAACCTATGATGCGGATCTCCGTGCCATTTTAGAAGCCTGCTATGCGCTCAGACCGCAGACGGATACCCTGGAGGCATTGTGCAGGGTACTGATTGCGGGAGAGAAGACGGATTCGCGTGCGCATGAATATTATGTGCAGGGCGTTGCCAAAAATCTTCATCTGAACGGCATCTTCGAACTCTATATGATGTCGCTGGCACGGAATGAGAATGGGGAGATTACGGAAGAGATCCCGAAGTCCGTCCTCATTTTCTTTTCCTATCAGAATGCGTTAGACGACAGTAGAAGCGCCATCCTTTATCGTTACCTCTATGATCACAGGGAACAGTTGCCGGAGCTTTATGAACAGTACCTTCCCAGAATCCGTGCCTTTGTCGTCAGTGCCATTTCCAAGCGAAGAACCGGAGCCAATCTGGGCGTGTTGTACAAGGCTTTTCTGGATGAATCCATGGTCAACGCACAGAATGCCGATGCAGTGCTGGAAGTCTTGTATACAGCACAGGTGCGCGTGCAGAATCCCAACATCAGTGAAGTGGTCGTTCTATACGAGGAAACGGCGAAAGAGATGCATTACCCCGTGAGAGAAGGGCGTGCGCGGGTACCGCTTTACGGAGGGAGTTATGCGATTCTGTTAGCAAGTCCCGGAGGCGAGAGGTTTGCCTCGGGGGTACCTTATGCGATCTGCAAGTGGATGATTCCGGGGAGGTTGTCTCAACTGGTTGGTCCCTTCATTCGCAGTGGAGAGGGAAATCTGAGCCTCTACTTGTGCAATCATAGCAAAAACTGTGATGAGATTACGATGGAGAATGTCTCCAGGTTCAAGGAACTCTTAGAGGGGAAGGAACTGCGCCCCTCTTATAAAAACAGACTCTATCACAGGCTCTTACGCTTTTACTACGAAAACGGTTTTCATAAGCAACTGAGCGAATGCCTGTTGCAGTTAAAGCCCCAGAATCTGAGCGGAAGAGAGAGGGGCGAATACCTGGAGATGTGGATGGCAGCGGGAAACTGGGAGAAGGCCCTTTCCTGGCTGGTTAGCTTTGGCACCTATGGCATTGATCCCAAGACGGTCCTCAAACTCTGCACCCAGATGGATGATTTGGGAGAAGAGGGAAGAAAAAAGAGGAAGGACCCTCGTCTCATCGAAACGTTCTTCTATGCCTTTCAGAAGGGGAAATACAACAGCACGCTCTTGCAAACCCTGTGTGCCTGTTTTTGCGGGACGACGAGGGAGATGCGGGACGTTTATAATGTTGCCCTGTCCATGGAGGTGGATGTAGAGGAACTGTCCGAGAGGCTGCTATTGCAAATGCTTTATACGGGCGCCTTTGTCGGCGAGCAGACCGATATCTTTCGATCCTATGTGCAAAAAAAGCAGGGAAGCGATTTGGAACTGGCCTTTCTGGCACAGGCCTCCTATGACCATTTCGTCAAGGAGAAGCTACCCAATGCCTTCCTGTATCAGCAGATGGAGCAGGTGGCAAGAGGGGGGCAGAAGCTTCCGGTGATCTGTCTGATTGACTATTTGAAGTACGCTTCGGAGCATAAAGGAGAGATGGGAGCAGAAGACCTCATTCCCGTTTTTTTAAAAAAACTGATGGCCGCGGGGCTCTTCTTTCCGTTCTTTATGGAATTTCAGGATCTGCTTCCGAAACTTGCCCGTTTTTCTGATCGGGTGATGCTGGTTTACCGCAGTGCGCCCGGGAAGAATTGTACGGTGCATTATCTGTTAAACAAAGATACGGAGCCGCAGGAAGACTATGAATCCAGACCGATGAAGGAAATGTATGATAGCGTCTATATCGCCTCCTTTATCCTGTTTTTCGGAGAGCAGGTCCAGTATTATATTACAGAGGACCGGATCGGAGAGGCGGGAGAGAGGGTGGAGCAGCTGACCCAGAGCGGGACGTTGCAGCGCAGCGATATCAGAACTTCCGGAAAGGGGAGTCGCTTTTCCATGATCAATGATCTGATGGTGGCAGGAACGTTGAGCGACTATGATACCTTTGACCATCTGGCAGAAGAATATTTCAGGACAGGCTTCATTTCCAATTATATTTTTCAACTCAGCATGTCCAAAAAGGGGATGAGAGAGAACGAAAGCCGTGAGGCGGAAGAGGAAAGATGATTTTCAAAGACGGTTCGAAAGTGAAATATATACTGGGCTATGATCTGGGGGAACAGGTTTCTCAGATCAGCTATCTTGCAGACCATGAAGAGGAGCCCAGGACCTTTTCCCTGCTGGCGGGAGCGGAGGCCTTTGATATTCCCACCTTTTTGGCGAAGCAAAGAGGAGTGAACCAGTGGTTTTTCGGGGCAGAAGCACAGAAACAGGTACAGGAGGGAAGGGCAATCCCTTTGTACGGACTGTTAACGGCGGCACGGAGAGGGGAAGAAATTCTACTCGACGAAGCTTCTTTTGACCCGGTTGCGCTTCTTTCCCTTTTTATCAAACGGAGCCTTGCGATGCTTTCCATGGAACTGGATCCGGGCACCATTGAAGCGATCATGTTCACGACCAGACAGATGGATGAGACCATGGTTCATGTCTTGCAGCAGGTACAGAAGGCGCTGACGCTTCCCATCAAAAAATGTTTTTTTGAAAATTATGAGGAAAGCCTGTTTTATTATATTTTGAACGAGAAAGATGCCTACCGCGGTCATGATGTGATTGCTTGTGATTTAAAGGCGGATCAGGCGCTTTTCCTGTATGATCTTTCTTTTGACCAGAAAACCACGCCGATTGTTGCCACGGTAACGATGCGGACGTATGAGGAGATGGCCTATCATAGGGAAGGACTCCCGGAGGAAGCGGTAGCGCGGGAAAAAGCCCGGGATATGCTGGATGAGGAATTTTTGTCGATTGCAGAAGGCTTTTGCAGAGGACGGGTGATTTCTTCCATCTATTTGCTCGGGGACGGCTTTAAGGACAAGTGGATGAAACGCTCCCTCTCCTATTTGTGTCGCACCAGAAAAGTGTTTCAAGGGACCAACCTCTTCAGCAAGGGAGCTTGTTTTGCACTGAGGCAGAAACTGCTCAGGCAGGGAGATTCCCCCAAATTTCTTCTTCTGGGAGAAGACAAACTTCGCTCCAATCTGGGCATTCAGGTGCTCTCCAAAGGAGAGGAGATCTATTATCCGCTCTTAGAAGCCGGCATTAACTGGTACGATGCCACAGCCAGTGTGGATTTGATTCTTCTTCAGGGAAGCACTCTTTATATCCAGTCCACCCCTCTTGCGGGCGGAATTGCACATCCGCTTTGTTTGCAGCTCCAGATTCCCCAGGATAGGGAGGAGAGAACCACCAGGATTCGTCTTGCCCTGCAGATGAGTGCGGCAAACAGGTTGCTTGTCACCGCCATTGATATGGGGTTTGGCGACTATGTGCAAACAGAGATGCGCAGCTTCCATGCAGAATTTCAGGTCTGATTCGGGGACGGTGTAGACCAAAGAACAGAGGCGGAAGGAGTTTCCATGACCAATGTCATGCTTTGTACCGGAACTTATGCACAGACACCTTATTTTTGGAAGAAGCCGGATCTGCAGCTTCATTCCATGGAGGAGATGTGTTTTTATATTGTGAGGAATCGTTACCTGATTGATCAGGATTATTTTGATCACTCGCTGGTCAACTGGATTCGGGAAGAATGTTCCATGGGGGAACTGGCAGACCGGTTGGATGATCTGCTCTATCGGAGCGGCAGCGTGGTCGATCTGTGCATGGAGATTCTGCAGGCAGTCGGATACAATACACCCGAGGAGATCGAGAAAACAAGAGAAACGCTGACAAACAACACGGATATGGATATCTACGAGAAACATCTCGCACAGGCGGATTTCCTTGTGGAAAATCAGAAATATTCCCAGGCTTATGCCGCTTACGAGGAGTTAAAGCAGAGCGCACCGAAGGGAGATCTGGCGCTGCAGGCGCAAATTCTTTATAATGAAGGTATTATGAATACGCGATTGTACGACTTTGAGGAGGCGGCGACCTGCTTTCAGAGCGCCTATGAAATGGATCACTCTCCCCGGTCGTATTTGAGCTATCTCTCTGCGCTGCGCCTGGCGATGCCGGAGAAGGAATATGTGGATCGCGTTTCCGGGGATCGGCGGGCATACCAGTTCTCTCTGACGCTGGAATCCATGATTCGGGAAGCGGAAGAGGCGTATGCAAAGAGCACGGAATATCAGATGATCAAGCAACTTTTCCGCTATCGCAGGGACGGATTGACCAAACAGTATTATGCGTTAGTAGAGAAAATCACAAGAGATCAAAGAGAGGCTTACAGGCAGGCAGTACAGGAAGATGTGAGAAACACGGGGGCGGACGGAATTGTTTAAACGAATTTTTTTGAGAAAAAAAGGAAAGACAGACCGTTTCGAAGGAGATGACAGAGGGAATGCAGAGGGATATCTGACAGACGCCTCGGAAGAAGACGATCGGTGGGAAGAGGACGATTGGTCGGAAGCAGACGGCCGGTGGGAGAGCGATTCGGAAGAGGAAGATGGAGAGGCTGTTTCTTTCTACCGGAAGGATCTTGACAGCGCCGGGCAGGAAGGGAAGAGAGATGTGACCGGCAGAGGAGGCTCCTCCCTCCGCCAGGTGAAACCGGAGAGGGAACCGGAAGCAGAAAAGAGGAAGAAGCTGGAAGGTCTCAATGGGGAAGATCCGGCAGATCGTGCGGCTTATGTGGAAGATTGCCTGGCGAGAATGCTGGAAGGAGCCAGAGAAATCGAATCGCTGCGCTATGAATACAATCGCGTCAGCATCTCCATCCGGGATATGGAGAAGATTTCGGAGTTAAGGAGTGAGGAACGCAGAAAGATCTTTTCTTTTGCGGAAAAGATTGCAGAAAAGGAGGAGGAGCTTCGGACGCTTTCCGGCAGGGAAGGACAGATGACCGACCTGCAGTATGGGAGGCTCGAGCAGCTCAGCGAGGATCCGGACAGTTCCCTCTCCAAATATGAAGAAGCGGAGGAGATGCACCGCAAAATCCGCAGCGACTTAAAGCGACTGGAGGATGAGAAGGAAGCCTCCATGATGAGGGAGGAGGATCTGGAAAAAGTTCTCACGGGAACGCGTACACTGGGCGTCACCTGTTTTATTACCTTCCTTGCGCTTACGGGCGTCCTGCTGGCGCTACATACCATGCTCGGCTTTGAGGTGGTCTATGGTTACATGGCAGCCGCCCTGCTTTCCGCTCTTTCCATTGTTTCCCTCTATATGCGCAATACGGCGGCGCATCGGGATTTGAAGCAGGCACAAAAAAAGACATCGAAGTTGATTCTTTTACAGAATACCGTTAAGATACGCTATGTCAATAATCGGAATCTGCTGGATTACTATGCCTTGAAATTCGGGGTGAAAAAGGCGGAGGAGCTCAAGCATCTCATTGCCTGCTATGAGACGGAGAAGGACTATCGATGCAAGCATCAGGAAAGCATGAATCAGATGGAGGAGATGAAAAACCGTCTGGAAGAGTTGCTTACGAAAAATGATGTCCAAATGCCCAGATATCTGCTGAAGGAAGTGTCTTATCTCACAAACAGGGAGGAAAGTTCCTATCTGAGGCATAAACTGCTGTCACAAAGGAAGTCTTTGCGGAAAAGAATGGATTATAACCAGCAGGAGGTCATCGGCGGAGCAAAAAATGATATCAGAGAACTGGGCAGACGCTATCCGAGGCACGCAAAGGAGATTGCGGCGCAGGTAGACCGCTTCACGGAGAAGATGGAGCGGATGGAAATGCCCGTGACCATGAGCAGGGGGGAGGCTTCCGCATGAATCAGACAACCAATAGTTATCAATCACCACTATGCGAGAGATATGCCAGTCCGGAAATGCAATATCTCTTTTCGCCCGATATGAAATTCACGACCTGGCGCAAGCTGTGGATCGCTCTTGCTGAAGCCGAAAAGGAGCTGGGACTTCCTATTACGGAAGAGCAGATTGAGGAGTTGAAGCGTCATGTGAGCGACATCAATTATGAGGTGGCAAAGGCCAGAGAAAAAGAAGTCAGACATGACGTGATGAGCCATGTTTATGCTTATGGATGCCAGTGCCCGAAGGCAAAGGGAATCATTCACCTCGGAGCGACCAGCTGTTATGTGGGAGATAATACGGACATTATTATCATGCAGGGGGCACTTCGCCTGATTCGTGCCAAACTCATCAATGTGATCGAGAGGCTGGCGCACTTTTCCAAGGAATATAAGGATCTTCCGACGCTTGCTTTTACGCATTTTCAGCCGGCGCAGCCGACGACGGTCGGGAAGAGAGCCTCTCTTTGGCTACAGGATTTTGTTTCCGACTTAAACGATCTGGATTATGTGCTTCGCGGCATGAAGCTTCTGGGAAGCAAAGGGACGACAGGAACACAGGCGGCCTTTTTGGAACTGTTCGAGGGAGATATCGATAAGGTCGATCGGCTGGAGGAGTTGATTGCCAGAAAGATGGGCTTCAGCAGCTGTGTATCGGTTTCGGGACAAACCTATTCCAGAAAAACAGATATGAAGGTGCTGAATGTCCTTGCGGGAATTGGCGCCAGTGCAACCAAGATGGCAACCGATTTACGGCTTTTGCAACACATGAAAGAAATCGAGGAGCCGTTTGAAAAGAACCAGGTAGGCTCCAGTGCCATGGCTTATAAGCGCAATCCGATGCGCTGCGAGCGGATCTGTTCGCTTTCCCGTTATGCCATCACCAATGTGATGAATGCGGCGCAGACGGAGACGGGGCAGTGGTTGGAGAGAACACTGGATGATTCCGCCAATAAGAGGTTGTCGGTGCCGGAGGGCTTTCTCACCATTGACGGGGTTTTGGACCTGGTCATGAATGTCAGCGACGGACTCGTGGTGTATCCCAAGGTCATTGAGAAACATCTGATGCAGGAGCTTCCCTTTATGGCAACCGAAAACATTCTCATGGATGCGGTTAAAGCAGGCGGAGACAGGCAGGAGTTGCACGAAAAGATCCGAGAGCTTTCGATGCAGGCGGCAAAGAGGGTCAAGGAAGAAGGGCTGGACAACAACCTCTTGGATTTAATTGCCGGGGATGCGGCTTTTCCGCTCAACAGGCAACAGTTGCAGGAGAGAATGGATCCGAAACTGTATACCGGCTGCAGTGCACACCAGACGGAGCGTTTCTTGAAAGAAGTGGTGGAACCGATCCTGGTGGAAAATCGTGAAATTTTAGGCAGAAAGTGTGAAATTAAGGTATAATGCGTAAGGATTGCAAGAAGTTCTGTATCCAAAATCAAAATGCATCTTCGTTGTAGGATCAATCAGAAGAGCCAAGAAGGAGAGGTAAGATGGTTAGAGCAGTGGTAGGTGCCAACTGGGGAGATGAAGGGAAAGGCAAGATCACAGATATGTTAGCGGATTCTGCAGATGTTGTCGTCAGATTTCAGGGAGGTGCGAATGCCGGTCATACCATCGTGAATGCCTATGGCAAATTTGCCTTGCATACCCTTCCTTCCGGCGTGTTTCATTCCAATATCACCAACGTGATCGGCAACGGCGTGGCGCTGAATATTCCCGTGTTAATGAAGGAACTGGAGTCTATTGTTTCACAGGGAGTGCCCAGGCCGAAACTTTTGATTTCTGACCGTTGCCAGTTTATCATGCCTTACCATGTCCTGTTTGATCAATACGAGGAGGAAAGACTGGCAGGCAAATCGTTCGGTTCGACCAAATCCGGAATCGCACCGTTCTACTCCGATAAATATGCGAAGATCGGCTTCCAGGTGGCAGATCTCTTTGATGAAGGTCGCCTGAGAGAGCGATTGGATCGTATTCTGGTGCAAAAAAATATTCTCCTGGAGCATCTGTATCACAAGCCGAAGATGGAGACAGACGATTTGATGCAGGAACTTGCCGGATATCGCAAACAGGTAGAGCCCTACATTGCAGATACCGCTTCTTTCCTGGAAAAAGCAATTGCTGAAGGAAAGACCATCCTCCTGGAAGGACAGCTGGGAACCATGAAAGATCCGGATCACGGGATCTATCCGATGGTCACTTCTTCTTCCACGCTGGCAGCTTACGGCGCCATCGGAGCGGGAATTGCCCCTTATGCCATTCGGGATGTGATTGCAGTGACCAAGGCGTATTCCTCCGCCGTCGGTGCAGGGGCCTTCGTTTCGGAGATTTTCGGAGAAGAGGCAGATGAGCTGAGACACCGCGGAGGAGACGGAGGGGAGTACGGCGCTACGACGGGAAGACCCAGAAGGGTCGGCTGGTATGACTGTGTGGCTTCCAGGTATGGATGCCGACTGCAGGGGGCAACGGAGGTTGCCTTTACGGTGGTAGATCCGTTAGGCTATCTGGATGAGATTCCGGTTTGCGTTGCCTATGAAGTGGACGGAAAGCAGATCACGGACTTTCCGGTGACTGCTAAGTTGGAAAAGGCAAAGCCTGTTTTTGAGAAGCTTCCCGGTTGGAAGTGCGACATTCGCGGAATCCGCACCTATGAAGAATTGCCGGCTGCCTGCAGGAATTATATCGAATTCATCGAGCAGAAAATCGGCTATCCGATCACCATGGTTTCCAATGGCCCCGGTAACGAGGACATTATTTACAGAAAGAGTCCTCTGCAATGAATAAGAGCAACGACCATCAAGGGTCCGTAGCACAGAAGTCTGAAAGGGGCAGACGTCTGTGGGCAGTCTGCGGTCTGTTCCTTCTCTTGGGATTGTATTTGTATTTCATTTTACGGATGCTTTCCGGCGGGGATGCGAGTGGAGAAGCGCTCGCTTCCCTGCTCGGCGCCATGATCGGTCTGCCGATTCTCCTGTTTCTGATGGCGTTTGCCCTTCAGAGCATGAGGAAGAGGCAAGGCGAATCACAAATCGAAAAGGAGGAGGAGAGGTCCAACGAGAAAAAATTCACAAAATAGACATAGACAGAAGTTAGAATCTATGCTAAGATATTGAGAGTTGCTTAACAAGTTCGTAATGGTTTTGCAACATCTGCGCCCGTAGTCTAATGGATAGAACGAAGGCCTCCGACGCCTTTAATGCAGGTTCGATTCCTGTCGGGCGCATTATTTTTTTGTTTTTTTACAGGGGGAAGCTTATGAGTAATGAGAATCATGCGAAGAAATCATCCCGTGTTCACGACGAGAAAGAAGCAAGACAGGCAGTCAGAAAAGCGCAGACGCCGATTAAACAGAATCAGCAGCGCTTCATGAATTATATCGTATATCACAAGAAAAGGGTGATGCTTGGAGTCCTCGGCATTTGCCTGGTAGGGGTAGTGGTACTGGCGTTTCATGCCACCCGCCCCTCCGGTAAGACGAAGGGGTCCAGTGCGGCACAGACGATGACCTCCGATGTGTATGCGATACCGGATGTACCTCTGGAGAAAAATGCCTATGAAAAGGTGAATAATGTCATCCATCAATATTATGATGCTTATGCAGCCGGTGACATTGATACCATCGCCTCAATCTCGGAAGGCATGTCCGAGACGACCAAGACCAGGTTGAAAGAGGTTTCCAAATACATCGAACCCTTCCCTAAGGTGGAAGTATATACCAAGCCGGGTCCTGTCGATGGCAGTTATATCGCCTACGTGGACGAAGAATACAAATTCAAGGATTATGATACGCCGGTTCCGGGCATGGAGACCTATTATATCTGCACCAGGAAGGATGGCAGCTGCTATATCAACCTGGCGGAGAACGACGAGGCGACATCGGAGTACATCAAGAAGATTTCATTAGAAGACGACGTGATTGACCTGAACAACAAGATCACGGCTGATTATAATGAAATGGTCGATAAGGATAAGAAGTTAAAGATTTTTCTCAGCAAATTTTACGACAATATCAATAAGGCTGCAGCAGCTGCGCTTGCAGAAAACGGCGGTTCTTCAGGAAGTGCCGCTGCATCAGAAAGTGGCACTTCAGCGAGTGCGGCAGCTTCGGGTGCTTCCACACAAAGCGCCGATGCGGGGAGCAGTACTACAGCCGGTGCAAATGGCAGCACCGTTAGCACAGAAGGGGCACAAACCGGAGATACCGGAAAGGAACAGGCAGCAGCGGCGGATACAGCAACGACCCAGCAGACGGCCGCTTCTTCGGGAGACGGGGAAACCAAGGCTGCCGAGCAGAAGCAGACAGCGTCCGGAAGCGACAAGATCAAGGCAAACGATGTGGTCAATGTCCGGAAGTCCGCTTCTACCAATGCAGAGTCCCTTGGAAAAACGACGGTCGGCTCGGTCTATACCAGAATCAAGGTGGAAGACAACGGCTGGAGTAAGATTAAGTTCGAAGGCGGAGAGGGATATGTCAAGACCGAATACTTCGAAAAGGTGAAGGCGGGAGAATCGTCCTCCACCACCAGCAAAGAACAGGCAAAGACGGAAACAACGAAATCGAAGTCGAGTTCCATCAGCAAGGGGACGCACACGCTGAAGGATACTGTAAACATTCGGGAGAAGGCTTCGACCAGCGCATCCCGTGTGGCAGTAGCTTACGCCCAGGAAACGGTCAATGTCCTTGAGGTTCGCTCGGACGGATGGGCAAAGGTTTCCTACAATAAGAAGACAGGCTATATTAAGACGGAATATTTAAAGTAAAGGACAGGAAAGCAGAGCAGGCAGAAATGCCTGCTCTACGTAAAAGGAGCATTTTATGTTTGGAAGAATTCGTGTAGGAATCATGGGGACCGGTGCGATCGCAAGGAAGATGGCGGCCACGATCAAACATACGAGAGGTCTCAGCCTCTATGCCGTCGGATCCAGAGAACAGGAAACGGCAGAGAGTTTTGCCTCCGAGTTGAAGTGCAAAAAGGCCTACGGTTCCTATGAAGCTCTGGTGCAGGATGGCAAGGTGGATCTGGTCTATGTAGCTACGCCAAACAGCGCACATTATGACTGTGCCAAACTGGCATTAAACAATGGGAAGCCGGTTCTGGTGGAAAAACCGTTTATGCTGAACGAGAAACAGGCGCAGGAGATTCTGGATTTGGGAAAAGAAAAGGGGCTCTTCGTACAGGAGGCGATGTGGACACGCTTTTTGCCTCTTGCTGCGGAGATGCAGGAAGTGATTGCGAGTGGCCTGATCGGGGATGTACGAAGTCTGACAGCCCACATCTGTGCACCGATTGCGGACAAACAGAGGATCGCGGATCCGGCGCTCGGAGGGGGAGCACTCCTGGATATGGGCGTCTATGTCCTTACCTTTGCCTCTCTGTTTTTTGGCGATGAAGTTTCCGACATTGCTTCTCTTGCAAGTAAAAATTCCCTGGGAGCAGACGAACAGACGGGGATTTTGCTCCGCTATGCAGACGGGAAAGTGGCCTCTCTCACCTGTACGGCGTTAACTCCCGGCAAACATGAGGGGGTGATTTACGGTAGCGGGGGCTATTTGGTGACGGACGGCATCACAAGTTTCAAATCCTTTTCGGTTTATGACAATCATGGGAAGAGGATTCTCCGAAAGAGGGCAAAAAAACATAAGGACGGTTATTCCTATGAGCTCCTTGCTTCCGCTTCTGCGCTGCGGGAGCAGAAGGCGGAGTGCGAGCAGATGTCTCATGAAAGCACCTTGAAGATCATGAATATGATGGACTTCATTAGAAAACAGATCAGGGTGAGCTATCCCGGAGAGGAATAAAAATCCGCTTTGAAATCCCTGAATTTTGGATAATTTTTTTCTTGTTTGCGAAAAATGCAGCGCTTATAATAGGATACCGATGTCAAAAGATTTCAAAAATATAGAGGAAGAAATTTCTTGGCACGCAGAGGTTCCATTTTTATAAGCCCTCCAAAGGGAGAAAGGATCATCAAATGTCATACGTAGATGAAGCTTATCAGTATTTGCAAGAGAAGAATCCGGACCAGCCTGAATTTTTGCAGGCGGCGAGAGAAATTCTGGAATCGATCCGCGTTGTGGTAGAAGCGGATGAAGAAACCTATAAAAAAGAAGCGCTTTTGGAGCGTTTTTTAACACCGGAGAGAATCATCCAGTTCCGCGTACCGTGGGTAGATGATCACGGACAGGTCCATGTGAACAATGGATACCGTGTGCAATACAGTTCTTCGATCGGACCCTATAAGGGAGGACTTCGCTTTCATCCTTCGGTCAATCTCAGCATCATCAAATTCCTCGGTCTGGAGCAGATCCTCAAGAATTCTCTGACCGGGCTTCCGATCGGCGGCGGCAAGGGCGGTTCCGATTTCGATCCTCACGGAAAGAGCAATCAGGAAGTCATGCGTTTTTGCCAAAGCTTTATGACGGAACTGGTTCGCCATATCGGTCCCAATACGGATGTACCGGCGGGAGACATCGGTGTCGGCGGCAGAGAAATCGGCTATCTCTACGGTCAGTACAAGAGGATCCGGGATTCTTATGACAGCGTGCTGACCGGAAAGGGCCTCACCTATGGAGGGTCTCTGGTCAGGACGGAAGCCACCGGTTATGGTCTTCTCTATCTGACACAGGAATTGATGAAGTGCCACGGCATGGACCTTTCCGGAAAGACGGTTGTGGTTTCCGGTGCCGGAAATGTAGCGATCTATGCGATTGAAAAAGCGAAACAGCTGGGGGCTCATGTCGTGACCTGCTCCGATTCCACCGGTTGGATCTATGATCCGGAGGGCATTGACGTTTCTCTGTTAAAAGAGGTGAAGGAAGTCAAACGCGCAAGGCTCACCGAATATGCAAGCAAGCGTTCCTCTGCAGAATATCATGAAGGGAAGGGCGTTTGGAGCGTGAAGGCGGATGTGGCACTTCCTTGCGCAACGCAGAACGAGCTGCAGTTAGACGATGCGAAGACCTTGGTGGCAAACGGAATCAAGGTGGTTTGCGAAGGGGCAAATATGCCGACCACCATCGAGGCAACAGAATATTTCCAGAAGAACGGGGTTCTCTTTGTCTGCGGCAAGGCATCCAATGCGGGCGGTGTGGCAACCAGTGCGCTGGAGATGAGCCAAAATGCGGAGAGGCTTTCCTGGACCTTTGAAGAGGTCGATGAAAAGCTCCAACAGATCATGGTACATATTTACCATAACATCGATGAGGCAGCCAAACAGTACGGAATGGAAGGAAACTACGTGGCAGGAGCCAATATCGCCGGATTCCGCAAGGTACTGGAAGCGATGCAGGCGCAGGGAATCGTTTGATGCGGCAAGTCTAAGGGGAAACAATCCTAAGGAGAAGCGGACGAGCAACGTTTCATACGGCCAGTCTGAGGGAAAAGTGGTCGAACGAAAACAGCTGAATGCAAGATGAGAAACATCCGGTGATACGGGCGCAAAGTCCGCAGCCGGATGTTTCGTTCCATAAAAAGGGGGGTTATGAATAAGGCAGGGGTACTGGAGATTCGCAAACAATTCACGCAGGAGAGATGTACGATCGACCGGATCTGTTCCTGCTATGTCAACCATGAGAAGGAAAAGCTTTTCGTTTCGCATCGATCCTTCGGTTCTCTTCCGGAAGAGGAGACTTTTAAATACTTGGAACTCTTCAAACATACGCTTGGGGGAACCTTTGGCAAGAATCTGCTCTCGATTTCTTTTCCGCTAGAGGAGGAGATGACCGGCGGAAAGCAGGAATTTCTGCTGAAACTGCGGGATAGCGGGCTGAAGGACGAGGCACTCGTGGATGAGTTTTTCGACCTGGTGATTGCCAATTATGCAAACGGAGAGAATTATTATATCATTCTGGTGCATGCTTCCTATGACGTTCCCGGCGTTACGAAAGACGGCATAGAAATGGAGGATGCCTCCGAGAATGTATATGAATATCTGCTTTGCTCCATTTGTCCGGTAACGCTTTCCAAGGCGGGACTGGGTTATAATGAAGAGAAAAATGTCATCGAAGAACGCAATCGGGACTGGCAGGTGGAGCAGCCGGGAAAGGGCTTTTTGTTTCCTGCCTTCATCGATCGCGCTTCGGATATTCATGAGCTTTTGTATTTTACCAAAAAACCGGATGAGTTACATCCGGAGATGATCGAAGCGCTGTTCGGTACGGTGCCGCCGCTGTCCTCAAAGGATCAGAGAGAAGGTTTCCAGGAGATCGTGCAGGAAACCATTGGGGAAGATGGCGATTATGCCATTATGCAGAATATCCATGAGAATTTGAACCAGATGATGGAAGACCACGAGGAAGAAAAGGAGAATCTTTCTCTTTCCAAAAAGGAGGTCAAACAGCTGCTGCAGGATTCCGGAGTGGAGCAGGAGAAGCTGGAGCAATTTGATAAAACGTTTGAAGCCTCCTTCAGCAGGGAAGATTATCCGCTTCTGGCAGGAAATATTGCCAATACAAGGAAGTTTGAGTTGGAAACGCCCGATGTCATCATCAAGGTAAATCCGGAACGGGCGGATCTGGTGGAAACCAGATGGATTGACGGCAGGCAGTGTCTGGTCATCAAGGTGGATGATCACATTGAGGTGAACGGAGTGCAGGTAAGGACCCTGCGCACACCGGGGCAGCCAAATCCGGTCTTGCAGTGATAGAAGAAACAAGAGAGATGGATACGGTAAAAAGGGGAAACAATGTTAAAAACATTAATGGCGCAAATCAAGGAATTCAAATGGGTGTCCATCCTGACCCCTGTATGGATGATTGGAGAAGTGATTTGCGAAATGATCATCCCGAAATTGATGGGGAGTTTGGTGGACAGGGGAATTGAAGGCGGAGATCTGTCTTATATTTTTCGCACGGGCCTGGTGATGTTGGTCGTTGCACTGATCGGTCTTCTCTTCGGAATCCTGGGGGCTTTTTTCGGAGCCAAAGCTTCCGCAGGGTTTGCCAGGAATTTGAGAAAGACGATGTTCGACCATATCCAGACGTTCTCTTTTGCCAGCATCGATCGTTTTTCCACTTCGGGACTCGTCACCCGATTGACGACGGATGTGACAAACATTCAGAACGCCTATCAGATGATTCTGCGGATGGCCATGCGGGCGCCGGCCTCTCTGGTGATTGCTCTTGCCATGAGCTTTTTAATCAGCGTGAAGCTTTCTCTTATTTATCTGGTGGCGGTCTTCTTTCTGAGTCTCGTGATGGTTTATATGATGCGCACGGTGGGACCCATGTTCCAGAAGGTATTCAGGCGCTACGATGAACTGAACGAAAGCGTCCAGGAAAATGTTTCGGCGATTCGTGTGGTAAAAGCCTATGTGAGAGAGGATCACGAAATCAGCCGCTTTGAGAAGGCAGTGGCAGGGATTTATCAGATGTTTGTGCAGACGGAAGGCAAGATGGTCACCATCTTCCCGATCATGCAGGGAACGGTTTATGTCTGTATTCTGCTGATCTCTTATTTCGGGGCAAAAATGGTAGTCGGTGGCCAGGCGGCTTCTTCGTTCGGCCAGGTGTTAACCACCGGGGATCTCATGAGCCTGCTTGCCTACTGTATGAATATCCTGCTGAATCTGATGATGCTTTCCATGGTCTTTGTCATGATTACCATGTCTGCGGCAAGTGCGAGGAGAATTGCGGAAGTCATTGAAGAACAGAGCACGATGCAGAACCCGGAAAATCCTCTGTTTGTGGTGGCGGACGGGAGCGTGACCTTTGACCACGTCTGCTTTTCTTATAACAAAGAAGCGGAAGAGCCGGTTTTGCAGGACATCAGCTTTCATGTGAATGCCGGCGAGATGATCGGCATCATCGGAGGAACCGGCTCCTCCAAATCCACCCTGGTGAGTTTGATCAGCCGCCTGTACGATACGGATAGCGGAAGCGTGCAGGTGGGAGGAAGAGATGTGCGGGAATATGACCTGGAGGCTCTGAGAAATCAGGTCTCCGTGGTACTTCAGAAAAATGTCCTTTTTTCCGGAACGATCTTGGAAAATCTGCGCTGGGGAAACAAAGATGCCGGAGAAGAGGAATGCAAAAGGGCAGCCCGCCTTGCCTGCGCCGATGAATTTATTGAACGGATGCCGGAAGGATATCACACTTATATCGAACAGGGGGGCAGCAATGTGTCCGGCGGTCAGAGGCAGCGACTGTGCATCGCCAGAGCGCTCTTAAAGAAACCGAGGATTCTGATTCTGGATGATTCCACCTCGGCGGTCGATACGGCAACGGACGCCAGGATTCGTGCGGCACTGCGGGAGGAAATTGCAGATACGACCAAGTTCATCATTGCCCAGCGGATTTCCAGCGTGAAGGACTGTGACAAAATTATCGTCATGGATCAGGGCAGGATCGACGGCTTTGACACACACGAGAATCTGATGGAGAAGAACCGGATTTACCGCGAGGTCTATGCGTCCCAGACGGGCAATACCGATCTGGACAATCTGTAAGGAGAAATCATGGCAGAGCAGAAAGCAAAAACAGGAAGAGGATGGGGGAGAGGAGCAAGGAACGGTCCAATGCCGCGACTGGCGCATCCGTGGAAGCTTTTATCCAGGCTTCTGAACTATGTTTTTGGTCGTTATGGGATGCAGTTGATTGTCATTCTGGTAAGCATCCTGATCAGCGTCCTGGCCAGTGCGCAGGGAACCATGTTCATGAAGACCCTGATCAATCAGTATATCGAACCGATGATGTCGCAGAAGAATCCGGATTTTTCCGGACTGAGAGCGGCCATCGGCAGAGTGGCTCTTTTTTATCTGATCGGGATCATCGCTACCTATATCCAGAATCGACTGATGGTGACCGTTTCTCAGGGAACCCTCAAACGGCTGCGGAACGAGCTCTTTTCTTCGATGGAAAGGTTGCCGATCGGGTACTTTGACACCCACGCGCATGGAGATATCATGTCGGTTTACACGAACGATGTGGATACCCTGAGGCAGATGATCTCCCAAAGCATGATGCAGATGGTGCAGTCCTTTGTGACGGTGGTCACCATTGTGGTGATGATGGTGGTGCTCAGCATTCCGTTAACCCTGATCAGCCTTTTTATGGTGGTGGTGACGATACTGGTATCCGGGATGGCGAGTGGAATTTCCGGCAGAAATTTTGTGTCGCAGCAAAAAAATCTCGGGACGCTGAACGGTTTCATCGAAGAAACCATGGCGGGACAGAAGGTGGTCAAAGTCTTCTGCCATGAGGGGGAAAGCATCCAAAAATTCGATGAATTAAATGAGGAACTTTACCAAAGCGCATACAAGGCCAATGCCTATTCCAATATTCTGGGGCCGCTCAGTTCGCAGCTTGGCAATACCTCCTTTGTGCTCTGCGCCTTTGTCGGAAGTGCGCTTGCACTGAATTCCACCTTCGGATTCACGGTGGGGGCGTTAGCTTCTTTTCTGACCTTTAACAAGAATTTCAGCATGCCGATCAATCAGCTGACGATGCAGCTGAATGCCGTTATGATGGCGCTTGCCGGTGCGCAGCGCATTTTTGAACTGATGGACGAGAAGCCGGAAGAGGATGCGGGTTATGTGACCTTAGTCAATGCAAGGAAAGAGGAGGACGGGCAGCTCCGCGAGGCGGGAGAGCATACCGGTCACTGGGCCTGGAAGCATTATCATCAGGACAGTGGAGAGACCACCTTTACGGAGTTAAGGGGGGACGTGGTTTTCGATGACGTGGACTTTGGTTATCAGGAGGACAAGCTTGTGCTGCACCATATCGCCCTGCATGCGACTCCGGGACAGAAGGTGGCGCTCGTCGGTTCCACCGGTGCAGGCAAAACGACCATTACCAATTTGATTAACCGTTTTTATCAGATTCAGGATGGTAAGATTCGCTACGATCACATCAACATCAATAAGATCTGCCTGCCGGATCTGCGCAGATCCCTGGGAATGGTCTTACAGGACACCCATCTTTTCACCGGAACGGTGAAGGAAAATATTCGATTCGGAAAGTTAAATGCGACGGATGAAGAAGTGGTGGCGGCGGCAAAGCTTGCGGGAGCCGATTCTTTTATCAGGCAGCTCCCGAATGGATATGACAGCGTGCTGCAGGGAGACGGAGGCAACCTCTCGCAGGGACAGAGGCAGCTTCTTGCGATCGCCAGAGCGGCGATTGCAGATCCTCCGGTGCTGATTCTGGATGAGGCAACCAGCTCCATCGATACCCGGACAGAAAAAATCGTGCAGGACGGAATGGATGCGCTGATGAAAGGCAGGACCACTTTCGTGATCGCACATCGTCTTTCCACGGTACGCAATGCAGACTGCATTCTGGTCATGGAGCAGGGCAGGATCATCGAAAGAGGCACCCATGAGGAACTGATGCGGATGCAGGGCAGGTATTATCAGCTTTATACAGGGGGGCAGAAGCAGAGCGCATAAAAGAACCGGATTCTTTTCTTAGGCGCATCGAGACGTTTACCGGATTCAGATTTCACAAAGGATACCCGATATACTACAAAAGGGGTCCGGAATCATGACGATGCAAAGGGAAATCCAAAAGAGGATACACAGAAAAAGGAGGATGATTTTATCCGCCTGCCTGCTGTGTATGCTCTTTTTTTTCATCTCTTGTGCAAAAGAGGACTCTGCGAAGAAGAAGTGGTCGCTTCCTGGGGGAAAGGGAAAGCGGGACAACACGCCCTTCTGTATCGAACCGAAAGAGGAAGGGAAAAGGGGCTTTTCGAATCAGGATGCCAGAATCGATGATTCGAATGCGGAGGAGGGGTATGTAATCGCAGCCTATACGGGACAGAACAAAAAGGTAAAGCTGCAAATTACAGGAAGAGACGAGGTGACCTACACCTATGATCTTTTGGGAAACGGAAAAAAAGAGGTCTTTCCGCTTTCTGCAGGAGATGGAAATTACCTTTTCGGGATTTATGAAAACATCGACAAAAACCAATATGCCATGGTTCTCTCCGGAGAAGAGCAGGTGAAGCTGAAGGACGCTTTTCTTCCCTTTTTGGTCCCGAATCAGTATGTGCATTTTGATCAGAAGAGTCTCTGTGTGGAACAGGCAAAAAAGCTGGCAAGACCGGCCAATACGGATTTGGATGTGGTATCCAATGTCTACAATTACATCATCCAGACGGTCTCTTACGACGAAAAGAAGGCGGAAGAAGTACAGGCAGGATACTTACCCGATCCCGATGAGACCTTGAAGAGCAGGACGGGCATCTGTCTGGATTATTCCTCTTTGATGACAGCCATGCTGCGGTCACAGAAAATTCCCACCAGAATGGAGGTGGGATTTGCCGGAGAAGCCTATCATGCCTGGATCAGTTCCTATGTCGATAACATCGGATGGGTCAACGGCGTCATCCGCTTTGACGGAGTAAACTGGGAGCTGATGGATCCCACCTTTGCCGCTTCTTCCGGTGAAGCGGAGCTCAAACGCTTTATCGGAGACGGTGACAACTATAAGCTGAAATACATTTATTAGAGGATGAGCAAGCACAATGAGAAGAAGAAAAGGCAGGGGAAGGATCCTTTCGGATCATGAGCTGGCCATGTTCAGCATGCAGATGGCGATGCTTCTAAAAAGCGGCATCTCTCCTTACGAAGGGGTGAACATTCTGTTTGAGGATACGCAGAGCGGCGAGGGGAAAAAACTCCTTCTGCGGATGAAGGAGGTCCTCTCCCGCGGGGAAAGGCTGCACACCGCCCTGGAGGCCAGCCAAGTGTTTCCGGATTATTACTGTCACATGGTGGAGGTGGGAGAAGAAGCCGGCAGTCTGGATACGGTTCTGGATGAGTTGACCCGGTATTATACGAGGCAGGATGACTTCAGAGAGACCATTTCCGAGGCTCTGAGTTACCCTCTTCTCATGATCTTTTTGATGTTTGTGGTTATTGTGGTGTTAATCACCAGGGTGCTGCCCATCTTTGGAGAAGTCTTTGCTTCTCTTGGCACCGAGATGAATGCGTTTTCCGCTTCCCTGATGCATTTCGGGTCCCGTTCCGGAAGATTTTTTCTCTTTTGTATTCTGGGGCTGGGAGCCGCCAATCTCTTTCTGCTTTTTTTGGTAAAAACGCAGTCCGGTCACCATTTTTTGCTTCGGCATGCGGAAAAATTCATACCGACAAGGAACCTGGCCATGCAAATTGCAACAGGAAGATTTGCAGAGGGCATGGCGCTCATGCTCTCCAGCGGGATGGACACCTTTCGTGCGCTGGAAATGGTGAATACCTTAGTGGAAAACAAAAAGATGCAGGAGAAAATCGCAGGATGTAAACGTTACCTGCAAGAAGGCGACAATTTCCCGGATGCCTTGAAGAAAACAGAGGTTTTTTCCCTCCTTTATACCCGCCTTCTTTTGGCAGGATTTCAGTCCGGCTCCATGGACGCCGCCCTGTCGCAGATCGCTCTGCAATACGACAAGGAGACGGGACGAAAGATTTATCACTGGATATCGTTTTTAGAACCGACGCTGATCATCCTGCTCTCCCTGATTGTAGGGATGATTCTGCTGTCTGTTCTCTTGCCTTTAATGGGAATCATGTCGGCAATCGGATAGGAAAGAAATGGATCGAATTTCGTTTGGAAAAAAGAATGAGAACCGTGCAGGAGAAGTTTTTTGCCATCTTTTAGACTTGGCACTCTGGCTGATTCTGCTGCTTGCCTTTTGGATGGCGCTATATCAGTTTCAAACGTATACCAGACAGGAGCAGAAAAAGAGTCTGATCCGCGCACTGCAGAAGGACATTGCACAGTGCTATGCGTTAGAAGGCATGTACCCGCCCAGTCTCGACTACTTGAAAAAGAGATATGGACTGACGTATGACGAATCTTTTTTTTATGTGGATTATCAGCCTCTGGCATCCAATCTCTACCCGGATGTAACGGTTTTGGAAAAATCAAGGAAGAAAAACCAATGAAGCAATCGGGGATCGAACAACGAAAGAAGATGTCTCATATCGATACGATCTTTGCTTATACGTTGCTGCTGGTTTTTGGCACCTGCACCCTCCTGCTGATCGCTTTGAGCGCTTCGGTGTATCAAAAGAATACAAAGAGGATGAATCAGAATGATGAAAGGCGAACGATCAGCGCCTATCTGACGGAGAAGCTTCAGGCTGCCGATGAGCAGGGCTGTATTCGAAGCGGAAGAATCGACAAACGGGAGGCGCTCCTTCTTTTACAGACCAATCAGGGAACGGGTTATACCACCTATCTCTATACCAAGGACGGGTTTTTGATGGAACTTTTTGCGAGGACGGGGGAGAAGATGAGCGCAGATGCGGGAAAGAAGATTCTGGAATTAAAGGAATTACAGATCAGGGAGATACGGGAAGGCCATGTCAACCTGTGCGTATGGACACGGGACGGGGAAGAGATTTCCCTCATCATCTCAAGGCATGCGAGGTAGAAACGAAATGAGGGAGGGACATTCGAAAACTTCACTGATCCTGATGGAGCTGATTTTGGTGATCCTCTTTTTTGCTCTGTCCGCGACGATTTATGTGCGTGTTTTTGCAGGAGCATACCGGATTTCGCAGGGAACGTCCGACCGGACACAGGCACTCATGCTGGCACAGAAAGCAGCGGAGAGCTTTTACGCTTCGGAGGGGAATCCGGAGCTTTTGAACAGGTGCATGACAGGAGGTGAGGACCTGCCTTTTCACCCGTACACGGCAGCTTTTGATCCGTGCATGGCAGGAGCAGGGCGCCCGCCTTCCGCAAAGCAAGGTTGGATTTATTATTATGATGAAAAGGGGCGATTATCTCCTCAAAAAGAAGCGCTTTTCTGCGTCACTCTGGTGGTGAGAAGAAGGGGAGAGTTTCTGATCGGAGAGATCAAAGTTCAGAAAAATCGCCCTGATCAGGCGCATCGTAGGATTCTGGAGAAGCTGGTTCTCAGGAAATATCTTCCTTGACAAGGGAAGGGGTGGAACTTATGCTGTACATACATGTAAACTTTGGAATATTGAAATGAATCAATCTTCTTACGGGTACCATCTGCATATCGGGACGGCATCGATTATGCTGGTGATTCTGACGCTGTGTTTAACCTGCTTTTCTGTTCTTTGTGTGGTAGGAGCCAGGGCGGATGACAAGAGGAGCAGGATTTTGCAGCTTCGCATGGATTCTTATTACCGTGCAGTGAACGAAGGAGAGGCGTTTCTGGAAAAGACGAACCACGACCTTAAAAGATGCAGACAGGAAGGGACGGATCGGGACTCCTATTTCAAAGCGGTGCAAAGGAAGTTTGGAGCACGTCGGATTACCAGGAAGATCCCGATTTCAGAGGTGCAATACCTCTATATTGTTCTGGAAGTGCTTGATCCGGAGCCTGCCTCTTCCGCGGAACAGGAAAAGTTGTTTTCCGTCCGTGCATACAAGGTGGTGACGGATGATTCCCATGTTCGATATGAAAAAGGCCTGCACCTTCTGCGGCCGGATGAGAACGAATGAAGAATGGAGGACACGACATGAAGAAGTTTGTGACAGATGAAGAATTTTGGAAGATTTTTCCGGAGGCGAGCATCGCGATCCTGAGCGTGAAGGAAGTACAGGAAGCTGCCGTCCTGGATGCGGCAAGAAGCAAGGAAATTGAATCCATTTTAAAAGAGGCCAATGAAGATGCCAAACGATTTGTCCCGAATGAGCCGATTTCCGAAAATGAGGTGGTAAAGGCCTGGAGAGAAGCATATTCCAAATTTCCGACCAAGAAGGGCGCAAGGTGTTCACTGGAGGCACTTCTGAAGCGGGTGCTGAAGGAAACGCCGGTCGGTACGATTGCGCCGACGGTGGACATCACCAATGCCATCTCACTCAAGTATGCGTTTCCGATCGGCGCGGAAAATCTGGATGCCATTGAGGGAGATCTTCATCTGGGCGTGATGAAGGGAGGAGAGGAATTCTTCCCGATCGGGTCCGATAAAATGGAACCGCCGCTTCCCGGAGAAATTGCCTATTATGATCAGGCCGGCGTGATCTGCAGATGCTGGAACTGGAGAGATGGAAAGCGCACCGAGGTCACGGACGAAACGACCAGAGAATTTATTGCGATGGAGTGCATCGAAAAGGATCGTGTAAACGAACTGCAGACGGCAGTGGATGAGCTGGCAGAGCTGCTTTCCCGCTATGTCGGGGCGAAGGTCATGCAGAAGCAAATCATTGACATCAACCATAGAGAAGCGGATCTGGAAGAATAAGGGATCTTGCGGGAGTCGTGGTCGGGCAAAGGGGAAGAACAGGGGGAAACATGAAGATTATTGTCGATAAGAGCATTGCGGATTTGGGAAAGAAAAGCATCGTTCTGGCACTGGCCAAAAATGTAGATCCCGCAGCGAAGCTGACGGATGCTTTTCTGGATGAAAGAAAGAAGATGGAAGAATGGGCCCTCGGTTGTGACGTTGAGGAAGCAGCCAAACATCCGGTGAACCAGGGATACCGGGATTCCATTACAGCAGTCGGACGCAGTGCCAAGAAAAACCCGCCGACCGCCATTGCGCTGATTCAAAATGTGAAGCGCCGTGGTTCTTTGCCAAACATCAACAGCATTGTAGATATTTATAATGTGGAAACGCTCCGCTCCTTCCTGGCGATCGGCGGACACGATTTCGATAAAATAGACGAGGAAATCTGTTTCACCGTCAGTAAGAAGGAGGATGTGTTTTATCCGATCCTGGCTCCGGAAAAATTCGTAGCAGAGACGGACTATGTCTATAAGGATAAAAAAGGCATCATGGCTTGGATTGATGTGCGTGACGGAGAGAATTACAAATTTGACGACCACACGAAGAACGCCATCTTCATTATTCAGGGAAATGCAAACACCTCGGTAGAAATGAGGCTGGAAGCACTCGAGAGGATCCGTAAGGATATGGCCGCCTGCATGCCGGGGCTGGAATTCACCACACATGTGATCACTTACGGAGAGGAAAACAACGAAATCTAAACAAAGAGATTTGATTGAACCAAAGAGATTTCAATCCGGGCAAGAACCGCCCAGGTGTCGGCGAAGAGGGGAGAAGAGAGATGGGAAGCAGTGAAGCTGGTGATAGAATTAAGGAATTTGTAGAAGACGTTTCCAATAAGGCGACTCCTTATATGAAAACGGCGGTCCATACGGTCAGGGAAGCAGCCACTCCGGCGCTTCAGGCAGCAAAGGAAGCAGCCGCTCCCGCCCTTCAGGCGGCAAAAGATGCGGCGACTCCTGCCTTTCAGGCAGCCAAAGACACGGCAACTCCCGCTCTTCAGGCAGCGAAGGACAAGGCCTTGCATGTGGCTTCTCCCTACCTGGAGGGAGTAAAAAAGGCTGCGGCTCCTGCGGCCAAGGCAGTCAGAAAACAGTCTCGCATAGCAGCCAAAACCGCACAGAACGTCGGAAGAAACCTGGCAGGACAGGCGATGCGTGCGGCGGCGAAGAAAGAATTTTTCCTGCAATACGGAGACTGTGAAGTCAGAATGAGCGATATTGAAACGAGGGTATATGAAGACCTGCAGAAGAAAGGTTATGCCCAGACGGAGATTCGTTCCTTACAGGTTTATTTAAAGCCGGAGGAAAAGGTGGCTTACTATGTCGTGAATCAGAAAGAAACGGGGAAAGTGGGCTTTTAAGGAACAGCATGGCAATTGAAAAGGCAGAGTTTTTTAATCTGACGCATTATGAATACGGAGAGGCTTATTTTGGCAGCTGTGAGGGAATGAGATACCGCCTCGCCAGGGAGCCTCTGGAAAATGTTTTTTTTACACCGCCGGAGAAGAGAAGCCCGGCGGTGCTTTTGGCTACCGTCTGGAAAGAACCCTATGCCTACGCCAGGACACCGGAGGAAGAGAAAACGAGCGCGACCTTTGAAATTTCCGAGGAGGGGTTTGACCAGGCAATCCGGTGGATTCAGGAGCAGTTCGAGCAAAAGAACTGGAAATAGCGGTTTCAAAAAAAGGAATGGACACTTCGGTACCGAATAATACAGTATGAAGATTCGAGAAGAACTGGAAAAAAGAGAGAAGCAGACGCTCTCCGTCTTTGCATCCAAATCCTCAGAGTCAAAGGGAAGAGAGCGGAAGGAGCCACAGTGCGATATCCGACCTGTTTATCAAAGGGATCGGGATCGGATTCTGTATTCCAAATCCTTTCGCAGATTGAAGGATAAGACCCAGGTTTTTTTAACGCCCAACGGAGACCATTACCGCACAAGGATGACGCATTCTCTGGAAGTGGCGCAGAATGCGCGAACCATTGCCAGAGCACTCAAACTCAATGAGGACCTCGTAGAGGCCATAGCCCTTGGGCACGACCTTGGCCATACCCCCTTTGGACATGCGGGAGAAAGGGCACTGAACGAAATCTGCCCCTTCGGTTTCAGACACAACGAACAAAGCCTTCGAATCGTGGAAAAGCTGGAAAAAGAGGGAAGGGGACTGAATCTCACCGTCGAGGTAAAAGACGGGATTTTAAATCATGAACTGGAACTGATGCCTGCCACTCTGGAGGGGAGAATCGTCCGACTCTCCGACAAAATCGCTTATATCCATCATGACTTCGATGATGCCATCCGGGGAGGAATTCTGACCATGGAGGATCTCCCTTCGGAAATCGTAAAGGTACTTGGCAGAACGAAAGAGGACTGGCTGGATACCATCATCCATTCCATTGTGGAAAAAAGCACCGGCAAAAACGACATCACAATGGAAAGCACGGTCTGGGACAGCTTCATGGAACTGCGGAAGTATATGTTTCGTGCAGTATATACCAACGCCGTCGCCAAATCGGAAGAAGGAAAGGCCCAGGACATGGTAAAGACCCTCTATGAATACTTCCTCGGCCACATCGACCTCGTCCCCGAACACATGAAACAAATGATTGCAAACGGCGAACCCAAAGAACGAATCACCTGTGACTACATCTCCGGCATGACCGACCACTTCGCTATCATGACCTACGAAAAACTCTTCATCCCCAAAAGCTGGAACGTGTACTGATAACGAGCCAGGCACCTCCGCACATCCCACCGCCGCCCGCGTGCTTGCACAGCGGGCAGCGGTGGGATGTGCGGAGGTATGTGGCGACAAGCCACAGCCCGAGATTTCTTCGTGGGCGGCTCGAGGCGAAGCATTCGGGAGCCGCCCACGAAGAAATCTCGGGCCTGGCTCATGGCGTCGCAATCCGGGCCTGGCTCTTTATCTCGAGTCGTCGCACTCTAGTACGGCTCTCCGAGCCGTACCACTGCAATCTCGGGCCTGGCTCGTGGCGTCGCATTCGGGCCTGGCTCGTGAGGGCATGACAAGTAACACTGGAAGGATTTCCTATCTCATGTATTATGACGAAAATCTGATCGAGGACATACGTGCTCGAAATGACATCGTAGACGTCATATCGCAATATGTTCACTTAGAAAAGAGGGGAGCGAATTACTTCGGCCTCTGTCCCTTCCATAACGAAAAAACACCTTCCTTCTCCGTCTCTGCCAACAAACAGATCTTTTACTGCTTCGGCTGTGGCGCAGGGGGAGACGCCTTCACCTTCCTCATGAAATATGATAACCTGTCTTATCCGGAGGCCATTCAGATGTTGGCACAACGGGCAGGGATTGCGCTTCCGGAGGAAGAGGTTTCCGAGACAGCCAAAAAAGCCAGAGATCATCGCAGAATTTTACTGGATATCAATAAGGAGGCGGCTGTCTATTATTATAAGATGCTGCATTCGCCGGCGGGGAAAGCAGGTCTTGCCTATTTTCAGAAAAGGGCGCTTAAGGAAGAAACCATCCGACGCTTCGGACTGGGCTACGCACCCATTGGTTGGGACCTGTTGACCAAATATCTGAGAAAAAAAGGGTATACGGACCAGGAAATCATCGATGCGGGACTGGCCGTTCATGATGAGAAGGGCGGCACCCATGACAAATTTAGAAATCGTGTGATGTTCCCGATTCAGGACGTCAACCGGAAAGTCATCGGCTTTGGCGGCAGAGTGCTGGGAGACGGGGAGCCGAAATACCTGAACTCTCCGGAAACCATGATTTTTGACAAAGGTCGAAATTTGTATGGGCTGGTTTATGCGAAGAATGCCAGAAAAGGAAGGTTTATCCTGTGTGAAGGCTACATGGATGTGATTGCCATGCATCAGGGCGGCTTTTCTGAGGCGGTGGCATCCCTCGGGACGGCGTTCACTGCGGGGCAGGCTGTTCTTTTAAAAAGATATACCGATCAGATTCTCCTGTCCTACGACAGCGATACGGCGGGCACAAAGGCTTCTCTCAGAGCAATCTCCATTTTGAGAGAAAACGGGATGATTGGCAAGATTCTGCATTTGGAGCCTCATAAAGATCCGGACGAATTTCTTCGTGAGGAGGGAGCAGAAGCCTTTGAGAAACGGCTGCGTGAGGCGGAAAATCCTTTTTTCTTTGAAATCAAACAGTTAGAGAAGCAGTACCACCTGCAGGATCCGGATGAAAAGACGCGTTTCTACCGCGAGATCGCCAAAAAACTCTGCACTTCTTTTGAAGATCCCATGGAAAGAGAAAATTACCTTCAGGCACTGGCGGCGCAGTACGGCATCACACAGGAACTGTTAAGAGAGCAGGTGTTGCATTTTGCTTCGCAGGGGCTGATGAAGGAAGCTGCGAGGGATCCGGAGGGGAAGACGGCAACAAAAGTCAAAGACGACGGGAGAGAAGACCCTAAGTTAAAGTCGCAGCGCATCCTTCTTACATGGCTTGCGGATGAACCGTCTTTTTTTTCGGAGGCAAGCAAATATCTTTCGCCCTCCGATTTTACGGACCCGCTCTATGAAAGGGTGGCGGAGGTCATGTTTCAGGATCTGGCAGGAGGAACTTTTTTACCTGCCCACGTGCTTTCCCTGTACCGGGACGAAGAGAGCCAAAGAAGGATTTCCGAATTGCTTACCTCCACGCTTGCGGAGGTGAAAACCGATGAAGAGAAGAAACGTGCCTTTGCGGATCTGGTCTACGACATTAAAAAGGCCTCCTATGAAAAAAAGATGGAGGCAGTTACGCCGGAGGATCCGGATTATTTGCGCAGGATGATTGAGGGCAAGAAGGAGCTGGAAGTGCTTTCCAGGAATTTAAGAGAACCCCGGATGTGAGTGCATAGCAGGGACTGGAAAAAGAAAATGGTCACAGGAAGGAAGGCGGGCTGTGAAAGAAATACAGAAGGGAAGCAGAATGTCGGAGAGGGCGCAAGAGGCAAAAGAACAAGAAAAAAGAAGCGGGATGCAAAAGAGCGCCGATCAAAAGACGGTAGCAAAGAGAGAAACGACGAAGAAGGGAACCGTGAAGAAAGACGTGGCTCAGAAAGAAACGGAGAAGAAAGAGGCCTTGAAAAAAGAATCTGTGAAGAAAGCAACCGTGAAGGACACATCTGTTAAGAAATCATCGATGAAGAAAGCACCTGTTGCACAGGAAAAAGAGGAAAAGGAACCGGTGAAAAAAGAAGCTGCGAAGAAAGAAGCCGCGAAGAAAGAAGCTGCGAAGAAAGAAGTTGCGAAAAAAGAAGCGGCGAAGAAAGAGACTCCTAAGAAAGAAGATCCCGGGAAAGAGACGGCAAAGAAAGAGCCCTCTAAGAAGGAGACTCCTAAGAAGTCGCCTGTGAAGAAGGCAACTTTGAAAAAGGAGGGCATAAAGAAAGAGAAGACAAAAAAGGAAGAAGAGAAGGAACCCGCCGACTTCATGGAGGAAGGGGAGATTGATGCGGATCAGGAGAGTATGCTGGATGACGCTCCTTATGAGGACGAAGAAACGCAGGAGGATGAATTGTCTGAGAAGGTGCAAACCAGACTGAATGCACTTCTTGCCTATGCGAAGAAAAAAAATGTCTTGGAATACGATGATATCAGTGCGTATTTTGAGGATCTGAACCTGGACGATGAGGAAATGGATCATGTTCTGGATGAGCTTGAGCGGGCAGGAGTGGACGTCCTGAGAATCTCGGAAGAGGTGGATGAAGATCTGCCGGATGATGAGGAGTTGCGCAGCACCGAAGAGGAAGAAGAGCCCGATATGGAAAATATCGATCTCTCCGTCCCGGAGGGGATCAGCATCGAGGATCCGGTAAGGATGTACCTGAAGGAAATTGGCAAGGTACCTCTTTTAACCGCAGACCAGGAAATCGATCTGGCACAGAAGATTGAGGCGGGCGAGCTGGCGACCAGGGTGCTTGCAGCAGGGAAGCAGAAAAAGCAGCCGCATCTGGACAAGGAGCAGGAAAAGATTCTGGAAGGGAAGTCCGAAGAGGATCTGCAGGAAATGGTGGCCTACGGAGAGGACGCCAAGAAAAAGCTGGCGGAGGCAAATCTTCGTCTGGTCGTTTCCATTGCCAAGCGTTATGTGGGGAGAGGAATGCTCTTCCTCGATCTGATTCAGGAAGGGAATTTGGGACTGATCAAGGCAGTCGAGAAGTTTGATTTCCGGAAGGGCTTTAAATTTTCCACCTATGCGACCTGGTGGATTAGACAGGCCATCACGAGAGCTATCGCAGATCAGGCGCGCACCATTCGGATTCCGGTGCACATGGTGGAAACCATTAACAAACTGATTCGTATCTCCAGGCAGCTTTTGCAGGAGCTGGGGAGAGAACCCACGCCGGAAGAGATTGCGGAGCAGATGAACATTCCGGTCGGCCGTGTGCGTGAGATTTTAAAAATTTCCCAGGAACCGGTCTCTCTGGAAACGCCGATCGGGGAAGAGGAAGACAGCCATCTGGGTGACTTTATTCAGGACGACAACGTGCCGGTACCGGCGGACGCTGCGGCATTTATGCTGTTAAAAGAACAGCTGGTGGAGGTGCTTAGTACCTTAACAGACAGGGAACAGAAGGTTCTTCGGCTGCGTTTCGGTTTGGATGACGGCAGAGCCAGAACCCTGGAAGAAGTGGGGAAGGAATTCAATGTCACCAGGGAACGAATCCGCCAGATTGAAGCCAAGGCACTTCGTAAACTGCGTCATCCTTCCCGCAGCAGGAAACTCAAGGACTATCTGGACTGAAGAAATGAAATTATCCAGAAGACTTTTGGCAGTGGCACAAATGGTTCCGACAGGAAGCATCCTTTGCGATGTGGGGTGCGACCACGCCTATTTGCCGATCTATCTGATTCGGGAAAAGATTTGCCCGCAGGTGATTGCCATGGATGTGAAAGAAGAGCCTTGCAGGAGAGCGGCTGCCAATGTAGAGCAAGCCGGTTTATCCGATCGGATTCTTCTTCGCAGATCCGATGGCCTTTCCGCACTGAAAGAGGGAGAGGCGGATACGGTCGTTCTGGCAGGCATGGGCGGCGCACTGATGCGGAAGATTTTAGAAGAAGGCTTTGCTTACGACAAAGGAATCCGGCACCTGATTTTGGAACCGCAGTCCGAAGTGGCAGCGCTGCGAAAATTTCTCAGAACCGCAGGAAGAGAAAGAGGATCCGGGTTCTTTTCAATCACCGATGAGAAAATGGTAGAAGAGAATGGACATTTTTATCCGGTGATTGCATTGGAAGCAAAGGCAGAGGAGACACCCTCGCAGATGGAGGATAGCCGCCTGCTTGCCGTCATGGATGCCTTCGGTCCGGTCCTCTTGAGGAAGAAGGATCCGGTTCTGAAAAAATTCCTGCAAAGGGAGGAACGGAAGGCGCATTCTCTGTTAGAGGAGCTGAAAAAGAGAGCAGTCCGGGAAAATCGGATGAGGGAGCTTACAGAAGAGCTTGCGCAGATTCAACTGGCGCTGTCGATTGTACGCGATTCGTAAATGTGGTAAAATTTGAAATTGCTGGGATGAGCGTATCCCCTGTATGAAAAGAGGAGGTGGGCGTCAAAATGGTTGACGCTTTGACCCTTTTTACACTGGTATCAGAAGAGTTGGGGGCAAGATGCCTGCAGGAATGAGGGTCCGGAAAAGCCGGAAAAATACAAACAATCAAATCCATCATGCAGATTCGTCCGAGAGTTTGCCCGGTAAGATTGATGCCGCTTCCGTAAGAAGAACGGTGAGACCGGAAATGACAACAAAACGGCCTGCAGAAGGGGACATCGTAAAGGCGCGGAAGGCACTCTCTTCCACGGGGCGAAGCGCCTCCATAGAAAGAGAAGCATCCGTTACAAGAAGCGCCCCTATAGACAGAGAGACTTCTGCAGAGAGAAATCCTTCTGCAAAGAGAAACATTTCTGTAGAGAGAAACACTCCTGTAGAGAGAAACATTTCTGTAGAGAGAAACATTTCTGTAGAGAGAAGCACTTCTGCAGAGAGAAGCAATCCCGTAGAGAGAACCGCTTCTGTTGAGAGAAAAGCCCCCGAAGAGAAACCTTCGTTTCATGCAGTGAACCCGGAGTGGGAGAGCGGAGAGAGTTTTCATGCAGATGAAGGAAAGAGGGGGAAGGCAGAGGAGAAATCCTCTTCCTGGCTCTTAACCAAAGTACTGCTTACTTTGACTGCCTTTGTTCTGGTGTGCGCCAGTGTCGTTCTTGCCATTCGCTACGACCGGATGCGGGAGACGCTGAACCATTTGGAGAAGGAAAGGGCGCTACAGGCGAAGGAAATCGGAGAAGGCGGGCAGGGAAGCGGGAAGAGTGCGATCAGCAAGAACAAACAAAACCGTCCGGTGGTCATGGAGCCTTCCGATGCGGCTTCTCTGACAGGGACCGTTCCCAAAGACGGCAAGCATCATGTGTATCTGACTTTTGATGACGGTCCAAGTGTACAGACCGGGAAGGTGCTTGATATTTTGAAGCAATACAAGGTGAAGGCGACCTTTTTCGTGGTAGGAAGAGAGGATGCGAAATCGATTGCGCTCTACCAAAGGATTGTAGACGAGGGACACACGCTCGCCATGCATTCCTACAGCCATGATTATGCAAAGCTGTATGTTTCTCTGGATTCGTTTCAAGAAGACCTCCATCGATTGCAGAATCTGCTCTTTGACAAGACGGGTGTCTGGTGTAAATATTATCGCTTTCCGGGGGGCAGTTCCAACACGGCTTCCAAGGTTAGCATGAAGGATCTGGAAGCTTATCTGGACAGAGAGGGGATTGCCTACTTTGACTGGAATGTGTACGGGGGAGACGGCATCAGCGCGGAGGTGATCGTCAAAAATGTAACAGCCAATGTAGACAAATACAAGGAATCGGTGATTCTTTTGCATGATGCGGCAGACAAGCGGGCAACAGTGAGTGCGCTACCCGGTATTATTGAATATTTGCAAAGCCAGAAGGATACGGAGATTCTTCCTATCACGGAAAAATCGTGTCCGTTGATTCATACATCATAAAATATACAAGACGGAGGGTGAGAAATGGGTTTTTTTTCGGATTTGAAGGGGGATCTGTCGTTGTCGGAAAAAAAAGGCCAGGGAAGTAAGGACGGGGCGGCCGAAGGCGATGTGGATCTGGACAGGATGCTGAATCACCTGGATGAGGTGGATTTGCAAAAGGAGGCCGGCACAGACCAGACCGGTACGGAGGAGGATCTTCCGCAGCCCGTATTCGAAAGCCAGGCGGAAGAGGAGGATCGCAGGAGAGAAGTTTCCGCCGATCAGGAAACAGAGGGAGATGATTTTCTCTCCAGGCTGTCACAGGCACTGAATTCCAATCCGTCCTTTGAGGAAGAGCAGGACAGTGCGAGAAAGGGAGAGGAGACTGCTTCCGTGACGGTACAGGAGACGGTTCTCACGCCGGAAGCAGGAGCATTACAGCAGACACAGAATACTTACAGGCAGAAAGAGGGGGGATTTATGATGGAAGAACAGAACGGAGCAGCAGTAACAACAGATGAAGATGCAGTCATTACCGCAGGGATGGTGGTGAACGGCGACATTTCTACTACGGGCAACATGGAACTTCTGGGCAAGGTAACCGGAAATGTGACGGTGAACGGGAAGCTCACTATCAGCGGAGAGATTACCGGAGATTCCACCGCCGCGGAAATCTATGCGGAATCTGCCAGAATCAACGGAGAGATTCATTCCAAGGGCAGTGTGAAGATCGGACAGAGCACCGTCATCATCGGTAATATTTCTGCAAACGGCGCAGTGGTTGCCGGTGCCGTAAAGGGAGACATCGACGTACACGGACCGGTGATTTTAGATACGACAGCAATCGTCATGGGAAACATCCGCTCCCAGTCTGTGCAGGTCAATAATGGAGCGGTCATTGAAGGAATGTGCTCGCAGGTGTATGCGGAAGTCAATCCGTCCGCTTTCTTTGACGGCTTAAAGGAACAATAAAATGAGAATCATGTTGAAACTTTCCGGCGAAGCGCTGGCCGGACCGAATAAGACCGGATTTGATGAGGAAACGGTGCGCCGCGTGGCTCTTCAGGTAAAGAAATTGACGGAAGAGGGCATGGAAGTGGGCATTGTCATCGGCGGAGGAAATTTCTGGAGAGGACGGACCAGCGAGAGCATTGACCGGGTCAAGGCGGATCAGATCGGCATGCTGGCTACGGTGATGAACTGCATTTATGTCTCGGAAATTTTTAGAGCCGAGAACATGAGGACCTCGGTTTTGACCCCTTTCGAAGTGGGCTCCTTTACAAAACTTTTTTCTAAAGACAGGGCAAATAAATATTTTGCACATCACATGGTTGTTTTCTTTGCGGGAGGCACAGGACATCCGTATTTTTCTACCGATACCGGAGTAATGTTGCGGGCAATCGAAGTGGAAGCGGATATGCTGTTGCTGGCCAAGTCCATTGACGGTGTTTACAATGCGGATCCGGCAACAGACAAAAATGCCAGACGTTACGACACGCTCTCCATTGAGGATGTGATTGCAAAGAATTTACAGGTAGTGGATATGACCGCCTCTATCCTTGCCAGGGATAATCGGATGCCGATGCGCGTCTTCGCCCTGCAGGAGGAAAACAGCATTATCAAAGCAGCTAGTGGCAATTTTAACGGGACTACAGTGACGGTCTGAGCAGGGGGGAATCATGAACGAACGTTTGACTTCTTACGATGAAAAAATGAATAAGAGCGTGAAGTTTCTGGGCGAGGAACTTCAAAGCATTCGTGCAGGCAGAGCCAATCCGCACGTTCTGGATAAACTTAGGGTGGACTATTACGGAACCCCCACGCCCATTCAGCAGCTGGCAAATGTGTCGGTTCCGGAAGCGCGCATTATTCAGATTGCACCCTGGGATAAAAAGCTGATCAAGGATATCGAGAAAGCGATTTTAGCTTCCGATATCGGCATCACACCGTCGAATGACGGAACCAATATCCGCCTGATTTTCCCGGAGCTGACAGAGGAGCGTAGAAAACAACTCTCCAAGGAAGTGCGCAAGAAGGGAGAAGACGCCAAGATTGCGCTGCGCAATATCCGCAGAGACGGGGCGGATGCCTTTAAGAAACTGAAGGGAAGCGATGTCTCGGAGGATGAAATCAAGGATCTCGAAGAAGAGCTGCAGAAGCTGACGGACCGCTATGTCAAAGAAGTGGACAAGTCGGTGGAAGAGAAATCGAAAGAAATCATGACGATTTGAGAAATAGAGGCTGGATGGAACAGACCGGCGAGGGAGAAGAATGATAGAGGAAGTGAACCGTGTTCCGGCACATGTGGCAATCATACTGGATGGTAACGGCAGATGGGCGAAGGCCAAGGGGCTTCCTCGCACTGCAGGCCATTTTCAGGGAGCCAAGGCGGTGGAGGAAATCCTGGTGGATGCCAGAGATCTCGGCATCCGGTATCTGACCGTCTATGCCTTCTCGACCGAGAATTGGAACAGACCGCAGGATGAGGTGAGTGCGCTGATGAAGCTGCTCAAGACCTATCTGACCACCAGCATTAAGAAATCCATGAAAAACAAGGTCAAGTGCCGTGTGATCGGGGAGAGATCCAGGCTCGCACCGGATATTCTGGAGGCGATCGAGAAGCTGGAGGAAGCGACGAAGGACAATACCGGGCTTCAGTTTACCATTGCCATCAATTACGGCAGCAGAGATGAGATCACTCGTGCCGTAAAGAAGATCGCGACGGAGGTAAAGCAGCAGGAACTGCAAGTGGAAGAAATCACGGAAGAAGTGATTGCCAGGCATTTGGATACCTATCCTTTGCCGGATCCGGATCTGCTCATCAGAACCTGTGGAGAGCAGCGCATTTCCAACTTTCTCCTCTGGCAGTGTGCTTATACGGAATTCTACTATACGCCTGTGGCCTGGCCGGACTTTAACAAGGAAGAACTCGAAAAAGCCATTGCTTCTTATGGAAAAAGAGATCGGAAGTACGGAGGACTCCATTGAAAACCAGAACCATCAGCAGTGTCGTACTGGGAATGATTTTACTTGTGCTTCTGATCAGCGGCGGCTATCTTTTAGCCGCTGTTTTGTGTGCGGTTTCTCTCATCGGTTTTCATGAAATGATGATGGCAATGGGAATCGAGGAGGAAAGAAGGTTTTCGCCTCTTTGTATCGGAGGATATCTGGGAACCGTCTTTCACTATGTGGGCCTTGCTTTTTGCGGCAAGGAGGGAAAACTTTCCTGGGGGATCTGGTCCTTCCTCCTGGTCTTTTTTGTGACCTCCATCCTTTATGTCCTTTCTTTTCCCAGGTATGACAGCAGACAGGTCTTTTGTGTCATCTTCTCTTTTTTCTATGTGCCGTTTCTCCTCTCCTTCATCTTTCTGATCCGGAAGAGCAAGCTGGGAATTTATCTGGCATGGGTGCCTTTTGTGGCGTGGGTCTGTGATATCTTCGCATATTTGTGCGGAAGAGCCCTGGGGAAGCGAAAGCTGGTCCCCCTCCTCTCGCCCAAGAAAACCGTGGCAGGTGCGCTTGGCGGTATTCTTGGTGCAGCACTGGTCGGAATGCTCTTTGGTTTTTTTGTGATGAAGACAGAGTCTTTTGATGCCGCCATTCTTTGGAAGTTTGCCTGTATGACTTTGCTGGGTTCGATCCTTTCTCAATTCGGGGACCTTTTTGCTTCCGGAATCAAGAGGAACCATAACCTGAAAGATTACGGACATCTGATCCCGGGGCACGGGGGAATTATGGACCGGTTTGATTCCGTGATCTTTGTCACACCGTTTATTTATCTGATGCTTACACTTTTTCACCTGATTTGAAGAAAAGAGGAATCCTATGGCGGAAAAAATCATCCTGCTGGGTTCAACCGGTTCGATCGGGACACAGACGCTGGAAGTCGTGAGACAGCACAGAGACAGGCTCTCTGTTTCCGCCCTGATTGCCAACCGTTCGGTAGAAGCGGTAGAGGCGCAGGCCAGGGAATTCGGTGTTCCCTGCTGTGCCATGTTTCAGGAGGAAGCGGCAAAGGAACTGCGCTCCCGTCTAAAAGACACGAAGACAAAGGTTCTCTCCGGCATGGAGGGGATTCTGGAAATCATGGAACAATCAGATGCCGATACCGTGCTCAGCGCAGTGGTCGGCATGATCGGAATTCTGCCGACCATTCGGGCGATCGAGTGTGGAAAGGACATTGCGCTTGCCAATAAGGAGACGCTCGTTTGTGCCGGACATCTGATCATGCCTCTGGCGCGGCAAAAGAAGGTGCGCATCCTGCCGGTGGATTCCGAGCACAGCGCCATCTTCCAGTCTTTAAACGGGGAGCAGAAGGGCAGAATCGAGAAGATTTTGTTAACGGCTTCAGGCGGTCCCTTCCGTGGCAAATCCAAAAAAGAACTGGAACAGGTGACGGTAAAAGAGGCCCTGCAGCATCCGAACTGGTCCATGGGAGCAAAGATCACGGTGGACTCCGCCTCTTTGATCAATAAAGGGTTGGAAGTGATTGAGGCGGTTCATCTCTTTGACGTTCGCCCGGATCAGATTCAGGTGGTCGTACAACCGCAGAGCGTGTTGCACTCGGCGGTTCAGTTTGTAGACGGGAGCATCATCGGTCAATTCGGTGTGCCGGATATGAAGCTGCCGATCCAGTATGCCCTCTTTTATCCGGATCGTCTGCCTCTGCAGGAAAAAAGGCTGGATCTCTTTTCCCTGAAGGAAATGACCTTTGAAGAGCCCGACACGGAAACATTCAGGGGACTGCCGCTTGCGATTTCCGCCATTCGAGAGGGCGGGAGCATGCCGACGGTGATGAATGCAGCAAACGAGATGGCAAACCGTATGTTTCTGGAAGGCAGAATCCGTTTTTTGACAATTTATGATTGGATCGAGAAGGCCATGCAGCACCACAAAACGATTGCAAATCCGACGCTTTCGCAGATTCTGGAAATCGAACAGGAAACCGACGCCTTCCTGAAGGAGCTTGTTCCGTGAATATGTTCATCAGCATCTTCATTTTTCTTTGTATCTTCAGTATCCTCGTCATTTCTCATGAGGGGGGACATTTCCTGATTGCAAAGGCCAACGGGATCCGCGTGAAGGAATTTACGATCGGCGTCGGCCCCGCCCTTTGGCAAAAGAAGGTGGGAGAGACCAATTATGCCCTCCGTGTCCTTCCTTTTGGAGGCGCCTGTATCTTTGACGGCATGGATGTGTATGACAGGGAGGACGAGGGGGATGGAAGCGGCAAATTCAAGTTTGAAGTGGACAGGGAAGATGAACACGCCTTTCCGAATGCCAAGGTCTGGTCCAGAATCGCGACGGTCATCGCAGGCCCTCTCTTTAACTTTCTCTTAGCCTATCTGATTGCGGTGATCACGACCATCTTCGGTGTCTGGAACTACCCGGTGGTAAGCGGGTTTGCTGAGGTTTCCGCTGCCAGAGACGCCGGGATATTGCAGGGAGACCGGATTCTTTCCATGGACGGGAAAAGCGTGCACATGGCCTATGATGTGACGCAGATTTCCTTTTTTAACGAAGGAGAGCCGATCCGGATCCGAATCGAGCGGGACGGAACCCAAAAGGAAATCACCGTAAAACCGCTCTATAGCAAGGAAGACAACAGATATTACCTTGGCATGGGAATCGGGAAACAGGGCAGGGTAGAAGCGAAAAACGTACTGCCTTACGCCTGGTATACGGTGAAAGGGTATGCGGAGATGACCTTCCGCAGCCTCTCTCTTCTGGTGAGGGGGAAGGTGGGTCTGAAATCTCTCTCCGGGCCGGTCGGCATGGTGCAGATGGTGGATGAAACCTATCAGGAGGCAAGACCCTTGGGAATTCCCTCCGTCCTCTTAACCATGCTCGATCTGACGCTCCTTCTGTCTGTGAACCTGGGAATCATGAATCTACTCCCTGTCCCCGGACTGGACGGAGGCAGGCTCCTTTTCCTGATTCTGGAGGTTTTGCGCGGCAAGCCGATTTCTCCGGAGAAGGAGGGCTATGTCACAGTCGCCGGAATGGTGGCGCTGATCGCACTGATGGTCGTTGTTCTTTTCAATGACGTGGGAAGATTTTTCCACTGAAAAATTCTGATGAAAGAGGTGAGAGATGTCGATTCGGAATCATACCAAAGTCATTCAAATCGGAGACCGGAAAATTGGAGGAGGCAATCCGATCCTCATCCAGTCGATGACCAATACCAGGACGGAGGATGTGGAAGCGACGGTTGCCCAGATCCTGGAACTGGAGAAGGCAGGCTGTGAGATTATCCGCTGTACGGTTCCGACAAAGGAAGCGGCAGAAGCCATTTCGCAGATCAAGAAACGAATCCATATTCCGCTGGTAGCAGACATTCATTTTGATTATCGTATGGCGCTGCTTGCCATCGAAAACGGGGCGGATAAAATTCGAATCAATCCGGGCAATATCGGCGGAATGGACCGCATCCGTGCGGTGGTGAATGCTTGTAAGGAAAGAGGACTCCCCATCCGCGTCGGGGTCAATTCAGGCTCTCTGGAAAAGGATCTGGTGGAGAAATACGGAGGTGTGACGGCAAAGGGGCTGGTAGAAAGCGCCCTGGATAAAACGCATCTGATCGAGGAGCTGGGCTATGACAAACTCGTGATCAGCATTAAATCCTCTCAGGTTCCGCTGTGCATCGAAGCGCATCAGCTTCTGGCAAAAGAAACCGATTATCCGCTTCATGTCGGAATCACGGAGGCAGGAACCGTTTATTCCGGCACCATCAAATCCGCAGTCGGGCTGGGAGCGATTTTGAGTCAGGGCATCGGAGACACCATCCGCGTTTCTCTCTCCGGAGACCCGTTAGAGGAAATCAAAGCAGCCAAAAAAATCCTGCAGGCGCTGGGGCTTCGTAAGAGTGGCATCGATGTGGTTTCCTGTCCGACCTGCGGCAGGACAAAGATTGATCTGATCGGCCTGGCCAACCGGGTGGAAGAACTGGTGGAGGATTACGATCTAAATCTCCGCGTGGCGGTCATGGGATGCGCCGTGAACGGACCGGGTGAAGCAAGAGAGGCGGATCTTGGTATTGCCGGCGGAGACGGAGAGGGGCTTTTGATGAAGCACGGGGAAATCATCCGCAAATTCCCGGAAGATCAGCTCTTACAGGTGTTAAAAGAGGAATTGGATCACTGGTCCTAAGGGATCCGTGAAAGTGAAATTGGGGAAATAAGCATGTCCAAAGGTTTTGCAGAGGTTTTCCCGACCTTAAAGCTGACAGAGCCGATACGGGAACTGATGAATCAAACAGTCGTGGATCAGGTCACTGCAACGAAGAAGCAGGATCTGATCCGCATTTATCTGCACAGCCCGAATCTGATTGCCAAGTCGGATCTCTATCGTGTAGAAGATGCCATCCGGAAGCAGCTGTTTCCGGGTGTTTCTCTATCGGTCAGAATTCGGGAACGTTTTGTGCTTTCTTCTCAGTATACGCCTGAGAACCTGCTTGATTCCTATAAGGACAGTATCCTGTTGGAACTCAAAAGTCACAACCCTGTCCTTTATACGGTCTTTAAAAATGCGGAGATCTCTTTTTCTAATGAGAAAGTGGTGGTGTCCCTGGAGGAAGGAATCCTGGGACACAGCTACAGCAAAGAACTCTGTCTCATCCTGGACCGGATCCTGAACGAGAGGTGCGGGCTGTCCTGCGCCATTGAAACCAATTATGTCCAAAGAGAAAAGGCGGAGCCGGTGGCGGAAGATTCCTGGGAAAAGAAAAGGAAGGAAGTGCGGGACAGACAGGAGAGGGCGGCCAAGGAAGCACAGGAGAGTGCTGAGGGAGGAAGTACGGAGGCAAAAAGAAAGGACGATCCGGCTTCTTCCACTTCCGGCAGGCAGACAGGGACGGGCACACAAACGTCTTTCAGAAACAGGAGAGGCAGAAAAGGGGGACAGACGCCAAAGAGCACAAATCCTGCGCTCCTGTATGGCAAAGAATTTGACGGAGAGATCATCCCGCTGCGTGAACTGGATGCGGAGCCGAGGGTGGATGTCTGTATTCACGGACAGATTTTTTCCCTGGACGTACGCATCACCAAGACCGGAAAACATCTCTACATTCTGGACCTGACCGATTTTACCGACTCGATTACGGTCAAGGTCTTTGTGAATGAAGAACAGAATGAGGAATTTCAGGCGAAAGTGAAAAAGGGAGCCTTTGTGAAGCTGAAAGGGGTTTCCCGTTTTGACTCCTTTGACAAGGAAGTGACGATCTCCTCCGTTTCCGGCATCCTGCAAATCCCGGATTTCACCGTAAAGAGAATGGATACGGCGCCTAATAAGCGGGTGGAGCTGCACTGCCATACCAAGATGAGCAACATGGACGGGGTCTCGGAGGTCAAGGACATCATTAAGAGGGCGTATGCCTGGGGGATGCCCGGGATCGCCATTACCGACCATGGAGTGGTACAGGCGCTGACCGATGCCAATCATGTGTATGAAGATCTCTATAAAGAGGCAAAGAAAGCAGCAAAAGAGGCAGGACTGGAGGCACCGGACAGGCAGAATTTCTTCAAGATCGTACCGGGGGTGGAATGCTACCTGGTGGACGATAAGAAAGAGATCGTCACAAACGAGAAGGGGCAGAGGGTGGAGGATCCCGAATATGTCGTTTTTGACCTGGAGACGACCGGTTTTTCCCCTCTCAAGAATCGGATCATTGAAATCGGAGCCGTCAAAATCAGACAGGGAAAAATCGTGGATCGCTTCTCGGAATTTGTGAATCCAAAAGTTCCGATCCCTTTTCGAATCAGACAGCTGACTTCCATTACCGATGAGATGGTGATGGATGCGGGAACCAGACAGGAGATTCTTCCGAGATTTGCGGAATTCATCCGGGGAAGCGTGCTCGTGGGACACAACGTCTCTTTTGACGTCAGTTTCATCAAGCAGAATTTTAAGGATCTGGGGATTGCCTTTGACTATACCAGCGTGGATACGGTCGGTCTCTCGCGGGTGTTTTTCCCGACCCAGGCGAGACATACCTTAAATGTGGTCTATAAAACGATCACGGGGCATGAGATGGAAGGCCATCACCGGGCAGTCAACGATGCAGAATGTACAGCAGAAATTTTCCTCGCTTTTTTACCGATGCTGGCAGAGAAGAAGATCGAAAAGCTGGGACAGATCAATGGCCTGAACGATGCGCCCGAGAAGGCGGTCAAACATTTAAGACCCCACCACTGTATCCTGCTTGCCAGGAACACGAAGGGGAGGGTGAACCTCTATACGCTGGTATCGAAGTCACATCTGGAGTATTTCCACAGATATCCGCTCGTACCCAAAAGCGTGCTGGAAAAGTACAGAGAGGGACTGATCGTCGGTAGCGCCTGTTGTGCAGGAGAACTCTTTGAGGCGGTCGAAGAGGAACGTTCGGAAGAAGAAATTGCCAAGCTGGTTTCTTTCTATGATTACCTGGAAGTGCAGCCGATTGGGAACAACGCCTTTATGATTGACGCTCCGAAGCATGAAAATGTCCACTCGGAAGAGGACTTGCGAGAACTGAACCGGAAGATCGTCAAACTGGGAGAGCAGTTTAATAAGCGGGTGGTGGCGACCTGCGACGTGCATTTTCTGGATCCGCAGGACGAAATCTACCGCACGATCATTCAGGCGGGGAGGGGGATGGAAGAGGAGTCCTCTGCACCGCTTTATCTGCATACCACGGAGGAGATGTTAAACGAATTCGCCTATTTGGGCGAGAAGAAGGCAAAAGAAATCGTCATTGATCATCCGCGTGAGATCCTGGATATGTGTGATTCCATTTCTCCCGTGAGGCCGGATAAATGTGCGCCCGTGATCGAAAACAGCGATGGCATTTTAAAGCATATCTGTTATACGAAGGCGCATGAGATTTATGGGGATCCTCTGCCGGAAATCGTGGAAGAGAGGTTACAAAGGGAATTGCATTCCATCATTTCCAACGGTTTTGCAGTGATGTATATCATCGCACAGAAGTTGGTGTGGAAGAGTGTGGAAGACGGCTATCTGGTCGGCAGCCGCGGTTCGGTCGGCTCCTCCTTTGTGGCATTTACGGCGGGCATTACGGAGGTCAATTCGCTTCCGCCCCATTATGTTTGTCCCTCGTGCAAATATTCCGACTTTGATTCGGAAGAGGTGAGGGTCTACGCAGGAAATTCAGGCTGTGATATGCCGGATAAAATCTGTCCGCATTGCGGGGCAAAGCTGAAGAAGGACGGCTTTGATATTCCTTTTGAAACCTTCCTTGGATTCAAGGGAGACAAGGAACCGGATATCGACCTGAACTTTTCGGGAGAATACCAGTCGAAGGCGCATAAATATACGGAGGTGATTTTCGGTGCGGGACAGACCTTCAGAGCCGGCACCATTGCAGCCTTAGCGGATAAGACTGCCTACGGATATGTAAAAAAATATTTTGACTCGGTGCACGAGGAGAAGAGAAGAAGCGAGATCAATCGCCTGGTACTCAAGTGCACCGGGATTCGAACGGGAACCGGTCAGCATCCGGGAGGAATCATTGTGCTGCCGGTCGGACAGGATATCAATTCTTTTACACCGGTCCAGCATCCCGCCAACAAGGATATTGCGACAGTGACGACTCATTATGATTACCACTCGATCGACCACAACCTGCTGAAGCTGGATATTCTGGGGCATGATGATCCGACCATGATTCGTTTCTTACAGGATGTCACGGACATCGATCCGACAGAGGTGCCCCTGGACGATAGGAAGGTGATGACGCTCTGGCAGAGCACGGAGGCGCTCGGGCTTACACCCAAGCAGATTAGCGGCACGAAACTCGGCTGCCTGGGACTGCCGGAGTTTGGCACCGATTTTGCGATGCAAATGGTGATCGATGCGAAGCCGACTTCTTTTTCTCACCTGATCCGCATCTCCGGTCTCTCCCACGGAACGGACGTGTGGTTGGGAAACGCCAAGGATCTGATCATGTCGGGGCAGGCGACGATCGACACGGCGATCTGCTGTAGAGATGACATCATGATCTATCTGATTCAAAAGGGGATGGATAAATCGCTGTCTTTTAAGACGATGGAATCGGTGAGAAAGGGAAAAGGGCTGCAGCCGGAAATGAAGGAAGCAATGAAGGAGGCACAGGTGCCCGACTGGTACATTGATTCCTGCCTGAAGATCAAATACATGTTTCCGAAGGCACATGCGGCGGCTTATGTGATGATGGCATGGAGGATTGCATGGTTTAAGGTGTATTATCCGGCGGCTTTTTACGCTGCATGGTTCTCGATCCGTGCCAAGGCTTTTTCCTATGAGGATATGTGCCAGGGAGAGGCGCATCTGCATCAGGTGATGGAGGATTTCAGAAACCGCAAGAACGAGCTGACCAACACAGAGGCGCTGGAATTGCAGGACATGCGCCTGGTGGAAGAAATGTATGAGAGAGGAATCGAGTTTATGCCACTCGATCTGTTTCGTGCGAAGGCCAGAAGCTTTCAGGTGATTGACGGTAAAATCATGCCCTCTCTCCAGTCCATCGACGGCATGGGTCCAATTGCCGCAATCGCCATTGAAGAGGCGGTCAAGGGCGGTACCTTTCTGTCCCGCGATGAATTCAGGGAAAAGACCAAGTGCCCGCAGGCGGTCATGGACAAACTGACGGAAATCGGGCTGTTAAGTGAATTGCCGCAGAGCAATCAAATCAGTATTTTTGATTTATAGGGATTGCAGGATTCTGGAACTTCCTTTTTTATGATAAAATGACAAGAGTCAAAGGGGCGGGAATTCCAAACGAATTTTAGAACTTTTGACACTCGCATCCTGAAAGGGTGTGAGGTGAGGGGGAATGAGATGAATTTAAATGAGCTTCAAAATGCCGGGGACCGGATTACGGATGCCGTGAATCAGGCGGTGAAAAGCGGCAATTACGGGGACTTATCCAATGAAATTATGACAGGGGTCACCGAGATCACCAACGGTCTGTCGATGGGATTATCCGATTCGATCAAATCCGCCATTTTGGGAGGAAACGATCGGAAGAATACGCCTCCTGCGGTGCGGGAACCATTTGGGACGCCTTATGTGTCGCCGGCGCAGGAAAAACGCAGGCAGGAGAAGCTGGCTTTGCTGGTAAAGGATGTCACCCCGCAAAAAGACGGACAACCTTACTGGATGACGAGACAGCAGATGGGACAGAAGGACTGCCCGGATTGGCTGCGAAAGGAAGAACTGACTCTGCCGATCCAGGCAGAAAAGAATCGAAGAAATTATTTTTTCAGACAGGGATGGAAGATCCTCTCTCCTTATTACGGGATGGGACAGCTGATTGCAGGCGTGATGATGGCGCTGGGCTCCGGGATCTTTGCACTTGCGCTCTTTTGGGTCGGGCTCATGTTGCGATATATATTTAGCAAGGGAGTGTCTGCCGGGTCGGGAGTCGGTCTTCTGGTTGCCGCAGCGCTGTTTGAACTGGTCTTTATCGGCAGCGTGGTTCTGGGCGTGAAGGGCGGCAGAATGCGCAGACTCTATAAGAAATATCAAAAGCTTGGGAGAATCTGCGAGACGGGAGATTATATGAGGCTCTCAGATCTCTCCAGAGACGGTGGGGGCCCCGTTCCACAGATGGCGGAAGACTTGAAGAAGATGATGAAGAGCGGTTTTTTGCCGGATTCCCACTTCGATGCGCAGGAGGAGACCCTGATCCTGACCAGAGAGACCTACTTGCACTATCTTCTGACGGAGAAGTTCAGGCAGGAAGAGGCGTCTTTGGGTGAAGCCATGAGGAGAAACCTCGATCAGGCAAAGAATGCGCCCGAAGCCAGGATGGTTCTGGAAGAGGGGGAAAAATATCTGGAAGCGGTACATGTGTGCAAGGAGCGCATTTCGGATCCCGAGATGAGACAGAAGATCGAGAAGCTGGAGAATATTACGGGAAAGATCTTCGATGAAGTCAAAAAACGTCCGGAATCCGCATCAGGGCTTCGAAAGTTCATGAGTTATTATCTTCCGACGACGCTAAAGCTCTTAAACGCTTATGCGGATCTTTCGGAGCGGGAGGAAATCGGAGATAATATCAGGGAAGCCAAGAAAGAAATTTCGGAATCACTTACCGGGATCAATCAGGCTTTTGAAAAGCTTTTTGATAGTCTGTTTGAAGACGTCTCATGGGACATCTCATCCGATATTTCCGTGATGAAGACCATGATGGCGCACGACGGGTTGTCCGAGGACGACCTGATCGTACAGGAAAAGACAGTAGAATAGGAACTGGTTAGAGTGGGAGGACAACAGATGGCAGAGATGGAAGAACGGACAGGACAACAGATACCCTCACCGGTATTGTCATTTGAAGAACAGGAACCGGCAGTGCAACAGGCACCCGTCCCGCAGGCACCTGTCCTGCAGATGGAGAGCGCACCGCAGGCACCCGTCCTGCAGATGGAGAGCGCACCGCAGGCTCCTGTCCTGCAGATGGAGAGCGCACCGCAGGCACCCGTCCTGCAGATGGAGAACGTACAGGCACCGGTGTTACAGACACAAACCCTGTCTCCGGAAGAAAAGCTGGCACAGGAGGCCAATCTGACACCGCAGGAGCAGAAGCAGGTGGATGATTTTTCCAGACAGATTGATATCACGAATACGACGGCGGTCCTGAATTACGGGACGGGCACACAGAAAAAGCTGTCGGATTTTTCGGAAAAGACCCTGGAGTCGGTGAGAACCAAGGATCTGGGCGAAACCGGTGAAATGGTGTCCAACCTGATTCTGCAACTCAAAAACTTTGAAGTGGACGACAACGAAAAGGGAATTCTGGGCTTTTTTCACAAGGCGCAGAATAAGGCGGCGGCGCTGCAAACCAGATATGCCAAGGTGGAGACCAATGTGACGACCATCACGAATGAGCTGGAGAAGCACCAGATTACGCTCATGAAGGACGCCACCATGCTCGATAAGATGTACGACATGAATCTGACCTATTTCAAAGAGCTGACGATGTACATCCTGGCAGGGAAGAAGAGACTGGCGGAAATTCGCGCGACTGATCTCAAAGAAGCACAGCAGAAGGCGCAGCTCTCCGGGCTTCCGCAGGATGCGCAGGCGGCCAAGGATCTGGATGATAAGTGCACCAGGTTTGAGAAGAAGCTCTATGATCTGGAACTGACCAGAAATATTGCGTTGCAGACCGGTCCGCAGATTCGTCTCATGCAGTCTTCCGATACGGAGATGGCACAGAAGATTCAGTCGACGATTGTCAACACGATTCCTCTCTGGAAATCCCAGATGGTCATTGCCCTCGGCATTGAGCATTCGGCGCAGGCGGCCAAGGCACAGAGAGAAGTGTCCGATATGACCAATGAGCTTTTGAAGAAGAATGCCCAGAAGCTGAAAACGGCAACGATCGAGAATGCAAAGGAACTGGAAAGAGGCGTCGTAGATATCGAGACCTTGAAGCAGACGAACGCGGAACTGATCTCTACACTGGATGAAGTGGTGAAGATTCAGTCGGAGGGAAGAGAAAAGCGCAGAATCGCAGAGGCGGAACTGGGACAGATCGAGGACCAGCTGAAGAATAAGCTATTGGAAACGGCTTCGCATTCGCAGGGCAGCATGCAGTCATAGGACATAGGTATCCAAAACAGGGATAGAGATCCGTTTTTGTAAAAAAGGAACGTTTTACAAATGTTTTTGTAAGGGAATGCAGGAAGTCCTGTATCCCGGAGATGGTGATCAGACAACAGAAATTTACAACAGCATAGGGAAGGAACCGGAGGAACGGTCATGATGTACGGAGCACTGGAAGCAGGCGGAACCAAGATGATTTGCGCACTGGGAAATGAGAACGGAAGGATCTTTGAACAGGTATCCATTCCGACAACGACACCGGAAGAAACGATGCCGAGAATCTTGGATTTTTTTAAAGAGAGAGAGATTCGGGCAATCGGCATTGCCTGCTTCGGGCCGATTGATCTGAACAGGAATTCAAGCACCTACGGCTATATCACGACCACTCCCAAAATTCCCTGGCAGAATTATAACATTGTGGGAGCGGTGAAGGAGGCTCTGCAACTTCCGGTCGGCTTCGATACGGATGTCAACGGTTCTCTTCTGGGGGAAGTGACCTGGGGGCGTGCCAAGGGACTGACGGATGCCGTCTATTTCACCGTCGGCACCGGAATCGGCGCCGGGATTATGACCAACGGAAGGCTCTTACATGGCATGCTGCATCCGGAGGCGGGACATATTCAGATGGTACCTGCGCAGTGGGACACCTATCAGGGACATTGTCCGTTCCACGGAACCTGTTTAGAAGGAATGGCAAGCGGACCGGCGATTCAGGACCGCTGGAAGGAAGAGGCGAAGAGTCTTGCAAATCGCCCGGAAGTCTGGGAATTCGAGGCGGAATACCTCGCGCAGGCGGTGCAGTCCTGTGTCATGCTTCTGAGTCCGCAGGTGATTATCTTCGGTGGAGGCGTGATGCATCAGGAGCATCTCTTCCCGTTGATACGAAGCAAGGTCAAAAAGAATATGAACGGTTACATCCGTACAAAGGAGATGGAGGATCTGGATCATTATATTGTTCCCGCAAGTCTGAATGACAATCAGGGCATTATGGGTTGCCTGAAGCTTGCCATGGATGCGGAGAAAGAGCCTGCTGCATGACGAGGATCTCTCTCTCCGGATTTCCAACCGTACTGGAGACAAAGCGTCTGATTTTGCGCCCGTGGAAAGACGATGAAGCGGATGCACAGGCGCTTTTTCGTTATGCTTCCGATCCGGAAATCGGACCGAATGCGGGGTGGCTTCCGCATGAGTCTGTGATTTATTCCGGAAACATGATTCGGACCATTTTGAAAAAAGATGGCATTTTTGCCATCACAAGGAAGGGAGGAGACAATGAAGCCATCGGCTCCATCGGCTTAACCATGAGCCCGAGTGGGGCAAGAGGAAGAAAAGAGACGGAAGCGGAGCTTGGATACTGGATTGCAAGACCCTATCAGAATCAGGGACTGACGACGGAGGCGGTGCGGGAAATGCTGCGGTACGCCTTCTGTGACAGACAAAGGGAGGGCGTCTGGTGCTGCTATTATGACGGGAACCTGCGATCCCGCCATGTCATGGATAAGACGGGATTTACCTATGACCACACAGACTTTCACAGTTTTAATCCCATGATGGACAAATATTTTGTGGAACATTTCATGTATCTTCCGGCGAAGAGGTATTTTAATTATATCGGGAAAATGCTATGATTTCTTTAGTGTTGAAAGCCAAATTTTTTGCGCTTCACATAAAAAATTTGACTTTTTTTTGTTCCAGACAGGAGGTACAAATGCTGAAGAAGGGAGAAGTCGTAGTTTATGGAAGCCGTGGTCTTTGCATGCTGAAGGACATTGCCATTCCGCCGTTTCTTTCCGCCGGTAAAGAGAAGCTCTATTATCAGTTATCCTCTGCATCCGATAAGAGTGCCGTGCTCTATGTGCCGGTCGATGGCGGCGAAGACAAGATGCGTGATGTGATCAGTGAAGAAGAAGCCAAGGAGCTGATGGATCATCTGGAAGAAATGGACAGCCTGTCTGTTTCGACCGGCAAGAAGGCAGAAGCGGAGATTGCGGAAGTAGTAAAGAGAAATGATGCACCGGAAATGCTTGCGCTGGTGAAGGGACTCTATAAGCTCCGCATCGAGCGCACCCAAAACGGCAAGAAGCTGGCTTCCATGAATGAACGTTATCTCTCTCTTTCAGAGAAGTTATTATATCCGGAACTTGCTTTTGCGCTGAAGACGGAAGTGGACAAGGTGAAGAAGACGGTGACCGGTACATTAAACCGGGTACTGCAGGAAGCGTCCTAAGCACCGCATAAGTTCCATTCCGGGATGGCGTTTCAAAGCACAGTGTTCCTTCCATTCCGGGATCACCGAACTAAGATTTCCTAGCTTTGTCGTTTGTTACCATCTTTGACAGTTGAAAACCAATAAACCCTCTGTGAAGCCTTTGTCTATACGGCTTGCGGAGGGTTTTTCTTTCGTTTTCCTTTGTGGTATTTGATCTGTTTTTGACAGGAATCCAGAAAATCGCTTGTTCCGGTGATTAGGGTTATCATTCTAGGAATGGAAAACTGGTATGATACTAAGGATAGGGTGGGGAGAAGATTATATGTCAAACTACAAAACGGTAGTGACGTGAATAAAATATATGCTCAAACATGTGAAATAAACTTCAGTTCAAGAAAACTGCTAGAGTATTGTGGATTTAGCATTGATGCAAAACTGCGCGACCACCACTTATATAAGAATCGTTTCTATGATGATTATATTTATAGTATTCTGAGGGTGGATAGAATCAAACTGGAGGAAAAGTGTAGATAGTGTCAAGTACTGTTCGCAATAACCATCCTACTGTCAGGAAGCCTTGGGTTCAAAGGAATCCTTGCTAAATTCCCTACGCTGCCAAAAAACTGAATGGTTGGAAATCTATCTCCGCTCCGTTGACAACAGCGGTGGTTGGTGCTCTTCTACCACTGTAATCTCGTGCGTTCCGTGGTAGAATGGATTATAATTGCTAAGGAAATGGAGACGCAGAGCGTGGTGGAAGAAACAATACCGACGAAGAAGCTTTACGATGAGGACGCCTATTGCCGGGAGTTCAGGGCAAGAGTGCTTTCCTGCAAGCGTCTTCCGGATGGAAGCAGGAACCTGATTATGGATCAGTCTGCCTTTTTTCCGGAAGCAGGGGGACAGTCCTGTGATACGGGATGGGTCTGGCAGGAGGGGGCGTCCCCGCTTCGGGTGTCTCAGGTGCGTCTACAGGACGGCATCCTCATCCATACCGTTGTAGAGCAGGCTGATCCCGGGCATGAGGGAGAGGTTGCCCCCGGGCATGAGGAGCAGGTTGCACCTAGGCACGAGAAGCAGGCTGCACCCGGGCACGAAGGACAGGTGGCACCGGGAAGTGAGGAACAGATCGCACCGGGGCACGAAGGACAGGTGTTCCAGGCGGGTACGGAAGTCTTTGCCAAACTGGACTTTGAGGCTCGCTATGACAAGATGCAGCAGCATACGGGAGAACATATTTTTTCCGGTCTGGTAAATCGACGCTATGGCTACCACAATGTCGGTTTTCATTTGGGAGACGACGAGGTTACCATGGACTTTGACGGGAGGCTGGAAGAGGAACAGATTAGAGAGCTGGAGGAAGTTGCCAATCGGATCATCAGACAGAATCTGCCCGTGACCGCCTCTTTTCCGTCTGCGGAGGAACAGAAGCAGCTCACCTGGCGCAGCAAAAAGGAAATTGACTCCGAAAGCCTCAGGCTCGTCACGATCCCCGGTGTTGATGTATGCGCCTGCTGTGCGCCCCACGTCAAAAGGACGGGGGAGGTGAATCTGCTCAAGGTAGAGTCCTATCAGAATTACAAGAAGGGAACCCGGATCTTCCTTTGCTGCGGCGAAAGAGCCTATCACCTTTTTCAAAAAGAGCATAGGATGGTACGCGCGCTTGCACAGGAGTGCACCACCTCTTATGAAAATCTGCCGGATCGCTTTCATCAGATGCAACAGGAGATCTGGCAGTGGAAGCTTCGTGCGTCGAAGCAGATGGAGGAACTGCTGTCCTACCGGATTCAGGAATTGCCGGAAGGAGGGGGGAATCTCGTCCTCTTCCTAAAGGAGGGGGAGGAAGAGGGAAGCCTTCTTAGAAAGGCGGCGAATCAGCTCATGCAAAAAGGAGCTGTCCTTTGTGCGGTTTTTTTCAGGAAGGCAGAGGGAGGTTTTTCTTTTGTCATCGGCTCTCCGCAGAACAAGGCAGACGAATGTCTGCAAAAGATGAAGGAAATGTTTGCTGTTCGTGGCGGGGGCTCCCCTGAAATGGTGCAGGGAAGCGTGCAAGATACGACGGAACAGGAACTGGAAGCTTTTTTTTCCGGCTTCAGAGGATAAGAGCGGAGGTTCATCAGAAACCTGCGCGAAGAGGCAAAAAGCAGCATAGGTAAGAAGAGCGAAATCGGCGCAGATAAGGAGGCGCCAGCATTCATGAGAATAGGAACAGGTTATGATGTACACAGGCTGGTAGAAGGCAGAAAATGTATCATCGGCGGGGTGGAGATTCCGTATGAAAAGGGGCTACTTGGGCATTCGGATGCGGATGTGCTGGCACACGCCGTTTCGGATGCCCTGCTGGGAGCTGCCGCGCTGGGCGACATTGGAACACATTTTCCGGATCAGGATCCAAAGTGGGAGGGGGCGGATTCCTGCAAGCTCCTTGCAAAAGTCGGGGAAATGTTGCTGGAGAGAAGGCTTTTGGTCGATAATATTGATGCGACGATTATCGCGCAGGCGCCGAAGATGCGTCCCTTTATCGAGCAGATGCGCACGAATCTGGCAAAGGCACTGGACATTGAAGTGGATCAGGTGAATGTGAAGGCAACCACGGAAGAGGGACTTGGTTTTACAGGAAAAGGGGAAGGCATTGCCGCGCAGGCAGTCTGCCTCCTCACTTCCGCACAGGACGCTTTTTCGAGAAATGTCACCTATCAAACGGAGAAGACACCGACTGCGGAAGGAGGCGGGGGAGGATGCGGTTGCACTTGCAAGGGAAAGCAGGGGTAACGTGACGCCCTTCTGCCCGGGCAGGAGAGTCCGTCCCGCACCGGAGAGGAAGAGCCCGGAAGACTGCACCGGAGAGGAAGAGCCCGGAAGACTGCACCGGAGGGGAAGAGTCTATAAGACCGCACCGGAGGGCAGTACACGGGAAGCAAAACAGATTGCATGAAGGAGAGGGAGGAAGAGAAGAGGGATGATTCAGATTTTTAACACCATGTCGGGGAAGATCGAGGATTTTGTGCCGATTGAAGAAAACAAGGTGCGCATGTATGTCTGCGGACCGACCGTATACAACTTGATTCATATCGGGAACGCCAGACCGATGATTTTTTTTGACACGGTACGCCGCTATTTTATGTACAGCGGGTATGAGGTCAACTACGTTTCCAATTTCACGGATGTCGATGATAAAATCATCAAGGCCGCCAACGAGGAACACGTGGACGCTTCGGTGATTTCGCAGAGATATATTGAAGAATGCAAAAAAGATATGAAGGCGATGAATGTCCTGCCTGCCACCAAACATCCGTTGGCGACAGAAGAAATCGACGGCATGATTGCCATGATTGAAGAACTGATTGCAGGCGGACACGCCTATGTGGCAAAAGACGGTACGGTCTATTTCAGAACCAGAAGTTTTGAGGGCTACGGCAAGCTTTCGCACAAGAATCTGGACGATCTTAGAAGCGGAGAACGTGCCCTGAAGGTTTCCGGAGAAGAGCAGAAGGAAGATCCGCTGGACTTTGTTCTCTGGAAGCCCAAGAAGGAGGGGGAACCCTTCTGGAAGTCTCCCTGGTGCGACGGTCGTCCGGGCTGGCATATCGAATGCTCCGTCATGAGCAAGCGGTATCTGGGAGAGGAGATTGACATTCATGGTGGCGGAGAAGATCTGGTCTTTCCGCATCATGAGAATGAGATTGCGCAGTCCGAGAGCTGCAGCCATCATCTCTTTGCCAGATACTGGATGCACAATGCCTTTTTAAACATCGATAACCGGAAAATGTCCAAGTCTTTGGGAAATTTTTTTACCGTAAGAGACATTCTGCAAAAATATGACCCGCAGGTGCTGCGTCTCTTCATGTTGTCGGCACATTACAGAAGTCCCCTCAATTTCTCGGACAAGTTGATGGAGAGTGCAAAGGCGTCCTATGCGCGAGTGGTGAACTGCATTTCCAATCTGAATTTTGCGTTGGAGAAAGAGGACAGACAGGAAGAGCTCTTTGAGGAAGAGGGGCTTGGCAAGGCAAAGGCAGGGGAGTATGAACAAGCCTATCGCAGGGTGATGGATGACGATTTCAATACCGCAGATGCGATTTCTGTTGTATTCGAGTTGGTGAGGCTTGCCAATACGACGGTAAACGAGAATTCCTCCAAGGCGTATATCCGTCTGCTGAAGGAGGAGATCGTGAAGCTTTGCGATGTTCTGGGGCTGATTGCGGAAAGAAAGACGGAAAAAGCGCAGCTGGAAATCAGTGAAGCGGAAATTGAAGAAAAGATTGCAGAGAGGACAAAAGCCAAGAAGGAAAAGAACTTTGCTCTGGCAGACGCCATTCGGGAAGAACTGCTGTCTAAGGGAATTGTGCTGGAAGATACGAGAGAGGGCGTCAAGTGGACCGTGAAGAGCTGACGCTTCCAAAGGAAGCGTTGATGCCTCAGGAAGGGCTGGCCGGCCGGATTCGGGAGACCTTTCGGCTTCCGGAGAGGAATTATGACGCTTACTCGCCGCTCACCTTTGCCTTTGTCGGCGATGTGGTCTTTGAGCTGATTGTCCGCACCAAGGTGGCAGAAGAAGCCAATCGCTCGGTAAAACAACTGAACAAAGAGAAGGTAGGCGTGGTGAATGCAGCTGCCCAGGCGAGACTGATCGAAGAGATTTTTCCCTTTCTGAATGAGAAGGAGAAAGAAATTTATAAAAGGGGAAGAAATGCCAGAACGGCAAGCCCGGCAAAGAACCAGAGCCTGTCGGATTACCATAAGGCGACGGGGTTTGAAGCACTCTGCGGTTATCTGTATCTGACGGGATCGATGGAAAGACTGCTCTTCCTGCTTGCGGGAAGGATTTAAAGGAAGCTTCTTACCTGTAGAGGGGAAGGAGGGATCCTTCGGCTTCCCGCTACAGGGGGCTAGCAGGAAGTGCCCGGGCGCGCAGAGAGATCTGCGCGTAAGAGGAGAATAGAAAGAAGGATCATTGAGGATGTCATATATCCGTTTTCACGAAGTAGGTAGAGAATACCGGACCGGCGAGGTAGTGGTAGAGGCGCTGAAGAAGGTTTCTTTTGAGATCGAAAGGGGAAAGTTTACGCTGATTGTCGGGCCTTCCGGCGCCGGAAAAACGACCCTCTTAAATCTCCTCGGCGGGATGGACATCGCCACCTGCGGGGAGATTTTTGTGGACGGCAAAGAGATCAGTGCGTTTAACGAGAGGCAACTGACGGATTACAGACGATTTGACATCGGCTTCGTCTTTCAGTTCTATAACCTGATTCCGAACCTGACGGCAAAGGAAAACGTGGAACTGGCGGCACAGATCTGCAAAGAGCACATGGAGGCGGAAGAGGCGCTTGCCGGCGTTGGATTACAGGAGAGAATGGATCACTTTCCGGCGCAGCTGTCCGGAGGTGAGCAGCAGAGAGTGGCGATTGCCAGGGCGCTGGCGAAGAAACCGAAACTTCTGCTCTGCGACGAGCCGACCGGCGCACTGGACGATCAAACCGGACGCCAGGTGCTGACCTTACTACAACGTACCGTGAAGGAGAGTGGGATGAGTGTGGTGGTCATTACCCATAATGCGGCTTTGATTCCGATGGCGGATCGTGTGATTCGTGTAAAGGACGGAAGGGTGGCAAGTGTGAGCGATAACGAAACTCCGAAGGCGGTAGAAGAGATCCAATGGTAGAAAAAGGTAATCCGAAGGCGGTAAAAGAGATCCAATGGTAGAAAAAGGTAATCCGAAGGCGGTAAAAGAGATTCAATGGTAGAAAAAAAGAAATCTTCCAATATACAGAAGGTAGAACTTCATCGGGAAATTCTGCGCAGCAGGAAGCGGTTTTTCTCCCTCTTCCTGCTGGTGATGATCGCCGTAGGTTTTCTGTCTGGGCTTAGAGTCACCGCACCGGACATGAAGCATACGGCGGCGCTCTATTTTCAGGACAAAAACCTGATGGATGTACAGCTGCTTTCCACCATCGGCTGGAAAAAGGATGCGCCAAAGAAGCTTTTGCAATCGAAAAAGGTTCTGGATGCAGAAGGGGGATACCGCTGTGATTTGAAGTGGCAGGGCAAGACGGTATCCCTCTATTCTTTGCCGGATCAAATTGACCGTCTGTGGCTGAAGGAGGGGAGGCTTCCGAATCCGAAGAGCAAAGAGGCGGAATGTGTGGTGGAGCAGAGAATCCTTACGGACGGGAAATACAAGATCGGGGATTCCATCCCCTTTACCGGAGACAAAAAACGGAAGGATCTGCCAAGGCACCTGACCTACCGGATCTGCGGGGTGGTGGCAAGCCCGGTCTTTCTGACAGACAACCACGGCACCAGCAGCGTCGGAAGTGGCACGGTGGAGGCCTGTGTCTATCTGCCGAAGAAGGAATTTTCGCAGGATGCCTTTTCCTTTGTGGTGGCGACCTTTCAGGGGACAAAGCAGCTCGACGCTTACACGAGGGCCTATGACAAGGAAGCAAAAAAAAGCATTGACTCCCTGAAGGAGGAGACGAAGGAACTGCTTGCACAGCGTAAGGAGCAGCTTACCAAAGAGATCGACCAGAAGGTTGCGGAAAAGGTGCAGAGCACCGTTTCTTCGAAAATGCCGCAGGTGGAGAAGCAGATTTCCATGCAGCTGGAGCAGGAGATGCAAAAAGCAGTCGCTCCGGAGAGGAAGAGGATTGAGGAAGCCGGGGCTTATCTGCTTGGAAGAGATAAGAACGCAGGATACATGCTCTTTTCTTCGGATGCCGATCGGATGGCTGCGCTGGGGGATGTCTTTCCGGTCATTTTCTATCTGGTAGCGACCCTCTCCTGTTTGACCAGCCTAACACGCATGGTGGAAGAGGAAAGAACGGAAATCGGCGTCTGGAAGGCCATGGGATATTCGCCTCTTTCCATTGGGAAAAAATACCTGTCCTATGCCTTTTATGCCTCCTTTTTAGGAGGACTGACGGGACTTATTTGGGGATCGACGCTGGTTCCGATGATCTGTATGTCAGCCTGGACTTCTATCTACGATCTGCCTTCACTGAAACTGGTGCCGACTCCTTTCATCTGGTTCTATTCTCTCGGCACGGCAATCTTTCTCCTGGTGGGCACGGCTGCCCTCATCTGTGGAAGCGGATTAAAGGAAACGCCGGCAGAGCTCATGAGACCAAGGGCACCGAAGGCGGGGAAGCGCATTCTTCTGGAGAGGATGCCTTTCTGGAAAAGGCTTCGTTTCCTGACCAAGGTCATGTTTCGCAATCTGTTTCGCTATAAGATCCGCTTTCTGATGACGACACTCGGCGTGCTGGGGTGTACGGCGCTTCTGGTGACGGGGCTGGGGCTCTACGATGCGATTTATTCCGTGATGTCGAAGCAGTTTGATGAGATCATCCGTTATCAGGCGGTGTTAAAGACAGGCGAAGGCCTAAGCAGGAAGCAGTACGACAGCCTGCTTGCAAAAATCCGCAAGAACCCCCTGGTGGCAGAACACTATGAACTTCATACGGACAGCTGCAAAGTCTCTACGGAAGGTGTCGATCCCGTTAAGGATGTGTCCCTCTATGTGGTGGGCGACCCGGACCGGTTTGCGCATGATTTTTTTACCCTGCAAACGGGGAAGGGAAAGAATGGACAGAATGAACTGAAAGAAAACAAAGGGGTACTGATTACCAGAAAGATGGCGGATCTGCTGCATGTAAAAAAGGGAGAAGAGATTCGCCTTCAGATACAGGAGGGTGAAGAGGACATCGGGGAAGAGAGGGAAAACAGGAAAGAAGAGAAGGCAACCATCCGGGTTCGTGTGGCGGGTATTGTGGAAAATTATTTTAACCATTATGTCTTTATGAGCCAGGAAGAGTACAGGTCCCTGACGGGAAGGAAACAAGAAAGCAGCGAAATCAATACCGTTTTGCTCAAATACCGGAGGGGGATTTCGCAGGCGGAACAGATGAAGGATTCGGGGAAGTTGGCGACCGCTTCGGAGGTTTCTTCCTATGAACGGATTGGAATCTACCGGCAGCAGATTGAAAATTCCCTGATGGGGGTAAACGCTGCAGTCATGATCATCATTGTGGCAGCAGGAGCCTTGGCGTGTGTGGTGCTGTTTAATCTGACGAACATGAACATTTCCGAGCGCACCAGAGAGCTTGCCACCCTTCGCGTGCTGGGCTTTCACATTGGAGAAACCTCGTCTTATGTGACCAGAGAAGGGATCTTCATGACGGTGACGGGCATCCTTGGCGGGCTTGCTGCAGGCAGGTGGATGCTGATCTGGCTCATGAAAACGGTGGAAGCGGACAATGTCATGTTCGGCAGGAATGCCTCCCTGAGAAGCTATCTCATTGCCACGGCTCTCACCTTTTTTGTCTCTCTCCTTGTGAACCGGATGGTGACGAAAACGATTCGAAAAATGGATATGGTGACCTCTTTAAAGGCGGTGGAATGAGTCAGAACAGAAACTCTTATAAGAAGTTCACTTACGCGATCGGAAAAGAAGAGGACGGGAAGTGTGTTAAGGAGATCCTGAGGAAGAAGCTGCATCTCTCCCGGGGCGAGATTTCGCATGCGAAGGGCGAGGAGGACGGGATTCTGCTCAATGCAAAGCGGGTCACGGTGGCACATACGGTGCTAAGAGGCGATGTGGTGGAAGTCCATCTGCATGAAAGGAAGGAAGAAGAGGGAAAGATTCTGCCTGCAAAGGGAGAACTTTCTCTTGTGTATGAAGATGAGGATTTTGTCTGTCTGAACAAGCCCGCCGGGATGGTGTCTCATCCGTCTCATGGGCATTTCTTAGACTCTCTTGCCAATTATCTGGCGGGACATTTCGAAGAGGAGGGCGAACACCATAAAATCCGGGTGGTTGGCAGGCTGGACAAGGAGACCTCCGGTTTGATTCTGTTTGCCAAATCCCAAATTTGTGCAAGACGCCTCTTTGAGCAGGCGCAGGACGGGAGCAGAAAAAAAGAATATCTCGCCCTTTGTGCCGGTTTTTTTGCAGAAAAAGAAGGGATCGTGACGGCAAAAATCCGCAAGGTTCCGGAAGAGAAACTGCTTCGGGAGGTGCATCCGGAGGGAAGGAGCGCCTGCACCCATTACTTAGTGGAAGAGCAGAAAGAGGGCTACGCCCTCGTGCGTCTTATTTTAGAAACAGGAAGAACCCACCAGATCCGCATCCACATGGCGCAGATCGGTCACCCGCTGCTCGGAGACACCCTCTACTACCCGTCTTATCAGGGGCAGATGAAACGGGCGGCCCTGCATGCGGCTCTCATCACCATGCCGCATCCTTTTTCGGGGAAGCCGCTGCGCTTTGAGGCGCCACTTCCGGAAGACATAAAAACATTCATCCGGCTGCCGCAGGAGAGTCCGTCTCGCTCTTGAAGGAGAGATATCCGACTCAAGCGGAGAGCGACAGAGGCTGATTCACTTCGGTTTGCGGTAGTAGAGGCTTTATGATACGATATAAAAACCGCTTTTTGAAGGTTGATAGGAGGAACGTATGAGGGCAATTGATCTGCATTCTCATTCACTGAAGTCCGATGGAACCTTTTCCCCGTCAGAACTGATGGCCTATGCGGCGAAGAAGAATTTAAAGGCTATTGCACTGACGGATCATGACACGACGGCAGGCCTGAACGAGGCAGCAGACTGGGTAAGGCGTTATGCGCCGCAGATGGAGCTGGTTCCCGGCATCGAATTTTCCACCATCTTCCGGATTCATGAAGAAGATCATGATATTCATGTGGTTGGTCTGTTCATCAATTATCATCTGGAGCGCTTTCAGCAGAATCTCAGGCATTTTATTGAATCCCGTATCACCAGAAATCACAAGATGTGTGAAAAGCTGACGGAGGCGGGGATGCCGGTCACTTATGAACAGCTGATGAGGGAATTTCAGGACGGCGTGATTACGCGCGCCCATTACGGGAGATATCTTTTCAACCACGGATATGTGAAGAGCATCAAAGAGGCTTTTGAGAAATATATCGGAGAAGGCTGTCCCTGCTATGTGCCAAGAGAAAAGGTCACTCCCGTGGATGCGGTTCGGATGATCAGGGAGGCGGAAGGCGTTCCGGTTCTGGCGCATCCCATGCTGTACCGTCTGCCGGATGCGGATTTAAGAGTGCTCCTGAGAACGATGAAGGAGGCAGGCCTCGTCGGCATCGAGGCGATTTATCCGACGCATACCGAGGCAGATGAGCGTTACATCAGGAAGCTGGCGCAGGAATTTGATTTGAGAATCAGCGGCGGCAGCGATTTCCATGGCGAGAACAAGCCGGGACTAGATCTGGCGACCGGCTACGGTCACCTCTTTGTGCCGGAAGATCTGTTGGAGAAGTTACGGGAGAAGAGAATCATCCCGGGCGTATCAAAATAAAGGAGTTTTTGCATGATTCAGGCAAACAATGTCACACTGCGCGTCGGTAAAAAAGCGCTTTTTGAAGACGTCAACATCAAATTTACAGCAGGCAACTGCTACGGCATCATCGGCGCCAACGGCGCAGGAAAGTCCACCTTTTTGAAAATCCTCTCCGGTCGTCTGGAGACAACGAGTGGAGATGTATTCATCACACCGGGCGAGAGGCTCTCTTTTTTGGAGCAGGATCATTTTAAATACGACGATCAGGTGGTGCTCAGTACGGTCATTCAGGGAAATGCCCGCCTTTTTCAAATTATGCAGGAAAAAGACGCCATCTATGCCAAGGAAGATTTCAGCGACGAGGATGGCATCAGGGCCAGTGAGTTAGAGGGAGAATTTGCCGAGATGAACGGCTGGGAAGCCGAAGCGGATGCGGAGAGCCTCTTAAACGGCCTGGGGATCCCGACCGAGTTCCACAACCGATTGATGAAGGATCTGGGTGGCGCACAGAAGGTGAAGGTGCTGCTGGCCAGGGCGCTTTTCGGAAATCCGGATATTCTGCTCTTAGATGAGCCGACCAACCATCTGGATATGGATGCGATCGACTGGCTGGAAGAGTTTCTGATCAATTTTGAAAATACCGTGATCGTGGTTTCGCACGACCGTTATTTCCTCAATAAGGTTTGCACTTATATTGCGGATATTGACTATGGCAAAATCACGCTGTTCGCCGGAAATTACGATTTCTGGTACGAGTCATCCCAGCTCATGGTGCGCCAGATGAAAGAGGCGAACAAGAAGAAAGAGGAACAGATTAAGGAATTAAAGGAGTTCATCGCCAGGTTCTCCGCCAATGCTTCCAAGTCCAAACAGGCGACGTCCAGAAAGAAGGCCCTGGAGAAAATCGAACTGGATGACATCCGCCCTTCCAGCAGAAAATATCCCTATATCGATTTCCGTCCGGATCGTGAGATTGGAAACGAAGTACTGGAAGTGGAGGGAATCAGCAAGACGTTAAACGGCGTCAAGATCCTTGACCACATTTCCTTCACCGTGCAGAGGGAGGATAAGATCGCCTTTGTGGGAGGAAATGAACTGGCCAAGACCACTCTTTTCCGCATTCTGACGGGAGAGTTGGAAGCGGATGAGGGGCAGTACAAGTGGGGGATTACCACTTCTCTGTCCTATTTTCCCAAGGATTCCACGAAGGAGTTTGATTCGGATGCAACCATCGCTGAATGGCTGACGGGATATTCCGAAAACAAAGATGCCACCTATGTGCGCGGCTTTCTGGGCAGAATGCTTTTTGCGGGAGAAGACGGTGTGAAACGTCTGAAGGTTCTTTCCGGAGGAGAAAAGGTGCGCTGTCTTTTGTCCAAGATGATGATTTCCGGTGCCAATGTCCTGATCTTTGACGAGCCAACGAATCACCTGGATATGGAATCGATTACCGCCCTCAACAACGGGATGATCAAATTCCCGGGGGTGGAGCTGTTCGCCTGTAGAGATCATCAGGTGGTCGAGACCACGGCCAATCGCATCATGGAGATTCTGCCGGATGGCAGCCTGATCGACAAACGGACCACCTATGACGAGTACCTGGCTTCGGATGAGGAGGCCAGAAAACGTACGGTCTACCAGATGGATGAATCCGAAGAGGACAACTGACACTTTCAGGATCACTGAAACAATCCTGCGGATATTTTGCCGCAAAGGCTTGACAATCATAATAAATTATGCAAAACTACATAAAGCTGAAAATATGATAATTACAATGATTGTGAAAGTCAGGGTGGACAGGTGTTGACAATGCAAAGTGGGATCAGAGACACAATCAAAGACAATCAGGCAAATAGAGCAAATAGAAACGAAGAATTGAGATCGGTAATTCATGGACGCTTCGCAGAGAAGAGAAGCTTGCGTGCGGGAGGGGAGGCCAACCGTTCTGCAGGGCGGAAGGAATGGGTAAAAGGAGGCGTCGCCTCTCTGATGCTTCTCGGAGGAGCCGGCATTTTTCACGGGGTTGCTTACGCAAGTGGAAATGCCGAAGTAACGGTGGAGCAGGAAACAACAGGTCTGTTGCACCAGGATGAGGTGCCGTTAGAGGATCAGGCACTTTCAACACAGAATCAGCAGGACGCAGAGGCGGTGCATCCGGCGGATGCGCATGCAGACGTGCAGACGAAAGAGGAAGAGGTGACACCTCTGGCGAATGACCATGCGTATGTGCAAACAAAGGATGATGAGGCAGCGCATCCGGCGAAGGCCCAGGTGCAAGAGCAGGCAGGGGAGGAAGAGAAGCCGATGATCAGTGCGGCAAGAAGGGCGTATGTTCCCGAAGGCTAAAGCAGGAAGAAAACCTAAGGATTCACTGATCGTACATCAAGGGGATTTTCCAACGGAAAAGCGGTAAAAAATCTTCCGTAGAATCGCATTTCCTCTACATTTTTTCTGTATTTCTCCGATATAAATAGAAGTCTTAGACATTTTGTTTCAATGAAAGGATTTGTTGAGACGAAATGTCTTTTTTTAAAAGTCCAGGTTACGTTGCACTGGCAGGGAGTCAATCAGGAGGATGGAGGATATGAAGGACGGGAAGTTCAGACTGAACATGATGGTGCGGCTTTTGCTGATGACGGTGAATCCGCTTTTGATCATGATGATCGTCATCACCTTCGTTTCGGCGGGCGTGATCAGGCAGAAGATCATCGAGGAGGCTTTGCAGAGTGTTTCGGCGGGTTTTAGCGGCGCCCTTGCATATTCCGCGGATGGAGATTATCACCAGGATAAAAAGGGAGATGTGTATAAGGGAGACTGGAAACTGACCGGAGATTTTGATCTGGTCGACAATTTGAAGGAAGCGACCGGTTATGAGCTCACCTTTTTTTACGGAGATACGAGACTCTTAACGACGGTGGAAGATGCTTCCAGCGGGAAGAGGCTCGTCGGAACCAAGGCCTCTGCGGCGGTGGTGGATCAGGTATTAAAAAAGGGTCAGACCTATATGTCCACCAAGGGAGAGGTGAACGGAGAGAAGTACTTCGTCTGTTATATGCCGGTCAGAAATGCCGATCAATCGATTATCGGAATGACCTTTGCAGGGGTCCCGGCAGCCAAAATGAATCAGTCGATTCAGAAAAGTGTTTTCCAATTGATCCTGGCGGGACTGGTGGTTCTCTTGCTGGGAGTGGTTGCCAGCGTGTTGGAATCCAGACGCATGTCAAAGGCGATTCAAAAGGTATCGGATTACATCGTGGTTCTCTCCTCGGGAGACCTGGACAGCCGGATGGACCGCAAGGTCATGGAGCGTTCGGATGAAATCGGGGATATGGCAAGGCACATTCGGGAGCTTCGCCTCAAGCTGAGAGAGGCGGTGAAGGGAATTCGCACTTCCATGGCAACGCTTCTGGAAGCCAGTGAGAATCTCTCCACCGTGGCCAACCAGTCCGATGAGGCGGCGGGCAACATCAGCAAGGCGGTAGAGCACATCTCACAGGGAGCCGTCGAACAGTCCGGCATCGCCGATACGGTCACCCACGATATGGGAGATATGGGCGGCGTGATCGAGCGCATTTTGACGAATGTAGAAGATCTCAACGCCATGTCGGGAGATATGAAAAAAGCCTCCGACGAATCGAGCGCCATTATCCGGGAACTTTCCAATTCGAATGACCAGTCGATTGAGGCAATTGAGAGCATTGCGGAACAGGTGGCAAGGACCAATGAGTCTGCGGAGAAGATCAAAGAGGCCATCAACATCATCACGGACATCGCCAGCAGAACCAATCTCCTCTCGCTCAATGCTTCGATTGAGGCGGCCAGAGCCGGAGAAAACGGCAAGGGATTTGCGGTGGTTGCGGATGAAATTCGAAAGCTGGCCAACCAGTCGAGCGAATCTGCGACCAGCATCGAGGAGGTCATCAGAGAGCTGTCGGAGCAGTCGGTGAAGTCGGTTAGTATCATGGATACCGTCCGCAATGCAGTTTCCGAGCAGCAGGAAAAATTAAAGCAGACCATGGATAAGTTCGGCCTCGTCATCAAGGGCGTGGAAAAATACCAAGCAGAGACAGGAGAGATCAGCAACAATACCGATGCGGCTGGAACCTCCAAAAATAACGTGGAGAGCGTGATTTCCAACTTGTCCGGAATTATTCAGGACAATGCAGCTGCTACGCAGGAAACATACGCCTCTATGGAAGAACTGAATGCAAACATCACCACCATGGCGCATGCCGCCAAGAGACTGAAGGAAGTTTCCGATCATCTGGAAGGAGATATCAGCTACTTCAAGATGGTGGAAGCGCAGGATGCGCAGGGAAATACGATAGAGGGTGTGAACGTAGTTCAAACCGCACCTGCCGTATAAGAAGTTTTTTAAGAGAAGGCAAGGGATTTGTCCCTACGGTAAAAAATCATTTTCCGCTGGAAGAAAGATATATTTCAGCGGAGAATGATTTTTTCTTGCGGTTTCTTGCACCCTGTATTAGAATTTCTGTGGTGATTCAGATAGCAAGGAGATGGATGTAGGATGATCGCTTATTTGCTCCCGATGCTTGGAGTGTGGTTGCTTCTTACGGTACTGTATCTTTGGATGGTGATGCCGCGGATGTGGAACAGACCCGGAAAAGAACCGTTTATGGGAGTTCTCTATGCGCACCGCGGCTTGTTTGACCATTCCGCCGGGATACCGGAGAATTCGCTTGCGGCGTTTCGCCGTGCGGTTGATGCGGGATACGGAATTGAGCTGGACGTACAGCTGACGGCGGACGGCGTTCCGGTGGTGTTCCACGACGGGACATTGGCACGCATGGCAAGGGGAGAGAGCACAAAGGAAAAGGGGAGTGCTGCAGAGCGTCCAAAAGAGGGTGCTTCCTCTTCGGATGTTCCGGAAACACCGGAGGTATCCGGAAGGGTCCTGGATTATACCCTGAAGGAGCTTCAACAGTTTCACCTTCAGGACTCGGAGGAAAAGATTCCGACGTTTGAAGAGGTTTTGAATCTGGTGGACGGCAGGGTGCCGCTCATTGTGGAACTCAAGGCGGAGACACTGGACTTTTCTCTTTGTGAAAAAGTCGATGCGCTTTTGCGGGAATATGGCAAAAAAGGGATTTATTGCATCGAGTCTTTTCAGCCCCTTTTTGTATGCTGGTTCCGCTTCAGACACCCGGAAGTGTTCCGCGGACAGTTGTCTACTGCTTTCCAGGATCCTGCGTCACAGATCGGCGCAAGAATTTTTCATTTTTTTGTCAAACATCTGCTCTGCAATTTTTTGACAAGACCGGACTTTATAGCTTATAATTACCGCTGCAGAAATAATCTTTCCAGGCGTCTGTGCCGCGCGTGGTTTCATGCCACCTCCGTTGCGTGGACGATTCGTTCCGAGAAGGATTTGGAAGACAACCGTGCTTTCTTCGACCTCTTTATTTTTGACAGCTTTCTTCCAAAGGGTGGACCGCATGGCTGAATTTCACTGTGTAAGGTTGGCTCTTTTTTCTATGTTCCAAAGGGTGAATAGGTATCTGCCCAGGCAGAACTTATCATAAAGAAGTGATTCGGGGAAACTCGACCGCGGATTCCGTGTCGGCGCTGCATGCGGAGCATTCGTGGATGACAAATGCGGCGCAGAAAAATGAGGAATGGCAAATGGCAAAATGGGTTTATATGTTCAACGAGGGAAATGCCAATATGCGCGAGCTTCTCGGCGGTAAAGGCGCAAACCTTGCGGAAATGACCAACATCGGTCTCCCGGTGCCTCAGGGCTTCACCATCACGACGGAAGCCTGCACACAGTATTACGAAGATGGCCGCCATATCAATGATGAGATCATGGGACAGGCGATGGACGGCGTGAAGAAGATGGAAGAGGAGAACGGCAAGAAGTTCGGCGATCTCAAGAATCCGCTTCTGGTTTCCGTTCGTTCCGGTGCACGCGCTTCCATGCCCGGTATGATGGACACCATTCTGAATCTGGGTTTGAACGACGAAGTGGTTGCAGCGATGATTCAGGGAAATCCGGACCCGAAATTCGAGCGTTTTGTGTATGACTCCTACCGCAGATTCATCCAGATGTTCTCCGATGTCGTCATGGAAGTCGGCAAGAAATATTTTGAACAACTGATTGACAAGATGAAGGCGGAGAAAGGCGTTCACTACGACATCGACCTGGATGCCAAGGATCTGAAGAAGCTTGCGGAACAGTTCAAGGCGGAATATAAGAAACAGCTGGGACAGGACTTCCCTTCGGATCCGGTCGAGCAGCTGAAGTTAGCCATTGAAGCCGTTTTCCGTTCCTGGGACAACCCGAGAGCAAATGTCTATCGTAGAGACAACGACATCCCTTATTCCTGGGGAACAGCCGTCAATGTCATGCCGATGGTCTTCGGTAACCTGAATGAGAATTCCGGAACCGGTGTGGCATTCACCAGAGATCCCGCAACCGGCGAGAAGAAGCTGATGGGCGAATTCCTGACCAATGCGCAGGGCGAAGACGTGGTGTCCGGTGTCAGAACCCCGATGCCGATTGTAGAGATGGAGCAGAAGTTCCCCCAGGCTTATAAGGACTTCCTGAACGTCTGCAAGACACTGGAAGATCATTATCATGACATGCAGGATATGGAATTTACCGTCGAGAACGGCAAGCTGTATATGCTGCAGTGCCGTAACGGCAAGAGAACCGCTCCTGCGGCTCTGAAGATCGCCTGCGATCTCGTGGACGAGGGAATGAAGACGGAGCAGGAAGCAGTAGCGATGATCGATCCCAGAAACCTGGACACCCTTCTGCATCCGCAGTTCGATCCGGCAGCTTTAAAGGCGGCTACACCGATCGGCAAGGGACTGGGTGCTTCTCCCGGCGCTGCTTGCGGCAAGGTGGTATTCACGGCAGAGGATGCGGTGGAATGGGCTGCAAAGGGAGAGAAGGTGGTTCTGGTTCGTCTGGAGACCTCTCCGGAAGACATCACCGGCATGAAGAGCGCACAGGGAATCCTGACCGTCAGAGGCGGTATGACCAGCCATGCGGCTGTGGTTGCCCGCGGAATGGGTGAGTGCTGTGTGTCCGGTTGCGGTGATATCGTGATGGACGAAGAGCATAAGAAGTTTACTCTGGGCGGCAAGGAGTTCCATGAAGGAGACTTCATCTCCATCGACGGAACGACCGGTAATATCTATGACGGACAGATTAAGACCGTAGAAGCCAAGATTGCAGGAGAATTCTCCCGTATCATGGGCTGGGCGGACAAATATCGTCAGATGAAGGTTCGTACCAATGCGGATACTCCGACGGATGCCAAGAAGGCAAGAGAGCTCGGCGCAGAAGGAATCGGCCTTTGCCGTACGGAGCACATGTTCTTTAATGAGGACAGAATTGCTGCCTTCCGTGAAATGATCTGCTCCGATACTCTGGAACAGAGAGAGACGGCTCTTGCAAAGATCCAGCCTTATCAGCAGGCAGACTTCAAGGAACTGTTAGAAGCGATGGAAGGAGATCCGGTGACCATCCGTTTCCTGGATCCGCCGCTTCATGAATTCGTACCCAAGACTGAGGATGAGATCGAGAAGGTTGCCAAGGCGCAGGGCAAGACCGTACAGCAGATCAAGGACATCATCGCAGGACTGGTAGAATTCAATCCTATGATGGGACACCGCGGCTGCCGTCTGGCGGTTACCTTCCCGGAAATCGCCGTGATGCAGACCAGAGCCGTCATCGGCGCTGCGATCGAAGTCAAGAAGGATCATCCGGACTGGAATGTGGACCCGGAGATTGAAGTACCGCTTACCGGTTCCGAGAAGGAATTCGAATTTGTGAAGAAGGTCATTGTGAAGACTGCAGATGAGGAAATTGCCAAGGCAAAGGCAGACATTTCCTATAAGGTCGGAACGATGATTGAGATCCCGAGAGCCTGCCTGATTGCAGATAAGCTGGCGAAGGAAGCGGAGTTCTACTGCTTCGGTACCAACGATCTGACCCAGATGACCTTTGGGTTCTCTCGTGACGATGCAGGCAAGTTCTTAACTTCCTACTATGACGAGAAGATTCTGGAATCCGATCCGTTTGCGAAGCTGGATACCGAAGGCGTCGGTGCGCTGATGGAGATGGCGGTCGAGAAGGGACGTAAGACTCGTCCGGATCTCTTAGTCGGTATCTGCGGCGAGCACGGCGGCGATCCGTCTTCTGTGGAATTTGCACACAAGATCGGTTTGGACTATGTTTCCTGCAGCCCTTATCGTGTGCCGGTGGCAAGACTGGCGGCAGCACAGGCAGCCATTGCCAACAGACGGTAAAGCATTTTAGAACGCACTTGTCTAATAGAATTCACTTGTGTTTTGGATTTTCGAACAAGAGAGAAGAGAACCGGATTTTCTGTCCGGTTCTCTTTTTGATAGGCGAGAAAAAGGAGCCGTCACCCTATAGATAACGGCTCCCTGATCTATTTGAAATCAAATGACCGGAAAGTGAAATTGAAAGCTTACTTTTTTTCCGGCCTTAGGCCTTCCGAAGTTTGAACATGTCGACAAGCCCGTTTAAGGTTTCGGACTGGGCGGAGAGCTCCTGGGAGATGGCGGAACTCTCTTCTGCAGATGCGGCGTTGGTCTGGACAACCTGGGAAATCTGATCAATTCCCTTTCCAATTTCTTCCATGGCGTCGCTCTGCTGCCTGGCAACCGTATTGTTGGTGTTCATCACTTCCTGAATGCGATCAATGCCTTCCGTGATCTTGGTCAGAGCGGCACTGGTCTCCTCGACGACGGCATTGCCTCTATTCACACTCTCCAGAGAGGAGTTAATGAGGATCTTGGCGCGATTGGCGGCTTCTGCCGAATCGCTGGCAAGCGCCCTGATTTCATCGGCTACCACAGCAAATCCCTTGCCGCTTTGCCCGGCTCTGGCTGCTTCGATGGAGGCGTTGAGGGATAGGAGGTTGGTCTGGGAAGCAATATCTTCAATGGTTCTGGCGATGCCGGAGATTTCATTGGAAACTTCGGTGATCTTCGCCATGGCGTCCACCACCTCATGCATCTTATCGGCTCCTTCTGCAGAGGTGTTCTTGACTTCGTCTGCAATCTGCTTTCCTTCGGAGATCGAGTTCGTCAGCGACTTGGTCTGCTCTAGGACGGTAGTGACGGAAGCGGTCAGCTCCTGGACGGAAGCGGACTGATCGGTTGCTCCCTCTGCCAGATCCTGAGATCCCTGTGCCATGTTGCTTGCACCGCTGGCGACCTGTGCGGTAGAATCCTTGATATTGCTCATGATTTCATTCATCTTGTTCATCAGGGCGTTGACGTTGTCTTCCAGAGGCTTGAGGTCTCCACGGAAGAGTTCATGCTGGGTGGTGCCCTGTGTCAGGTCGCCGTTGGAAAGGCGGCTTAGTGTAGCGATAATATCCTGAATGGTGCCGTTTAGGACCCTTGCGGTTTCTCTCATGCTCTTTGTCATACCGCCCAGTTCGTCCTCTGCCTCATAGTTGAGGGTAAGATCCAGATGACCGTTGGCAATTTCTTTTGCCGCACCGGATACTTCTTCCACGGGCTCCACGATGGCATTGGTCAGCTGTCTGCGGGCATTGCGGATAAAGACGACGAAGAGTACGATGATCAGAAGCGCCAGGATCATAATGATCGTACTTGCAATGAGGGAACTCTGATAAGCGGCCTTGGAATCGGACATGACAGTACTCTCCAATACTTCTGTATTTTTGATGATTTCCCGCATGGAGGGCGCCATGTTTTTGTTGAAGTAGTTGTAAGCTTCTTCCTTCGAGCCGCCTTTGTTGATCAGTTCCAAATAACCCTGCGCCCCCTGTGTGATCTGATCCAGGTTTGTCTGAATGGAGGTCAGGGTCGTGTTGTTCGGGTAAAATTTCATCAGTTTCTGGATGTCTTCTGTCATGGACTGGGCATCCGTGCTGGCACCCTGTGCTCTGGTATCGGCCTCCTCCTTGTTGGTGGTCCAGCTGACCCAGATCGAGTTCTTGGCCATGGAGTGGGTATGGGTCGTGACATCACCGGCGAGGATCGCACTTTGATAATAGGTGGTATACATTTGGTTAAACTGAAACCAAGCAAAGATCATGCCGATGAAGAGTGCAGCAACTACAATCAACATTCGAACAAGGATGATGTTGAATGTGTAGTTGAATTTTCGCTCTACCGATACGCTGCGCAGATAGTTTTCATTGAGTTTCATCGTTAAGACAACAGGACCGCGTCTCCCCTTTTCCTGTGTGCTCATCGCATCATTCTTACCCATTTTCTCTCCTTTACTGAAAAATAAAAAAATCCCTTTTTCTACTTCAGACACCAAAAAGCCTCATCTTTTCTATCGGTCAAACAAGGGCAATGTTTAACGCCCTTTTCTTCTAATTTTAGAATTACGAGAGAGAGTATGTCCTTTGCAAAGAAAGATAGAAAATTTTACATAAGAGGTCTATGAATTTTGAAAATTTTTGTTAATGTTGAATGGCTTTTGACCGAAATAGAGAGGGTATCGCCTCAAATTGATAAGGCAGAGGCCGGATTAGAGAAGGCAGAAGGAGGATGAAATGTCGATTAAGCAGGTGGTAAGGGCTTTACTTGCCGGGGCAGTCTTGTTATTGGCCCTTTGTGCACTGTCCTTTATGGCACTGCACGGCAGCATTAAGAAGCTGATTGCAGCACAGGAGAATTATACGGATTCTTTGAAACTGGCGGAGGAGTTAAGGCAGAGTTCCGATGATTTGACCAATTTTGCCAGGCTCTATGTGCAGACAGGGAATGAAAAGTATAAAGAGATTTATATGGATATTGTCAATATCCGGGCAGGAAAACAGGCAAGACCGGTGGGATACAATGCGGATTTCTGGAGCACGGTGCCGGAAAATGTCAAGGCGGCGGTTGCCAATACAGCGGGAGAGCCGATCAAGTTGACGGACCTGATGAGAAAGCAGGGCTTTACCGACGATGAATTGGATCTCCTGCAGCAGGCCTCTGATCTTTCGACCAAATTGGCGGAAACGGAAACCATCGCTTTTAACGCCATTGCGCACCAGCTCTCGGCAGAGGAAGCCAGGAAAAAACAACCGGAGGAAAGCGAGGAAGCCTTCGCCAATCGGATCATGAATGATTCTGCTTATATGAGTCAGAAGAATGCCATCATGACACCGCTCAACCAGTTTGAGACCCTGTTGGAAAACCGTTTGGACAGCTCGATTGCACACATGCTTAGCCAGGTCAGAACGTATTCGGTCGTCATGATTCTTTCACTGATTCTGGTTGCCCTCAGTTTTGCCATCATTTTCACCTATGTGATTCGTAAGATCGTCTATCCGATTGAAAAGATGACGAGGGCGATCGGCAAGGGAGAAGACGGGAAGGTCTTTATCAATGAAATTCATCTGGTGGTCAAAAACGATCTGCGCAGGCTGGCGGATAACATTAACGATGCAATGAGCCAGATGAGGAGCTTCTTAAATGCGACGAACCAGGCGATTACGACACAGGCGTCTTCGTCGGAAGAACTGTCCTGTGCTTCGGATACCCTGGCGGAAGTCTCTCACCAGATGGCAATTCGCATTACAGAGAGTGCCAAACAGGCGGATTCCCAGATGCAGGCAACCTCCGGCTCCGCAGAGTCCATGACGCGGATGATTGCGTCCATGGAGCGGGTCAAAGAGGATTTCAATCAAATCTCCGAAACGGTGGCAACCATTACACAGGAAGCGGTATCGGGATCCGAAGTCGCCCAGAATGCGGTGAAACAGATTCATGCCTGCAAGGAGTCTATGAACAATATCGTTGCCGTGATGGAAACGTTGGAACAAAGGGCACAGGAAATCGGAGAATTCTCTTCTGTCATCAACGGGATCGCTTCCCAGACCAACCTCCTGTCCCTGAATGCCTCGATTGAGGCGGCAAGAGCCGGAGAACACGGCAAAGGCTTTGCGGTCGTAGCGGAGGAAGTCAGGAAGTTGGCGGCGGAATCCAATGAGGCGGCGACCAGCATCGCCGAAGTCATTCAATCGATTCAGTCCGAAATGCTGCAGGCCATCGAGACGGCCAAAACCGGCAGCGACACGGTCGATCAGAGCTCCGATGTGATCAATGAGGCGGGAGAAAAGTTTAACGGGATCCGCGACAGTGTTTCCGGAATCGCAGGTCAGATGAGCGGAACCATGCAGGAAGTGGAAGAATTGGCGCGCATCTCGGATGAAGTGAAGACGGATTCGGAGATGGTCGGCAAGGATGCCGCCTCCATTGCGGACAGCATGCGTGATCTGGCAGCCTCTTCTGAAGAGCAGAGTGCTTCCCTCCAGGAGATGAAGGAATCTTCCAACGGTCTCTCCCACATGGTGGCGGGTCTGAAGCAGGAAGTCTCGATGTTCTCGGTATAAAAATGCATTCATCTTGCGAAATAACGCTGCATCATCCCGTATCGGAGAAAGCTTGCGGATTTTTTCCTCCAATGTTAGAATTGATGCGTTTCAATGAGTTCTAGAGACCGTAAAGTTCTAGAGAGGAGAAAAATTATGTTTTGTGTTCACTGTGGGAAAGAGATTGCAGATCAATCCGAATTTTGTCCTTACTGCGGACAGAAAATCGCATCCGATTCGGGGAATGAGCAAAATGCGGGTAGCGGTTCTTCACAGACAACAGGTACAACCACTTTTACACAGGATGCGCAGGGGATGTTTGACAATGTGCAGGGGAAGATGGAAGAAAAGCTGGGCGTTTCGGATTCCCGTCCGATTACCCATCCTTTTCAGAAGCTGGGAGGATTTCTGGCGGTTCTTACCTATTTGTATCTGCTGATCGGCATCTATGATGCTTACCGTGTCCTTCGACTGCTGCTTGGTGGGATGAAGGGGGGCTTTATACCGCTCATCAGCAATGCCGTCGGGGTATTCATCTGCATCAAGATGTTCGTCATGATCCAGAAGAAGGACACGGAATTTGTCCATTTTTATGAAATGGTAAAAGTGATCCTGTTCGGAATTCAGATTGTAGGCTCCGTTTTGACTACGATCTTCTTTGCGATCACCCTGGGGTCTTATGCCGGTCTTTCGATTGGGATTTTCTGGGGCGTTATGCTGCCGACCCTGCTCTTTGGCGTCCTCGGTTTCTTCTTAATCATGCTGTATTTCGATAAGTCCGTGCGGGTGAGGACCTACTTCGGTACGGATGAATATCTGAAAAAGAGTATGTTTTTGAAGAATACGGCTTATCCGCAGCCGGCGGTGGAAGATCGCTAAGCAGATTTCGTAAAGGACGATTTACCCCGTGAAGGGGATTTAAAGTCCGATTTGCCACCGGAAGGGGTTTTCCTCAAGATCTTCCGAAAAGCCCTTCCGAAAACGGGTCGGAGATTTGGCAATGAAAGATCATCAAAAAGGGTTTCTGTCTTGCGGCAGGAACCTTTTTTTCGATTAAGGAATTTGATTGGCGATCGATCAAAAGAATTGGTTTATGACAGAGGAAATCAGGATGCCAATTTTTTAATTACGAAGGCAGGTAATCGGAATGACAAAAATGCCGTCTTCTCTTTGGTAGGCGGCATGGGAAAGACCACATTGTATCGCAACCGGAGATACTCGTCAAAGCCAACTCGAGAGATTTCACATTTTCAACTCGATGGATTCTACATTTTCAACTCGATTGATTTCACATTTTCAACTCGAGAGATTTCACGTTTTCAACTCGAGAGATTTCACGTTTTCAACTCGAGAGATTTCACATTTTCAACTCGAGAGATTTCGGGTTTTATGCAAATTTCGTTCCATGTTACAATAAAGCAGTATGACCAAATAAGAAGAATGGCTATACGCAGAGCTCAACAAAGATGAAAATACAGGAGGAAGATTCCATGTCTTGTACAACGATTCTTGCAGGTAAAAATGCAACTTATGACGGTTCCACGATGATTGCCAGGAACGACGATTCTCCTTCCGGACTCTTTGCACCCAAGAAGTTTGTGGTGGTGGAGCCGGATGAGCAGGCAAGAGAATATCAATCCAAAATGACCGGCCAGAAGGTGGAGCTGCCGAAGGAAGCATTTCGCTATACCTGCTGCCCGAATGCGACGGGTTCTGTCGGGATTTGGGCAGCCAGCGGCGTCAATGAATATAATGTCGGAATGACTGCAACGGAAACGATCACCTCTAACCCGCGGGTGCAGGGAGCGGACCCGGTTTTGGAATTTGTGTCAAAGAGCGAGGCGGATCAAAAGGAGAAGCCTGCCTCCGGAGGAATCGGGGAAGAAGATTTCGTTGTTCTGGTGCTTCCCTATATCAAAACAGCCAGAGAGGGGGTTCTGCGACTGGGTGAGCTTCTGGAGAAATATGGCACGTATGAGAGCAACGGGATTGCCTTCTCGGATTCGAAGGAAGTTTGGTATATGGAAACGATCGGCGGGCATCACTGGATGGCCAAGAGGGTGCCGGATGACAGAGTGGTGATTATGCCGAATCAGCTTGGCATCGATTCCTTTGATCTCAAGGATGCGTTTGGAGAAAAAGAGGATCATCTCTGCTCCGCAGACATGGAGCAGTTTATCGCAAAATTCCACCTGGACCTAATGCCGGGGAAACCTTTTGACCCGCGCGCTACTTTCGGTTCCCATGACGATGCGGACCATGTCTATAACACGCCGCGTGCCTGGTATATGGGCAGGTACCTGAATCCGCATACCTACCGTTGGGACGGAGCGGGGGCGGATTTTCGACCGGAATCGGATGATATTCCATGGAGCCTGATCCCTGAAAAAAAACTGACGGTAGAGGATGTGAAATATCTTCTTTCCTCCCACTATCAGGGAACGCCCTTCGATCCCTATGCCACTTACGGAGAGACTTCCATGAGAGGGGCTTACCGTTCCATCGGCATCAATCGAAATGACTTTATGGCACTGATTCAAATCAGAGGCGATGTTCCGGAGGCGTTCCGCTCCGTGGAGTGGCTGGCCTTTGCGTCCAATGCCTTTAATGCGATGGCGCCTTTTTACATCAATATTCATCGGACGCCGGCTTATCTCTCCGGTACGACCCAGGATGCTTCCACGGAACAGTTTTACTGGGTCAGCCGTCTGATCGCAGCCTTGTCGGATGCGGCCTACAGCAAGAATCTCAACCACATCGAGCATTATGAGAATGCGGTGCTGTCGAAGGGGCACGAGATTTTGAACCGTTACGATGAGAAGATGTCCACACTGGCAACCCAGGATCAGAAAATCATTGCGGGATTCTGCGAGACTGCCAATGAGGAAGTCGCCGCCATGTTAAAAAAACAGGCGCAGAAAACCTTGAACAGTGTGCTCTATGAAGCCAGCAATACCATGAAGAACTGCTATGCCCGTTCGGATACGTAAAAAGAGCGAAAGGCGGACAAGAGACCTTGCGGCGCAAGCAGGATAAGACAGTAAGCCCTGTAGAGCAAACAGACTGAGGTGGAAAGGAAGATTGATGGAGAAAAAGGAACAACAGGAAAGGGCGGGAGGCCATCAGGGACTGCAGGTCGGCCTTGCCGGGAAGCTTAAAATAAAGGTGACGCAGGAAGATACGGCCAGGGCACTGGGAAGTGGAACGCTCCCGGTGCTGGGGACGCCCAGGTTACTGGCGCTGGTTGAAGAAACGGCATGGAAGAGCGTAGCCCCCTTCCTCTCTCAAGGGGAAGGAACCGTTGGGACGGCAGTCAAGCTGTCCCATCTGGCTCCCACACCGGTGGGAATGGAAGTCACCTGTGAAACGAAACTAACGGAGATCGATCGGAGGAAGTTGATCTTTTCTTTTGCTGTCTTCGATGAGAGAGAGAAGATAGCGGAGGGAACACACGAGCGTTTTCTCATTGCGGAAGACAAATTTCTGACGAAGGCGGAGGGGAAATTGTAGATGGAGCGGTTTGCCCTGCGGGGAGACTTTGTTTTTGCAGATGAAAAAAGAAAGCTGGAGGTAAGAGAAGACTCCTATCTGGTCGTAGATGAGGAAGGGAGGATCTCCTCTCTTTCGAAGACGCTTCCGGAAGCGGACAGGCATATAGAGGTTTTGAATCGCAGGGGGAAGCTGATTCTGCCCGGTATGACCGATCTCCATCTGCATGCGCCGCAATATACCTATCGCGGCATGGGAATGGATCTGGAGCTCTTAGACTGGCTAAATACCTATACATTTCCGGAAGAGAGCAGGTACAAGGACCTATCCTATGCGGATACTGCCTATGATATTTTTGTAGAAGATCTATTCCGGTCCTATACCACCCGCGCAGTGATTTTTGCAACGATTTTCCCGGAAAGCACCCTTCTTTTAATGGACAAACTGGAAGCATCCGGTCTCATCACCTATGTCGGGAAGTTGAATATGGACCGGAATGCGCCTGCGTTCTATGTGGAGGATACCGGGGATTCACTGAAAGCGACGAGACAGTGGATAGGGGAGAGCAGGCGCAGGTATCTGCGTACCTTTCCGATATTGACACCGCGCTTTATTCCCAGCTGTTCGGATGCGCTGATGAGGGGGCTGGGAGAGATCGCAAAAGAAGAGAAAGTCCCGCTTCAATCGCATTTGTCCGAGAACCGCAAAGAGATTCAACTGGTACAGAAACTGGTGCCGGAGGCTTCCTTTTATGGGGATGCTTATGACAGGTTTGGCACCCTGGGAAGCGCCTCCCCCACCATCATGGCACACTGCATTTCTTCTTCCGAAGAGGAGCTGCAGAGGCTTCTGCAAAGAGGTGTTTATGTGGCGCACTGTCCCGGATCGAATCTGAACGTCTCTTCCGGGATTGCTCCTGTTCGGAAGATGCTGGAGCTTGGCATTCCGGTCGGGATCGGAACCGATGTGGCAGGCGGACACAGTCTGATGATGCCGGATGAGATGGTGCGTGCCGTGGAAGTTTCCAAGATGTACTGGAGATATCTGGAGGAGGTGCCTCCTCTTGACATGAGGGACGCCTTTGCAATGGCAACACGCATCGGTGGAAGTTTTTTTGGAAAAGTCGGCGCCTTCGAGGAAGGGTATGACTTTGACGCCGTCGTTGTGGACGACACCGCGGCAAAAACACCTCTTTCACTTGATCTGTCCGAGCGTCTTTGCAGAAGCATGTATCTGAACCGTTATTGCAGAATGACCGATAAATTTGTAAAGGGAAAAAAGATCCTATAAATTGTAAAGGGAAAAAAGATCCTATAAATTGTAAACGAAAAAAAGATCCTATCAATTGTGAAGGAAAAAAGGTCCTATCATTGTGTAGGAAAAAGGATCCTGTAAATTGTGAAGGAAAAAAATCAGATCAATGGAGGGAAGGAGAAGATGACGCCGCTGGAAAGATACAAAGATTGGCTTGCGAAGTTGCCGCAGGAAGAGGAGATGAGGCAGGAACTGCTGGAAATCGAAGGAAAAGAAGAGGAGATCGCAGACCGGTTTTATCAGGACCTGGATTTTGGCACAGCAGGACTGCGGGGCATTTGCGCGGCAGGAAGCAATCGGATGAACCGGTATACCGTATCCAGAGCGGTGCAGGGGATCGCGGATTACCTTTTGGAGACGGGAGAGAATTCCCTGCGCGGAGCGGTGATTGCCTATGATTGTCGCTATCATTCAAAAGAGTTTTCTTTCCTGGCGGCAAGAATTTTACTGGCAAACGGCTTTCGGGTCTATCTCTTTCCGGATATGAGACCCACACCGGAGCTTTCCTTTGCCATTCGAAAGCTCCGGGCAGTCTGCGGCATCAATATGACCGCAAGCCATAATCCAAAGGAGTATAACGGACTGAAAGTCTATTACCAGGACGGGGCGCAGATTTTCGGAGAAGTTGCGGAAGGAATGGCGAGAAAAATCAAGGAGAGAGATCTTTTTTCTCCTATCCGGGAAATGGACTTCAAGGAAGCGCAGGAGAAGCGGCTGCTGATTTTTCCGACAGACGCAATTGACGAAGAATACCTTGCTTATGTCAAAAAACAGTCGGTAAGAGACGGAGAGGAAATCGATCTTTCGGTGTCCGTCGTGTATACGCCGCTCAACGGGGCAGGCAGCACCTTTGTGAAGAAGGTACTATGCAAGAGAGGGTTTTCTTCCCTTCATATCGTGAAAGAGCAGGAGGAGCCGGATCCGGAATTCACAACGGTCGGTTATCCGAATCCGGAGGATCCGAAGGCGTTTCTGCTTGCGGAAAAGCTGGGGAGGGAAACGGGGGCGGAACTTCTGATTGCGACAGATCCGGACTCTGACCGGATGGCAGTGGAGATTCAGGAGGAGGACGGTTCTTACCGCTTCCTAAACGGCAACCAGACGGGAGCGATGCTGATTGCCTACATGGCGCAGGGGAGGAAGGAGAAGGGGCTGTTCCCGGAGAAGGGAGCAATGGTGCAGTCCATTGTAACGGGCGGCATGGGCAGTGCCATCGGGCAGGCTTATGGGTTACACGTCTATTATGCGCTAACTGGATTCAAGAATATCTGCAGCAGGATTCCGCAGATGGAAGCCAGGGGTGAGACCTTCTTCTTCGGATACGAAGAGTCGATCGGCTGTGCGCCGGCAGCAGAGGTCAGGGACAAAGACGGCGTCTGTTCCGCCATGTTAATGGCGGAGATGGCTGCTTGGTGCAAGAAAAACGACAGGCATCTGCGGGATTATCTGGAAGAACTGTATCGGGAGTACGGTTATTTTGCCGAGAGCCAGTACTCCATGATCCTGAAGGGAATTCCCGGAAAGGAGCGGATTTCCAGAATCATGCAGGCGTTTCGGGGGCAGAAGCAGGTGGCGTTCGGCGATTTTGCGGTAGAAAAAAAGACCGATTATGCGGAACAGGTGGAGGATCTGCCAAGGTCCGACGTGCTGCGTTTTGATCTGACGGATGGCAGTTGGTTTGCCCTCAGGCCGTCCGGAACGGAGCCGAAGTTGAAATTTTATTTCTATGCAAAAAAAGATAGCAGGCAGGAGTCAGAGAGGACCGTTCATTCTCTTCAGGAGCAGGTGCTGAAATTGGCAGAAAACATTGCATAGCGGCTGTTTCTGTATATTTTTCACAGAAAAACTTGTGCATAAAATAGATATTTAGTAAAATGATCTGGTACAGGCGAGAAGATTCGTTTGACACCGGATCATTTTGCATATCGTAACAAAAGGGATGGAGGATCATTGCATGAACGTTTATACGACTGACAAAATCCGCAACGTGGTTCTGCTGGGACATGGGAGTTGCGGAAAAACGACACTTGCAGAGGCGATGGCCTATCTGGCTGGTCTGACTTCCAGAATGGGACGGGTGGAAGATAAGAATACCATCAGCGATTTCGATAAGGAAGAGCAGAAGCGTGGAATTTCCATCAGCACAACGACGATTCCGATGGAGTGGGAAGGCTGCAAGATCAATCTGCTGGATACGCCCGGCTTCTTCGATTTTGTCGGAGAGGTAGAGGAGGCGATGAGTGTGGCGGATGCGGCCATCATCGTCATCTCCGGTAAGGCAGGTATGGAAGTGGGGACGGAAAAGGCCTGGGAGCTGTGTGAAAAATACAAGATTCCGCGGATGGTCTTTGTTTCCGATATGGATATTGACGATGCCTCCTATCGTCAGGTCGTGCAGGATCTGACCGATCGTTACGGCAAGAAGATTGCACCCTTTAATATGCCGATTCGAGAAGAGGGCAAGTTTGTCGGTTATGTAAACGTCATTCAGGAAAAAGGCTTCCGCTGGGAAGGCAAAGAAGTGAAGGAGATCCCGGTACCGGATTATAATAAGGAAAATCTTTCTCTTTACCATGATACCCTCATGGAGGCGGTTGCGGAAACCAGCGAAGAATTCATGGATCGTTATTTTAGCGGAGAAACCTTCTCGGAAGCGGAAATTCGTGCCGCCCTTCGCGTCAGTGTCTGTGACGGATCGGTGGTGCCGGTAGAGATGGGATCTTCGACGCTCTGCCAGGGGATGTATACGCTTATGGACGACATCGTAAAATACCTGCCGTCTCCGGATAATCGTAAGATGGCAGGTATCAATACGAAAACCAACGAGATTTTCCAGGCGGATTTCGATTTCGCAAAGCCAAAGACAGCCTTTGTCTATAAGACGATGGTCGATCCCTTTATCGGCAAATATTCGTTTATTAAGGTAAGATCCGGTGTTCTGAAAACGGATGACACCATGTATGACGCCAACGAGCAGAAGGAGATGAGGATCGGCAAGCTCTATCTACTGCAGGGCAATAAATCCTCGGAAGTTGCGGAGTTGCATGCAGGAGATCTCGGTGCGCTGCAAAAGCTGGACGCCGACACCTGTGATACCCTTTCCACCAAGTCCTGCCCTGTGACCTATGCACCAAGCGATATTTCCAAACCCTATACCGCTATGCGCTATCATGCACAGAATAAGGCGGATATTGACAAGATTTCCCAGTCGCTCTCCAAACTGGCGGCGGAGGATCCGACCCTGAAAGTGGTCAATGATTCGGAGAATCACCAGTCGCTCCTGTACGGAATCGGCGATCTGCATCTGGAAGTGGTGGCTTCCAAGTTGGAGGATCAGTATAAGGTAAAAATTGATCTAACCAAACCCAAGGTAGCCTTCCGCGAGACCATCCGGAAGACTTCGGATGTGGAGTACAAATATAAGAAACAGACAGGCGGACACGGGCAGTACGGTCATGTGAAGATGCGGTTCTCCGCTTCCGGCGATCTGTCCAAACCTTATATCTTCGAACAGGAAGTGGTAGGCGGTGCGGTTCCCAAGAATTACTTCCCGGCAGTAGAAAAGGGAGTGGCGGAATCCTGTCAAAGGGGGCCTCTGGCGGCTTATCCGGTTGTCGGCGTGAAGGCAGTCCTCTATGACGGTTCCTATCATCCGGTGGATTCTTCGGAAATGGCATTCAAGGTAGCCGCTTCCCAGGCGTTCAAAAAAGGCTTTATGGATGCGGGACCGGTGCTGTTAGAGCCGATTGTGACCCTAAAGGTCACGGTGCCCGACAGCTTCACCGGAGACGTCATGGGAGATCTCAATAAGCGCAGAGGGCGTGTACTGGGGATGAACCCGGAAGACGGCAAGCAGGTGGTGGAAGCGGAAGTACCGCAGATGGAGCTGTACGGCTACTGCACCCAGCTTCGCTCCATGACCGGTGGAAGCGGCACCTTCTCCTATGAATTTGCCCGCTATGAACAGTGCCCGTCAGAAGTGCAGGATAGAGAAGTGGCGGCAAGAGCGGCGAAGGTGGCTGCCGGAGAAACAGAAGAGTAAGAAGGGGAGAGCAACAGACCCCTGATGTAGCCGGAGGCTCCAAAAGCCTCCGGCGATTTTGATTTAGGAACAATCCCGTCTTTGACAGATGAGTCCAATGACAAAGGGGTTTTCATTCGGAATTGCTTTTAGATTGCTTTAAGCAATCATTTATGATATACTGTCCTCAGAAACATTGAGGAGGTGCTTTTCATGGCAAGAACCATATCTAAAACAGCGAACGTATACACGCGTGTTGATCCCGCGACAAAGGAGCAGGCTGAGATAATCCTTGGTCAGTTGGGAATCCCAATGTCTAATGCAATTGGTATGTTCTTAAAGCAGGTTGTCATTCAGCGGGGCATGCCGTTTGAAATGAGACTGCCTGCCACAAAGCCAGTCTCCATCGGTGAACTGACGAAGGAACAGTTCGATGCGGAAATGCAGCTGGGTATGGATGATATTGCAGCGGGCCGCGTCATTTCCGCAGACGATGTGGAAACCGAAATGAGGAGACTGTACAGCAAATGAAGATTGTCTATACGTTTCGGGCGAGGCAGGACCTTCGGGATATTTATGAGTACATCGCATTTACACTGCTCGTTCCTGAGACAGCAAGAAAAATAACAGATAAGATCATGGAAATGATCGGGGCGCTTGATTCCATGCCAGATCGAAATCCCTTGTATAAAGAGGAGCCCTGGCACAGCAAAGGTGTCCGCTTTCTGCCCGTCAATAACTATCTGGTTTTTTATACCGTGGATTACTCTGCTGATATGGTTTCTATTGCACGCATTATGTACGGCGGCAGAGACATCCGGCATCAGCTAAACGAGACCAACGAGTGGTAACATGAAAGAGCCCCTGTCTGCAAAGGCAGGGGCTTATGCGTTCAGAACCGGTCCATCATTTCCTGTGTGGCGACCTCCGGATAGTCATAGTCGTCGTTACTCATTTCCATGTACATGTCGTTGACCGTGCCGATGGTCAACAGGTCAAGCTCGCTGATCGAAAGGCCGATCTGTACGCACCGCAAAAGGAAGATTAGAGATAGGACTAGCAACACCGACTTCGGAGAGCTTAGCTGATATGCGAATCATTCTTTCCCCTGCAAAAAAGATGCAACATGATGAAAATGGGCTTGCTTACCGAGACTTGCCTGTTTTCCTTTCCGATGCCGAAACAATCAAGGCCAGGTTGAAAGAGAAGTCCTTTTCGGAACTCAAGGCACTTTGGGCCTGCAATGACAGGATTGCCGAGCAAAATATAGAGCGTCTTTCGTCGATGGATTTAAGAGGAAGGCTCACACCGGCGATTCTTTCCTATGACGGAATCGCCTATCAGTATATGGCTCCGACCGTTTTTGAGACGGAGATGCTCCACTATGTGCAGGAACACCTTCGGATTCTATCCGGCTTCTACGGGATTCTGAAGCCGATGGACGGGGTGACACCTTACCGCCTGGAGATGCAGGCGAAGCTCGAACTGAATGGAGCGAAGAATCTCTATGCCTACTGGGGAGACAGACTGTACAAGGAACTAAGGGACAGCAGCGGAATCATTGTGAATCTCGCCTCGAAGGAGTATTCGAAATGTATTGAGAAGTATTTGCAGGCGGAGGATTCCTATATCACCTGCAATTTCTTTGAAGATGTTCAGGGAAAGCTAGTGCAAAAGGGCGTGTATTGTAAGATGGCTCGCGGAGAAATGGTCCGTTTTATGGCGGAAAATCGGATCGAGAAGCCGGAGGGAATCAAGCA
>JABZIZ010000006.1 GCA_015258065.1 Lachnospiraceae bacterium | reverse complement strand
CTTTACATGCACATCGTAGGCTTCGGACGCATCTCCATTCGTGACCCCGACTCGAATCACCGGATCTTCTTCCGTTGAACAATCCGCATAAATCGCATTCATACAATAAGACATTGTGCCACTGCAGGGCATCGTTGCCAGGCCCAAGACCTTTCCTACAGGTTTTGATGTAGAGACTTCTTCCGCCGACGAGATCTTCCCAACAAAGGCATCCGTTTTTTTATCTCCGATCTTTTTGTATGCCGGATTTTGATAAGAAAACATGGTGCCGTGTACCGGATCAATCATGAATAACCTCCTGTTTCTATCGATCAATTTCACCTTAGCGGAGAAGAATGTTTATGTCTTTCTCTGTTGCTATATCGGCTTTATAATATATTTTATGAAGTATTTCGATAAATTTTTTATTGATTTTCTTATCATGATGTATTGGTCAATTGATGCCTGTCGATTTGTGCTCTGATCAAACGGCTCTTTCAAACAAATACGCACCCGGTATTTGCACGAATGCATTCCCGGGCGCGTATGAAAGTGAGGTATGAATGTAAAAATTTTGAGATAGGGGACTCTTCCCTTATTTATTGGTTCATCATGAATTCCATCAGCTTCTGGATGTCTTCCGGCTCGGATGCCAGAATTTCCATCTCCTTGATCGTGCCGTCTGAAAAGACATTGGCGAGGGAGACATACTGGGAAATCTTACTCTTTAAGTTCAGGCGATCCCCCTCTCCGGTCACGAGCTCCACTCTTCCCTTACAGGAGTCTACCACCTGGAAAAACTTGTTGATGTCCGAAATGTTCTGTACCTTCATGTTTCGTCCTTTCCGATCTTCTCGATTCTGTGATTTTTGAATGCACTGGTTGTCGCAAAGGTCATTTCGGTCGCTCTTGTTCCGTCATACACGGTGACTTCCGGCTTCCTGCCTTCCCTCACACAGTCGATGAATTCCTGCATTTCCAGTCGGTATGCCTCATCAAAGCGCTCCGGGAAGCCGCTCACACATTCCTGCACGACACCGTCCTTATTATACAACATCGCCAGATTTTTTTCAGGAACGGGCGAAACGCGGATGGTTCCCTCGGTGCCCACGATCTCGGTTTCGATGTGATATCCGTAGGGTGCGGTGCGTCCGACATGTAGCATCCCCATGGCGCCGTTGTCAAAAGAAAACATCGCAATCCCGCTCTCACTGTCCCCGCAGGCGGCAAACTCCGGGTGCTTGAAGGTAGAGCCAAGGGCATACACCTCTTTTGCCTCTGCGCCCAGAAACCAACGCATCAGATCCGCGTCGTGAGAGGCCATGTCAATAAAAAGTCCGCCAGAAGTAGGCGCAAATCTGATCGCCCCCTCGACTGCAGATTCCGGATCAATGCCGGTCGCCTTCACCAGATACGGTTTCCCGATGGCACCTTCGGCAATCTTTTTCTTCGCATACGCATAGGAAGGATCATAACGGCGCATGAAACCGAGGAAAAAGACCAGATCCGGATGCGCCTCCACCGCCTTCTCCGCCTCCCTGCATTCCTCCAGTGTCACGCCCAGAGGCTTTTCACAGAACACATGCTTGCCACGCGCAAGGGCGCTCGCGATCTGCTTTGCATGCATCCCGCTGGTGGTCACGATGGCAACCGCATCCAGGTCGCTTGCAATCATCTGATCAAAGTCGGTATAGACCTCGGATACCCCGAGTTCTTTTTTTGCAAAAGTAAGCTCTTCTTCCACGATGGAGCAGGCTGCACTCAGCTTCACACCCGGAATCTGATAAGCAAGATTCTGCGCATGTACCCTTCCCAGTCTCCCCAATCCGGCAATTCCCACTTTCAATTCTTTCACTGGTTTCCTCCTTTACCGATTCCGCTTTGCGAATCCGGCATGATTGATTCCATTTTGCCGAATCCATTTTCAGCATTCGTCTGCCTCGTCCCTCTGAAGGATCAAGCTTTTGCCTTCAGTCTGGACGCTTTTTCCATGTGTTCACGGGTCACATCTAACAGAACGGCTCCGATGATAACCAGACCAAGCACCAGGTTCTGAATCGAGGAGGGCACGGCCAGAAGCGTGAATCCGTTCCGAAGGACCGAAATGATGAGCGCACCCAGCATGGTGCCGAACATGGTGCCTTTGCCGCCCATGAAGGAAGCGCCTCCGATGATACAGGCGGCAATCGCATCGGTGTCATAGGCCTGAATGGCATTGGCGCCGTTGCAGATCCCGCTTCTACCGATGGATACGATACCGGCGAGGGCAGCCATGAAGCCGGAGAGGGTGTAGCAGAAGGTTAAGACATTGGCGGAATTGATGCCGGAGAGTCTGGTCGCCTCCGGGTTTCCTCCTGCGCAGTAGATGCTTCTGCCAAGCGCTGTTTTGGTTAGCAGGACATGCATCAGGATATAGATCAGAATCACAATAACAAAGCTGACCGGAAATCCCTTCATGGTAGAAGAGCCAAGCCAGAGAAGACCGTTGATTCCGGAAAAAGAGATCATCTTGGAAGCGGTCACCAGCAGCGCTGCGCCCCAGAGCACATTTTTCATACCCAGGGTCGATACAAAGGGATGCGGCAGATGCAGTCTGGTTAACAGCAGTCCGTTCACCATGCCGACCAGGGTGCCGGTTAGAAGCGCCACGACGATCAGGACAAAGGAATTGGTCACTCCTCTGGTCACCAGGAATCCGCACATACAGGCGGCAAAAGTGGCATTGGCTCCTACCGAAAGATCAATTCCCGCCGTAATCAGGCAGAGCAGCATTCCGGTGGACAGGAGGGCGTTAAAGGTGGTCTGCTTTAAAATCGACATCATATTGTCAAATTTCAGGAAATTCGGCGATGCCAGGGCAAGAATCACAAAGAGAATGAGTAGTGCGCCGAACGTCCCCGCATAGGACATGATATTTCCTTTTTTCTTTTTCATCTTAAACCTCCCACGCTGCTTTCATAATGGTTTCCTGATTGAATGCATCTTCATCACGGTTCATGCTTCCGGTGATATGACCGCCCCTCATGACGATGACCCGGTCGCTCATGCCGAGAATCTCCGGCATCTCGGAAGAGATCATGATGACACACTTCCCCTCTTTCACTAACTTATTCATGACCTTGTACACCTCTACCTTGGCGCCGACATCGATGCCTCTGGTGGATTCGTCAAAAATATAAATATCCGCATCGGTGTTCACCCATTTCCCGATCACGACCTTCTGCTGGTTGCCGCCGGAGAGTTGTACCACCGCCTCATCCAGAGAGGTCGCCTTGATGCTTAAATCCTTGACATTCTGTTCTCCGCTTTCGCTGATTTTTTTCTCATCCAGAAAAAGTCCCCTGGCAAACTTGGAAAAACTTGCCAGTATCATGTTATTGGCAATGGATTCCGAGAGGACCAGTCCCTGTCCCTTTCTGTCTTCTGTCAAAAAAGCGATGCCGTTCCGGATCGCGTCGCGGGGCGATTTGATCTCTACTTCCTTGCCCTTGATGTAAATCTTGCCGCTCGTGATTTTGTCCGCTCCGAAGATGGCGCGCATGGTTTCCGTCCTGCCCGCACCAACCAGTCCGGAGAAGCCAAGGATCTCTCCGCCGTAGGCTTCAAAGGAAATATCCTGCAACACACCCTCTTCGTTCAAATGCTCCACTTTCAGCATCGGTTCCTTGCTTCTTACCCCGTACTCCTTCGGAAACTGATTGTCTAACGACCTGCCGACCATGGCTCGAATCAGGGAATCATTATCCCATCGGTTCGTATCTCTGGTTTCAATGAATTCGCCGTCCCGAATGACGGTCACACGGTCACAGAGCTCAAACAACTCTTCCAGTTTATGAGAGACAAAGATGATGCCGATCCCTTTTTTCTTCAGGTCTCTGCAGGTTTCCATCAACTGCGCCACCTCTTTTTCTCCAAGAGAGGAGGTCGGCTCATCCATTATGATCATCTTCGCGTCAATGAGAACCGCCTTGGCGATCTCCATCATCTGCTGAATTCCCATGCCGAAACTCCCCGCCGGAAGCGTCGGATCGATCTCCTGCCCGAGGGATCTCATGACTTCTTTTGTTTTCCGGTGCATGGTCGGATAGTCCAGAAGGCCATTTTTCTTTTTCAGCCACTTATTGATAAAAATATTGTCGGTCACACTCAACAGCGGTTCCGTGTTTAATTCCTGATACACGCAGGCGATGCCCACGCTGCTGGAATCATTGGGATTCTTGAATTTGCAGGGTTTTCCCTCAACCAGAATCTCTCCCTCATCCGCCTCATGTACACCGGTTAACACCTTGATCAGGGTGGATTTTCCTGCGCCGTTTTCTCCGATTAACCCCAGGATCTCCCCTGCTTTTACGTCGATATGCATATCGTGAAGTGCGACCACACCGGGAAAACGCTTGGTCACGTGATTCATCTCTACCACATATTCACTGCCCATTCGATGTCCTTCCTGTTTCATCTGCAAATTGCGGTCATCCGCTTACTCCGTCACCGCCACTGCCGATTCCGTTTTTGGTACGGTGATTTGAAAAAACAGGAACCACCCGCCCCACAGGCGAACGGTTCCTGCAATGACTTTCCGTTTGATTTACTTAATGTAGCCTTTTAAGGTGTCCAGTCTCTTCTGGGCATTGTCCTTGTTGATGACCGAGCAACCGGAATCGATGAACTTCTCGAGTTTCTCGCCCTTGGTTGCCTTCACAGCCGCCTCAACCGCCTTGTATCCCATATCATAAGCTTCCTGTGCGACAGACATGGTCTCTTCGCCGGCCAGAATTGCGTTGCAGGCGGACTGAATGCCGTCAAAACCGATGAAAACGGTATTCTTATAGGCCGCATTTCCCTTTGCCGCACGAGCCGCCGCCATCGCCATATCGTCGTTGTTGGCACAAACAATGGCAAGGCCTTCCGGATGGTTCTGCATCACTGCTTCCATGCAAGTCACCGCTTTGTCGGCAACGGCATCCGCATACTGAATCTCATCCTTTAAGAATTCGCCGCCGGCACCGTTGATTCCCTTTTCATAGCCATTCAGTCTGGCAGTCGCCGTTCCGTCTCCCTGCACGCCGGAAATACAGACGGCCTTGATCTCTTTCCAGCCGGCAGCCTTGGCTGCTTCCACTGCCTTCTCACCGCCCATCTTGGCGGCATCTTCATTGCCCGTTCCCACAAAGGACAGGATTTCCGGCGCTTCAATATTGGTATCCACCGCCACGATCGGCTTGGTCTGTCCCTTGATCAGATTGGCAACCAGATCCGCCTGCAACGGTGCAATGACATAGGCGGAATATGCGCCCGAATTCAAATCGGTTTCAATCATGTTCTGCTGTTCGTCATAAGCCGTTTCACTGGTTGCGCCCTTGACATCCACCTTCACTTCCGGGTGATCCTTGCCATACGCATTTGCACCCGCCTGCACATAGCTCCAGTATTCCGAAGCCGTTGTCTTTAAGATCACATCGACACTGACTTCGCCCGCCTCACCGGATGCCTGTGCCTGCGACGCAGCTGTCTGTGCGGAGCTTGCGCCCTGATCGGCTGCCTGTGTGCTGCTGTCCTGTTTGGCGGAAGAATCGCCTCCACAAGCCATCAGGCTCATTCCCAGCAATCCTGCCAGAAGTACAGAAACCACTTTCTTTTTCATAACCATTCCCCTTTCCGTTCGAATCCAAACCTCCCTCGCAAGCCGAACCGATTATGATATAATGATTATCAGAATTTGAGTGAATCGGTTCTGGTTGCTCAATTTAAAGTTAGATTCTGGTTAACATTTAGTTAAGTTTAGACGATTTCATACCACATGTCAATCAATTTGATTCGGTCTTGATCAAGTTTGGCAGATGCGACACATTTTTTGATATTCTTTGTCAAAACGGACTATTGACAATGCAACCCTTGAAAAACAAGGCTAACCCTTGAAAAACCAAGAGACCGCCTTTACGACCGAAGGAGGAACATCATGCAGCCTTTTCTTCTCCTCTATGCTTTTTTCTGCTGTCTGATTGCATTTATTTTGAAGGGGATTGCCGGTTTCGGAGATCCACTTGTCTCGAACCCTTTGCTCTCCGTTCTTCTTCCGAACCGTACGATTTCCCCTTCTCTTCTGCCCGTTTCTTTCTTCCTGAACCTGCGCATCGTGGTCCGGAACAGGGACCGCTTCGACAAGCACATCGTTTTGCCGATTACCTTCTTCGTGCTGACGGGAACCATACCGGGCACTCTCCTACTCAAATACGGCAGTCCTACGGTTTTAAAACTTCTTCTCGGGCTGCTTATCACCGGTCTTGGAATCGAAATGCTCAGCAGAAATGCGGGAGAGGGGGATGGACATGGAGCGGGAAATGGAGTGGGAAATGGTGCCGGAAAGGAAGCCGGAAGCGATTCTGCAAAAGAATCCATCTATGAAAACACAAATCAGTCCCCAAAAAAGAAGACGCAGAACCGACTGCTCTGCGCTCTTCTTTCTTTTACCTCCGGCATCTGTGCCGGACTGTTCGGTATCAATCTTTTATTTCTTGCCTATCTGGAACGGGTCGTGAAAGACCGGGACACCTTTCGCTTCTGCACCTGCTTTGTCTTTCTCTTTGAGAATCTCTTTCGCCTTCTCCTCTATGCGGCAGGGGATTTTTTTACCGAAAAGACTCTTCTGCTTTCTGCGGTGATGCTGCCTGCTTCCCTGATCGGGATGCAGATCGGTTCTCTTCTGGACCGCAAAATCAGCAACAAAGCTTCCCAAAAGATCATCATTCTGCTCTTTATCGCAGGCGGCATCAGCACGCTGATTCACAGTGCCCTGCAGCTACATTTGTAGGTCTATATGCAGCTGACTTTATCACTGTATACTGCCTTTGTAACGATAGCTGGATTTGTAACTGCGTCGTCTGTGGCTCCAACTGCCTTACAGGTCGGTCGAACCTTCCCAGGTGCCAACCGTTCTGTTTGCCGCTTCCTCATCAAACCAGTGCGTTGTAACGGTCTTTGCTCTGGTAAAGAACTGGTAGCCGTCTCTTCCCAGCACATGCAGGTCTCCAAAGAAGGAATCCTTGTTGCCGGAGAAGGGGAAGTAAGCCGTCGGTACCGGAATGCCGACGTTAATGCCCACCATGCCGCCGTCCGTCTCCATGGCAAACTTTCTGGAATAGTAGCCGCTGGAAGTGAAGATGCAGGAACCGTTGGCGAAGGGATTCGCATTCATCACACGGATTCCCTCTTCGTAGTTCTTGACCCTCTTGATGCAGGTCACGGGTCCAAAGATTTCCTGATCTCCCACGCTCATCCCGGGCTTCACATGATCCAGAATCGTCGGTCCTACAAAGAAGCCTTTTTCATAGCCCGGAACCACGAGATCTCTTCCGTCAAGCACCAGCTCTGCGCCTTCGTCGATTCCCTTCTGAATCCACTCGCAGACCTTCTTTTTGTGTTTCTCCGATACCACCGGTCCTAGCTGCGTTTCTTCTTTATAGGCACAGCCGACGACCATTGCCTGCGCCTTCTTCTTAAGCAGTGCCACGAATTGATCCGCAATGCTCTCCTCCACCACGACGACCGGAAGTGCCATGCATCTCATGCCTGCGCAGCCGTAGGTGGAATTGATGATCGCATTGGTTGCCGCCTCCAAATTGGCGTCTGCCAGGAGAAGCGCATGATTCTTTGCCTCGCACTGCGATTGCACCCGCTTGCCGTGTGCAGCTGCAACGGAATAGATATGCTTGCCCACATCCGTCGTGCCGACGAAGGTCACCGCCTTGATTCTGGAATCGGTCATAAAGATCTCCGCTTCCGCACGGTTGGAGGTCACCAGGTTCACGACTCCCTTCGGGAATTTCCCTTCCTCGTAAAACAGTTCCAGCATCCGGATGGAGGTGAGAGGCGTCTGGCTGTTTGCCTTTAACACCACGGTATTACCGCAGGCAAGTGCAAGCGGAACCATCCAGCCCCACGGAATCATCGCCGGGAAGTTCATCGGGACAATCCCCGCTACCACGCCCAGAGGGAAACGGTAACTGGCGGTATCATAACCTCCCGTTACATTCATGGCGGCATCGCCCTGAATCATGGCAGGAAGCGCACAAGCCTCTTCGGTCGGCTCGATTGCCTTCTGTACATCTCCTCTGGCTTCATTCAATGTTTTCCCGAGTTCCTTGGCGCAGAGAATGGAAAGTTCCTCCTTATGCGCATACAGAACCTCTCTCCACTTGAAGAGATACTGCACCCGTTTGGAAACGGACAGACCCGACCACGCAGGAAAAGCCGCCTGTGCGGAAGCAATCGCCTCTTCGCACTCCGCCTGTGTGCACTGCGGTACCTCCGCAATGACCTCTCCGGTAGAAGAATCCGTCACCTCCATGTATTTCCCGGAAGACGATGTTTTCCACTCTCCGTCCACACAATAACCGTAGCGTTTCACTTCTGCCATAATCCTCTCCTTTCCTTTCATTCATTTCGTTTTAAATAGTCGATTATTATTTTGATTATCAAAATCAAATTTTGTATACACAGTATATCCCGGGTCGAATGTTATGTCAATGAAAATATTATTCTGATTATCATAACAATATTTTGTTTTTTATTGACCCGTTTGGAATTCCGTTTTATACTGTTGTCAGGATCTCCGGAGATCGAGGCGTCAAAAGACATTTGACACCAATCTCCTATGACCAAACGGAGGAAGCAGATGCCCCTTAGGGATAAAGAAACACAGAAGAAAACGCAGAAGATCAGTGCACCGGAAACAGGCACAAAAAGGAAGCAACCGCAGATTGCTCGCAAGAAAGCCTCGCAGACGCAAACACCAGAAGCACAAGCACGCTACCAGAGTCTTTCATCGGTCAGGCTCCTTTCTATCATGGAGTGCCTCTCCAGGCAACATGACTACGTAAGACTGACCGATCTCTCCGCAGAACTGAAGATGACGCAGCCGACTCTTTTGCGTTATTTAAGCGCTCTGATTTTAACCGGTTATGCCTTTCAGGAACCCGGAGGAGGCGGCTATATGCTAAGCCGCAAGGTCTGCGCCATCAGCAACAACCTCCAGGCGGGGGTCAGCTTGCGCAGTCTGGCGGAGCCGTTTCTAAAGCAACTTTCGGAGCTGCTACACCTGGGCGTCCTGCTTGCCGTAGAAATGAACGGAGATGTGGTTTATCTGGATATGCTCATGAGCGCGACCTCTTCGATGCAAGCCCTGGTCCGCATCGGCAAAGACGCCCCCATCCACTCCACTGCCTCCGGAAAGGTTTTGCTATCCAAGCATTCGGAGGCGGAAATTCATGCCATGATTCAGGAAAAAGGACTGCCCCGCCTGACCGAGCATACGATTACAGATGAAAAAAAATTGATTTCCGAAATCATGAAGGTCGGAAACTGCGGTTATGCGCTGGATAATGAAGAGTGTGAAATCGGTCACCGTTGCGTTTCCGTCCCGCTTTACGATTATTCGGGAAAAATCGTCGCCGCCATCAGTGCCTTTGACGACACAGATGCGCTCACCGATACCAGAATCAAAGAGCAGGTTTTACCTGCGATGAAGAAACTCTCCGGGCAGCTCTCTGCCTTGCTCGGATGGGAAGAGGCGTGACAAGCACACCAGGACAAGGGAGGTAACAAATGCAATACCTGAAATTTGACGCAAGCAAGAATCTCGATCTGATCCTGCTCGGGCGGGTGGCGATTGATTTTAACCCCGCCTACTCGGAAACAGTCAAAGAGGAGTTCGGGCCGTTAAAAAACGTCCACTACTTTGAGAAGTTCGTCGGCGGCTCTCCTGCCAACATTGCCTGCGGCGTCACCAGGCACGGGATGAAGGCCGGGTTTATCGGAAAGGTGTCCGATGACCAGTTCGGAGACTATGTCACGGATTATTTTAACCGGAAGGGAATTGATACTTCTCATATTACCAGATGCAAAAACGGAGAGAAGCTGGGGCTTACGTTTACGGAAATGCTTTCCCCGAAAGAGTCCTATATCCTGATGTATCGCAACATGGCAGCGGATCTGCAATTAAGCGTAGAAGATATTGACGAGGATTATATTGCAAGTGCGAAGGCTCTTCTCATTTCGGGCACCTCTCTTGCCGAAAGCCCTTCCAGAGAAGCCGCCATCAAGGCCGCCATGCTTGCCCGGAAAAACAACGTTCCCCTCATCTTTGATATCGATTATCGGGAATACAACTGGAAGACACAGGACGATATTTCCATCTATTATTCCATTATTGCAAAAGAGGCCGATATCATCATGGGATCCCGCGAGGAATTTGATCTCACCGAACGTTTGATTCGCCCTGCCATGTCCGATCAGGAGAGTGCCGATTACTGGATGGGAGAACACGCTTCTCTTGTCGTCATCAAGCATGGGATGAAGGGCTCCACCGCCTATACGATCGACCACCAAAGCTTTTCCATCAAACCCTTTCCCGTCAGCGCACGAAAAGGCTTCGGCGGAGGGGACGGTTACGGCTCCGGCTTCCTCTATGGTCTCTTTCAGGGCTGGGATATCATCGATTGCTTAGAGTTCGGATCGGCAGAAGCTTCCATGATGGTCAGAAGCAACAACTGCTCGGATGATCTTCCGGATACCGAAGCGGTGAAGGCCTTTATCAAGGCAGAAAAAGAAGAATACGGGGAGATGGTTGCAAGAGCTTAGAGAAGCGCATCCTTCAGGATGCGCCCGGATCAATGATCGGTCTGATTTTCTGCGGATCCACCTTGTAAGTTCTGTTTTCGCGCATCAGACCGTTCACTTCCTGCTCCACATCGCTCACCTGCGTATAGCAGAATCCAACGATATAAGGAACCTGATAGATGGCAGACGTGATTTTTTGCAAACGGAGAAGGAATTCCTCCTCACTCTTCACCGCATTGCCGTATCCCCACTCTCCCTGCTGTTTATCCGCAAAGGCGATGCCACCGTATTCGCTGAGGATTACCGGCTGCCCCTCGTAGGTATAGCCGTTTGCCATCGCCGACTTATGACCGCAGTGGTAGAGCTGCGTGCGCAGGATCTCCTCTTTGTGCGTCAAATAGCGGTTCAGAAATCGCTCTCCGTCCTCCTCATAATCATGCAGGGTGATGATGTCGGAGACCGTATGCTCCCATCCGTCATTGGAAATCACGGGGCGCATCGGATCGAAGGCCTTGGTTAAGTGATAAATCGCCTCCGTATAATGTTGCTGTCTCCTTTCCGTTTCCACCTGCGGAATTCCCCAGGACTCGTTAAACGGCGTCCAGGTAATGATGGAAGGGTGGTTGTAATTCTGCCGCAGCACCTCCATCCACTCCTTCGTATATTCCTGCACGGCAGCATCACTGAAACGGTAGTGCGCCGCCATCTCGCTCCAGACCAACAGCCCTTTTACATCCGCCAGGTACAAAAATCTCTCGTCTTCCACTGCTTCCTGACGCCGTTGAAGCCCAATTCTTTTACCCGGTCGATATCCAGAACAAGCGCATCCACCGAGGGAGGCGTTAAGCCCGACTCCTCAAAATATCCCTGATCTAGGATCAGCCTTTGGTAGAGGGGCACGTTGTTGAGCAGGATGTTTCCGTGATCGATGCGGATTTCCCGCATCCCGAAGTAGGACACCACTTCGTCCAGGGCGCTTTTTTCATCAGACGTTTGTTCCATCAGCGTCAGCTTCAAATCATAGAGCGCAGGACTTTCCGGTGTCCACAGATGCAGCCCCCATTCAAACAGATCTTCTCTCAAGACAGACAGGCGCTGCGTAACCCTTCCCAAATGGATCGCGGTCTCCACACTCCCTATTTTTTTCCCATCAAAAAAAGCTTCGGATAAAAGCAGTAGTTCCCGCGGCTTCTCCTCCCGCTCGTCACTTCCCTCATCCACAATTTTCGCCTCAATCTGCAGTTCTCCACTTGCAATCTCCGGCGTCAGCTTCACTTCCCCGATATAAATTTCAGACACTTCTTCCATCCAGACCGTCTTCCAGATGCCGGTCGTCTGCACATACCAGCAGGCATAATTTTCCCGCATCCACCGCTGCTTCCCTCTTGGAATCTCTACCGATCTAGAGTCCTGACACCGAACGACAAGGCTGTTTTCCCCCTCCTGCAGAAGAGCAGTCACATCAAAGGAAAATCTGCTATATGCCCCCGTGTGCCTACCCGCAGATCTTCCATTCACCCAAACTTCGGCCTTAAAATCGACGCCTTCGAAATGCAGCAGGCTTCTTTTTCCTTCTTTTTTGGCAAAAGAAAAGTTCCTCTGATACCAGACCACTTCGTGTTGCGCAGGATCTCCGATGCCGCTTGCCTTCGTTTCATAAGAAAAGGGCACACATATCTTTTTCTGTTTCGGGATCCCGTTTTGCCAGTTCGCCCTCACTCCTCTGTTTTCCTCATCAAAGGCAAAATCCCACTCTCCGTTCAGGTTCTGCCAAGTGCTCCTCACCAGTTGCGGGCGCGGATAATCCTTTCTATCCTGAATCATTGTATTCTCCTCTCCTCTCCTCTACTCACCCCTTGATGCCTTCCATGGAAACGCCCTGCACGATCTGTTTTTGTGACTTGTTATACTGATCGACAATGCTGTTCCACCACTCGCCGTCTCCTCCCGTAAAGAGCGACCAGAAGGTCAGATCCCCCTCCGGTACCTTGACGGCTTCCGGATTGTTCACCGTTCCGTCTTCATTTGTATCTACGCTTGCGCCGCCTGCACCGGATGCTTTTCCCTCTGCAGAAGCTGCCACATCCGAGGCATTTGCGGGATCAGAAGTCTTTGCTCCCTCTCCTGCACTCCCTCCACAGCCGGCCAGGGCTCCTGAAATCAATGATGCGGCTAACAGGGCACTCCACCATCTCTTTTTCATGCTTTCCTCCTTTTTCTATTACTTACGTTTATTTCTATCTAAGAATTTAGAGGAAGCTAACAAATTCCGCAAGTTTATACTGTTATTTTTAGGTAATTTGATGGTAATAATCCGATATTTCAACAATATTGTTGTTTAAAAAAGAGGAAACTGTTTTCTTTCAACAGTTTCCTCCACCAGCTACTTCGTTGCACGAATATTAGGCAAAGAATCCTCTTTATGCAGTCTGGTTTTTCCCATCTCGGGAACAGCCACTTTGCATTCAGTCCATCTCCTTCGCTTTCCGAAGCCTGTTCACTTCCCAGTAGCCATTTTTGCTTGCACCGTGCCGGATGATCTTTTGCTCTTGCTTCAGCTTTGCCAAAATTCGTTGTATCTGCCTCTGTGTGACTCTAAGCGTCGATGCCAACACCTTCGCTGTCAGCCTTCCGTCTTGCGCCAGAAGCGCCAGCACCTTATCCTCATTTACTGCGACATTAACCGCATCATTTCTTGCGACATTTACTACGACATTTCTTGCGACATTTACTACGACATCCGTCGCTGTCTTCCCCCGGTTCTGGTTTTCACTCAATTCTTTCAACGCATCACGAATCATGCCCAGCATGAACTCTACAAATTCCGTAGAGTCTCCCTTCTGATCTGACCGCTGTAACACCCGGTAATATTCTTCCTGATGCTCGTGCACCAGTGTCTCTACCGGCAACCATGCAAAGAGGTTATTCCACTTCTGAAGGATCAAGGACTGCCAAAGTCGTCCGGTACGTCCATTCCCATCCGCAAACGGATGAATAAATTCAAACTCATAATGAAAGATGCAACTCTTCACCAGCGGATGAACATTGGATCTTTTTAACCAATTCATCAATTGTGCCATCAACTCCGGCACGTATTTTGCAGGCGTTCCTGCATGGATCAACTGGTCTCCGGCGTAAACGCCAACATTTTCACTGCGAAATCGTCCGGCTTCTTTCATTAGACCATCCATCAGTAACTTATGCGCATAAAGCAGATTTTTTACGCTGTATGGCTTGAGTTCCGATGCCCGCTCATATGCTTCATAGGCATTCTTTACTTCTCTGATATCCTGCGGAGGCGCCAACACTCGCTTCCCGTTAATCACATCACTGACTTGATCCAGCGAAAGCGTATTCTGTTCGATTGCTAAAGAAGAATAGATCGATTTAATCCGATTATTTCTGCGCAGCACAGGATTCTGATGTATCGTTTCATAGGTTGTAATTGATCCAACATACAACCCGATTTCAACGATTAAGTTTGTGATTTCTTCCGTCATATGGAAGGGCGGCTGATAACTTTCACTCATCCATAAATCCTCTACGATTGCCTCTCCCGGCGCTCTAAGAATCGGTTTCTTCTCCCTGCAGATCATGACCGGTGCATGGTTTCCTCATAAACCAGATTCATGATGATGTCCTGCGAATAGTCCCCAAACTGCCTGCCGAACAGGTTGAGACCCCCGACGTATTTGGCATCCGGTTTATTGCCGATCCGGAGAAGAATCCGGTGTGCATCCATCAAATGCAGATCCTCGATGGTCGTGTCACCGACTCTTACCCCTCCCACAAAGCTGCCTCTCTCATTCACCTCGAAGATGGCAAGCTTCCCGTACTGGGTTCTGCCGGAGACCCATGAAATCGGATTGTTTTTGCCTCTCCTAGCTCCGTAATCTCCCATGCTTCGATACGTTCCGCAGTCTCTGCCGTTTAAAAAGAGGGTCAAGTCAGACTTCCAGTCTTCCTTGTACCCCGCCGTCTCCGAGCAAATCTCCATGCTGACCATCACCTGTTTGGGTCTGCACTTAAAAGGGAGAGACAAGAGTCTATTGGGAAAAGTATATTCCAGATAACCGGAAGATGTCCAGGCGATCTGTGCCGTCAGATGTTCGGGCAGGAAAAAATTTTCCTCCTTGTCGTCCATCCCGATGATTCCCGCCTCATTGGCAATCCCGCAGGTGGCATGCACTTCGCAGTCCGTATAGGCTCCGATTGGCATCTCGACGCTCACGATGTTGTCTGCCCTCTCCACCATCTCCATCAGGCGAATATCAATCCGGTCCGCATTGCGGTAGCACAGCTGGGCATTTCCACGGCTCCCCTGCAGGGTATCCCGGTCCAAAAGTCCCGCATCTACCAGGATCTTTACATGCATGGCACAGCTGGAAGGGGGAATGCGCAGTTCTTTTGCCATGTCCGCAATGCTCATCTTCTGGCGGGAGCAAAGGCGCAGAATCCGGATTCTCCAATCAGAGGACAGCGCCTTCCCGATCGCCGCCAGTTCCTGTTCCTGTGCAAGATTCAGTCGAATTGTCCTTGCCAACGCCTACGCTCCTTAAAACCGCGCTTCATGCAGCCAGAGATATCTCTCATCCTCACATCGGTCCGTTTGCAGCCAGGGATTGCCGTCGATGTGGCGAATCATCCAGCAGGTGTACATTTGAAACCCGGGCGCCACTGCCTGCGGATGCAATTCGCCGCCCGGAATTGCGGAAAAACTGCCGTCCACACTCTTGAATACCTGATCTCCGACAAAACTGGCTCCAAACCCCTCCGGATGATCAAATTTGAAATAATAACATTCCGGCTGCGGGTGTCTGTGTGGCAAATAGCCCGACCAGTTTCCCGGATCGTTTAACACCTCGCCTAATACCATGTTGGAATCCGGATTGATCTCGTGGTCCACGATGGTATTCACGCGGCGATTGGCCACGTTGCCAAACTTCCCTTTACTGGAATATTTCCACGGCGCATCCTCCGGGTGGTACAGTCTGCCGGCAAAAGAGCGCGTATTCTTCGTACACTGCACGAGGATTTCTGAATCCTCCTCTGCTTTCACCCTCACCTGGACGTTTTTGCAAACATGAAGGGCGAACGGCCCTTCTGTAAACACATCCTTTCTGGCTACCGTCTCCTCTTCTTTTTCCCAGATCAATTTGATCTTTCCGGACAAAAGAAGGATGGCCGTCTCTTCCTGTTCGCGCAAAAAATTCTTCTCCTCCCCCGCCTTCATGCGGTAGACGCGAATGTCCATATTCATGGCACGGTATTCATTCTCATAGGTGGTCAGGATCTGTTCGCCATTTTGATCAAATTCCGGATATCCGAAAACTTTCTGTTCCATGCTACTCTCCTCTTTTTCCCTCATCCTCTGTCGCAAGAAGTCCCCGGTCGCAGATTGCCCTCTCCCGGAGACTTCCAGATGCTCGCTTCCAGATTCTCTTTTCCTTTTAATATTTCCGCGCGACCTCTCTGTGCGCTTCCACCTCTTTGGCCACTGCTCTTACCTCTTCATTTACCGATTCCATGGCAATGCCGACGTTCCACCAGGCATCATACCCGTCCGTCATGGTTTTGGGAACGACCTTCAGATCAAAGAGGCAGGCAACCTCCTGTTTTCTGCTGTCAAGGAGAGCTTCTCTCAACTCTTCCGCCGACTTGCAGAGATAGGTCTTCATGCCGTAAGCTTCGCCGATCTTCGTATAATCCACGGCGATCAAATCTCCCGCCGGCTTCCTGCCGTCCGTATAGCGAAATTCAGTGGCAAGGCTTCCCACACCGTGCGTCATCTCCAGATTGTTGATACAGCCGAAGCCGCAGTTATCAAAAACAAGGATATTGGTCTTTACCCTCTCCTGCATAATGGTTCCCAGTTCCGAGTTTAACATCTGGAAGCCGCCATCGCCAACCACGGTGTATTCTTCATTTGCGGGATCTGCCATTTTTACACCGAGGGAAGCACCGATTTCATACCCCATGCAGGAATAGCCATACTCCACATGATAGCCGCCTCTCTTATCCGTCTGCCAGACCCTCTGGAGGCAACTGGGGAGGGATCCGCCCGCGGTCACGATATTGTCATCTTTTCCAATGGTATCCCGGAGGATGGCAAGAGCAGACGTCTGCGTCAAACTGCTGCCATGCAGTTTCACATATTCCGGTATCGTGCGTGTATCTCTCTGGCGGATATTCGGCTCGAAATTTTCCCCTGTGCAAACCAGCGCTCCCAGCCGAAGCAGTTCCTGTTCCCAGGCGTTTTTTGCCTGGATAATCTCATTGCTGTAAGCGGAATGGTATCCCTTCTGCCGCAGGACTTCCGTGAGCCTTTCAACCGTTGCCCTCGCATCTCCCACTGCCTTTACCGCGTCCGCCTTGTATGCATGATAGCGGTTATTGTTGATGGTCACAAAGCGAACGGCAGGATTTCGGAAGAGCCATTTGGAAGCCGTCGTAAAATCGGTTAATCTCGTGCCGATGGCAATCACGCAGTCCGCTTCCTGCGCAATCTGATTACTGGCAAGCGTGCCCGTCACGCCGATGCCGCCCAAACAGTAGGGGTGAGAAGACTGACAAGCGCTCTTCCCTCCCTGGGTCTCCCCAAAAGGAATGCCGAAGGTCTCGCAGAAATCTTCCACCGTCCTTCCCGCTTCCGCGTAGCGTACCCCTCCGCCGACAATCACGATCGGTTTCTTAGCGGCCGCAATAACTTCCGCAACATCGAGGATTTCTTCCTCTACCGCCACCGGCCTAGTGATGCGATGCACTCTTTTTGCAAAAAAGGAAGTCGGATAGTCATACGCTTCTCCCTCTACGTCCTGCGGGAGACAAATGCTGACCGCTCCGCAGTCCGAGGGATCGGTCAGGACGCGCATGGCATTGATCATCGCACTCATCAACTGCTCCGGCCTCTCGATTCTGTCCCAATATTTCACCACCGGCTTAAAAGCATCATTGGTGGTGGTCGCAAGAGACGAGCTCTGCTCCAGCTGCTGCAGCACCGGATCCGGCTGTCTGGACGCATAGGTGTCCGAGGGAAAAAGAAGGAGGGGGATCTGGTTCACGGTCGCCGTCGCCGCCGCAACCACCATATTGGCAGCGCCGGGTCCGATCGAAGAGGAGCAGGGGATGATTTTTCTCCGGTTGCTCTGTTTGGCGTAAGCGATGGCACAGTGGCACATTCCCTGCTCATTCCTGCCCTGCATCACCTTGATACTGCCCGGATCCGAGTCCAGCGCCTCTCCCAGTCCGAGCGCGATTCCATGCCCGAAGATGGTAAAAAAAGCTTCTACAAACTTGGTCTCTTCCCCGTCCATGCTGACATACTGCTGATCCAGAAACTTCACAATCGCCTGTGCGACCGTCAGTCTGATGGTCTTTTGCTCCATGGCCTCATTCTCCTCTTCGTCACTTCGTTTCGATTACGCGGGTCACTCCTTGATTATAACCCGGTTTTTTCGCTGATGTATTTCCTTGCGCGGATCGCATACTCTAAAGGATTGGCTTTTGCCGGATCCTGCTCCGCTTCTACCACCATATACCCTGCATAGCCGTTTTCCTCAAGTACGCGGAAGATCTGGTCAAAATCAATGCAGCCGTCTCCCGGGATGGTGAAAGCGCCGGCTCTCACGCCGTCCAGAAAGCTCATTTTTTCCTCACGTACCTTCTGCAATACGTCCTCTCTGATGTCTTTGAGGTGCACATGCTTAATTCTTCCGATGAATTTTTTTACACAAGCAATCGGATCCTCCCCCGAATAGCAGAAATGTCCGGAATCATACAGAAGCGAGACATACGCCGGATCGGTTTCAGCCAGAAACCTCTCCGTCTCCTCCATCGTCTGCACCACCGTTCCCATGTGATGATGGTAGGTCAAATGAATGCCGTATTCCTCGAGGGCAATCTTCCCCAGACGGTTTAATCCCTCGCCAAGTGTCTTCCACTCCGCGTCGTTCATCACCCTTTTGTGCCCGAAAATCGGAGTATCCTGCTGCCCCTGCACGCTGTAGCTCTGCTCGGAGAAGCCGATGATCTTCGATCCCATTTTCTGCAAAAAAGAAAGCTGTGCGCGGCAGTCCTTCTCCACCTCTTCAAAAGGCTTCGTCAGCAAAAAAGAGGAGAACCACTGGTTGCAGATTTCAATCCCGCGCAGATCCAGCGCCTTTTTTAACACCGCCGGATCCTTCGGGTACTTGTTGCCCACCTCGGATCCTGTGAATCCCGCCAGTGCCATCTCCGAGACGCACTGCTCGAAGGTATTTTCTCCGCCCAGATCCGGCAGATCGTCATTTGTCCATGCAATCGGCGCAATGCCGAGTTTTACCTTTGTCTTATCCATTCTAAAATTCCTCCCTTTTCAGTCCTTATACATTTCCGGCTTTTCAATCGTTTTCACCGGCAAAAAGACGCCGTTTCCTCTGGATGCATTTAGCGCGTCTCCCGCCACGCAGGCCACATACCCGTCCCAAGAGGAGGGTCCTGTCAGTTTCCCTTCCTGTAAACTCTTTGCCCAAGCGCAGAGCTCAATGTCATAGGCTTCGATAAAGCGCTCCTTCCAATCTACCATGATCGGCATGGTTGCACCCGGCAGCTTCTCCGGATTCGGTCTGGAACGACGAACCACCGCATAGGGATCCGGCAGCTTGACCGTTCCATTTTCACAAACCACCTCGCACTGAATATCATATCCGTAGCCGTCCGCCACCTGTACCTCTACGTCGATGAAGCAGTTATTCTTGGTACGCAGCAATACCACCTGCGGGTTATCGTATCCTTTGTTGGAATTGGAAGACTGCCTGACTCTGACTGCCTGCGCATCCTCGTATTCGTCATCCAGCAGCCATCTGCAGATATCCAGTTCGTGAATGGCCACATTGGTGATTCCGTTTTCCGTCTTGAAGCCGGGTCCCTGGGATACATTCCGGTGGCAGGCCTTGATGATGAGGGGCTTTCCGATTTCACCGGAGGAAATGATGCGTTTCATCTCCGCATATCCTCTGTCATAACGGCGCATAAAACCGACCTGTACCAGACGTTTCCCGATCTCCTGCTCCCTTTTCATGATCTCTTCGCAGTCCTTTGCCGTCTGGGAGAGCGGCTTTTCACAAAAGCACCATTTCTCCTGCGCGAGCGTCTTCATGACATAGTCATGATGGGTTGCATCGATAGATGCGATCAAAACTGCCTCCACTTCCTTGTCGGCGATCATCGCATCGCAATCGTTTCCATAAGAACGGATGTCATAAGCCTTTGCCGTCTCATCTGCCGCTTCCTTGACATAGTCGCTGACCGCTACCACTCTCGCTCCCGGCACGGTGTCCATGATCCGCCTGCAATGATCTCTCCCGATTGCGCCACATCCCACGATGCCAACCTTGATTTCTGCCCCCATTGGTGAATCCTCCCGTCTTTTTGATTATATATTGAGTATATTTTTGGTTGTTTGGATAGTTCATGTATCATCTTAACCTGTTTGTTGGCCTATTTCAAGCAATTTTTAGGGTAAAAAAAAGAGCCCGCAGGCTCTTTGACCATATCCCGGTCCAATCACGATCTTACCACATATAATTGCCGGTAATCAGGGAGTAAATTCCCATGACTGCCACAATCGCACAAATGATCATACGAAAAGGGCGGATGGTCGTGGTGGTCTGACTCTCCCTTGCCCATTTGATTGACAGGATCGGCTGTATCACCATGGCAAGGCAAACAAGTGTGACGATGATCGTGATAATTTGGCTCTGATTCATTTGGTCCCCCTAAAGAAGTGAACTGATCCGTGCTGCAAGAGATCCGAAAGGCACTCCCCTCTTTTAGAAGAGCCCGACGCTCACTGTGTTTCGTAGTCTTTGCAGCACCATTTACATACCGGCGTTATCTTAGACCACATGGGGATTGAAGTCAAGAGGGTGTCGAAAGGGGGATATTATATTCCTTTCCATCGATAATCTCTATATCTGAATCAAGTTTTCTTCTGACCTGCGCAATGATAGCTTCGGTCAGGACTTCATTGGCGGACTTTACTCCGTCATAGACGAAAGTTACTGAATAGTTTGTTTTATACATGAGATACCTCCTTTGCATAAAATAAAAAACAATATGTTCTACGGTTTTTATCGGAAATACGTTTATATCGGCACAAAAATAAAGCAGCAGACCATGTTTCTGATCTACTGCTTCATGTGCATATTACAATATTAACTTGTTACTTCTGAAGCTTACTGGAAATGATTAGCTTATCAGTATCCGAGATGCACAAATTACTAAAGGCCTGATCTAACGTAACCGATGTGGTTTCCATCAGGTTCTTTACGCTCTTAACCAAAGTATCTATTCTGCTAGCTTCAGCACTCTTCTTCGATTCTTGCTCCGCATATTTTCTTACTGATTCACACACAATATCACGTCCTTCCTCTGTCTCCTTGAAATGATGAACACCGTCGGCTAATTCTTTATAATTCATGTTTTCTGACGTCTTCGCATGAAAATCCTGAATCAGCTTACCTATTTCATCATTCCCTTTGTACATTCCGTTCACATAAATAATATGTGAACCATCATTTAAAGGTTTTCCCGTCTCTAAAACTGTTCTGTCTGCTCTATATATCGGTAATCCTTTACGGAATTTATCATGTTTATAAATAAATATCACGTAAGAATCTTTCAGCATTTTGAAATCATCCGTTGCCTCAAGCATTCTTGAATCGACCATAGCGCTATGAAATCTTGCTCTTCTTACATGTGCCCCATCTGAATCGCCCTGCACCTCGATATCAATTTCTTCTCCATCCTCATCAATAGCATGGACATCGAGCCTGATATCTCTGCCTCTCACAAGCGGATTCTTTAATTCATCCTGTCCCTCAACGCTCTTAACTATAATATGGCGATTAAGTATAATCCTAAGTATAAGCTGTGTTGCAGGAATATTCTCGTCAAAAACCAATGACATTAGGTCATCATCAAACAGTGTAAGGTCATCGACAATTTTGTTTACTTGAGCTTCAGTTTGCTGCTCGGGCTGACCTTCACTATTTACAATATTTTTTTCCGCTTCCATACCTACTCCTTCAAACTAATAATACACTCTACCAAAAGCCTTACAATTAGCAAAGAGGCGATTTAATGCAAACTTTATAGGTGATAGAAGGGGTATCTTGAGGTCGCAATTTGCGACCTAAAGTCCTCCCACTTACCTTTCTGCCTGATGGCTTTTCCGTGATGGATTCCGTTCACGTTCCATGGATCTCTCCTTGGCATGAACCTCATTACTGTGCTCACGCTCTTCATTCTTCTTGTTAAAATCGATGACTTCAACGCAGGCAAGATCTCCCACCTCTTTCTGGAGCAGACCTTCCATGTCCTCTCTCTTGTCAATGAGGGCTTCCATGTCCTTCTGCCACTTCTGAGGATCTATCTTCTCGCCCTTTGGAACTACCTTTCGAAACTCCTTAAGCCGAGCAGGATATTCATCCAGCATTGATCTGTTTTCCCTGTCAAACCTCCACTTGGCAAGGCCTTTCGGGCTCTCGCTCTTTCTAACAACATCGAGGAACGGCTTGATACGGTCATAGGCTTCAATCTTAGCCAGCAGGCTTTTGATCTGGTTGCCATACCCAGAATACTTGGCAGCAAGCTTGTTGTACTCTGCCAAATGCCCGTCACTAAAGCTGTGCAGTTCATCAAAGCTCTTGATGTCATTTTTCTCCAAGAAGCTGATCATATTGTTCGGATCCTGGAGCATCTGCCTGTTGGAAACCTTGGCAAGAAAAACGCCGCTCACAAGTGGCAGTTTCAGGAAATTATGACGCTTAACAACTTTGTCGATAAGCTCAACAATGCTTGTTTACGGAGTCATGGATTGCCCATTCACAACACATACCCTTGACGTACTGCCTTACAGTCTCCTTGGCGACTTCATAAGACCAGCTATTTGGCAATGATGCTTTCATCATCCTGCAAAGCTGGGCGTTCTTATTTTTTTCCACCATTTCAACAGCGTTCCAGGGCACGTTAGGATCCTGATATTCCCTTGGGGCATTGTCTGGCAGATCTACTTCCTTGTGGACCAGATCCTCTTTTGCATCAGGGTAATATTTGTGACCGTCATATTCGCTTTCACGCTCCTCACGATCCATATAGCCCGAAGCATCTACAGCAGATCCGCCTCCCCCGCCTTTACTTCCGCCTCCCCGGCTGACGACGGATATTCGCGTGCTCAAGAACTTTGGCATCGCCCCACCTCCTCTCGGCAGCACGCAGAGCTCTCAGGGCACGATAACGGCGAAGCTCGTCGTTATCATGGACTGTGAGCGGACAATAGGGTAGGCGCTTATTTCTGCGCCGAAGGGGAAGTGTAGCTTCCCCTTTTGGACATGCTCGGCATGGACAATGCCCTTGTTGACAGTTACTTCGTTATTGATCATACACGACCCTCCTTGTAAAAAAATGTTATTATTGTCCTGCGCAGGGCAAAGAAAAAAGGACTATTCCGTTTGTGAATAATCCTCTTTGCTTTGCTCTGTTATCATGTTTGCTTTTATTAATCGCTAATCGTAAATAATTTCATCTTTAGAACTATATACAGCAAAATAGGTGATGTGAATATCAACGATAGCGCATATCTAGAATATCCCATTGGGCTCACAACCACAAACAAGATATTCACAACGAATGGTACAATAAATAACAAACTCTTCCCCCCAGAAATCAGTTTCCTATATATTGCATACATCGGAATCCACAGAACATATAGCGCATGCTGAAACAGCAAACTAATGAGCGGGAATGATCGTATCCAATAGTACCAATCCGTAACAACGGAACGTTCCTCATCAGGTTCTACATGTTTGATTTGTGTCCAAATTCCTTCAGCTGTCGGTATATGATCAAATATTCCCACATCATATCCCATTGCAAAAAACTGTCCACAAATTGGAAGAATACCTCTAAAATATGCATCTGGATGCTTTAAACCCTGCTTAAACCACACCATTAAATAGTTAATTAGCTCTTGTTTTGAGGCATGAAGATTATATGTTGCTTTGATAGTATCTGTGGTATCAAATGTAAAATTATTCTTGAGAACATCATAATCTACTACTGCTGATATAGCTTCTATTTCTGACTGTGTTACTTCATCACCATAGTCACGGACATACCTACCAGTCTGTTGAAACAATGTACCCAACATTTCTTGCTTTCCACCCGGAAATATATTGCATACCGGATAAAGCACTTTTGTAATAAATAGCATCATCAATACAACTGCTGCAAGTGTACAACTCAGGAATTTTCTGCTATTAGCTACGTTTTTGATAACCAGTGGGATGCTTGTGAGTATCACAAGGTAAATTCCAGTATTCTGAGTAAGTGGCAAAAGAATTGATGTTATACACCACAATAATTTTTCTTTAACAGACAATGCCTCTGGTTTTAACGTCATTCTCAGATAAACCAATACAAACAACACAGACAACAAAGAATGCAATGAATTCTTTAGCATTATGCAAACATAATATGGGATTACAGGACACAGCGCAAAAAAAGCCACTAATGCAATGCTGACTGATTCAGAATTTCCAACCAATTCAGAAGAATACTTAATTGCAAAGCTAAAGATAATAGCTGCTAATATCATCTGCACAATTATGTACATAAAAAGTCCAACTGATGGGTTCCCCAATATGACACCTATCTTAATAAATGTACCAAAAATCAGTGTTACAAAGACAGGATGATGCGCATTATACTGCACCACCACCTCTTCTTGCCCTCCTACATATCCAAAAGGGACTGCCGATACTCCATCCATGAAGTCCAAAACCTGATTTACAGTATCATAATTTACAAGTCCTGGATTATAGGTCATCAAATACGGCAACCAGCATAAAAAAAACATAACTGGCAATATATAAAACAATTTGGGTGATTTAAGAAGGAAATCCTGTTTTACAGATAAGCAATCTAATAAACCTGTAAAGATTAGCGATACAGCAAAGCCCGACAAAAACATAAGTATCCAGCTCCCTCTCTGTAAGTAATCCCATCCAAAACAGGCGTGATTGATTACCGCTTGTGTACAGACTGCATTTATAAATGCAATAAAGCTGCAAATCATAAAACGACAAACACTTTTTCTTGATACAACCTTCATATCCGTGTACTCATCGTCCTTTTCATACGCAATATAGTGTACTTTTTGGCGGTGTGTTTTCTCTCCATGAAAGAATCTTTCAAAAACTCAGCAATAATCCTGTTTCTTATAGAAATGAATACACGGAAATGATATTATATAGAATGTTGAGAAAAACAAAAAAGTACACCTTCTTGCGGAAAAGTGTGCTTACAACAATGTGGTATTCTTGTAAATGCTTGCCCTATAACGATATGTTGAAGTAGGCATGTTTACTAGTCTTGCAGCCTCTTCAGTTGATATCTTGTCAGCCTTCCATTTCTGGTAGACTTCATGGAAATTCTCAGGCAACGGTTTTGGCGGTCTCCCCAGCTTTACCCCTCTTGCCTTCGCAGCAGCAATTCCTTCAGCCTGTCTCTGATGAATTGTCTGGTACTCTGTTTCTGCCACATATGAGAGTAGTGCAAGTATCAAATCACTGATAAATGTTCCCAGCAGGCTCTTTTCACGCCTTGTATCAAGGAGAGGCATGTCAATAACTACAATGTCAGCACCTTTTTCCTTGGTGATGATACGCCACTGATCACTGAGATCATGATAGTTACGTCCCAGCCTGTCGATGGACTTGATAAATAAAACAGAATTGACATCCAGCTTTTTGAGGAGCTTCTTGTACTGTGGACGCTCAAAGTCCTTCCCTGACAGCTTGTCCAAATAGATGTTGCTCTGGGGAACTCCCATCTCCATCAATGCAAGGATCTGTCTGTCCTCGTTCTGCTCCCTTGTTGAAACCCTTGCATACCCATAAATCTTTTCGTTTTCGCTCATGTGAAACCTCCTATTACTGTTTGTTACGGCTGTTATTCATATCAGCCATTTGTGATCTGATCTGATCCCTTCTTGCCTGTGTTATTCTTCTGGGCTTGCGATAACTAACGTACTGTTTTGGCATGGAATAGGTCTTGTCGATATCAGTTTCCTTGATGCATCTGTACACATCAGTTAATAGGGTATATCTTTATTCTCTTTTTCTTTGGTTCTTTCTTTTTCTCTTCTTTCTAGGGGAAGAAGGAAGAAAAGAGAAGGGAGGAGAAGAGAAGGAAAACCATGCCTCGGTATCTGCTGTGACAATGCAAAATAAAAAAACGTCAATGAATCAATCTCCATTAACGCTTTTTTAAAGTCCGTTCTCACGGTAATTACTGTATGAAATTAGCATAAATAGGTACTATTCTACCTAGCTTCTACCTGCTATCTGGATTATGCTTTTCCTTTCGTTTTTATTGTTCCATCAAACTTGGCATAAAGTGTTCTATTTCAAGAAAGAGGATTCCACCTTGGAAGAGGATTTCTTTATCCGTTCAACAGCTTCCCTGATTCCTGTTGAGGTAAAGGCAAAAAGTGGTCGTGCAAAATCATGGAAGCGGTAGAAGCCATGATTCAAGGTTTATGATTTTTCCTGTAGATGCTTCATAGCTATAATATTCTCTTTGGTCGGATCTATTTCCGATTCATTGATTCTTTCCACTACTTTCCTCTAGAATATTAAGCAGTTCACGAGGCGTTACGATAAATGGCTCACGAGGAAAGTGCTTAATGTTTCCCGTAACCAGATAGGCGGCATCGTCTCGCTTTGCCAGAACCACTTCATAGAATGGAACATCCTTTATATCCGGTAGCACTACTCCCGAAGGGGATGGATCAACCAGAATACCGTACATTTCCAAGGCGGAGAGAAGGTAATCTACTAATTCCACTGAGAAGCCAAACTTCCGTCTTCTCAGAACCTCTCGATATTCCTTTGTGATGGCGTTGCTGTAAATAGGGATGATTGCACCTTGGAGCATCTTCCCTACCACCTGTACGGTAGCGGCATCGTCACGGCTAGAAAGCATTGCCGATACCAGTACGTTTGTATCGATTACCGCATAGCAGATCATTTCTCCGCCTCCTCACGGTACTGCCGGATTTCTTCATTAATCTCGTCCATAGTCATATTCGATATGCCATTTTCCCTGGCCTGGGCACGTAGGGCAGAAAACGCCTGCATAGCCCCTTCCCTTGTGACTACAGCCTGGGGAGAGAAAATTTCAAAAGGAATTCTCCGCTCCCGCACGACGGCCCGCGCAAAAACATTAATTGCAGTTGTCGTATTCATCCCAAAATCCTGGCAGAGACTGTCAAGAACCCCTCATCCTCACCGATTATACGCAATTCCACCTCTCCACTTATTGATAATTCGATGCTTTGTAGGGCTCTGCCCCTGCCCCCCGACCTCCTCCAAGGAACTGAAAAGGTAATTATTTATTTTAAGAGCAAAGCAGAGAATACGGGTATTCCGTATCAGACCTTAATCAATCTGTATCTAAAGGATTGCGTAGCAAATAATCGCAATCTTGAAATATCGTGGAAGTAAGCACGGATACGTAATCAGGGGGCAGAGCCCCCGCACGTTAGCAGGAGAAGTCTTTTCCTCCGAAAGCACTCATGAAACCTCTTTTATCAAAATCGTCGATAAAATCAATCCAGTCGGCGACACTCTCACAGTACTCCGGGTCGGATGAGACAAGGATGACCGCTGTACCGATCTCTGTAAAACGCTTTAGAAAGGCTTTCATCAAGTAAACACCGTAGGTGTCACAATTTTTGAAAGGATGATCCACGACCAAAACCTTCGGCCTAAATACCAGCCACCGATTCATCAGGATGATCATTTGCCTGTTCACATCTTCTCTTCCGATGCACCGATTGGCAACAAAGCTTCCGTATGGTATCTCTCTACATAATACATCCCCCATGGATTTCCCATATCTAAAATAAGTGAGACCCGGAATTCCTCCATCTAAGGGTATCATTAAATTATCGCGAACCGTCATCTTGCCAAAAATCTCATGATCCAGTTCCGATATCTTGATTGATACGATCTTCTTACGAATAAAGCCCCTCATATTTCTTCCGTGAAACGGAGAACCATTTAATTGATAAACAACATCCTTGCGTACGCTTCGTCCACACAGGACCTCAAAAAATGCATCCGATGACTGCGTTCCTTCAATGATGTAGGCATAAATTTGCCCTCCGGTAAACGAAAGAATCTTTTCCCTGCCGAAATCCGTCCTTAATTTGACATCATAGAGATTATTTGACGAATTGCACCTGTTTAGTCGACGATCTACATCTTTTTCCATAGAATCCATCTTCTGACGAAGCGTATTTCCTAAGACAAAATCCTGTTCGCTTTCCTGATTTAAGGAGATTTTGGTGCATTTTTTCACCACTCTTCCTCTTCGTAAAATCAGATATTCATTACAAACATGTCGAATGACGTCGTTTTTGTGAAACAATAGCAGAATTCCCTTTCCCGCCTGCGCTGTTTTATTCAATAATCCCCTATAGATTTCCAAATCCGAATCGGCGAGTCCATAGCCCGCATCCTCAATCACAATGATTTCCTTCGGATCCCTGGCCGCTTTCATGAATCGTACCGCTCGATCTTCCATAGCGGTCAAATCTCTCATCTTCTTGCATACGTCAATGGAAAAAGAGAAAGCAAGGCAGTCCTCCCTTGCCTTGCTGATCATTTCTTTTCTACACCTCTTATTCAAAAAGAAGCTTGTATTTCCCAGCTGTAAAAACTCATATACCGACCAGTCCAAATCAAGGGGAAGATCGAAATCAAGAAAACATATTTTCTTCTCCAATTCTATCGGATTCTCGATCCTCTGATCTTTAAAATACACGGCAGCACACGTCCATTTGGCTTCTAAATTCCCCTTCAAAGCCTGGATAATTGCCATTTTTCCACTACGGTTCAGCCCTTCCAGCCCCAAAATTTGTTGGCTGCATAATGACAAAGAGAAATAATTCAATTTTCCATAAACACTGTCTTCTATGTTTAAATTGTTAATCCTTAGTAAGATCCTGTTCATTTCTCTCTCCGTGATTATCGATGGGCAAAACGATTTCCACATCTGTTCCATGCCCTTCGGAACTATATACATTCAATCCATATTTTCTTCCATATAACAGAATAATACGTTTATTGATATTGGGTAAGGCAATTCCGGTACCATGTCGCATTCCTGGCGAATCCTTTCTCCGCAGCATGCTCAAATCATCTGAATGAATTTTTGCATTCAGCGCATCCAGTTCCTCAAGACTCATCCCGATGCCGTTATCCGAAACGGTGATGAGCAAAACATCAGCCACCGTAATATCAATTGTGACATTCGCATTTTCGAGAACATCATCCAGTCCATGAACAATTGCATTCTCCACCACCGGTTGAAGAATCAATCTCGGTATATAAAAATCAAAGATTCGCTTATCCTCTTCATCCACGACAATATTTAACTGAAATCGATCATGGAAACGATAACGCTGAATCTTCATATAATCATTGATATTCTTTAATTCATCTCGTATATGTACCAGGCTCCCCTTCCCGCTGATGCTGTATCGAAAGAAAGAGGAAAGTGTCCCGATCACGTCCGAAACATCTCGGATATCGTGCTGCATGGCCATTCCTCGAATCGTATCCAGCGTGTTATACAGGAAATGAGGATTGATTTGTGTCTGCAGCGCCGTCAGCTGAGATTGTTTATCAAAGATTTCAGCGTTATTTTTTCTGGTTTTCAACTCTAAACACTCATGGATGAAAACAGCCAGATTTTTTCCAAATACTTCTCTTGAGAGCTTATGGATTTGATGATCAAACTCCGCTTCCTCCCCCGTCCATGTCTTTCGAATGCTTAAGAAGGGTTCCATAATGGATTTCCAATAGAGAAAGAGAATCCCTCCCGGAAACAAAAGAAGCAGAAACGAAACCGGGGGATCATTTTGCCCGATCAGGAATGCGGCATCCATTCCCAAATTGATCCACAATAGCAAGAAGATAAGGTTTATCACGATCATTTTTCCCCCGCTTATTCCTGCGCATCTATGCACGCAATTGTCGATATACGATTGGCTTGACTCCAATTGTTTTTTTGAACAGCTGACTAAAATATTTCGGGTCTGCATAACCGACCCTTTCCGCAATCGATGCAATTGTTTCATTCGATTCCACAAGCAATTTCTTCGCATGATGCATCCGAATCTCTGTAATATATGTACTGAAATTCTTGTTCGTTTCCTTCTTAAATAGATCGCTTAAATAATCGGGATTCATCTCCAGCATCGCTGACATATCATCCAGCGTAATTTTATCTGCAAAGTGTGTCTCACAATAATTTTCGATAAATCGAACGGGCTTGCTGGATCTTCTTTGTGCCATTTCACTGGATTCCTTCATGCAATCCCGAAAGGTTCCGGTTAATAAATGGGATAATTGCGAGAACCGATTGCAATGCTCCAAAGAATCTAAAACATTCTGCTTTTTTTCTTCTCGTTCTGCAATTTCAATCGAATCAAAAAAGACATCCACCATCTTCTTTGCTGCATGATAAATCCGAACAGCATCCTGCCTCACGGGACGCACAGGTGAAAAGTAGTCACGCACCATGCTCTCAATCGTATGATGCTGATTCGTCGGCGTATCTCGTCGAATGACCGTGAGAACACGATCCAGCTGCGCCTGTTCCTCCTGGTCAATCTCACTTTGTTCCACGCAATCATAAAAGATCAGCCTGGATGTTCCATAGGTCAATCGGTAATACAGTGCATCGCAGGACTCCGCAATGGAACGGCTGATCTCATCTCCATGGTTGGTTTCTACTCCCATGCCAATGGTAACGACGTATTGTCCTACCGATATCATCAGCTCCTGAAGCATCGTGAGAAGCGAATTCAGTAAAGAATTCACCCTCCCTTTCTCCCTTGTGTGATACCCCAAGAGACAGCATAATCGCAGCTTACTTTTCACATAAGTCAGATCCGCGCCACTTAGTTGCATGAAATTACTTTCCGTCAATTGAATCACCCGGTTCATTACGAGTTCATCCTGCCTGGCATCTGTCTGTAAAAAATTCAGATAATCCAGCTTTATGCTGATCGCCCGATAAAGATGGTCTTTAACAACAAAAGGATAGCTCTCTATCTCCTCCCCTCTATGTATAAGCACATTTTTCATATAATTGCGTTTGATTTGTTTCTCTCTTTCCTCCACCTGCAACAGCAGATCTTCCTTCTTGTCCAATGTGTTCTGCTGGTCTGTCTTCTCAATCGCAGCCTGAATGGTTGCATTCAACTCCATTTCCTGAATGGGCTTCAGCAAATAACTGTCCACCCCATAGCCGATTGCCCTATGCGCATAATCAAATTCTTTATACCCGCTAATGATAATGAAGCGAATATCATACCCACGCTCTTTACAGGCTGCAATCAATCCCAGCCCATCTAATTTCGGCATTTTAATATCGGTCAGGACGATATCCGGTTCTTTCTCGCCAATGACCTGCAGTGCGGCCTCCCCATTCTCCAATACGCCCACCAGTTCTATATGCAGCTCCTGCCAATGGATTAATTTTTGAATCAGAATACCGATATTTCTCTCATCTTCTACAATGAGAACCTTATGAATTCTCCTACCCATTCCCCTACCTCCCCAATGCCATTTATGATATCATATTGTAAGAATCACCTGAATTTTTATTTCAAATTCGACTTAGTATTGGTAAAATTCACCCAAGATCTAATCACACCTGCGAGGCAAAAATGGATCCTGTTTTCCACGAATACTTTTCTGTCACGGATCGGAAACAAAGAGAAAAAATCTTCGTCAAACTGCAAACCTCCGCCCCTGGCTACGAGACGGTTTCCCATCTAAGAAAGCTTCGATATCAGCAGCATAAGCCTTTCGAAGATCGCTTTATTCATGCTATTTTACAGTTACTCTATCTTGCAGACTCCTTTGTGCCTGCCCATCGGTCCGGGAAGGCTCTAAAAGAAATACAGATTGCCGAAGAAAAATTGGCGTTACCTCAATATCATCTTGCATCGGATTTAGACAAGGAATTTTTTCTACTGGAATATGAGAATAGCATTCGGCTCTTCTCTCAGCTTAGCTTTAAAGATGATCATTATTCCAGAGGTGTATTTGGTTTTTATCGTCTATCCGACTCTCAAATCAAAAATAAGCTCACGACCGATTTGCAAAAAGCTTTTCAAACTGCTCCTCGACTTGTGCATCACGAAGAGCTCTTTCTTCCTCTTGCAGTCCTTGCGCATCAAGTGTGCGAAAAGGCCCCATGATTCTTTCCACCATGAGGCCTCGCCGTTCTATTTACAACAGTTCCATCATACCATCTGCCATTGCACAGAGCAGGATGCAACAGGAGGTAGCCCCCGCATCCAGCACACCGCGAGAACGCTCTCCCAGTCGTGCGGATCGTCCGAACTTTGCGATCATATCCTTCGTGGAATCTCTTCCCTTGATCGCTGCCTCTTTCATTTTGGGTAGCGCAGTCTCATAGCTTTCTCCTTGATCCGCTGCCTGCTTGATCGTTTCCGCAGCGGGAGACAGGGTGTCTACAAGCGTTTTATCCCCCACCTTCGCATCTACAATATCCATTAAACCTGCCAGTCCCGCCTGTAGCATATTGCTGAAATCGGTTAAGGTAATTTCCACCTGATCCTTTCCCACCTCCGACATTTCCATAAAAATCGTTCCATAGATCGGCCCCATCGAGCCTCCTATTTCGTTTAACAGGATTTTCCCCAGCTCCTCCAGACCCTCCGTGAAACTATAGTTTTGATCTGCGTACCGGTCTTTGAAAACCGTAAAGCCTTTATTCATATTCATGCCATGATCCCCATCCCCGATTAATCCATCCACCTCTCCGAGATAGGCCTTATTCTCTTGAATGGCTTGCACCATCTTGATTAAGATCGGTTTGCCGTCTGCATTTAAGATCGGTTTGCCGTCTGCATTTTTGAAACTCTTCATCCCTTCTCCGCCTTTTTATCTTTGTTTGAACCCCATACTGTAAGCAGGTGCATCCATCAGCTTTTTCAACTCCTCATCCAGCTTCATCATGGTAAGGGTGACTCCCATCATCTCTAAGGAAGTAAAATAATTTCCCACATAGGATCTATGAATGGTGATCCCCTTTTCCCTAAGAAGCCTGTCCACCTCGTTGTAATAGACATACAGTTCCTGCACCGGAGTGGCTCCCAGTCCCGAAACCAATACATCTACCTCATCCCCTCTCTCAAAAGGGTAATCCGGAAGGATAATATTCAGCATCTCCTCCGCCATTTGCGCTGCGGATGCCAGAGGGACCACCTTGATTCCCGGTTCCCCGTGGTGCCCGATTCCTAATTCCATTGTTCCCTCTGCAATCTCAAAATTCGGATGCCCTACTGCCGGAAGCGTGCATGGTTTCAACCCGATTCCAACAGAGCGGGTATGATCAATCGCTTTTTGTGCTACGCGGATCACCTCGTCCAGATCGGCCCCCTCTGCTGCCATGGCTCCACCACACTTCCACATAAAGATCTCTCCCGCCACCCCTCTGCGTTTATCCGGCGTTTCCTTGGGAGCAGAGGCAACATCGTCATTGGCAACCACTGTTTTGATCGTGATCCCTCTTTTTTGTGCCATCTTAATGGCCATCTTCACATTCATATTGTCACCGGAATAATTACCATACAGGCAGGCGACACCTTTTCCCTGATCTGCGGCCACTGCAGCATCTAAGAAAGCATTTGCTGTCGGTGAGGAAAAGATTTCCCCAATGGCAACCGCATCGCAAAGTCCTTCTCCTACATATCCGACAAAGGCAGGCTTATGTCCCGAACCTCCCCCTGTAATCACTCCTACTTTATGACTTGCAATCTCCTTTGCCTTCACGACACGAGGATTTTCCGTGAAGGAAACGATATCGCTATGTGCCTTCACGAACCCTTGCGTGCATTCGTCTACGATATCATCTGCATTGTTTAAAATTCTTTGCATTGTTCTTCTCCTATTCGTCAACCGTTACCGCCAATGGTCAATCGGTTTACTGTATTGTAAAACCACCATCTACCAGAAGATTATGCCCGGTAATCATCCCGGCCGCCTTGCTGCAGAGGAAAGCAATGACAGCTGCAATTTCATCCGGCTCTGCAAAACGTTCTCCCGGAATGGTTTTCTTAAAGGCTTCTCCCACCGGTCCATCCCACGCCTTATGCCCCAGTTCTGTAAGAACCACTGTGGGAGAAACCGCATTGACACGTATTCCGTATTTTCCCCACTCCTTTGCCAGAACCTTGGTCATGGCAATAATGCCTCCCTTGGCTGCACAATATGCCACATGCTTATCTAGTGCAATCACTCCGGCTTGAGAGGCCATATTCACGATACAACCCCCGCCTATTTTATTTTCTATCCAGTATTTCCCGATCGCCTGTGCCATAAAAAAGCAAGCAGACAAATTGATATCCATCGTCCGATTCCAATCCGTTTCACTAAGGCTTTCTGCATTGTCCAGTGCTACAATTCCCGCGCAATTCACGAGAATATCCACGCGCCCAAAGGTTTCACAGGCTTTTTCGATTACCTTTTTCGGATAATCATGGTCACAGACATTTCCAATCACATATTCCGTATGGTCACCAATGGATCCGGCTATCGTTTCGAGGTTTGGATTCAGATCCGCCAGAACCACATTGACCTTCTTTTCGTGAAAGAATTTTGCTGTTTCATATCCGATTCCGGCTGCGCCTCCGGTAATCACTGCCGTTTTTCCTTCTAATGAGAAATCAAAATCCACTCCCGCATAAGGTAACATCCTAGTCTCTCCTTTTATAAGAAAAGAGGGGAAGCAATGCCAATTCCTTCTCTTCCCCTCCATTGACACGCTGCGATGAAAATGATGGATCAATATCTGTTTTGATAATCTTTGTAGTTCTTAGGCGTAATCATTTCGAACGGAATCCACTCCTCTTTTTCAAACTTCTCACCTTTCACTGCTTTCACCGCCGTTTCCAAAGCTCCCGAAATTTGTCCCTCCGCATTCTGAAAATCCGAGGCAATCATTTTTCCATTTCCAACTGCACTTACCGCATCCGTAATCCCATCTATGCCAATACACGGAATGTCCATTCCGGCCGCCTCAATGGCTTCACGCGCACCAAGTGCCATTTCGTCATTCTCCGCAACCACCGCATCAATCTTATCTCCGTGTGTCGTGATCCATGTCTCCATTAAGGTCATCGCCTCGGAACGCGACCAGTTCGCCGTATTCTGTGCAAGAATTTGAATCTTCGGATAGTCTCTAAGCACATTATTGATTCCTTCGATACGCTGAAGCTGTGCCGACTGTCCCATGGGTCCTTCAATGACTACAATGTTAAATGCATCTTTATTCATATACTGAATCATATATTTCATGATTTCTTCGCCGGCAGACACGTCCTGGGATCCACAGTAACCCGTCAGCTTATCATTGTTTACCATGGTATTTACTCCGACAATCGGAATCCCTGCTTTCACCGCCGCATTCACGCATGCAGAGCAGGCATCCGCATCCTGCGGGTTGAGGATAATTGCATCCACGCCGTCTGCAATCATGGTTTCTACCTGATCCAGCTGTGTAGCTGCATCATTATTTCCGTCATACGACTTGTAATTCACTCCATTGTTTTTTGCCCACTTTTTGGCAGCATTGTCCATCCTCATACAGAATTCCGTCTGAAGGGTATAATAGGTTGCACCGATTTTCATCCCCTTGGCCTCCGGTACTACATCGTCGGGCGAAGCCACTTTCCCTGTGCTACTTGCTGTGTCCTCTCCTTTCCCGGCTTTGTTTTCGCCATCCTCCGAGGACGCACTCGATGCAACAGCCTGCGTGCTTGCTACAGCCGCCGATTTCGTTTCTGCGCTATCTCCCGCTTGTTGCGTATTTCCACAAGCTCCGACGCCGAGGGACATGGCAATCACCAGCCCAACAGCCATACACTTTTTCAAGCTCCCCAGTTTCATGTAAACCTCCTTCGTAAATAAAATTGATATAGTTACCTCAATGCTCTGTGCACAGCATATGATTCGATTGGTTGATACATCCTCTCACCTTTGCTCATTCCGATCCTCAATCCTGGCTAAGACCATCCAGCATCACTGCTCCGATTACCACAAAGCCTTTCACCAGCAGTTGATAATAGGCATTCACACCCAGCATATCCAATCCGTTCGAAAGAAATTGCATGATCAGAATACCTACGATGGTCCCCCAAAGTCTTCCCTTTCCACCTGTCAGAGAGGTGCCTCCAATCACCACTGCTGCAATTGCATCCGTTTCATATCCCTTCCCTGTGGAAGTCACCCCGGAAGTTACGCGAGCAGTCGTAATAATTCCCGCAAAAGCCGAGAGTACGCCTGCAATGACATAGACAGAACCAATAATTTTTTTGGTGTCGATTCCCGAAACGTGTGCGGCATTCAGATTTCCTCCCACCGCAAAGATATATCGTCCGTATCTCGTTTTATAGAGCAGTGCGAAACAGACCAGAAGCACGACGCTCATCATCATGATCGGGATCGGAATCATGCCCAAATTTCCTCCGCCCATCTTCTTGAATCCTTCCGACAGGTTGGGAATGGGTTTGGCGTCTGTGAGCAGGAAGGTAAGACCGGAGGCGATGCTCATAGAACCCAACGTTCCTACAAAAGCAGGTACCTTCAGGTAGGCAATGATCCAGCCATTGAAAAGCCCGAATCCCAGTCCGATCAGTAAACCAATCAGAACGGCAACAATCGGGGGATATCCCTTTGCTGCCTGTGCAAAATAAGCCGAATACATCCCTGCACATCCCATGACAGCGCCGACTGACAAATCAATGCCTCCCGTTAATATCACAAAGGTCATTCCGATCGCCAACAGTCCGTTAATGGATGCAATTCGGATGACATTCCTCAAGTTGGCAGCACTGATAAAACGCGGTCTCAGCACGGAGATTACAACAACCAGCAACAGAAGCCCAATCAATGAACCATACATGGACACGAACTGTTTTTTTGTCACTTTTTCATTCTGAAATCGTTTATTCTGTTTCATGCTATTCCCTCTCCGCTCCCCTTCTGCATGTATTTGAACTGCAGCGTTGCCAACCTTTCCTCACTGAACTCCTCTTTGCGAATCTCGCCACTGACGCGATGATTGCTGAGAACAAGAATCCGATCCGACATTCCCATCGCCTCCGGCATCTCAGAAGAGATCATGATGATTGCATTGCCTTTACTTACAAAGTCGCACATGATTTTATAGATTTCCGCCTTGGCTCCTACATCAATCCCTCTTGTTGGTTCATCGAAAATCAAAATCATCGGCCTGGCGATCATCCATTTTGCTATGACCACCTTCTGCTGATTCCCCCCCGAAAGCGACTTGACCGACTGTGCTTTTCTGGCGACTTTAATATTCAGATTTGCGATCTGCTCTTCCACTACCTTGCTTTCTCTATCTCGTAAAAGAAACCCTTTTTCTGCGAATTGTGCGAGTGCGGCAATCGTGATATTCTTTTCCACACTCATGGGCAGAATCAGACCCTCGCCTTTTCTGTCTTCTGTTACATAAGCAAGGCCATGATTCATCGCCTCTCTGGGATTCCGAAAAACCACTTTCTTTCCTTTGAGTAAAATATCGCCGGAATCCGGCTGCGTAATTCCGAACAAAGATCTCATGATCTCCGTCCTGCCAGCTCCCACGAGGCCGACCATCCCCAGGATTTCACCCCGATGGAGATGAAAACTCACATCTTCATACTGCCCTTTTAAGGTTAGATTTTTTACTGAAAGAATCTCTTCGCCAATCTTTACATTCATCTTGGGGAACTGCTCTCCCAGATCCCTGCCGACCATTTTTCGAATCAGATCCTCTTCCGTAATCTTTTCGCTTTCATAGGTTCCGATCATACATCCGTCACGCAGCACAGAGATTTCATCCGCGATCTGAAAGATCTCGTCCATCTTATGAGAAATATAGATGATTCCGACATTTTGGCTTTTTAATTTACCAATCAGTTGAAAGAGACGCTCTGCCTCCTGATTGGTAATCGATGAGGTAGGTTCATCCATGATCACCACCTTAGCGTCCTGCGATACTGCCTTTGCAATCTCCACCATCTGCTGATCCGCCACCCGCAGCTTTTTCATCCTTTGCCTCGGATCAAGAGAGACGCCGATGCTTTCCAATAATTCTTTTGTTCGACCATACAACTGCCTAAAATCTACGAGACCATATTTACCGGGCTCTCTGCCAAGAAAGATATTTTCAGCTACCGACATTTCCAGCTCTGTGGAAAGTTCCTGATGAATCATAGAAATCCCTAAATGGCGGGCCACCGTCGGGTTCTCTACCCGCACTTCGCTCCCATTCATCGATACACTTCCGGAGGATGCCTGATATACCCCTGCCAGGATCTTCATCAAGGTGGATTTACCTGCCCCGTTTTCTCCCATTAAGGCATGGACGGTTCCTGCTTTGAGCGAAAAATCAACCCCATGCAAAACTTCATTCCCGTAGAAGTCTTTATGAATCTTCTTCATTTCGATCAAGCTCAATTTACTTCCCACCTTCCCTAAATGCGTTTCCTGTCATATTCCTTGAACCTGTTCACCTTCTCCTGAGAGGAACATCCGGGAACAAAGCAGTTGGTCAGGAAGGCATCCACAATCAATTTCCGAACTGCGCTTCCCGTTGTAAAGGCGCCCATGCACAGGATATTGGCATCATTGCTCAATCTCGCCCGCTGAGCGGAATACACATCCGCGCAAAGAGCTGCATATACTCCTCTCACCTTATTTGCCGCAATCGAAACGCCGAGTCCTGTACCGCACATTAGGATTCCGCAATCAAAGCTGCCATCCGCTACCAATTCTCCCACCTTGATCGCGACATTGGCATAAATGGGGTCTTCACTGCCGCAGTCCGTGACCTCCCCATACCCTTTTTCCATGATGTATTCACATAGTTCGCGCTTTTCTGCCTCCGCATTGGGATCGCAGCCGATTACAATTCTCACGATACCCCCTCCTCCTCATGATCTTCCGGTTCACCTAATAGCGACCTGTTTCTATCGTAAAGAAAGCCCGTCCTTCCCACAATGTGACAAATCTTTGAAAAGGTGGGGGATTCTTAGATTACGTCTCTTTTTTCATCCCTTGTCAGACCGAGGCTTACAACCTCCGTCAATTACCCGGTGGAAGCTCTGAATGACACAAAAAAAGATGCCAAACCTTATAAGGGCTTCGCATTCCAATCCTTTTTGGTGCTTTTCGTGAATGACTTCCGTCTCCATCCTGCTGCTTTCGGCAGCGTCACAGAAAAGGGAATCCAGCCCACCAGTGTGATCTGCTTGAGGAACAAAACGGGAGACTGGTGATGCTGCGTCGGCAAACGTAGATATAAACAGGTTCAGGGTTCTGCGACGAATAGAAAATTCAAATCTAAGTCGCATTATATCGCCACAAATCTTGAATTTTTTTTGATTTGTGGCATAATACAGAAGATAATTCATGAGGAGCAGTGAATGATGTACATTACAAGAGAGCGTTATTTGTCGAAAATCCGTCCGTTTTATAATGTTGACCTCATAAAAGTACTTACCGGCGTCCGCCGCTGCGGGAAGTCAGTATTGCTTACGCAGATCAAAGACGAACTGATCGGCAAAGGAATCGATGCGGCTCACATCATAGAAGTAAATTTTGAAGACATCCGTTTCGAGAAGATCCGTACTACCACTAAGCTGGACGCATATATAAAAAAGAAAATTCAGGATAGTGATAAGTACTATATTTTTCTGGATGAAGTTCAACATGTAAGGAGTTTCGAAAAGGTGCTGACTTCATTCAGGGCATTGCTGAATTGTTCTCTTTTTGTAACTGGAAGTAATTCCAAAATGCTTTCAGGCAAAATGGCATCATTGCTTGTAGGAAGATGCATCGAGTTCAGGGTCATGCCATTTGCCTTCATGGAAGCAGCAAAATACCTGCAACTTACCGGAAAACAAGTGGATCCAGACGAGCTGATATACGATTATATCAACTGGGGAGGCCTTCCTCTTCGTTTTTCGTTTGATCGGGAAGCTGATATCAAAGCGTATATCGAACAGACTTATCATGGTATTATTGACAAGGACATCATAACAGAGAAATCAAAGGTCAGCCGGCAGAAATTCACGAAGTTTTCCGATTATGTAATGGCAAATGCAGGCAAGGAATTTTCTAGCAAAAACATCGAGACCTATTTTGATACAGAAAACGATGAGTATTTTGAGAAAAAAGCCATATACAGGTATCTCGATAAGATGGAAAAGGCCTGTTTAATCAACAGAGTGAAGCGGTTTCATATCGTTGGAAAACATGCGATGTCATATATAGAAAAGCAGTACGCTGTCGATACAGGTTTTCGTATGATAAACACAAACCTTGTGAACTTTGAAGACACGTTTTTTCTTGAAAACATCCTATTCAATGAATTGATATCCAGAGGATATGAAGTATTTACCGGGAAGACATATAAGGGAGAAGTTGATTTCGTGGTAATCGACGGCAGGAAGAAGTGCTTTATTCAGGTAGCCTATTATTTACATAGCCCGGAAACCATTCAAAGGGAATTCGGCGCATTCACCCCTATCAGTGATGCGGCTCCAAAATATGTGCTGTCACTGGACCGGTTCGACTATTCCCGGGATGGAATCGGCCATATCAATATCGTTGATTTCCTGATGGAGCAAAAAGATATCTCCTTAAATTAAGCCGCAAATTATAAAAATGACACAAAAAAAATTGCATTTCCCGCCATGCGATATTTCCGCATGATGGGAAATGCAACCATGAAAATCCGTTATTCAGGTAATATCATCCCTTTTACAGGAAGCTTGTCCTGTCCTGTAAGAGCAGAGAGAAAATCAAAGCCTGATTACATGAGTCTGTTGACTTCATCCGCCACGAATTGTACCTTGGGACCGATGACAACCTGTACGGAAGTCTTGCTGGGTCGGATGATACCGGCTACCCCGGCGGATTTGATTTTCTTCTCGTCGACAGCCGTGTAATCCTTGACTTCCACTCTCAGTCGGGTGATGCAATTGTCCACAGAGGAAACATTCTCTTTTCCGCCAAGGCCTTCCAGAATGATTTTTGCAACCTCGGTGAAGTCGCCGTTGGCAAGTACCGCCTTCATTTCCTCGGCATTATCGGCATCATCCTCTCTGCCGGGGGTCTTGAGGTCAAACTTCACAATGGCAAAGCGGAAGACGGCATAGAAGACGACAGCTGCCAGGATGCCCAGCGGAATGATGAGAATGGTTTTTTGTGCCAGAGGAAGATGCGAGCTGAAAATCAGGTCGGTCAGTCCTGCGGAGAAGGCGAAGCCTGCACGGAAGCCCGATGCAACGGTGAGGATAGTAAAAATGCCATAGAGTAAAGCATAGACAAGGTAAAGTCCCGGAGCAAGGAACATAAAGGCAAATTCAAAGGGCTCGGTCACACCGCAGATAAAGGCACAGATGGCAGCCGCTCCCAGAAGGGATGCCGCATATTTTCTCTTTTCGGGCTTGGCGGAGCGAATCATAGCAAAGGCTGCTGCCGGAAGACCGAACATCATGCAGGGGAAGAAGCCGGACATATACATTCCCGTTACACCGGGCTTTCCGGTATTGCCCCAGAAATTTCCGAGGTCATTGATATTTGCCGCATCAAACCAGAAAACGGAATTCAGCGCATGGTGCAGACCGAACGGAATCAGCAGGCGGTTGAAGAACGCATAGATGCCCGCGCCCACAGCACCGAGTTTGACCACAGATACACCGAACATGACCAGTCCTCCATAGATGAAGGGCCAGATGAAGAAGAGGATTCCCGCTACCACCACGGAAACCACAGAAGTCACAATGGCGACGGAGCGCTTGCCGGAGAAGAAGGCAAGTGCATCGGGAAGTTTGGTAGTCTTAAACTTATTGTAGCAGGTAGAGCCGATCAGACCCGCCAGAATACCGATAAACTGGTTGCCGATTTTATTGAAGGCGGGATTGGCATCAGCCTGCGTCATCACCGAAATCGTGCCGGGAGCCAGGAGGGTGGTAATCATCAGCCAGGAGACAAGGCCGGCAAGGCCTGCAGTGCCGTCTTTATCGTCCGCCATACCGACGGCAACGCCGATGGCGAAGAGCCAGGACATGTTGTCAATTAAAGCGGCGCCGGCTTTGATTAAAAAGAAACCGATAATGCCGAGGGTGCCGGTAATGTCGCCACCCTGCATGACGTTCGGTGACAGGGCATAGCCGATTCCCATCAGAATACCGGCGACGGGAAGGCAGGCAACGGGCAGCATCAAGGAGCGGCCGAGCTTTTGCAAATACTTCATCATGATCGTGTTTCCCCTTTCTTGTAAATACCAGGTTGTTTTGGTTCAGGTCTGAATAATGGTCTTAAAAATTTTCTTTCAGGAAAGCTTCCAGCGCATCCGCGGCTTCTTCTTCATCCTCGCCGTCAACGGAAAGCACAATGCCGTCTCCCTGCTTGACACCAAGAGCCATCACCGCCATCAGTCTTTTCAGATCGGCTTCGCTTCCGCGTTGTTCGTGCAGGATCTTGATATTGCTCTTAAAAGATGCCGCTTTTTTGACCAGAAGACCTGCCGGTCTTGCGTGAATACCGGCTTCCGCCGTCACGGTATAATTGATTTTCTTCATACACTCCTCCTTTCTTAGAAATTCCTTCCGGCCCTTCCAGATAAAAACATCCCCCTTTCTTATAGCGTCCTTACCGCTTTTCTAAGCAAAAGCACCTTGGCAGGAGAAACCGAGAGTTCATCGATTCCCATGTCTACAAAGGTCTTTGTAAGTTCCAAATCACCTGCCAGTTCCCCGCAGATGCCGATCCAGATCCCGTTTTGATGCGCATTTTTGCAAGCCATCTCAATCAGCATCAGCACTCCTCTGTGATGCGGGTCGTAAAATTCGGAGAGTTTCTCATTCTGTCTATCGATGGCAAGGGTGTACTGTGTCAGGTCGTTGGTGCCCACACTGAAAAAATCGACCTCTTTTGCGAGTTCATCACTGATCAGTGCCGCAGCAGGCGTCTCGATCATAATCCCCAGTTCCGGATTCCCGACAGGGATTCTTTCGGAAATCAGTTCTTCTCTGACTTCTCTGACAATCTCTTTGATGCGCAAAACTTCTTCGACGGAGGTAATCATCGGAAACATCACTCCCACATTACCGAAAACGGACGCCCGGTAAATGGCGCGCAGCTGGGTCCGAAAGATTTCCGGCTGATGTAAACAGATGCGGATGGCTCTGAAGCCGAGCGCCGGATTTTCTTCTTCCTGCAGTCCCAGATAGTCCACCCTTTTGTCTGCGCCGATATCGAGCGTTCGGATAATCACCTGTCTGCCCGCCATCCGCTCGACGACCTCCTTGTAATGGGCAAACTGCTCTTCTTCCGAAGGTGCTTCCTGTCTTCCCAGATAAAAGAATTCACTGCGGAAAAGCCCGATCCCGCCGGCATCATTTTCCAGAACGCTCTCGACATCCTCCCTACCGCCGATGTTGGCAAAAATCCTGATTGCTCTGCCGTCCGTCGTGATATTTTCCTTGCCCTTCAGTGCATCCAGCGCCTGAAGATCAAGGGTTCGCTGCTTGATAAAAGCCGTAATGCTCTGTATCGTTTGTTCATCCGGATCGACATAAAACCTGCCACTTACAGCGTCTACGGCTGCTTCCCTTCCGTCGAAAACATCCAGTCTTTCCGGGGCAAAATTCACATTGACCAGCGCCGGGATATTGAGGCTTCTGGCAAGGATGGCAGTATGCGAATTGGAAGAACCCTTTCGCGTCACAAAGGCCAGTACCTTTGCTTTATCCAGATTGATGGTTTCGCTGGGGGTCAGGTCATCTGCCAGAACAATGACAGCTTCGGCGCTTTCCAGACACTTTTCAGCCTTTCCGGTGAGTTTTCGGATGACCCTTTTGGAGACATCCAGCACATCGATCGACCTTGCCTTCATGTATTCGTCATCCATTTCGGCAAAGGTGCCGGAAAAAAGCTCCGCCGTTACAAATACAGCATATTCCGCCGTCAGTTTTTCTTTTTTGATCAAACGCTCGATGCTTTCGAGGTAGTCCAAATCCTCCAGCATCATTTGATGGATCTCGAAAATCCGGGCGTTTTCTTCACCGACCTGTACGACGGCATCCTGATAAAGCTGCTCCAGCTCCTCCTTTGCCAGCGCAAGGGCCGCCTGCAGTCTTTTGAATTCGCTGTCCGCATCGGCGACAACCTTTTTTTCCGGTGCGCCTTCTTCCTTTCCGAAGGCGAAGATTTTCCCTATAACTGCGCCTCCGGATACCCCGCTTCCACTAAACGTTTCCATTCTTTCCCCCGTTTATTTAAGGAATTTCATGACGACATCTCCCGGATTGACAGAAGACGGTTCCGAATAGACAATTTTTTTGCACTCTTCCGGATTGCAAATGATGAGCGGAGACTCCAGCCGGTAGCCGGCCTGTCTGATTTTTTCAAAGTCAGCCACAAGAAGCAGATCGCCTGCCTGAACCTCATCTCCCGTTTGCACCTTGACCGCAAAGCCCTCCCCCTTGAGGTTGACCGTATCCAGACCAATGTGGATCAGTAAGTCGATCCCGTCCTTCGTGGTCAGACCGATGGCATGTGCAGTGGGAAAGACGGTGGTAATCGTCCCCGATGCGGGCGCATAGATCTCGTTTCCCTCCGGGAGGATGGCAACCCCTTTCCCAATCATTTCCTCTCGAAAGGTGTCATCCGGCACATCCTTGATGCGGATGAGACGTCCCTTCATGGGAGAGACGATTTCAAACTCTTTTTTCTTAAAAAACATAGTGAACTCCTTTCAAAAATCCCGCCCGCACCGGTTCATCGGACGTTCTATTCCAGTAAATCCCGCATTCTTTTGATTCGAAGTGCAAAATAAAGCATTTCTTCTTCAGACAAATGGCATTGATACTCCGCAGCCACAAAATCACCGATCCGCACAGCCGTTTCCCATTCTTCTGTATAATTTTCTTTCACAAAAAGCTGCAGCCTTTCGTCCCCCTTCTCCTTCATGGGCGGTGCCATCAGGAGTCTGTAACTGAGGAGTTTGATCTCCGTTACAAAACCGTCTTTTTCCATACATTCTTTATGAAAACCCTCAAACGTGGCGGAAACAAGGTTGAGAATGTCCCCCACCATCTGGGTGATTCTCCAGGTGTCGCGCACCTTGATGTTCAGCTCGGCATTGACAAGGTGAATCGCCACCGCCGCCGCTTCATCCACAGGAAGCAGGTACCCCAGCCTTTCTTCAATCAGAGTGACGGCATGAATGCCGATCTGATATTCAAGCGGATAGAAGCGTCTGATTTCAGCTTCCATCGGAATGGGGAAAACCTGCCCCTCTTCCTTCCGTCTAATGGCAAAGCTGATATGGTCAGTTAGCGTCAGGTAGATATTGGGATGCAGTTCGACGTCCAGCTTTTCCTTCGCATAGGAAATGATTTCGTTGGAAACCTGCAAATATTCCGGCGGAATACCGGCAAGCAGATCCTTGAATTTCCTTAAGGACTCCTCGTCTCCGACGGTGAATATTTTGTCAATGCCCTCCTGCGGAAGCGCGTCCCCTTTTTTCCTGCCGAAGCCGATGCCTCTGCCCATGACGACCACTTCTCTGCCGTTATCATCCTTCGAGCTGACAACATTATTGTTGATAATTCCCTCTATTATCATGTTTTTCTCCTTCACAAATGAGAAAGACGATATAATCTTTCGGGAGAAAAATAAAAAAACCAAACTTTACAGACAAGTCCTTCCTTGCCCGTAGAATCTGGTTTTGCCCTTTCGGTAACAATCCGTCAATATTTATGGGATAGTTATACTATAAAAATATTATTTTGTCAATATTTAAGATTTTATAAAGTATTTCTTGGCATGATTTTTATTTTTTCCTTCCCAACAGCCATGCCGCATACAGGGGCACGAAAAATAGACCGTCCTGATTGCCGAAATTCCGCTCGGAGAGACGAATGGCCTCTTCGGGACTGTATTTTTCTCTATAGTTTCTCAAGCTGGTGGACCTTTTATGTCTCCCGGACTTGATTTCCACCGGCACGACTGTGCCGCCCTTCTCAAGAAGCAAATCCACTTCCATACTGTCTGACGGTTTGAAATAAAAAAGCCCCTTCCCTGCGGATGCCAGCTGCTGTACCACATAGTTTTCCGTTACCGCACCCTTATAAATATTATGACAATCCGGCAGCAAATCGGCGTATCGTAAACCGCACAGGTTAGAAAGAAGACCCGTATCCGACAGATATACTTTAAAATGATCCTTGTTTTCATATCCGCCAAGCGGCATGAGGGGGGCATCTACCCGGTGAACGAGGTAAACCATTCCGGATGCAGAAAGCCAGTCTAGGGGCGCTCTAAAATCTCTTTTGTTCGCATAGGGTCTGACGTCCGCATATTTGAATTTGGGATTCTCCCTGGCCAGCTGTCGCGGGACAGACCGATACACCTCGCTGATCTTCACTCCCTCTGCCGGACTGCTCACATATTTCGTCATATCTGCCAGATAAGACAGCCTCAGGCTCTCATAAATCACTTCGTCCGGTTCTGAGGCATTGCGACCATGATTCAGGTAAGATAGAACCGCCTGCGGCATCCCTCCTACAAAAAGATAGTCCTGATACAGTTGAAGTGCCTTCCTGTGAATGCCCTCTGCCACCGGTTTTTTTTGGTAGAAAGCCTCTTGAATCCCGTCACGGAGCAGCTTCTCCCCGCCTGCGATGAGAAATTCCTCAAAATCCATTGGATACATATGCAGGATTCTCACCTTGCCTACAGGAAAAGAGCTTTGAAACCGATTCAGCTTCACCCCCAGCAAACTCCCCGCACAAAGGATTCGGTAATTTTTATTCGACTCACAGAAATATTTCAGAGAAGTAATGGCCCTTTCACTGACTTGTATCTCGTCAAAAAAGATCGGAATTTCTTCCGTAATTCTTTTTCCCAGCAGCTGGCTAATCTGCAAAAACAGAGTTTCCGGGCTAAGATTCCCCTCAAAGACAGAAGCAATATCCCTTTGTTCCTCCAGATTCAAATAAAGATATTCCGGATATTCTTCTTCCAGAAATTTTTTTATGATCCATGTTTTTCCTACCTGCCTTGCGCCTACCACCATCAGTGGTTCCGGAGTCTGGCTACTCTCCCAATTCTTTAATGTCTGGTAAAGTTTTCTGAACATAATTCCGTCTCCCGGCTTCATGAAAAGGCTGCCACAGCCACTGATTCGCACCCTGAAAGGCATCTGTGTGCGGATACGCTTCGCACTTTGACTCCTGATTGGTTTCAGCGTACCATAGAACCTGCAAGTAGTCTACGAAAAACTTGAATGATTTCAAGGTTTTCGTAGATTTTTCTTGAAACATTTCAAGTTTTTCATTCTCAGAGTCCATATAAAAACGTCCCGGCTGACCTGCCGTGTACCTTCCGCCTGAACTATCCGGAATTTCCGGATCGTTGCCGATTCTGTCAACTCTCCATCACTGTATATCTTTTTGATGTGCTCATTGATTGTACGAACATCCACATCATACAGTTCCGCCATCATCTTCTGCGTCAGCCAGATGTTCTCATCCTCATAACGCATTTCAAAACTGCTATCACTTTCTCCTGTGGAGGCTACGAAAGTCAAATCATGGAAAACCGCATCGCAAGGCTTCGTCTTATGAAATCATCTCAGATCAAAAAGTTCCTCCAGTTTCACTTTCAGCGTTCCATCTTTTGCATATTGTAGCGTGTCGCAGAGCTTGATGTTGTGCTTGCTGATCGAAATCGTGTCGCTAAATCCAAGAACGTAACGTAAGCAGATGCGATAGATAATTTCTGTCGGTGCGCAGCTGTACACCTGTTTGTCAAAGATATGGTTCAGTCTCTTCCCGCTGTCCGGAAATAAGACTTGCATCCGTTTGCTCTGATAAATCCGTGTCACGATTTCCGTAATGTGCAGACCAGACTTCATGTAAAGATCTGTGAACGTTGCGTCCGGGTCATCAAAGCATCCCGGATTTTTCTGTTCAAGCTGGTCCACCATATCTTTTACGACACGTTTAGGGGTGAAAATCTGGTTCGTTCTCTACGGCGGAATATAATCGAAGATGTCCCCCTTATGATCCGTCTCGAAATAGTTTGCAAGTTCCGTGCGCTTTTTAATAAACTCCTGAACGGCATCATTAAATAGTGTCTGCTGATTAAATCGATATTTTCGATTTCTACGGTGAGCTGAGCAGTTCTTCAGCTTGCCATGAAATAACCAAGGTGCATACCTGCACCTGTAATGCGTACCTTGAAAATAGCAAAAAATAATCGGACCTCCCTGTCCAGGATCCTGAACAGGTTCGTCACAAAGATAGAAAGGCCCACTGCCCCATAGGAAGTGTCTTCCAGCTTCGTTTTGATCAGGCCAAGGCCATAGCATCGCTTGCTTAAGCTGAAGCTACGTTCAACCTCGATCCGGTCTGTGTTGTCAACGTACTCAAGATGTTTTTCGGCAGCCGTAAGCTTCTCCTTTGGCCGACCAAGCCTGGGACCCGATAACCGGATCCCATGTGCCTTGCAGTACTGCCTGTTTGCACGACTCCGATAGATCTGGTCTGCAAGAACACGCTCCGGATAATGACCATTTCTCGCTCTGTAGGATTCCACAGCGCCCTGAAGGACCTCGGATTCGTTGTAAGGATCGAAGGTGATCTCCTCAATTCTCCCCATGCCGTATTCGTCCAGGCTGAGATCAAACTTGATCCCGAATTCCACTGGTGTTTTGACTTTTCCGCGGACAATCGGCCGGATGTATGGTTGCGAGATGCTCACGATGCGGTCCTTCACACGGTGGGTCTTCTTATCGAACATATATTTCTGCTGTTCGTAGACCTGCCGGATGGTACCCAGCTGCTTTTCTTCTTTCTTCTGCAGCCTGTATCCTTTTGCAAGGTACCCGTCGGTATATCCGAGATCCCGTTTTACAAAGCCGAGCTGCCTGCGGATAACCCGCCGGATTTTCTTCGAACCGCGCTTTTTGCTCTTCGCAAGATTCAGGTAGTTCTTTCTTGCAATCCTGCAGTAAGTTCTGGGGCGATGTTCGCCATACTCTCTGCAGATCCGTGCGATGATCTCCTCAAGATCTTCCCTTGCCTCATTCAGCAGGGAAAAGTCCTGCGGGAACCGGATATTGGAAGGAGCACAGGTCGCATCGAGGATCAGGGTTCCCTCATTGTCTGGCTTTTTTTCTGCTTCGGCGCTGTCCGCTTTCCCGTCCGGGGAGTCGGAAGAAAGATCGGATTGATCCGCTTCGGAAGTACCGGAGCCGCCGGAAGGATGGTTCTTGTTGTCGGAGTCCTTCTTTTCGTTCTCCGCCTTTTTCTTTCTTTCTTCCGCTTTGGCTTTGCGCTGTTCCAGAAGCTTCTCGTTCATGAAGATGGACATGTCGACATTGAACCGCTTCCGGAAGGAGACCAGAGTAGTCGCATCAAACGGGGGAACCTCCTGATATCCCGGCAGGCCGATGAAGTACTGAAGATACGGATTTTCCGTGATCTCTTCTACGAGTTCCCGGTCGGAGAAGCCGAGTTTCTTCTGGATAATCAGAGCACCGAGGGCCATGCGGCAGGGCTTCGCCACATTTCCAAGCGTACTTGTGAAGTGCGATGCGTAACGGGCTTCATACTCATCCCAAGGGATCAGCTGTGCAAGCCGGACCCAGCGGTTGTCGGGATTCATATGGAGGCCAAGCGGCTGGTTAAAATCAAGGAACGACGGGTCTGAATTATCTTTTGCTTTGTACATGGTTTTCTGGCTCCGGAAGTGAAATATAGATGTAAGAAACTGCAAAAAAGATGAGGGATTTGATTCGAATCCTTGCATCTATTTTACCGCCGTAGGGCCCGGAGATGTCGTGTTTTCAAGGAAAACTGAACTTCTTATGCTTGCTCAGCAGACACTAATTTATTGACTGTAGTTCACTAACTCATGACTAAAGTTACGAGAGTGTGCGAGCACTTTCTTCAAAAAGCTTAAAACAGGATCTGTTACTCTATACAGAGAAATCGGCACAGCCCAGTATTTTCAAGGGTTACGCCGATTTTGCTTCTAAACTCGAGATTTTTGTCTCCACTGGGTGCATGCAGTGAGAGTTAATTTTCAAGGAAATTTAGAAATATACTTGCTTGCTTTACACATTCTTGTAATTCAACCAATCTCAATCTATATTCGCCGCCATTTCCACAAATTGATATCACATATTCCTCTCGGTGCATCGTCTGAATGTAACATGCTTTCCCATCGGGAAGTCGGGCCTTCTTCGCAAGCGTGTCGATCTCATTCATTTCCTCGCAGATTCCAGTTCCCAGACATTTCAGATAGCTTTCCTTGCGTGTCCACACCTCAATAAACCTGCGATCCCGCACTTCCCCATCCGCACTAGATACATACGCAATTTCTCCCTGGGTATAGCAAGACTGCATCACCTCCGGTGCCCATGATGATATTTTCTCGAGATCAATCCCTATCTGGTTTTTATCATATGCAAATACAATATACCTGCCCGAATGGGAAATATTGTAATATGTGCTCGCTCCGTAAACATAGGGCTTACCAAAGCTATTTTTTCTAATTTCAATATTCGCACCCCAGTATCCTTTGTACCTACCGATCAATTCCACTATCGTATGTGACAACAGATATCGTTGCCAATCTTCCTCATGCAGATACTGCTGCCACGGAATCTGCCTTCGCTTTCGATACTCCTCCAATACCGCCATACTGTGTTCATTTATCTGCTCGATATCCAACAGATAGATCTCTAATTTCTCCGGTTTACTCACACAGTGCATCCAAAAACCACTTTCTAACCTTTGCTTCTCCCTGACTGTCCAGCGGATATGCTTCTTTGACCGCACCCCCTTCGATATGTATGATATCATCACAGGTTTGCAAAATCAGTTCAAGGTCATGTGTGATCAGTATGAGCGTTTTCCCCTGCGCTGCCAACTCTTTGATGTAAGATGCCACACGCTGCATATGCGCATAATCCAGCCCACTGGTTGGCTCATCAAACAACACCACCTCTTTGCCTGAGAGCATAGCACTTGTGATCGCAACCCGCTGCTTCTGCCCACCGGAGATTGCCATCGGATGACTTTCTTTCTCCTCCAAAAGATTCATTCGTTCCAACCATTCGACACTGATTTTCTCGCATTCCTCCTGAGATTTTCCACTCCGTTTCAATTCAAATAGCAGCTCCTTTTGCACGCTCTCCATAAACAACTGATGATTGACATCCTGCATCACCATTGCACAGTGCGTGTGCATCTTGCTCTGTTTTACCGGTATATTGTCCAGCCAAAGACTGCTCTCGCACTTCTTTTCTAATCCACACAAACAGCGTATCAATGTCGATTTTCCCGCACCGTTGTTTCCAACAATCGCCGCAATGTGCCCTTTGAAAAAGATCAGATCCTCCACCTGGATTCCCCGCTGTGAATGTCCAAAGCGAAACTTCAGCTGCTCGATTCGAAGGGACGGCTCTTTTCCCTTCTCCTCCCTTTCCGCAGCTACAACGCATCCCAAATCATAAGAACGGATACCCGCCTCGTTGAGGATTTCTTCCGTTATCAGACTAATCGCATCCTGCTCATAAATTTTGTGGATCTTGCCGCGCTCCATAATTACCAGCTTATCGATCAGATCCCACAAGAAAAACAGGCGATGCTCTGCGATCACAATCGTTTTACCTTCTTCTTTCCAAAGCATCAATGCCTTGCGCAGTTCCCGGATCGCTGCCATATCAAGGTTTGAGGATGGTTCATCCAAAACGATGATGTCCTGGTCGGACATGCAGACGCTGGCAATCGCAATCTTTTGTTTCTCACCACCACTCAATTCAAACATATTCCGACCAACCAGTGCCCGCATATGCAACTGATCGACCACCCGATCCATCCTTGCAAGAATCTTTTCCGGCGGAACCGCCCGATTTTCCAGCGGGAATGCCAATTCACTCAAGCTGTTGACCTGAAAGAACTGGCTCTTCGGATTTTGAAATACACTTCCAACCAGCTCTGCCATCCGAACAGTAAGTAACTGGCTCGGATCCTGTCCCGCCACACGTAACATTCCCTGAAATTTTCCTGCAAAACAGTCTGGGATCAGCCCATTGATCATGCGAGTCAGAGTTGTTTTTCCACTTCCCGAACCACCTGCTAACACAACAAACTCTCCCTTTTTTATTGAGAGCGTAATGTCCACCACCGCTTTCTTTTCCTGATTTTCTTCCCCTTCATAACAAAAGGATATGTCCTTAAATTCTATCATGTTTCTTCCCTTTCAGTTCCAGTTCAAATCCCCGTTCACCACACTGAAGTTCGCCTCCTAAATCATTCCATAAATCAAACCTTGTAAACAGCTCTGAAACAATCTTATATTCTGCTTCCTCGAGCACAATCCTTACCTTTGCAACCATTGTTGCTCCATTTTCATGAATATAATGTTCTCTGCTCTTTTCATTAAAATATTTGGTTACATAAAATGGCATTCTTGTATTTTCCGGAAACAGAGAATAACACACATTACTCTTTCCATTGACATCTACGCGTCGAATAGGAATTTTAAAAGAATTAATTTTCTTTTCTTTTAAGAATTCTCCTATGAGATCTATTTTCTCACGCTCGACCTCAATTCCAATGCCCAGTGGACCTTCTCTCTCCCGATCCCATATTTCAAACCTATTTGCCAATCTTCTTTGTCGAAAGACCTTCATAAAAAATTTGATAAAGTTAGGAACTCCTGTGTTTTCCATCAATTCAATGTAAGGTCCTTCCGGAAAATAAATAAATGCATTATATGGATTCTTTTTTTGCCCATACTCAACCATGTAGCCTTTTTTCTCGGCAGCCTTGACTGCCTGCGTCAAATGATCTACTTTATACACGATCTGTGCAATACGCATTATTTTCACGCTCCTTCTGCTCGCTCCTTACCTCACACTCTTCCTTGGCTTCTGCTGTCAGTGGACGAACTATCCTGCATGGGTTCCCTGCTGCCAACACATTTGCCGGAAGACTTTTCGTCACTACACTTCCAGCAGCTACAACTGTATTTTCTCCAATCGTCACACCTGCCAGAATCACACAGTTTCCACCGATCCAAACATTGTCCCCGATCGTGATCGGCTTCGCGTAAGAAACCAATTGCTTTCTCTTCACCGGATCCAAGGAATGCCCGGATGTGTAAATTCCAGTATTTGGTCCGATCAACACATTGTCTCCGATCTTCACTTTTGCAGCATCAATGATCACAAGATTATGATTTGACGCAAAGTCATTTCCAATTTCGATATTGTATCCATACTCACAATGAAACGGCGACAAGATCCAAAACGAATCCGTCGCCTTCCCTAAGAGTGTCCTTAGCAGTTCATTTCTCTCCGTAATCTTTGATGGCGGAATCATATTGTACTGAAAGCAGATGTCTTCACATCGCTGCTTATCTACAAAAAAACTCTCGTCACTCAACACATTAAATTCCTCTCCCCGTTCAATCTGTTCCATAATCTTCATCATCTCTTCCTCCCTTTTATTTGATTTGTAAGATCTGAGAAATAATCTCTTCCCTGATCCAGTCCAAAGAAATGCCCGCCCTCATATGACTTTGCATAGAAATCACCATTGGTAACTTCACGCCATCTGTCAATCATGTCCCAAGTGGCATCCTCGTCCTTTGTTCCACAATGTGCAATAATATCAGTATTTATAATCTCCTCCTGATATACAAAGGATTCGTTGATCTGGTAAGATTTTCTCACTTTTTTTAACAGAAATGCTCTCACCTCCGGATCCTCAAAAACCTCTTCCGGAGTTCCACCAAGCCGCCTCAACTCCCTCTCGAGTGCATCCAACCCCATATCCGAGTGATATGTCTTGCTGTGGATCTCCTGCGGAGCATGTCTTCCTGCCACTATCAAAAGTTCTGGTGCAAATCGATATTGATGTTCCAGCTCATGACAAACAAGAAATGCCATAAGAGCACCAAGGCTGTGTCCATATAGATAGACCTTCCTTCCCATGGAATACTTATAAATTTCCCTACTCACTTCCTGCACCAGCCATTTCATATCAAAGCAGAATTTTTCACTCATCCTGCATCCATTCCCCGGAAGCTCACATGGTACTACTTCAAGCTCTTCACTCCATTTCGCCCACGGATGATAGCAAGATGCCGCACCGCCTGCATGATGAAAACAGAACAGCACTTTTTCACACATGCTTTCCTCTTTTTGAAATGGAAACCAACTATTTCTCATTCCATCCTTCCTCCACCTTCAATACAAATACGCGCTGACCAAGCGCTTCCAATTTATGATTCTTGGCTGGAAATTCTTCTACACACCGCAGTCTGGCGTTCTCCCAAGTCTCTTTCCACTGTTCCTGCGACAGAAACGTTGTACTCGTCTTCGCTCTGGCATCACTTGCCTCATGCATCATAAAAATCTGGGAGATCAGCATGGGGATCGATTCCCCTACCGCCTCTGAAATAACCAGAATCCCTCCCTTTTTCAAACGCCTCCGAAGCTTTTCCAATACCGCAGTTGTATCATCCACATTGTTTAACACGCCCGCTCCGATCAAAATATCATACCGCTCTTCTCCCACAGACTCCGCTTCAATATCCAGCTGTGCTGTAGAAAAGAAAGCGTAATTACCATAGGCTTTCTTTGCATCTTCTAGGAAAAATCGGGATAAATCCGTAAAATTATAACGTTCAATCGCTTTACACAAGCCCTCGTCCTTGATCTTTCCGAGCACAACCTCCGTTGTTGCACCGGTTCCCGCTCCAACCTCCAAGATGGTAATTTTTTCTCTTTCTGCTGCATATTGCGCAGTCACAGATGCAATTTTTTGATTCATTGCCCATGCAATAAGCGTTCTTCGGTAAAGATCGCTCGCGATATCCGTCTGTCCCTCTAAAAACAGCATTTCCTGTGCCGTTCTTCTACCGTTGAGAAGCTTTGGCAATTGCCTTGCATTCTCATAGAAATACTCATAGACACTTTGCGGACCCATGCGATGATTCCAAAGATTTCCTGCCTTTTTCCAAACTGGCTCAAATACCTGATCTGCATCCAAATGCTCACTCAGTGCGAACCGCTCCTGCTCTCTAAGCAATATTCCAGACTGCTCCATAACCAAGAGCCACCTGCGCAAAATATAAGTAAATGCACTTTGATGTGGCACCTTTTCTAAGACTTCTCCAACTTGATGCCATTGCCCCACCGTCTGAAACATTCCATGCGCCTGGAATATCTTCAGCATCCCGATCATGCAAGCGCGGTTGAGCATCGCAGTACCGTACTCTACCTCACGCTTTGTAATTCTGTCATATCGCTGTTGCATCGACAGACTCTGGTATTCGTTCGAGAGGATTTCATCCATATCGATCCATTCTCGCTGTAGAGCATCACACACGTATGGAAATCCAAGAATTCCCATGATATCACTCCAAGCACCTGCCGCCGTCAAGCTCACAGTGCTCCTTCGATTCCACTCCTTTGTCGATATCACTCCCGAAATCATTTCGACCATCTGCTGTAGCTGCTCTTTTATTGCCTCAGGCCATACACTGTCCAATATCTCCTTATAATTCTGCTGCTCCCCTGTATACAGGTTGCGTATACTCTCCTCACACAACTGCCCAACACAAACCGTTTTCAAGTCTCCCGGCATAAATTCCAACTCTGGCACGGTCATCCGCTCCCGATAGGTGACCGCTCCATGTACATCCTGCAGCGTCAACATACCCCCCGCGAATCCGATTGAAATCTGAAAAAATAGATGCGTATAGTTATCCGAAACATCCGCTGCCATCTGATTCTGTGCACGCACATTGACTGGTATCTCATTTACCAGCATCAACGCAGATGAAAACGGAACATCCGGCACCAATCTTCCCACTTCCTTTATTGTAAGCTTTCCCTCAAAGAGTTCTGCGAGTACCTGTGCGCATGGATAGGCAACCTGCGTTGACAGATCGATATTTATATAGATAGGCTTCTGCTTTTCCATCAGACTTTTTGCATAACGAATAAACGCTTCCACCGACTTTAACTGCATATAGTGATTTCCCACTGTAAATACCGTCTTATTCTTCACGGCTGTCTTATATAACTCCAAAAGCTCTTTTTTATGTGCCGGCTGTTCCAACATAACAGGAATCCCGCACTCCATAAGCTGCTTCGCCAGTTCTGTTCCTGCTCCCCCCTGCGTTTCGGTTCGTACCACAACGCACGCAATCTCAATATCCTCCGGGAGTTCCTTCACATCCGTGTACAACTCTACACCATATCTGGCAGCACACGCTTGGGATGCCTTGCTTCCAGCAGACAGGATTCCAGCTAACTCCAATCCTTTACAACGTCTGATCGCCTCTATATAAAATTGACCAAAGCGAACGCCGCAAACGATCACCTTCATACCTGAGCCTCCCAATAGTTCCATTTACAGAATTTTTTTTCTAAAAACTCAATGCAGCCATAAAATATTGCACTGACAAGCGCAAGCGCAATGATCCCAACATACATTTCTTTATAATTCCTTGCGTCCATACTGTTCATGATGTAATACCCAATTCCGGAAACCGAAGCAAATACTTCTGTAATCAGCAGTAGTGCCACCGATGTGCCAATGGACGTTTTTAATGCAGTCAAAATCCCCGGCAAACATCCCGGAAGGATCACATGATACAGCGTCTGTAGCCAAGTGGCATTTAGAAGGCGCAAGGTATTGATCTCAGTCTTTTGGATCGCTGCCGCGCTATCTCTAATTATGATTGTAATTTGGAAGAAAAGTGCCACTGTAATCAGAAAAATCTTGGATGCGTCTCCAATTCCCATCATCACAATGATGATCGGCATAAATACTACCTTGGGGATTGGATAGAGGAAACGGAAAATTCCGCCAAAAATCTCGTCTATGATACGCTTCCTTCCCATACATATCCCCATGGGAACTGCTGCCATAAGTCCCAAACCTGTACCCGCCAATAGTCGATAACTGCTCTTAAGCAAATGCCTCCTCAAGGTTCCATTTCCAAGCAATTCAACCATTTTCTTAAGTGTACTCACCGGATCGGGCAAAAAAAATCGATCCAACATCGCACTGGCGAGTTTCCAGATCAGCAAAATGACGCCGATACTAACTGTTGTATTCAGCCATTTTTTCATTTTTCAAAACATCCCTCATACATTTTTCTATTTTCTCGACAAGCGCTCCATTTTTCGGATCATGGTTATCCAGTATTTTTCCAATCTGTCCCTTTTTACTGTCAAAGACAGCGATCCGGTCGCCCATATAGATTGCCTCCTCAATGTTGTGTGTCACAATCACCGCAGTCATGTTCCTCTCCTTTATTATTCCCTTCAGGAAGCCTTGCAGACTTTCTTTATTTCCGATATCGAGTGCTGAAAACGGCTCATCCATAAGGATCACTTTAGACTTTGCAAGAATGGTTCTCCCCAGCGCTGCGCGCTGTGCCTGTCCACCCGAAAGCTGCGCCGGATATTTGTCCAGCTCCTGCTCCAGCCCCAGACAGGAAACCAACTTCAGCCATTCCTGTCTAGTGATTTTCTGATGATGGATTTTTAGAGGCAGTCTTAAATTTTCTTTTACGGTCTTCCACGGCAGCAATCCACAGTCCTGTGTCAAAAATGCAATCTCTCTGATCGGCTGTCTGACGACCCGATCCTCATAGCGCACACACCCCTGATCCGGTTTGATTAAACCTGAGATCAGATGAAGCAATGTGGATTTTCCACATCCGGAGGGGCCGAGCACCGTCAGGCACTCCCCCTCACTGATGGTCAGATCCATATTTTTGATCACTTTCTGCTCCCCGTTCTTATAACTAAACGATAGCTTATCAAGCCTGATCACCTTCTGCCTCCTCTACTTTCCCACATATACTACCTCTTCGTAATCGTAATCCTCTATGATCAGTTCATTCTTGCGCATCCACGAGAGTACACCTTCTACTTCTGCCGGTTCTGGCACACTGTCCGGTGTAAAGGACGGAATCTGATATTGTTCCAAAAGTGCTTCTGATACCGCCACCTTCTCTCGGAATAAAGCTTCGTAATCCTCTGGATGACTGTTTAACTTCTCAATCGCCTCGTTATATGCCGCCAAGAAATTAGCTACCGCCTCCGGATCTTCTTCCATCAGGCGATCCTTTAATGCAATCACACTCTGCGAATAATTCCCCGTCAACTGAGTATCATCAATAACAACATGGCAACCTCGGGCTTCTGCCTCCATCGCCAAAGGATCTGGCAAAATCGCAGCATCAATGTCGCTTCCCTCGATCACGGAATCCAGTCTCAGTGAAAGGTTAGGAACATTGACAAACGTCACTGTCGATCGATCCACATTCAGTTCCTTAAGATAACACTCCACAAGATACTGCATCATCGTATTTTCGGAAATCCCAATGGTTCTTCCTTCCAGATCCTGAGGTTCATAAATATCGGAATCCGGTCCTGCCACCACAAGGAAACGCCCTTCAGTGGCATTGCTCCCCAGCGCATGTGCAACAACTTTCAAATGCGCCTCGTCGTCGTTCTTATTGATCAATGTTTGAACCACCATATCTGTCATCATGCCATCGATCTCATCCGCCTCATAAGCTGTCGACTGGTTTGACGCACTTCCAAACTCAATCAGCTCTACTTCAACGCCATGTTCCTTGAACAAGCCCTCCTGCTGTGCCACATACAAGGCAAAGCTGTCAGCAACCGCAAGCGTGCCGATCTTTAACTCTGTCGTCTTCTGGTTTTTCCCCTCTGTTGCGCAGCCCGTAAGCATTGTAAGCACCATGCAACATAATAAAGCACTTCTCAGCTTTCGTCTCATCGCTCTTAGCCTCCATTATTTAAATGATCTCTTCTATTTAAATGATCTCTTCCTCTTCTTCCCACACTTCCTCATTTTCTTCCTCCGCGCCTTCGGTCATATCCACTGCTGCTGCCAAATCCTTGAGCAACGGATAAGCCGTAAGCATCTGCAACGATATTTTAGAATCAGTGTACATATTGATGAATCGAATTGCTGACAACGAATCTCCCCCCAGTTCAAAAAAAGTCATATTTCTGCCAATCCGTTCACACCCTAAAATCTTCTTCCAGATCGCTGCAATTGCGATCTCTGTCTTTGTCACCGGCTCTTCATAGTCCTCCTGATTTCGGATCTCCCCCACATTGTGAGTCAGCATTTTCCGGTCAATCTTTCCGTTTGCAGATATAGGAAAGCTCTCGTAAACCAGAAAACAATTCGGCATCATATACTCTGGCACCTTTTTCTTTAATTCCGTACGCAAATACGCCTCATCGAGCTGATGGATCTGTATTGCCTGGGAGAATACGATCACATTTTTTCCGGTACAACGTTCCTCTTCCTCGGACAGATATCGGAATATCTCTGCGAATCCATGTTTTTTTCCGAGTGCCACCCATTCACTTCCAGAGAGTAGCGGTTGGTTCGTTTCCTTTCGGAAATCTACATAGCCGCGATATCCCTCCTCAAGGTACGCAACCGTCTCATACATCAATGGCTGATTTCTGGTGTTCTCCACAAGAACGAGAATTCCTCCGGGCATGAGCAGCCGCTTCAATCGTCTCATGGCAGCGTCAAGATCCGCGCAACGATGCAAGGTATTTTCTGCAAGAATGATGGTCCCTGTGCCCTCCTGTGGATCCTGCTCGCCCTCTCGATCCGGACGGAATACACAAACTTGAAGTTCTGGCAACTGTGCTTTCTTTCTCTCCAACATGACAAGTGACTCATCCAGATATACATACGGAAGTTGACCCTTTACCACCTCCATATAACTTGAGGTATGATTGTCTGTTCGTGAGGCCAGTTCATAAACCGTACCCATCTGTTTCTTATCGAGCACTCTCGTCAAAAGTTTTTTAATTATATCTGTGAATAACTCTGTTTCTTTCTGATATTCTGTCAGCTCATCTGGATATAGAAATTCCTTCTGCCTTACCTCATATAATGCCTTCGTGTCGATCTGTCCCTTTAACAGTTTAAGGCGCAATTTCTGTGCTATCCAGAGCCGTTGTTTCAACGCGCCTACTTCTCCAACATAGTCTGTCATGTGCTCCTTTGCCCTTTGCTCAAACAATTCGGACCTTCGATACACATTCGCCTGTTTTTCCAAAACACCCTCTTCTGCCATTATTTGCAGGAGATGCTCCATCAAAACCTCAAATACATCGGTTTCACCACCGATCAGCTGCAACAGATCCTTTGCACTTTTCGGCGTATTTAGTGCGTCAAATATTCCCCACGTCTTCAAATCATGGAAGATTGCCTCCACTGCTACTTCATGGATCCTCTTGTGATAGGTCTCCCATCCCTGTAACTCAGAAGTAGAAAGCGGCATCCATAGATCCGATACCGCAAGCCTCTCTCCCGACAGTACCCGGGAAATCCTTGGATTTTGATCCGTATCAAGGAGAACGTGTGCTGCCAGAGAGCGATCGTTCCCTTTTTCAAACGTTACTACTGACTGTCTGATTCCATCGATCTCACCCAGCTTCCTCTCGATCTCCCCAAGCTCGATCCGGTGTCCACCACGTTTGATCTGTGTATCCTTTCTTCCCATAAAAATGATGGTTCCATCTTCGGTATATTTTCCATAGTCACCAGTTTTATAAACAGCTCCCTCAATCCCCGGCACTCTTATAAACGCACTCTTTGTGCGCACTTCATCGTTGATATATCCGTTTGCCACACTCTTTCCTGTGATGTGCAATTCGCCTGCCACTCCTACCGGAACCCGGCAGCCATCCTCGCCCAGAATCAAAAATCCCTGATTTGACAGCGGACGACCATATGGAATCGACTCCCAGTCCGCCGGTACACACTTTGGCACCTCAAAGAAATTCGACCAGATAGAAGCCTCGGTTGCACCACCAAGTGCGATCAGGCGAACAGTACCAAATTTCTTGTAAATTTGCTCCGGCAGTTCTGTCGGAATCCAATCACCGGATAACAGTACCAGCCTGATCGTATCTGACATTGTATGTCGGTCATTTTCCAATAACATCTGCATAAATGTCGGCACAGAGTTCCAGATCGTCACGCCACCTTCTACAATAAGCCGCTCCCAATGATCTGGATTTTTTATCTTATCGTAATCTGGAATGACGATCCTTCCTCCCACATTGAGCATTCCAAAAATATCATAGACAGACAGGTCAAAATTCAGATTTGACAGCATGATCGTTCCGTCCTGCTTCGTCACCCCATAGCGGGCGTTTACATCCAGAATCGTATTCATAGCCGCTTCCTGCGTGATGACAACGCCCTTCGGATCGCCGGTGGAACCTGACGTGAAGATGATATATCCAATCTCCTCTGCGCGATCTTCTCTCACACCCTCCCGGGCTGACTGTTTTCCTGCTTTTGCCAATGTTTTCCATGACACCCACCGATATGCATTTCCCAACGGATTCTGTGACGTTTCCTCCTCATCGGTAAGAACCCATGTCACCCTAGCATGCGCAAGAATCGCTGCGATCCTCTCCTTCGGATTTTGTTTGTCGATCGGAACGTAATAGCCTCCTGCACGCAAAATAGCGACAACCGCCACGATCTGCGATGGGCTCTTCTCCATCATCACCGCTACGGGTTCTCCATGCGACAAGCCGCTTGCAAGCAATCCTGCCGCCACTTGATCTGTGAGCGCATCCAATTCACAATATGTATAGGTCTGTCCCATTGACCACACTGCCACCTGATCCGGGTACACTTTACAAATCCGATAGAATTCCTCCAACAATCCCTGTTTCCGATATGTACCCTGCTGATTATTCATCTGTTCGATCTCTGCGATCCTTCGCGGTCTCACAAGATTTGAAATCGCTTTCTCTGCCTGCTCCATCTCTCCAATCTCTTCAAACAATCTTTGATATTCCTCAAACATATTCTCGATCAGCCCTGGTGCAAAAATTCCCGGAATGGCATCCCAAGACAAATGCAGTTTCCCGTTTTGAATTGAGATCTGCTGATCCAGCCATACTTGAGGTGTCTGTGACTGTCCATATACAATCTCTCCAAAATATGCCGCCTGTCTGTTAACGCCAAATCCACTTGTAAACACGATTGGCATTGTGATGCCGCTCGATCCTGATCTTCTCGACAGCATACGCTCCACTTCCACACCGCTCACATAAGAATGTTCCATATCCTCATGAAGCTGGCGTCCAATCGCCTGGCAGCGCTCTACAAAGCTATCACCCTTCGACAGATCCACCTCCAGAAGCGACAAGGTCGTGAAATCACCGATCAGCTTCTCAACCTCCTCATGAAACGGATATTTCTGAAACCGGGTCAGATTTATGGTGAAACGTCTGCTGTTGGAGTATCTTCCCAAAATCTCTGCATACGCTCCTATAAAGATCACTGGCAAGGTAAGCTGATGCTTCTTTGCAACCCCCTCGATTTTCTCCCATGCCTCCGACCCTAAAATCATCTGAAATCTTTGAAACGCTTGTTCTATCTGCACGCGTGCCTTCGGAAGCTGTGGCGCAGGTGCCATCTGTTTTGCTTTCTCTTCCCAGTAATGTAGATCCGCTTGGTATTTTGCCGTCTCTTTTAAGGACAGTTCCTTCTGTACATAGTCCCGGAAAGAAATTTCCTTACAGATATCAATTTTCTTTCCATCTGTCAGACTTTTCCACTGTTCTAGCAAATGAAAAATACTAAATCCATCATATACGATATTATCGAAACTTGTATGCACGCACATCCTGTCTCCACTGTAGGTCATGCGCACATCAAACAGCGGCCATTTGGACGAATCATAGACCTTTCCTGCCATTTCCTCCCTACTTGAGAGGATTGCAGCTTCCATCTGTTCTTCTGTCTCTACTTCCGTCGTCTTGATTTTATAATACGGCACAGTCTTCTTGATCCGCTGTCCGCTTCCATCTGCGAGAATAACCGCCCGCATCATATCATGCACTTTCACCAGTGTATTCCATGACCGTTCCAGCTCCCCCACTTCCAAACGTCTGCCTTCCATCTCGAAATAGCAGTGTGAGGAAACCTCTCCGAGATCATAGCCTCCATTTCGTCCAATCCAATAGGCTTTCTGAACCTCCGTCAGTGGAAACGGCTCAAACCGATTCTTGGGATCCGCAATCATTCTCCCAAAGTCCTCCGCTCCCTCAATCGCCGTTTTCCTCTCTTCCATTGCCTTCACAAACTCGCCAAATACGGGATTTTGGAAAATATCTTCCAAGCGAATTTCTACTCCCAGTTCCTTCCTACACTGTGTCTTCAGTTTCGTGGCGAGAAGAGAATCTCCTCCGAGCATATAGAAATCGTCTTCCAGATAAATCTGTTCCTTTAGCAACAACTTCTGCCAAATCTTAGCTAGTTTCTGTCCCATCTCACTGATTGGAAGATTCTTCTCCTCTTCCTTTTGTTTTCTACTAAGATAGCCACAAAGTGCTTTGCGGTCCACCTTCCCATTTCCCGTATACGGTATTTCCGGCAATACAATCATCTGCTTCGGCACCATATAACTCGGTACAAGCCCGCGGATATGGTCTATCAGTGCCTCCTCCGAGAGCTCTGTCTGCATCGTCTTTGCGACAAAAACAGCTTGTCTCTCAATGTTTTTGACTGGCGCATATGCTTCCATGTGTACAAAGCCCGCTTCCTTAAGCATCCGTGCCCATGCCTTCTCCTCATAAAGTGGCTTACCCGTCTCCTGTCTGCCATCCGTAAAATGTCCAAATCCTTCTTCCAGATAAGCGGTCGTCACAAGCTGGATCGCTGAATTTTCAGTAACTTCCGAGAACAACAGGATACCCCCCTGATGCAGCTGCTTCCGGATCTGTGTAAGCAGCTTTGGAACATGATTCAACTGATGGAGGAAATCTGCCGAGATGATCAGATCGTATTTTCGATCTGCTGCTCCACTCAATTGTCCGTCTTCCGTCATCTGTACCACCGTTACCGTATCCGACACTCCTCCTCGCTTGATCATTTCTTTTACATCATTCAAAAATGCAAGCGATGTATCTGCTATCGTGATCTGGTTATTTTGAGAGGCCAGCGCAGCAAACAGCGCCCTATCCGCTACCGTCGCTCGCGCTCCAAGAATGAGAACTTCGGCTTCCTCCCCTTGCCGCGACACCTCCTCGGCAAGCAGTTGCGCAGCCTTAACTAAAAAGTCTATCTTCTCACTGGCTCCAGCCTGTGCACCTATAAAATCCTGCAGATTAAAGTTGCTGTTTTCCAAAAACAGTTCTACATAGCTCTTGTCTCCTCGAATCAGTTCCTTGCTGTGCTCAAGAAAACGATCTGCAAACGCTTCATACGCGACAAGTGCTTCCGACTGTGCTACCTGCACTTCCTCCGTATCAAAACTACCAATCAGAGTTCCTGTTGCATCGGCTTCTATGTAGCCCATCGACTGCAAATACCTACCCCACAACTCAATCATTCCCTGATACTGTAAAATCGGCTGCACCCCAGACCAATCAACAAGCTGCCCCTTTTCGATCACCACACCAAGCCCTTTTAATGTCTGGAGCATGTAGCGTGCCGTCAGCACCTTTAACGCTGCTTCATCCGGCAATTTCAGTTCTTTTTCCTGTTCCTGCTGGCGAAGCTGTCCAAGTACCATGCTGTCCTCACACTGCCTGGCAGTTTTTTCCGGAACGACAAATCCGACAAGATATTCCTTCTTTTTCTCCCCTACCGGGATGACCACCGCCTGTGATACTCCGTCAAATTTCAACAGTCCCGCTTCAATCTCCTCAGTCTCAATGCGATGCCCGCGAATTTTAATCTGATGATCCCGTCTTCCCAGAAATTCTATCATCCCATCTTCGATAAAACGTCCATAATCGCCTGTTTTGTACCAGCGTATTCCTTGATCCATCACAAAATGTGCCTGTGTTTCCTGCTCGTTTCTAACATATCCTTCTGCGACACCTGCTCCACCGATCAGCAATTCTCCTGCTACATAGTCCGGACAATCCTCCATCTGATCATTCACCACTCGGTATCGCTGATTCTTCAACGGATACCCATATGGAATGGACTTAAAGTGGGACGGTAGGGGTAACGTCACCGGATAATAATTAGACCAAATTGCCCCTTCTGTTGCGCCTCCGAGAGAGATAAACTGTCCCCCACTGGAAAATACCGCAAAACGCTCCGGGAGATCCAGCGGGATCCAGTCCCCACTGATCAACGCCAAGCGAAGTACTCCACTTGTCGCACCAACTGCCTCTGCCTCAATCAGCATAAGTTCTAACAGAGCCGGAACAGAATTATAAATCGTTACTTTTTGCTCGCATATAAGTTGCAACAGAACCGACGCATCCGTTTCCTTTCCCTGCGGCACCAGTACCAGACGTCCTCCTGCACCCAACACTCCGAATATATCGTAAACGGAGAGATCGAAATCTAACTGTGACACCTGTAGTGCGCAATCCGATTGTGAGACATTAAATTTGGAATTGATGTCTGCGATTGTATTTTGCGCAGCCTTATGGGAAATCATTACTCCCTTTGGCTCACCAGTAGAACCAGAGGTAAAGATAATATAGGCAAGCTGCCGCTCATCTACGATTTCGACGTGTGCATCCTTCACCACTGCGCCTGCTTCCTCGCGCGTCAGAACCTTACAAAAATCGCTCAGACTTCTTTTTTCTTCCACATCCGCAAGTACCCACTGGATCTTTGCCTGTGAAACGATTGATCTTCGCCTTTGCTCTGGCTGCTTTACTCCGATCGTGACGTAAGCGGCTCCTGCCGCTAACGTTCCCAGCACCGCACCAATCTGTTCCTTTCCTCTCGGAAAGCAAATCCCAACGCACTCCCCTTTCTGAACTCCTACCTGTAGAAGTGCCCCTTTATATCCATGTGCAATCTCCGCCAGTTCCTGATAACTTACAACGCTTCCATCGACATCGATCAACGCAATCGCATCAGGTGCCTTTGTCACATTTTCAAAAAATCCTTCCTGAAGATTACGGTAACTGCTATATTCTTCCTCACAAATATACTGCTCTCTCTTATGTATTTGATGCTGGATATCGATTGTCTTTCCTTTTGTCCAGTCCCCATCCTTCACAAGTGCTGTAAGCTCCGTTTGATATATCTTGAACATTTCGTCCAAAACCGTTCCCTCAAAGATGCCCTTTACACTGTCCCAGATCATCAAAAGCCCATCCCGATTGTCAAAAAGCTGAAAATCAAGCCATACCTGTGGTGTCTGTGAGATCATGTAGGAAATATCTCCAAATGTTTCCCGAAATTCGACATCGACCAGTGGCACTCCAATGTTGCAAGAATAGACGATCGGTGCCACGATTGTCTCTTCCGGATGCAATTTTAAATACTCGCGCTCCACAGCTACACCAGAATAATGAACGTGGTTCATTCCCTCCCGAAACGCTGCTGCCACCGCTTCTACTTCCTCAATAAAACTTTTACCTGCCACTGCTTCATATTCGATCATAGTCAGCGTCGTAAAATCAGCAACTGCATCCTCTGCACCCCTGCTATTTCCCTCTCGATTGAATAAGGGAAGATTGATCAGAAACCGTGTATTTGTTGCAAACCTTGCAATGACCTTTGCATACAGGGTAAGCAGTACAATTGCCGGGGTTACTCTATATACTGCACATATTTCTTTTAGTCGACTCCACAGCTCTGGTTCTAGAAACGCCTCTCTTCGTTCAAAGCTCGGATTCTGAATCTCCTTGGCTGTCACCGGAAGCTCTGGCTTTCCTGCAAGCGTTGGCAATCGTTTCCCCCAGTATGCCTTATCGGACTTTTTCTGCTCCTGATTTATCTTTGCATTATTTAAAATATACTCACCAAAGTTAAATTCAGCAGACTCCTTCGGCAGCTTCTTTCCATTGTACAGCCACACTAAATCTCGCAGAATAATCTGAAAACTTGTCACATCAGCGATCAATAGATCTATATCATAGTGGAGTCTTGCCTTGTTTCCCGGAAGCAATGTCAGCTGTAGGCAAATTACCTGTCCATGATAAATATCCAAAAGCCGGTGAGAAAGATTGTCTCGCATATTCTGCAAATGTTGCGTAGGATCTTTCTGTCGATAATCGTATCGCTCGATATGCTCTCGATATGGCTTATCTGAAATATACTGCATTCCCTCTTCTGTAATGACCACTCGAAGCATCGGATGATGCAACTGAAGCTCATAGAAGGCTTGATCCAGTCGATCAGGATCAATATCCTGCACATCCACTTCCATGTAACCGTGGCACCCTACATTTCCGATATTTTGTCCTCCCATACGTCCGATCCAGTAGGCATTCTGAACGTCTGTCATCGGAAACGGTTCGTGCATATCATGTGTGATATACGTTGCCGTTCTCTCCTGTTCCCTACGGCCTTTTAGAAATGTTTTCCAGGCTCCGAACGTTGGCTGGCTGATCAGATCTGCAAATGTCACCTTATACCCGGCTTTTCTTAATTTTGCAGCTACCTTCATCAACTGGATTGATGAAACCCCCACAGCTACAAGATCCTGTTCATCCTTGATATCTGGATCAATACCTGACGACAAAAGGATTTCTGTTAGATTCTCCGTTAGCACTCCTCTATCCATTTATAACACCTTTCTATCTCTCGCCAATTATATTTAAGTCCTGTTTTAATTTCTTCTTATCCACCTTTCCAACATTGATCAGTGGGAAATGATCTACATAATAAATGACATCCGGCAGCTTGTAGGCTGCCATACCTGCTTCGGAAAGCTTTTCACATACCTGCAAAAGTGTCAGTTCCTCTCCTTTTGCAATCAGAACCGCACACACCTTTTCTCCGAGCTCAGCATCTGCAATTCCAAACACAGCTGCATCCGAAATCTCTTCGCATCCCTTCAGATAAGCCTCTACCTCCGATGGAATCACATTTTCTCCTGCCCGATTGATCTGTTCTCGCACACGTCCAATCACGCGGATATTCCCCTCATCTGTAAGGATCGCTTTATCACCTGTATGAAAAAAGCCATCCTCTGAAAACAGCTGACGATTGAGTTCTTCTGCATGATAGTAACCTTCAAATGTATAAGGTCCTTTCTCGATCAGCTCTCCTGCCTCTCCCTGCGGCACTTCCTTTCCTATTTCATCCACAATCTTTATTTCATCGTATTCTGAAATCGGCTTGCCCTGACAGGTCCACGCGACTTCTCTCGTATCATCAATGCTTGTAAAGCAAGTAATTCCTTCACCCAATCCATATCCCTGAATAATCTTTGCGCCGAATGCATTCTCTAAGCGCTCTGCCAGATCCCACTCCAGCTTTGCAGCACCAATCTCAATGTACTGTAAGGTCGAGACATCCACATCTTCTTCCCATTCCATGCATTCCAACCACATCGCTGCCAACGAAGGAGCAATCTGTGTAAATGTGACGTGTTCCTGTGCTATGTGCATTGCCACTTCATCAAAACTTGCTGTCATCGACAGTACCGAAGTTCCTTTTCTTGCCATCGTTCCAAGCACTCCCGGGCATGACAACGGATAATCATGCGCGACCGAAAGTGCTGCCAGATAAACGCTCGTTTCGTCTGTTCCACAACGTTTTGCAGAATAGATTGCATTATATACATAGGCACTGTGACGCTTCGGAATCATCTTCGGAATACCAGTTGTTCCTCCAGATAAAAGAAACAATGCTATATCCTGTCCTTTCACTTCCGCCAGAATTGGCTCTGACGCATGTCCAAGTAATTCCGGCAGGTAATTTACCCCCTCTCGTTTCTCATAGGCAAAAACCCTTCCGTGCTCCGCAGTCACCTCAAGTGCTGTCTGCACATAATCGAAACCGAGTTCATTTCCATATGTCACGATTCCCTTCGCATCACTAAACTCAAAGATTGTTTCAATCTCTTTCCTGCGGTGGGAAGGAAGCATAAGCACTGGTCTTACCCCAAGAAACATCATGCCGAACAGGCACGAAAAGAACTCGATCCGGTTATTCATTAACAAAAGCATATGATCCCCTTCAACAAGCCCATTCTCCTGAAACACAGCCGCACACTGAAGTGCTTCGTGCATGAGTTCGGCATAACGAACTCTTCTATAGGGATCGATCAGTGCCGTCTTTTGTGGAACCTGCTCATTTCCTTCTCGCAAAAGATCCAGCAACGTCTTTTCTTCAACAATTCCCTTTTGTATATATTCCTCTAACATTTTTCCTCCACTCAGTGCCTTTTATACTTTTTGATTGAGCATAGTCCACATTCCTTCAGAGACAGAAGCACCTGCTGTGCATCTGCAAGCTCCCATGCGCGAAAGAGCCCCCTTTCCCGCCTTTCTCCCAGCGTTAATGCCAGTACAGCTGCCACTGCGCCACTCATATAATTCCAATCCTTTTTACTCTGTAACACATAGCGCACTGCTGTCTCTTCAAAGCTCAGATCCACGATGATGTCAAACCACGCATCGCCATCTTCTCCACCAAAGACGCTCTGTGCTTCCTCCAAGTAGTCTCGTTCCGCTCCCTGGCTGATTTGTTCCTTTAAACGAATCAGGCGCTCTACCCCATCTGCACCCTCCATCCCTTGATAAAATATCGCTTTATCCAGTGCTCGTTTCTGGCATATCTGTGCAAACTCCTGGTAAAGCATCGGAAGCAGATAGACTTCCTCATTTTTTCCCGGAATCCGCATACCATCTCGTGCAGGAGCGTCAAACGTCTGACGTTTTCCATTCTTCATATAGCAAAAGGCTTCTCCTTCACCATCCTTGATCGCCTCACAGATATCCTTTAATGCCGTTGTCGACAATACAGCGTTTCCACAGAAGATCTCTTCTACCTGTGATGGTTTCTCCTCCTGCCGTCCAAGCACCCACAGAAGAAAGATTTCGCAAAGTCCCGGATACACACCAGCGCTTAGGATTGCGCTCCCCTCTGCCTTATATATCTCCTGCAAAGCATCTGCCATGGCTTGATTTCCCGCCACATCAATGTAGCTTACGCCTTTTTTTACACATGCCTTGCCTACCTTATCCAAAACCTCTGCTGCCGGTCCTGCACAATTAATAACCAGTTCACAGTCCTCTACATACTGCTCTAATTGCAACGGATCCCTAAGATCCACCTTTCGCGTCCTTATCCCAGTATGACAAACCTGCTCCGGTCTTCTGCACCCTGCCAGCACCTTTCTCTTTCCAAGCAGCACGTCCATTGCCCCACAGCCGACATGTCCGCTCGCACCTAAGATCCCAATGCTCTTTCCCATTTATTCCTCCAGATTCTTTCCGGCGTGTTCTGCGATGATCTTTGCATTCCTTTCATCCTCAATGCAGGTGATATGATTTCCCGGAACCGGTGTCCAGCAGATATCTCCGACCACGCGTTCCGTCCAATATGCTTTCATATCTTCCGGCTTTGTAAAAATGAAATCTAGCGGTTCTGCAGCTTGCAAGAAATGAATGTCCCCAAAATATGGTTCTGCATCCACCCGAGATGCCTGAAAGCTGTGAATATAAAGACGAAAATTTGCAAGAAGCATCTCTGCCGGCACTTCTCTATTTGCTTTCCTCGCTATGGTATCTGCATAATCACCAAACCGTTGTTCTTCTGGTATCTTTTTTAACTTTTCCAAAAACTGATAAGCAGCCTCGTACGTGCTTGCCTCTGCAAGAATTTCGAAATCTTCCTCGTGCAGCCGATTCCCAGAATTGGCAAATACATACATGATTGCTCCCATTAACTCTTCATTTGTAATCTCTGGATAAACATCCTCAACTGTAATAAAATAATTGGTAATAAACATCAGCTCCAAGGCAATGGATTCTCCAATGTCATAAAACACTGGTGCACTGTCTACTAGCAAAAAGTCTTTGATTTCAACCTCTGTACGCGCCAGTTCTCTTGCTGTCTCCAACGCAATCAGGCCTCCCATGCAGTATCCAATCAACTGTACTTCCCGAATCCCTAATTCGACTATGGTTTGGGCATATTCCCTTCCCAGCTCTTCCACCAGTGTTTCCGATGACTGCCTGCAATAAGTTTCCATGTTCTGTATCGTCACACCGTACACGGATCCTCTCTGTTGTTTTACCAATTCTGGGATAAAATACCGGAAGCAATTCATCGTTCCAAGACCCGCATGGAAAATAACTCTTGCGATTCCCTCACTCTGATCTCCATAAAGAGTAAACAGTCCCATGCGCTTGTTCCCCGATTCCTTCTGATCCGTCACAAGTGCCTGCTCCTCCCATGTCTCATGGATAAACTTATAGAGCTGATGTACGGTAGGACGGTTTAGAATCTGTCGCAGTAGTCCATCAAAAGAAAGCTCCCAGTCTGGTTTCTCTTTCTTTAACAGTCCACGCACATCACTGATGATCCGTGCTAACACGAGAGAATCTGCGCCATAATCGTAAACATTTCCTCCAAGCGGCAGCCCGCTGACAGCAAGATGTTGTTCAAAGATCTGCAGCAACGCTGTTTCCAACTCGCTTTCACTAACAATCTCTTCCACCTTTGCTTCTCCAAGTCGCTCTTTCACAATTTCCTGCAGCGCGTTTTGATCTATTTTCCCATTCTGTGACAATGGGAATCTCTCCATCGACATAATGTAAGCCGGCACCATGTATTCTGGAAGATGCTCCTCTATGTGATGTTTTAAAGCCGCCTCATCAAATTCTTCTTTCGAGAGAACCACTGCTACTAATGTATTGGACTCAAGCGGACTTCGCATCACCTTACATTGATCTACACTCGCATGTGCGGATAATACTGCTTCAATCTCTCCAATTTCGATACGGTGTCCGTGAATCTTGATCTGGCTGTCCCTTCTGCCGCAAAATACTATTGTTCCATCTCTCTCATAATACCCATAATCACCAGTGCGATACATACGTGCACCAGCCTCATTGCACACAAACTGTGCTCTTGTCATTTCCGGTTCGCCGCAGTAGCCATGTGCTACACCTCTTCCGAGAATACAAAGCTCACCGATTACATAATCCGGACAATCCAACAACTGCTCATCCACAACCCGGTAACTCTGATTCGCTAATGGCTTTCCATACGGAATTGAGCTTCTCGCATCATCGTATTCTGTCACAATATGATAGTTCGACCAAATTGCTCCTTCTGTCGCACCGCCTAGACCGATCAGCTTTGCATATGGAAATGACATTCTCACGCGCTTCCCAAGTGCGACCGGTATCCAGTCTCCGCTGAGCAAGATCACTCTCAGCTGTGCTCCCATCGTTTCTCCCATTACATCCAAAAGCATCTGAAACAATGCCGGTACTGTATTCCATATGGTAATCTGATAGCGCTCCATAAGCTCGATCCAATGCAGAGCATCAAGATATCCTGTTTCTGTCGGATAGATTACTGCACCCCCCATACTTAGCAGTCCAAACATATCATAGACAGACAGATCAAAATTTAATCTGGATAAGCCCAGAATCCGGTCCCTCTCCTGTATCTGAAACTTTGCATTGATATCTTGAATGGTATTGTCTGCAGCACCGTGTGTCACTTCCACACCCTTTGGAACTCCTGTAGATCCTGATGTAAAAATAATGTAGGCTAGATCTTGCGCTGTCACATCCACCTCAGAAAACGTCTGATCTGACGCTATTACGCCCGAAATGTCAAAAACAGGAACAAAAAACTCACCCTGCCCTAATTTCTTATCGGAGATAATTTCTCTTACCTCTGCCTTCTTAAGGATTAACCGGATACGATTGATCGGCTGTTTCTCATCAAGCGGCACATAGATTCCTCCAACGCTTAATACTGCCAGCACCGCGATCACCTGATACCGCCCTTTTGGGAGCAGAATTCCCACTCTGTCTCCCTTTTGAATCCCGTGTTCCTGCAAGCGGACTGCAACGAATGTCACCAGCTTCCACATCTGCTCGTATGACAGTTCTCCGTCGCCATCTGCCACTGCCAAATGCTGCGGAAATGCACTTGCCATCTGAGCTACTCTCTTATGCAATGGGCAAAACGGCAATTCACATTCCGTATGATTTACCCGTTGTCTTACCTCTTCCTGTGCTTTTGGGATGCGATACCACTCTGCCACCAACCATGCTTCCGGCGTCTTCGATAAAGCAGTCAGCATCTCACAGAAATAGTGAAACATTACCGCCTCAACCTCAGGTGCAAAAATACCATCGCGAATATCCCAATTGATGCGCAACCCCTCCGCGCTGTCCATCGCTTGACAATCGATGAAGACCTGCGGCGTTTGACTTATCCCATATCTGCTGATCCGCCCCTGCATCTCCTGATTTTTAATCAAACCGATTGAACCCGTAAACACATAAGGATAAAGTGCTTGCTTACTGCCTTGTTCCCTTGTTATATCGTGCATCACCTTTACTCCAGAGTAGGAGGCATGATCCAGAACTTCGCTCATCTGCTGCTGCATCCTTCTCATGTTGCTCTGAAAGTTCTCGGTCAGGGACAGTTCTGCATCTAAGATGCTTACTGTTGTAAAATCTCCAACAATTTCCTCGATTCCCTCCGTCAGCGGCATCCGATTTAGCATGGTCAGATTCAAACCAAATCTCTGACTCCGCCCCCACATTGCCAATGTCATCCCATAGGCTGTAAGAACCGCCACCGTTGCCGTGCACTGATTCTGTTTTGCTGTGTTCTGAAATGTCTCCCATGATGCTGTATCCATATGAAAGACTCGTCTGTGAAAACCTCCCTTGATGCGCTCTTCACAAATTGGTAGCTGTGGTGCCGCGCTCAACGTATGTATATGCTCCTGCCAATATTTTTTATCCATCTTATATTTTTTTGTTTGAAGGAATGCCTCCTCCAGCTTCAAGTAATCTCGAAAAGACGGCACTTCCGCTGTTTTTGCCAGCTTCCCATCAAAATATCCCTGTTCAAATTCTGCGACAAGAATCCAGATACTTGTCCAGTCTGCAATCATGAAATCCATTGTCAAATGCAAGACCGTCTGATCCGCAAACTTTGTAATCCCAAAGTTAAAAAACGGCCATTGTCCAATCTCGCTTTGCCAGTCTGCATATTCCTTTCGAATGTCTTCAATCCGGTTCGATGTCTCATAATTTTCCTCGGAGCAATCTTGAAATTTCAACGAAAATTCCGGAACCGCATCCAAAATCTCCTGCCTTCCATCTGCATGGATCACCGCCCGAAGCATCTCGTGCTTCTGAATGATCTCTCGGAAAACTTCGTTTGCACGAGCCAGCTCAAGGCCGTCGTATAGGATTTCAAAGCTTACCTGGCAGCTAATTCCCCCGTACGAAAATCCCCCCATTCTGCCCAAAAAATAAGCAGCCTGGATATCCGTCAGGGGAAAACGTTTCTCCGCGCCCCCCGCTTCCAGTGCTGCAACAATCTCTTCTTTGTGTAACTTTAAAAATTCCTTCTGCTCTTCAGTTAAGGTGCCTGCCCTTTTCCGAATCAAAAGATTTCCCTCTTTCACCTCAATATAAATTTCATTCTCCCGGTACTTTTTTATCATTTCTGCAAAATTAATACTCATTCCACCTCCCTTTCCATATTCGTTCTATGCTATCTGCTGCCGCAATCACACCTTTATCCCTCTTAAGTGTCTCCCCAATCATACGAGCTTTGTCCTCAAACACTCCCTTTTTCAACTGTTCCAATCCACACGCAAGTGCTTCAACAGTCACCTCGTTATGATTTACACACAACGGCTTTGGTCCCACATTTAGCTTCCAAACACGATCTCCCCAGAACTCCTGATCCCCACCAAACGCTATAACAAACGTTGGTTTTCCATATCGCAAGCCGAGGTGTGTCGTTCCACAGCCTCCATGATGGATCACTGCTTTCACCCTCGGAAATAGCCATGTAAATGGTATGTAATCCGCATAATAGATCGTTTGATCCTCTGTCGGTTTAAATTTTGTCCCCGAAGATCCAAATATTGCCCGCATTCCCTGCTTCTTTAGCGCCGCTATCAGCATCTCCTGCAGTCTTTCCATATCGCGATACACCATACTTCCAAAGCCTACATATACCGGCTTTTCGCCGCACTCCAAGAAGCCCAACAGTTCATTAGTAGGTTCATACTCTATGCTCTGATCGTCAAGCCATGGCCCTGTCAATTCCACGCGCTTCCCCCAGCGCTCGTCCTTTGGGGCAAGCACCTCACTGTACTGATACAGTGTCAAAATAGCCTCCCCCTTCATCTTTTTATAAGATCTCAAATAATGCCAGCGATTCAATCCAAGACGTTTTCGAAACAGATTGACGGTCTTGCAGGAAATATAATTCATCATAATATCAGAAGCCACATAGCTCATGGCGCAGGATAACGTCCCATCCTTCAGCTTTGGGAACATCGATGAATACTTTCTTGTCACATCAAACGGGTAGACAAATGTCCGCACACACGGAATTCTGAATGCTTCAGCAAAATGATACGCCAGTGCGCCAAACTGCATATAGATCACAAGATTTGCCTGGCTCAGTGCCTCGTAAAAGTTCTCATACAAACCAGGCGTACGCTCCAGCATTTCCTTTAGCTGATCCATACTGTGCTTTGCACCCTTGCTCTCCGACAACAATCTGTGCGTCATTTCAGTAAGATCTCCCTGTATAGGCAAATACTCCAGACCACATGCCTGTATCCGTTCTTTGTGATCTGTAAATGTCATGATGCCAAAGTGATACCCTCGTCGCTGCAGTTCTCTTCCCAGTACGAGAAAGGGTTCCACATCTCCGTAGGATCCGATCGCAACTGCTACAATCCGTTTCACTCCGCCACCTCGCGAATCATCCAACCCTCCGCGTATTCACGGGTCTTAATGAACTGTTGATAGATTCCCTCTTCCCTGATCAGTTCTCTGTGCGTTCCTCTCTGAACTATATGTCCATTCTCAACCACCAAGATCTGATCTGCGTTTTCAATCGTCGGAAGGCGATGTGCAATCGCGATAACTGTCTTTCCATTGATTAATTCGGAAAGTGCTCTCTGAATTATGTGCTCGTTCTCCGGATCAACGCTCGATGTCGCCTCATCCAGAATAATGATCGGTGCGTCCTTTAGCATTGCTCTGGCAATCGACACTCTCTGGCGCTCACCGCCAGACAGCGATGCACCGCCTTCTCCTACAACCGTATTATACCCTTCCGGCAACTGTGAGATGAACTCATGGCACTGTGCGCGCTTTGAAACCTCAACAACCTCCTCCATCGTTGCATCCGGCTTACCAAATTTGATATTATTTGCGATGGTATCCTGAAACAGATAGACCTTCTGGAATACAATACTGATCTTATCCAACAAGCTGGCACAGGTAAAATCTCGGATATCTTTTCCATCCAGCCTAATACTTCCCTCGTTCACGTCATAAAATCTTGCAATCAGATTGCAGATCGTCGTCTTACCGCTTCCAGACGGCCCTACGATCGCAGTAAACGACTGCTCTGGGAACTCACAGCTTATTCCTTTCAGCACCAGTTTCTCCGCATATCCAAAGGACACATCCTCAAAGCGGATATTGAAATGCTCTGGTGCCAACTCCTTGCCAGTCTCGTCGATAAACACAGTTTCCATTAACCGATCCAGTTTATCCAGTGTATGATCGATCACATGGAGTACATGGAATGCACTGTTTAAATTCTCCGCACTGGCAAATACCACAAACGATAAGATGTCAATGAATATCATATGTTCTAGTGGAATCTGATCGTTATAAGCCATCCATGCACTGACAACAATAATTGCTGAGGATGCCAGCTTCAAGCTCGCCATGTGGAAGAAATTGCAGACAGCATATTCCTTCTCGATCTTTATATTGATGTTTCTACTCTTCTCATAGGCTCTGCGGATTCCCTTTGCCGTAACTCCCTCCTGGTGGAAAGTCTTTACCAATGTGATTCCTCTTATATATTCGATCGTAGTGCTCGTCATGTCCTCGTTGGCATCGTGAAGCGTCACTGCATTTTTTTCGCTGCACTTGCCCATCCTGTGCAAGAAAATCTCTGACAAAAGAAGACCCATGAGTGCGATCACCGCCAGTTTCCAATCAATAAATGCACAATATAGCACCATGACCGTCGTTGTGATATAACCATTGACAACCGAATCCAACATACTCATCGCATGCATTTCCATAAAGGACAGATCCGTTGTCACTGCAGATACTAGCTCACCGGTCTGATTTTCGGTAAAGAAGCCAAGATTTACGCGTTTTAAAATATTTCCAAGCTGTATCCGCTGATCTGCCAATCGCTCATACGCCACGGTATCCTGTACCTTTGCCTTCAGATAGGAGAAAACAAATCTCCCAAGAATCGAGCCTGCCAGCAATGCCACAAGCAGCCAGATATCCTTGCCAGCTAGCTCGTAGTTCCCCTCCCTGTCATTTAACGCCACTTTAACACCAAAGCCCGCGAAAATAATCGGCATTGACATGAAAATGCCTGCCAAGAACGCAAATACAAAGCCAATATAGATTCTCTTTTTATATTCTCCTGACCATCTAACAATCCTTCGCACAATTCTGAACATGACTTACCCCTCCTGCGCAGCCCACTTCTTTGCACCGATATGCGCCTGCCACATACCGGCATAGAGTGGGGAATGTTCCAATAGCCACTCATGACTGCCCTCTGCACGGATCTTTCCATGTTCTAGGATCAAAATGCTGTCCGCATTTTTAATCGTTGACAATCTATGTGCGATCACTAACAACGTTTTTCCCCTGGTCAAATTTGCAATCGATCTCTGGATCTTATCCTCGTTTTCTGGATCTGTATATGCCGTCGCCTCATCCAGAATCACGATCGGTGCATTTCTTAAAATCATACGAGCAATAGCAATTCTTTGTTTCTCTCCCCCTGAGAGCCTATCGCCTGCCTCGCCAGCCATCGTGTTATAACCATGCACCATTTCCTTGATAAACTCGTGACACATTGCTGCCTTTGCAGCCGCATATACCTCCTCGTCCGTTGCGTCTGCACGTCCAAGCCGGATATTCTCCAGCAATGAACAATTAAACAGATAATTATCCTGAGACACATAACTGATGATATGAGATAGCTGCGAAATCGGTATTTTTCGTATATCTACACCACCGATCGTCACCCTTCCTTTCCCAACATCCCAGAATCGTGAGATCAATCTTGCCACCGTCGATTTTCCACCGCCGGACGGACCGATCAAGGCTGTAAATGCGCCTTCCTGGATGGTCAGCGACAGATCATCGATCACCTTATCCCCTTCGCCCTCTTTGTAAGAAAAATCTACATGCTCAAACTTGATCTCATAATTATCCAAAGGCACCTCCGTCTGCTCGTCTGGTAGCTCGCGTGCCCCTAAAATCTCATCCAGGGACTGCGCCGCATACTTAATCATCTTCAAGGAATTCAGATACGTAGTTAGCCCCATCAGCGGACCGACCACCGCCATGGAAAGGATTATGCACAGCACAAGACTTTCTATACTGAGAGAACCTCTCATATAAAGACCCATACCAATTGGTAAAACGCCAAGCAGCGTGGTTGGCATAATCGCCATCATCAGATTGCCACCCGCCCATGTACTCCGAAACCAGTCTAAGGTCAGCCTTCTAAAGTCCTCAATTGCCGATGTAAATTTGGCATAAGATTTATCTGTCTGGTTGAAGGTCTTAATCACTTCGATGCCTTCGATGTACTCGACAATCACGCTGTTCATGTAATTATTTGCAGCCATGTACTCGTCATACTTCTCATTCATGCTCCGCATCATCGGCACCGAAACAAACATACCAAGGGCGAAGGACAACAACGATGCAATCGCCATCAGCCAATGTATCCGAAGCAAAAAGAGGAACACTGCTAATGGCGCCAAAATGTACGCCGTTCCCTCTGGGATCAGATGTGCCAGTGGAAGTTCGATCGTCTCGGTCTGATCAATGATGAGGTTTTTCAGTTTCCCGATCGGCCTGTCGATGACATAGCCCAGCGGAAGCTGTAACATTTTTCCTGTAATATCCGTCCGAATCTTCTCAAGAATCGTGTAAGCTGAAATATGAGAAAGCGTTGTTGAAATCTCAAATAGCAACAGTTTCAATAAATATCCACCAATGCAGCTTCCTCCCCACTTGGTGATCAACCCAATGGTGATTGTATGATTGATAAATCCCGTCAGCAATTTAAATACTGCTACATACGGAACAAATCCAACAAAGATACTCGCTACCGAAAACAGGATCGATCCTACCATTTTTCCTTTGCATACACTCGCATACTTGCCAATGAATGCCATCGTCTTTTTATCCATATCTCCCCCTCTATCTTCTGGAGTGATTGCGCTAGCTTATGTCAAAAACTTTATGACCCACGCAACACCTGCAAGTGAAAATGCTACATAATCCTGTACCCTCAGCTTTTGCACGCGCACATTGGTACGCTCCCCATTCATCGAAAATCCCTTGGTCAAGACAGCCATCAAAAGCTCATTTCCGATACTTACCACTGACATGATCAGTGGCACAAAAACAAATTCCAATGCCGTTACCGGTCTTAGAATCAGCTGCTTTATCCCGCCCATCCGAATATAGATTGCATCCAGCGTGTAACCCAATTCCTCCTTGACAGTAGGGAAAAATCGAAACACGAGACACAGCGTCCATATGATCACGTTTGGCATATGCATTTTCTGCAATGCGCAGAGCAGCTCCGCTGGTTCTGTCGCCATTACGATATGCATACCGAGTGCTAGTCCCGGCATGATCTTAATCATTAGTGAGATCACCGCTGCCGCAAGGACAGCACTCTGTCCAGTAAGCCTTGGAAGGATCCCCAGCTCAAGGATGACCCCTGTTAGAAAAATCAACCCATATTTAATCGTCTTTTTGTATCTTTTATCCATCCAAAAGAAGAGCAGCGGAACGGCCAACATGCACAGATTGACCCCAATAAGCATACCCTCCATCTTTCCCTGAACAAGAATGCCGCTCACCGTAATCAACAACAGCAACTTTGTTCTTGGGTCGAAAGATACACTTTGACTCTTTGTTTCCATATCAGCCTCCAAGGCCCGCCTTGCGAAAATGCTTTTGGAAAATGAAATAGCCTAATATACCTCCTAATATACCTCCAACAAAGCAGGTCAATATACTAATCCAAAGGCCTGGTGTGAGTGCGTAATTTAACATCTCCGATACATATTCCGATCCGTAGGATTCTTTCAGACCTTCCGTGAAAGTGGATGCAGTAGATAAATACAATCTGAGACCATATCCCAGATTCCAAAGCGTAAAGACTGCATAAGCAAAGATGGATGTAATTCTCAAACGGTACTTACTCACAAATAGAATCAATTCCGAAAATAGGGATGCGATCACAGCAGTGATCAACGGCAGTACTCCACTTCCCATCAGAAGTGAGATCAGTCCGCATATGGTTCCAAACAGCAGTACCAGCCCAAACTTCTTGACCTTTGTCAGAAACAGCATAAAGGGGATGCCGCACATGATTCCCGAAACCAGCGATAGTATACTCATAAAAAACGGAATATACCCCAGACACATTGCTGCAAAAAACGTTACATAGTAAAGAACCACAAAAATTCCTACATTCATGATATCCTTTAATTGATATTTGTTGCTCATAATCCTCTCCTTCTTTTCTGGTTAGTACTATCTAACTCAATATTAAAAAAATAAATACTATTGAACTTTTAATAACCATTTTAATATTGATTTATTTCTAATATATGTCTTTTTCTAGATTTTGTCAAGCCATTACATAATATATATTTTCAATTTAAGCCAAATGAAAATGTCCTCACGCACAGGAAGGGCTCTCTAAGTTTATTCCGAGAATGACGTACGTAGCCACTTTTTTTAGCGCCGTTGTCCCTGCCAGAGTGGTGTATCGCATCGATGTAAAGCACAGGATAGACCTCGTCTAAAAGCCGGTTTTGCCACTCTTCAATCTGAGGCAAGAGATTATCCGTTACATCTGAGATAAATCCTTCAGAAGCTTCGAAGCCGTAAATATCCATCAAAGTATCTGAAATCTTGCGAGTAATCATGCCCTTCGCATACATGGAGATAATCTTTTGATTGATACCGAAGATATCCTTCTGGCGCTTCTTTACAACTTGAGGCTCATAGGTTGAATCACTAGGGTCCGGGGTGTTACTGGCTGATATTCTATTACATGTCAAAAATGCTGGAAGTTAAGAATAAATATCAGAATATCAGTATGCTCATATTGAGCATGCTTTCTGTATTCCTAAAACTCATGGAGTTTCGAATGCTGAGCTTGATTTTGTTATTGGCTAACTCAATCCTGATATTGTTCATTTTTATGCAGATCTACATACCTCCGGATCTTATACCTAAGCTCCTTAAATTCTTTGGTGAACCTGTTAGTAGCTTTTAAAAAACGGTTTATACTTCCATAGAGAATATTTCTTCCGTACTTGTTGCTCACGCATGATGTATCTATCATGATTCAGAACGATCGCTATGTACTGACGAACTCCAGTGATACACCATATGACTTTCTTCCATTCGATCTGTAAATAATCAGTAACGCACTCTAGCTAAGGTTCTCAGCCACCTATGTAACAACTAGGTGAAAGTCCTTTGCAAATCCTGAAGCATGGGTATCCTACGACAGACTCAACCAGTCCCTATGCTTCAGATAGTAAATCCACGGAGTATAATCAGTAATGCAGATCAGAACACCGATGAAGTCAAAATGTAGTTGCAATCACCTGCATTTTAGGTTTGCAACTTTCTACATTTTTATTTTACAAAAAACACTTAAGCAGGCTTGAACAACTTTCCCCGTTTGATATAAGTGCAGACAAGGTAGCTCACATATGTGCCAAGAAGAATGAGTCGCTAAAACAAACAAATATAAAAACAGACCGCTTAAGTAAAAAATCAAAAATAACACTTTCGCAGTATGACCGCCTTCGCATAAAGGATTCTTTTTTTCTGTCACTGTGTATCCTCCCTCACCCCCTCCTTGTGAATCTACCTTTTTACTCCTCTGCAAGCAGTTCTTCGTCGATCGGATAGCGACCAAAGATTCTGGCGCAGTCCATCAGGGCCGTTAAGTTTGCAATCGGCGTACCCATGGGGGTCTGGCAGCCGGAAGTCAGGGTGAAACCCTTAGGAGAATTCCAGGCCTTGCGGATGCACTGCCTGCCGGACTCTAAGACCATCTCCGGCGTTCCGTAGCGCAGCACTTCTACGGGCGGGATATTGCCGGAGAGGGAAACCTTGTCTCCCATCACCGCCTTGGCCTCCGCCAGGTCTTCGATGTTATCCAGGCTGAACGCAGAGATGCCGGTCTCTAGGACGTCCTCCCAGATTTTTCTGCTCTTGCCACAGATATGGAGCCCCGCGCTTGCTCCCTGTGAGCGGATGAAGTCCACATTTTTTTTGATATAGGGAAAAGAAAATTCACGGTACTGTTTCTCTCTGAGGAGGGAGGTGGAGCTGACCGGATCGGCAAAACCGATGCCAATCTTCATGTCGATCAGGCGTGCAATATAGCGATTGTTATTCTCTGCGATAATTTCCATCAGAGCCTTGACCTTCTCGGGTTTCTGCACCATTCCCATCAGCAGTTTTTCCGTGCCGACCACCATAGCAGCCACGGTGAAGGGTCCCGTCACGGTAGCGCCGACCGGCACCTCATTTCCGTATTTTTCTTTTAAAACCTTCAGCCCGTCCAGGATGATGTGGAGCCTGCCGTCGGTGTCCACGTCAATTTTTTTTGCCGTCTCCGCCTCGTCCAGAGAGGAGAGCGCCGGCTTCTGCAACTGGGAAATATTGTTGTCAAAATAACGGATTTCGCTTCCCATGGCCTCCGCCATCCCGCGCAGGGTGGTGGAAAGTCCCATTCCGTCCGAATGGAAGGTGCGGTAGACATACTCTTCCACTTCCACCATTTTTTCCGATGAGTGATAAAAATGGTCGACGGAGATCCCGATTAACGGTGCGAGCGTCTCCCCGGAGTCCACCGCGCAGGGCAGGCGATCCACCTTTTTTCCCTGTGCAAGAAGCCTGTATCTCTCCACTGCCGTCAGTTCATCCTGCTTGATTTTCAATGTTCCATCCATGTACTGCTTGATCAGTCTGTTCATCTTCTTCTCCCAGTCAGAAAACCGGCTCGTTCTCTTTGGAGGAGGACGAACCGGTTTGTAATTGATGCACTTTACTTACGCATGGCAGAGTTCCAGCAGGTGTTCCCACCTCTGATCGACGCCTTTTTGAATTTCTTCAATCATCCATTCATTCCCCGGTTTGAAAACATGAGAAAATCTTCCCTGCAGCTTCAGATATTCCTCGACCGGCCGTTTGTTTTTGGGCTGATAGTTCAGCTTGTAAACGCCTTCTTCCACTTCGAAGAGGGGCCAGACACAGGTCTCTACCGCCGCCTTGCAGATGTTCATCAGCTCGTTTCCGGGATATCTCCAGCCTCTGGGACAGGGTGCCATGACATTGAGGAAGGCGGCTCCCGGCGTGTAGATCGCTTTTTTTGCCTTCTCACTCAGGTCCTTAAAGTTTCCGATAAAGGTCGACTGCGCCACATAGGGAATGTTATGCGCCGCAATGATCGCCGTCAAGTCCTTCTTGTTCTGCAATTTACCGGGTACGACCTTCCCGACAGGGGATGTGGTAGTATCTGCAAAATGGGGCGTAGAAGAGGAGCGCTGAATGCCCGTGTTCATATAGGCTTCGTTGTCATAGCAGACATAAACCATGTCATGCCCTCTTTCCATGGCGCCAGAGAGAGACTGGAAGCCGATGTCGTAGGTGCCGCCGTCTCCGCCGAAGGCAATGAATTTATAGGTGTCGTCAATCTTGCCCCTCTTCTTTAACGCACGATATGCCGTTTCCGCCCCCGACAGGGTGGCAGCCGCATTTTCAAATGCGTTATGGATGAAGCTGTCCTGCCATGCCGTGTAAGGATACATGAAGGTGGAAACCTCCAGGCAGGAGGTGGCGGAACAAACGACCGCCTTGTCTTCCGGCTCCAGCTGCCGCAGCACCGTCCTTACGGCCACAGGGGATCCGCAGCCGGCGCACATCCGGTGTCCGCCGGAAAGACGCTCTTTTCTGAGCAGATTTTCTTTCAGATTGTATGCCATATCTTTCTTATTCCTTTCTCCGCCTTACTGACGCAAATCAAGATAACGGTAAGTTTCGCCTGCTTCCTTTGTCCTTGCGATCTCCTCCAGCTCTTCAAACACATGCTGGATGCTCTCTACGCGCACGTCACGACCGCCCAGACCGTAGATATAGCTGATGCCGATCGGATTAAGGCACCTGTTTGCATACAGAGCCGCACTGGTTTCCGCAAAGACCGGACCGCAATGTGCGTTGAAGGACTCCGCCTTATCCATCACCGCAAAGGCTTTGACCTTCGAAAGCGCCTTTGCGATTTCTTTTGCCGGGAAGGGACGGAAGGAACGGATTTTGATCAGACCTACCTTTTTGCCTGCTTCGCGCAGCTCATTCACCGCCTCTTTGGCCGTACCCGCAGAGGAACCGATGATGACAATGGCGCATTCGGCGTCCTCCATCTTGTACTCCTCGATCAGGGAGTAGGTGCGTCCGGTCATTTCGCCAAACTCTTTTCCCACCTGTAAGATGACGTCATGGGCATCCATCATGGCCTGCGCCTGCAGTCTCTTGGATTCCATATAATAAACCGGTGTTGCATAAGGGCCGACGGCGACCGGGCTCTTGCCGCCCACCATCGGGTGACTGGGATGATATTCGCCCACAAAAGACTTGACTTTGTCATCCTCCACCAGCTCGATGTTCTCAATCGCGTGCGAGGTGATGAAGCCGTCCTGGCAGATCATAATCGGCAGGGAAACCGCCTCTGCGATCCGCATTGCCTGCAAATAATTGTCATAAGCTTCCTGATTGGTTTCCGCAAAGAGCATGAGCCAGCCCGCGTCTTTGACCGCCATGGCATCGGAGTGGTCGTTATTGATGTTGATCGGGCCGGAAAGTGCCCTGCAGCAGACCGCCAACGTGATCGGCAGTCTGTCGGAAGCCGCCACATACATCATCTCCGTCATGAGCGCCAGTCCGCAGGACGAGGTGGCACTGATTGCTCTGGCTCCCGCCGCCTGTGCGCCGATGCAGGTAGACATGGCGGAGTGCTCGCTCTCAACCGGAATAAATTCCGTATCCACTTCTCCATTGTCCACATAAGCGGAAAAATACTGTGGAATTTCCGTGGAGGGTGTGATCGGGTAGGCTCCCATGACATCGGGATTGATCTGTTTCATGGCAAAGGCGACCGCCTCATTGCCCGAAAGTCTTTCTCTGATTCCCATGTGATTCCATCCTCCTTTTACTTTTCATCCAAAACCATATGAATTGCATCAAACGGACATACCGAAGCACAGATTCCGCAGCCCTTGCAAAAGAAATAGTCAAAATCCCCTCTCGTCCCGTCCGCATTCATCGGGATCGACATATCCGGGCAGGCCGGTACGCAGAGCAGGCACTGTTTGCACTTTTCCTTGTCAAAAACGGGCTTTTCTGTTCTCCAGTCTCCGGTTTTTACCGTATGGGAAGTGCCGCCTTCATAAATCGAACAGCCAACGGTGATGTCCTGCCACTTCACGTCCGCCGTCATTTCACTTGCTTTTTCCTTCATCCGAATTTCACCTCCTCCATCGATCTCTTTAACGCCTTCATATTGCCCTCGATGACCGCCGGCTTTCTGGCAAATTTATGTTCAAAAGACGCCTGCATGTCCTTGATAAATTCCTCCTGCGGTACGACGCCGGACACCTTGACGATGGCGGCAAGCATCGGTGTATTGGGGAAATTTTTCCCCAGTTCTTCCTCGGAAATCTTCCTGGCATCGATCGTGCAGACCTTTCCCTTATATCCTTTCAGCACCCCTCTCAGTTCCTGCGGGTCCTTGGAGGAGTTGATGACGATTGCTCCGTCTTCCTTCAATCCCGCCGTCACATCCACTGCCGTTAACAGGGTTTCATCTACCACCACCACAAAATCCGGCTCATAGATATTGGAATGTACGGTGCTTCTTTCTCCGCTGATCCGGTTATAGGCGGTAATCGGTGCTCCCATCCTCTCCGGGCCGTACTCCGGAAAGCCCTGTACATACTTCCCGGTATTGAATGCTGCATCCGCCAATAGGAGAGAAGCGGTCTTCGCCCCCTGCCCTCCGCGGCCATGCCAGCGAATTTCCACGATATCCTTCATGTATTCCCTTCTCCTTTCTTTTTTTATGGGGAAAAAAGTTACGTATTTGAAAAATTCTATCAGAATTTCATCCGGGGAAGAAATTGTTTTCTTCTATAAACGGTTTCTATCGCCATTGCCGTTTCCCGGCTATTTTCCTAAATAGAAATGACTTCCGCCACCCCTTCCGTTTACGGGGATTTTCCTAAAAAAATGCCGGGCAGTAAGAACTGTCCTGCCCGGCACGAGATAAAATTCTTTTATTCTTCCGTTGCCGCTGCTTCCATGATGAGCTTCTTATCTTCTACCTGGCTCTCTGCGCAATCATATTCCCAGTTCCAGGGATCTTTTTTGGTCACGCCGTCCGCAAAAGGCACGAAGATGGACAGGATGCCGAAGATGGCAAGGAACCAACAGTACCAGAGGTAAGGCACGATGTGGGCGGGAATCATCGCCGGAATCTTTGCTCCCGCATCTCCGATCGTCGCATTGGCAAGGGAAGCTGCCACCAGGAGCTGAGCGCCGTAAGGGATGACCCCCTGCAGCACGCAGGAGAAGACGTCTAAGAGAGAAGCGGTTCTTCTCGGGTCTACCTTGTATTCATGGCTGACGCTCTTTGACATTTCACTGGCCACAATGATGGCAACCGTATTGTTTGCCGTTGCCACATCGCACATGGAAACCATGGCTGCAATGCCGACCTGCGCCGATTTGTTGCCTTTCATGACGCCGCGGAAACGATCGATAATCCAGTTGATTCCGCCGTAGTACTTAATCAGCTCCGACATACCGCCGCAGAAGAGGGTTAAGAAGAAGACTTCATTCATCCCGGTAAAGCCGCTGTAGATGGACTGGGCAAAGGTGGCAACCGTCAGATCGCCGAAGGCCAGACCGATAATCCCTGCTACAAAGATGCCGAGGGTCAGCACCAAAAATACATTCATGCCAATGAGTGCCAGAACCAGAACCAGTACATAAGGCACCACCTTCACCGCATTGAAGGACAGATCGTCCAGGGTCGGTGCCACTTCCGGGCGTCCCACGACGAGCAGGACAACGATGGTTAAAATGGCTGCCGGCAGGGCGATTAACAGGTTGACCTTAAACTTGTCTCTCATCTCGCAGCCCTGGCTTCTGGTGGCTGCAATGGTGGTATCGGAGATCATGGAAAGGTTGTCTCCAAACATGGCTCCGCCCACACAGGCACCGATGACGATCGGCAGGCTGATGTTGCCCTTGATGGCAGCGGCAACCGCGACTGGCATGACAGCGGAAACCGTACCCATGGAAGTGCCCGTCGCCGTTCCCATGAAGGCCGAGATGATGAAGATACCGGCTGCCAGGAACTTGACCGGAACGAGGGACAGTCCCAGGTTCACCGTCGCATCTCTGCCGCCCATCGCTGCGGCGGTAGAAGCGAAGGCACCTGCTAAAAGGTAGATCATCAGCATGGTGAGAATATCAATATTGGCAGCTCCCTTTGAGAAAATCTCAAATTTGAAATCTATTTTTTCTTTTCCCAGCATAAATGCTGTAAGAACGGCCAGGAACATAGCGGATACGGAAGGGAACTGGTAGAAGGCAAGCTCCACTCCCTGTGCCTGGAAAATAAGTCCTGCTCCCAGATAAACGACGATAAATACGAGGAACGGCAGTAGCGCAAGTCCGCTGGATTTTCTATTGTTGTTTTCCATCGTTTTCTTCTCCTTTGATTGTAATCTCTCTAAACCAGCGTATCCAGAATGGCTTTCAGATCCTGAATGATGTCTTCCGGCTCCTCAAGCCCGATGCTGAAGCGAACCAGTCCTTCGGAAATGCCGGCCTCTTTGAGCTCTTCCGCCGTATAGGTGGAGTGTGTCATGGAAGCCGGATGCTCAATCAAGGTCTCCGTATCGCCAAGAGAAACGGCAATCGTGCAAATCTTCACCTTGTTCAGTGCATTCGCAACGGCATCTCTGTCGCCCTTTAATTCCGCAGAGAACATTGCGCCCGGAAGCTTCATCTGTTTCTTCGCCACTTCGTAGCCTTCAAATTTCTCATATCCCGGATAATAGAGCTTGGTCACTGCGGGATGAGATGCCATGAACTCCGCCACCTTCTGGGCATTCTGGCAGTGTCTCTCCATCCGGACGCTCAGGGTCTTCAGACCTCTGTCTAACAGGAAGGCGTTGAAGGGGCTCATGACGGCACCGGTCATATCCTTGAGTCCGAAGAAGCGGCACTCCGTGATAAAGTCCGCTTTTCCAACGACAAATCCGGCAATGACATCCCCGTGTCCGTTCAGATATTTGGTTGCGCTGTGTACCACGATATCGGCGCCCAAATCCAAGGGTCTTTGCAGATAAGGAGTCGCAAAGGTGTTGTCTACCACCACCTTGATCTCCGGATTATAGGCATGCGCCATCTCTGCGATCTTCTGGATGTCAATGATGGTCAGCGTGGGATTGCAAGGCGTCTCGAAATAAACCACTCTGGTCTTCTCGGAAAGGTGGGCCTTCAGATTCTCCGGATTGCTGAGATCGGTCAGAGCCACATCCACACCAAATCTGGTCATTCCGTGTGTGAGCAGGGCATAGGTGCAACCATAGAGAGCGGTATTGGCGACCACCTGATCACCTGCGTGAAGCAGGGTCCAAAGTGCAGAGGAAATCGCTCCCATCCCGGAAGCCGTTGCCAGTGCCGCTTCCCCGTTTTCCAACACCGCCAGCTTCTCCTCAATCTGCGTCAGAGACGGATTCCCCAACCTAGTATAGATATATCCGTCTTCCTTTCCGGCAAAGCGGGCTCCCCCCTGCTGTACCGAGTCAAACACGAAGGTGGAAGTCTGATAAATCGGTGAACAGAGCGCTCCCGCCGCATTTTTGTGGTGCCCAGCATGCACCTGCTTGGTTGCAAAACCAGCATCCCTTAATTCCATTTTCCTATCCTCTCCTTTCCTCAAACAAAAATACTTATTATTTTTATCTATCTTGTGCAAATTCCATAGATTCGCACAATATATTCCCAGGATTTTATTTTTGATTTGTTAGTATTGTACAGGTCTATTGTAGCATCTGAATTTTTTCTATGGTAATATAAAAGAAAGATAAAAGGCTATCAGTTTTATATATATCAGGAGTGAATGCATGACCTTTCAGCAGCTAAGTTACCTCGTGGAAGTCGCCAAAACCGGCTCGATCAACAAAACCTCTCGTCAACTGTTCGTTTCGCAGTCCTGCATCTCCTCTTCCCTTCAGCAGCTGGAGAACGAACTGAATGTGAAACTTCTGACCAGGAACAGCCGCGGCGTGGAGCTGACGGCAGAGGGTAAGGAGTTGGTGCAATATGCCGCCTCGATTCTTGAGCAAAAAAACATCCTGCAGTCCCTCTGCGCCTCTTCTCCTTCCACGATTTCCACCTCCTTCAGCGTTTCCTCCCAGCGTTATCCCTTTGTGGAATCGGCGTTTCTGAAACTCTTGCAGGAATCGGAAGCTTCTTTTTACAAATACACCATCAACGAGTGTCCGATGGATACGATCATTGACGAGGTAAGAGACTCCCGTTCGAACCTTGGCGTCATCTTCATCAACAGCACGACCAGACGCGTCCTGGAAAGCATCCTGAAGAAAAACGAGCTCCAGTTTGAAACCCTCGCCGAAATTACGCCGGGGATTTATCTCAGCAAAAAACACCCGCTTCTGCGGGAAACGTCTATCACCATGGAAGACCTCTGTCGCTATCCCTTCCTCAGCTATAAGCAAAACGACGGCGTCGCCATGGATTTTTCCGAAGAATTTCAGGTGCCAGCCTACAGCAGCATTCCGCAGCGGATTCTGGTGAGCGATCGATCTTCCGCCATCCGCATTCTGTCGGAAACCCTCGCCTTTTCCACGGGAAGCGGGCTGCTAGATCCTGCTCTGGACGAGGGGATTGTCACCCTTCCTCTGGAAAGCAGCCAAACCATCCGGATCGGTTGGATTCACCCCAAAAATTCCGCCATCGGAACGGTGGGCGAACGCTTTGTTTCCTTGCTCAAGGTGGAACTGAACCGCTATATGCAGATGACTTGCCGCATGCAGGCGACGCTTCCCTCCGTCTGTGCAGGACGGCAAAACATGGTATCCTGACCATCCATCGAAAAAAGCCGCAGAGAATCTCTTCCCTGCGACTTTTGTGATCACCGCAATGGATTTGATCATTGATGCGCTCTTGTCATCTCCTCCCTGCAGCTTTTTTGAAAACGGTCTTATTTTCGCTTTCCGTGCTTCTGTTTTTCTCTTAGCTGTTCCGCTTCTTCTCCGGTGATGAACTTTGAGGTCTTCTCCGCAAAGTAGCCGTCGGTTGCTTTCTTAACCCTGATTTTTGATTTCATAAAGCCGTGGATCCCGCACTCGGAGAGGGCGTAGTAGTGCTTGCCGTTGGGGGTAAACCAGCGGATTCTGCGTCTGAGATTCCGGTGACAGATATAACATTTCGTGCTGATCACCTCGGGATCCTTCATCATGGCCTCTTTGGTGGCAAAAGACCTTGAAATATATTTTGCATAGGTATCGAAAACGATATGGATTTCCTGTTGCTTCCCTCTGGGTGTCACATGATTATCAAAGGAAAAATTTTGCAGGAGTTCTTCCGGGATCAGGCGGAAAATCTCCGCCGTATAGGCGGCATCGGAGAGCGCATGGTGGAAGGGACGCTCCTGATCAAAATGCATCTCCAGAATGGCATGGGAGAGCGACTTACGCTGCTTGGTACTGCTGCCGGTAAAAAGCGCGTAGAGCTTTTGCACGTCCAGATAGGCAAGTGGCCCCTTCGCGATCGGCTCCATTCCAAAGTAGTCCATGTTTCTCTGTAGCTCCGGCAAATCATGCGGCCCCCAGGAGCCAAACAGGACATCTTTGCCGCACCAGCCAAGGAAATCTTTTGCCACCTCCGGAAAGAGAGCCTCCTTCTGCAACTCTTCCATCTTCAGGCCGATCAACTCCCCCGTGATGCGGTGCATACTCAAGTAGACCTGCGGTCTTACCCGTCTTTCAAAGGTGCTTACGACTTCCCGCCTTTCGTTCAGCTTCACCGCACCGATTTCCACAATCTCAAAGGGCAGATGCGGTTCTTCCCTCTCCTTTCTGGAAGACTGGTTCCACTCCAGATCAAAAATAATATAATTCATTTCCCGCGATGCTCCCTCTTCCAGGTGTCCAATGCGTTTTTGCGCTCCATCCACTTTTTTTCCATCCCCTGCGTCGTCGGATGATAATATTCTCTGTCTGCAAGCTCATCCGGAAGGCAGGTCATGGCAGTGACTTTTTCCTCGTAATCATGGGCATACTGATAGCCTCTGCCATATCCGATCTCCTTCATCAAGGAGGTAACGCCATTGCGGATATGCAGCGGAACCGATGCATCCGGCTGCCTTACCACATCCTCTTTTGCTTCATTATAAGCCACTTCCATGGCATTGGACTTGGGGGCAAGCGACATATAGACGGCCGCCTCGGTCAAATGGACACAGCACTCCGGCATCCCGATCAAATGGCAGGACTGATAGGCGTTCACCGCTACCGTCAGCGCATTGGTATCGGCAAGTCCGACATCCTCCGAGGCAAAGCGAACGATGCGCCTGGCAATATAGAGCGGATCCTCCCCCGCCTCCAGCATCCGGCAAAGCCAGTAGATTGCGGCATCCGCATCCGAATTCCGCATGGATTTATGCAAGGCTGAGATCAGATTATAATGCTCTTCCCCGTCCTTATCATAAAGCAGGGCTTTTTTTCCCAGACACTGCTCCAACATCTGCCGTGAAATCGTGAGAATCTCGGTCGTTTTCTCCATCCGGATCTCTCCGTTTAAGATGACCATTTCCAGAGTGGTAAGCGCACTCCTGGCATCTCCGTTGGCAAAGGTGGCAATGGTGCGAAGGGCAATCTCCTCCTGTGCCGCTTCGGCATCCGGATCCGCACCGATGCTTGCTGCCGGATTCGCACCGGTACTTGCTGCTAATTCCGCGCCGGTGCTTGCGGTTTGCGCCCCCGTCACATCGGCACGGGTCGCAGCCCCGGGGCTCTCCATCCGCCACAGGACTTTCACTGCGCCAAAGCCTCTCTCGTCATGGATCGCCCGCTGCAGCAGCCGGATCAGGTCTTCCGTCTCCAGTGCTTTCAACACAAAAACCTTACACCTGGACAGCAGAGCGGAGTTGATTTCAAAGGACGGATTCTCCGTGGTGGCGCCGATCAGAATAATGGATCCTTTCTCCACAAAGGGTAAAAAAGCGTCCTGCTGCGCCTTATTGAAACGGTGAATTTCATCTACAAAAAGAATCGTTCTCTCTCCGTATCTGCGATTTTCCTCCGCCTGCTGCATCACGGTTCGGATCTCTTTGATGCCGCTGGTCACCGCCGAAAAGTTGATGAACTGCGCCCTGGTTTTCTTAGCAATGATCTGAGCTAACGTCGTTTTTCCCACGCCGGGAGGGCCCCAGAAAATCATGGAGGAAAGATGATCCGACTCGATCAGGCGCCTGAGCATGCCACCCTCCCCGATCAGATGCGTTTGTCCCGCAAATTCCTCTAAACTCTGCGGCCGCAGACGCTCTGCCAGCGGAATTCCTCTGATGATTTCTACTGACTCTCCACCGGCAGACGTCCTCCCGGTAGAATCTTCCTGCATGCCGTTTGGATTCCCTACCTTCGTCTTCTGTCTTTCTGTCTCCATTCCCGGCAGATCAAAAATCGACAGCTGCTTCTCCTGTGCCATTTCTATCCTCGCACCGCCCCCTTGGTCAGTTTGTTCCACTCCTTCTTCAACTCCAGCATCTGGTCTCGCAGCATGGCTGCACTCTCGAAGTCCAGATCCGCCGCTGCCCTCTGCATCTTGCGCTGCACTTCCGCAATCAGCTTCTCCAACTCCTCCTGACTCATCGACTCCGGATCTTTTTCAAAGCGCATCTTCTCCTTCGTCGCTTTCTTGGAGATGCTGATCAGATCCCGCACCGCCTTCCGAATCGTGGTCGGGGTAATTCCGTGCTCCTTGTTATATTTTTGCTGAATCTCTCGCCTTCGCTGCGTTTCCTCGATCGCCCTTTTCATGGAATCCGTCATGTGATCTGCGTACATGATGACTCTTCCGTCCGCATTTCTGGCGGCACGCCCGATGGTCTGAATGAGGGAGGTTTCCGAGCGCAGGAAGCCTTCCTTGTCTGCGTCCAGAATCGCCACCAGGGAAATTTCCGGTATATCCAGGCCCTCCCGCAGGAGGTTGATGCCGATCAAAACGTCAAAGACGTCCATCCGCATATCCCGGATGATCTCCGCACGCTCCAGTGTGTCGATATCGGAGTGTAAATAGCGGACACGGATCCCCGCCTCATGCAGGTACTCCGTCAGATCCTCCGCCATCTTCTTGGTCAGCGTGGTAATCAGAACCTTCCCTCCAATCCTGTCTTCTCCGGTCTGTTCTACGGGAGTTTCTCCCTTCTCCTTCTGCCGGGACGGGGCGCTGCCCTGTGCTTCCTTCCCCTCTCCTGCCGGAGCGGATTCTTCCTTCGCATAAGCGCTTGTAACTGCTTTGATCTCCGCTAAAAGATCGTCTATCTGGCCATCCACAGGACGAACCGAAATTTCGGGATCCAACAGTCCCGTCGGGCGAATCACCTGTTCTGTGCGAAGCAGTTCATGCGAAGCCTCATACGGTCCGGGCGTCGCCGAACAGAAGAGCATCTGATTGATATGGGTCTCAAATTCTTCAAAATTAAGCGGCCGGTTATCCAGAGCGGAGGGGAGGCGGAAACCGTAATCCACCAGCATCATCTTGCGTGCCCGGTCGCCGTTGTACATCCCGCCGATCTGGGGGATGGTCATATGGGACTCATCTACAATGATCAGGCTGTCCTCCGGAAAGAAGTCGAGAAGGGTGAGCGGCGGATCTCCCGCCTTACGGAATTCCAGATGCCTTGAATAATTCTCGATTCCGGAGCAGAAGCCGACCTCGCGCATCATCTCCACATCGAAGTTCGTTCTCTCGGCGATTCTCTGCGCCTCGATCAGCTTATCCTCGCTTTTAAAAAAACGCACCCGCTCTTCGAGTTCTTTCTCAATCTGATCACAGGCCAGGTTCACCTTGTCCTGCGCCACCACATAATGGCTGGCGGGGTAAATCATCACATGGGACAATTCCGCATGCACCTTGCCGGTTAAGGGTTCCACCTCACTGATCCGGTCAATCTCGTCTCCAAAAAACTCAATCCGCAGCAAAAATTCATTTCTCTGCGCGGGGAAGATCTCCAGTGTATCTCCTCTCACACGGAAGTTGGTGCGCTGCAATTCCATATCATTTCTCGAATACTGGATGGCGACCAATTCCTTGATGATCTCATCCCTGTCTTTTTGCATCCCGGGACGAAGAGAGATCGACATACCGCGGAATTCTTCCGGAGAGCCCAGGCCGTAAATACAGGAAACACTCGCCACCACGATGACATCCCTTCTTTCCGAAAGAGAAGCCGTTGCAGAGAGCCGCAACCGTTCAATTTCATCATTGATGGCGGAGTCTTTGGCAATATAGGTATCGGTCGATGGCACATAGGCCTCCGGCTGATAGTAATCATAGTAGGAGACAAAATATTCCACCGCATTTTCCGGAAAAAACTCCTTCATCTCCCCGTAGAGCTGACCTGCCAGGGTCTTGTTATGGGACATAATGAGAGTCGGACGATTGAGTTTCTCAATCACATTCGCCATGGTAAAAGTCTTACCGGAGCCGGTGACGCCAAGCAGGGTTTCAAATTGATTGCCTGCCCGGAAGCCGTCTACCAGTGCACGGATCGCTTCCGGCTGATCCCCTGTCGGTTTGTATTTGGAAGTCAGTTTAAAATCCATTGGTCAAAACCTTTCCCTTTCTTTCCTCCGTTCATCCTACTATTGGAGGGGGGAAAGATCAAGTTCGAAGCAGTGGCTCCACCCGCAAACAGCCCCCTGCGTGCAGGGGGCTGTGAAAATCACGGCTCTATTTGATTCTATCTGCTTTTATCTGGATCTGCTTCTGTCTTGGTCTGCTTCTATCTTGACCTACTTCTATCCTGGTCTGCTTCGGTCTTAGTCCGTTTCAGCCCTCAATCAGGCTGCTGGACCAGCGGAGTGCGCTCAGATAGGCCTCGTATACGGTTTTAACCTCGATCCCGCGCAATACCATCATGCGGGAAACTTCCTGCCAGGATGCGTTTTCATACTCCTTGATAAAGTGCAGCACCTCTGCCAGTTTTCCCGTGTTTTGCATCAGTGCATCGTAAATCTCCTTGGAAACGTTCACCTGTGCAAGCGCCGCCTCCATGGTTCGGTCTAACATCACATCCAGGAGCGAGAACATGCCCATCAGGAAGAGCTCGGAATGCTTTTCGCGCATGCCGAAGGCTGCGCCGAGATGCTCCGCAAATTTCGCCCTTGTCATCGTCATCCTGACGATTTCACTCGGTTTATCCGCACAGAGTTCCTTCGTGACTGCGGTATTGATCCAGACCTTCAGTTCTTTCTGTCCCAACATCGCAGCCGCATGGCGCACGGAGGTGATTTGCGCATTTACCGTCATGCGATTCACCATTTTCAGGAGAGAAAAAACAAGAGCCGCATCCTGCCCGATAATATCCGCCGCCTCATTCAGATTGAAATCCGGATCATTGACCACATGCAGGAGCCTTAAATAATTGGTTTTTAAGGGCGCCAGTTCCTTCTGCCCGCTGGTGATCGGCATCCGGAAGAAAGTTCCCTCATAGAAATCATATCCGCCTTCTTCTGTGACCAGGCGGTCAAAATCCTCTTTGCTGTTTACATTGACTGCACACAGCTTCATTCTGGGATACAGGCTTCTGAAATAAACCTTTGCCTTCTCCACGTTGATTCTTTTGTGATCCAAAAGAATGCAGTCCACCAGCGGGAGCAGCTCCTTGTAGGCCTCAAATTCCTGTACCTGCAACTTTCGCATCGCAATGCGATAATCCTTGTCTTTCAGTTCCTGCACCCGGTCAATATACTGCTTCGTCGGCTTGACCTGATGGCTCATCATCAAAACGATGCGCTCATGGGGGACATGGCAGAGAGAATCAATATCCGTAAAGATCGAAATCGGATTAACCTCAATGAAAATCTTGGATTCCGGATCCAGCACATCCACTCCCACGCTGTCTACGATATCGAATCCGAGAATCTCCGCAGCGCCGTCCAGACGCCCCGTCGTAGCAAGCTCCGTATTGACAAAAAGATTTTTCTTCTGCGCCACAACCGAGTAGGCGCTTACCTGCATCTTGTCATCAAATAAAGGAATCAATGTTGCGAACATATCCTATTCTCCTTTTGCGATCGATACTACATTCTCTTTATCGGCTTTTTCCGGCAAAAGATAAAGAAAGTCCGTCCTCTTTCGCAAAAAGAGCAGGAGCCACCCTATTTTTGATTCTTCATTTCTTTTTCGATCAGTTCCACCGCCTTGTTTAACTGGTTATCGCTGCCGTCTTTTTTCAGGGCATCGACGTCCAGCTCCACCTTCTCATCCGGATCGATGCCGATGCCGTGGATGTTTTTACCGGAAGGCGTATAATAATCGCTCACAGTCAGTTTCAGCGCAGTGCCGTCGTTCAGGTCAATGATTTGCTGCACGATTCCCTTGCCGAAGGTGGTCGTCCCGACCAGTTTGCCCAGATGATAGTCCTTGATGGCGCCCGCCAGGATCTCCGATGCACTGGCGGAATTGCCGTTCACCAGTACGACCAGGGGAATTTGAATCTCATGCTTGCCGTCCGAATCATAGTCCACCCGTTTGCCGCGGTTGTCCTTGGTATAAACGATGATCCCTTTTGGCAAAATCCTTCTGGCGATCTGGCAGACGGTATCCAGATTGCCGCCGGGGTTATTTCTAAGATCCAGAATCATGCCCTTCATTCCCTTGCCCTTTAATTCCGCAAAGGTATTCAGGTACTGGTCGTAAGTCACTTCATCAAATTCCGTGATCTTCAGGTAACCGATGTGATTCTCAAGCATCTTCCCGCTCACGGTAGGGGACGAGATCTTTTTGCGAACAAGATCCACTTCGATATTGCCCTGATCCCCTTCTCTCACCAGCGTGAGATGCACCTTGGTGCCCTCTTTCCCTCTGATTTGAGACGCCACTTCGTCGGTCTGCATTCCATGGGCGCTCTTGCCGTTAATTTTAAAGATGATGTCTCCCGTCTGGATCCCCGCTTCTTCTGCGGGCGTCTTCTCCATCACACCGGAAATATAAGTATATCCACTTTCCTTGTCCAGGGAGAGCATGGCGCCGATTCCGCCATAGGTACCCTCCGTCTCGCTCATCATCTGCTTCAACTCTTCTCCGGTATAGTAGACGGAGTACGGATCTCCCAGCGACTCCACTAACCCCTTGTAGAGTCCACTTCTCTCATCCCCCAGGGAAATCTCCTTCGGTTTGTAATAATGGTTGTGAATCGTGTTTGCGATCAGTTGAATCTTCTGACTTGTCGCTTCGTTCAGAAGCTCCTGCGATGCTTCTTTGCCGCCGCTCCCCCCGTCCTTAAAGAAAAGCGCCTTTCTCATGGGAGAAACAAAAATCAAGCCGCTAAGAAGAGTCCCGATCAGCAGACCGCAAAGAAAGAGGAGAAGCCCTCGTCCCTTTCCTTTCCCCCTCTGCCTCTGACGCATTTCCATTCCCGGACCTGAAGACGGTTCCTCTTCCCTTCTATCTCCATTCTGATACGTATATTGTTCCTCTGTGGAATGTTCCTCTGTGGATGTCATCCTGCTCCTTTCGCTCATTTTCAAGAGCCTGCCACACTCTCTACCGGTGCCGTTCCGGTGCTAACGCAAATAATTCCAGGGACTTACATAGGAGCCGTTTAAACGAACGGAAAAATGAAGATGATTGCCCGTCGATCTGCCGGTGGAACCCACCGCTCCGATCTGTTGCCCCTTTTGTACTTCCTGTCCGGCAGAGACACTGAGCGCACTGGCGTGCATATAAATCGTATAGAGCCCGCTGCCGTGATCAATCATAACATAATTTCCCATGCTACTGGAATAGGCGGCAGCCACTACTCTTCCGCTATACGCGGCCAGAATCGGAGACCCCCCCGGTGCTGCAAGGTCAATTCCGTTATGAAACCGTTCAATATGCAAAATCGGATGAATCCTCGTCCCGTAATCGCTGGATACTCTGGTGTAACTGGGGCAGGGCCAGGCAAACATCCCCCCATCATAGGTCTTTCGGTTTTCCGCTGCCAACTGTGCCCTCTCTGCCGCCACCATTTTCTCCAGGGCGGCAATCTCTGCGTTCTGCTGGGCAATATCCGCTTCATAGGCCTTGATCGCCGCTTCCTTGTCATGAATGTCTGCAGAGATCCCGAAGACCTCCTGATTCTTGGCAGAGATCAGCGCCTGCAGGTTGTTCTCTTCCTTCGTCTGCGCCGCAATCGTATCATCTAACGTCTTCTTTTCTTCTTCCAGCGCTTCCTTGGTCACCTCCGCAAGCTTGGCTTCCTGCTTGAATTCCTCGAGTTTGTGCCGGTCATAGGAAGAAAGCAGTCGAATGAACTCCACTTTGTTCAGAAAATCGGAGAAGTTTCCCGCCTTCATCAAGGCTTCGACCGGCATGGTATCCCCCTTCTCGAACATAAAGCGGATGCGCTGCTTCATGGCGGCGTATTGCTCATCCCTTTCCCTCTCCGCTTCTTCTAATTCCATTCTGGTCTCTTCAATCTGCTCTTTTTTCTTTTCGATCTGTTGGTTCAAAGAGTCGATCTTGGCCTGAATGGAGTCCAGACTGGAATCCAGTTTGGCGATATAGGCGTTCAGATTGTTTTTGGAAACTTCCAGACTCTTCTTGAGATTCTGCAGATCCGTGAGGCTTCCCTGCAGCGCCTGCCGCTGGCTTTTGGCATCCTGGATCTGCTTCTCCTTTTGTGCAATCGATTCTTTGGACGCCTTCGCCTGTGCAACCAGCACCGGAGGAAAAAAGATCTTTGTGAAGTTCATCAAACACAAGAGGCAGAGCACCAAAGCCAGCACTCCGCCTATCCGCATCTTTCTCTTATGTGTCATCGTTTCCTTCATTCTCAATGAACCATTCATTCTCCATTAGATGTGCAAACTCTGCACATGCGATCCCCATCCGGTATGCAAGACCATAAGGCCCTGCATTCGACTCACACCCTGAGGGCGCCATCAGACATTCAGGTGCCTTCTGACAGAGGATAGACTGCCCAGAATTCCGATTCCAACACCGACGCCCAGGGTGATGGGCATCAGCTTCTGAAAGATGACTGCTGGACTGTAAAATTGCAGGAACATGCTTAGAATCGAGAATTTGCTGGAAAAATATTCTACTGCCTCACCGTACAGGACATAAATCAGGGCAAGCGGAATCAGCGAACCGATCAGGCCGATCAGCATTCCCTCAATCACAAACGGCCCTCTCACAATAAAATCGCCGGCACCGACGTACTTCATGATTTCGATTTCGTTCCTTCTGATCTCAATGCCGATGGTGACGGTATTGCTGATTAAGAAGATGGAAACACCAAGCAGAACCAGAATTACTCCAGCAGAAATCAGGGTAATCAAACGATTCACCGCACTGAGCGTCATTGCCGTCACTTCGGATCTCTTCACCTCTCTGACGATGTTCACCGATTCCAAATAGGTCACAAGGTTCGCCTGTTGCGACACATTTTTCATATAAATCTGGAGATTGTCATCGCCTTCCAACGGGTTGTCAGGAAAGCCTCCCGCATAATCTCCCAAATATTGCTTCTTGAAGCTGTCCCAGGCCTCATCCGCAGTCTGGAAATCCACCTTGCTTACCTCCGGCCTTTTCTCCACCTCCGCCTTAAGGACCTGAATCTCGTCCACACTCGTTCCCTCTTTAAAGAATACCGTGACAGAAACCCCTTCCTCTGCGGAGCGCACCATGTGCTGGAAATTGACGATGATGGTATAAAACATCCCGAACAGAAAAAGGCAGGCGGTAATCGTCGCCACCGATGCGATCGAATACCACCCGTTTCTGAAAAGGCTTTTGATTCCTTGTCCGATCGTATAGAAAAAAGTTCTAATCCTCATTCCGATACCGTCCTTCTTCCTGATCTTCCACCACAACCCCCTGTCGCATCGTAATGACACGCTTCTTCATGGCATTGACGATTTCTCTGTTGTGGGTAACCACCAGGACGGTCGTCCCGTTGTCATTGATCTGTTCCATTAACTTCATGATTTCCCAGGAATTTCCGGGATCCAGGTTTCCTGTCGGCTCATCGGCAAGCAAAATATTCGGGCGGTTGACCAGAGCCCTCGCCAGTGCCACCCGCTGCTGTTCTCCTCCGGAGAGCTGGGTCACACGATTTTTGTATTTGGAGGCCAGCCCCACCATCGCCAGCATGTTGGTCACATTGCTTCTGATTTCTCTCTGCGGGGTATCCACCACCCTCTGGGCAAATGCCACGTTCTCATAGACGTTCCTATCTTTCAAAAGACGGAAGTCCTGAAAGACGATGCCCAACTTCCTGCGAAATTTGGGAATGTTTCTGCGCTTAATGGCATTCAGATCATATCCCAGAACACTGATATTCCCTTCTGACGGCGTAAGTTCGTGCAGGAGCAGCTTGATCAAGGTCGATTTCCCCGATCCGCTGTCTCCGACGATAAAAACAAATTCTCCTTTTTTGACATGAAGAGTGACATCCTTCAGAGCCGGTGCGCCAATTGGGTAACGCTTGGTCACATGGGTTAACGTGATGATCTCATCCTGTGCATTTCTTACCCGGTGCTTCCTTCTCCTTGCTCTGAGAGGGGTGATCTTCTCTGTTTCAAAAACTTCTTTTGCTTCTTCCATTTTTAATAGTCCGTTTTCTCCACATTCTGCATGTATTTCACCACCATCATGGCGATCTTGAAGGTTATGGCATCTTCAAACACACGCAAATCCAGACCTGTGCTTTTTTGTAGCTTGTCCAGTCGATAGACCAGCGTATTCCGATGAATGAACAGCTGTCTTGATGTCTCAGACACGTTCAGATTATTTTCAAAAAATTTCTCGATGGTGACCAGAGTCTCCTGATCGAACTCATCCGGCTTTTTACCGCCGAAGATCTCTTTGATAAACATCAGGCAAAGAGGGATCGGCAACTGATAAATCAGCCTTCCAATGCCCAGCTCTGCATAGCTGATGACCTGCTTGTCCTCGAAGAAGATTCTACCGACATCCAATGACATCCTTGCTTCTTTGTAGGAACGGCTGACATCCTTCAGATCCCGCACAACCGTACCGATCGCCAGTCGGACATTCTTCATGCCTTCCGCTTCCAGCTTTTTCACAAGCTGTTCCGCATCTGCGACGATTTCGGGCATGTCCATTTCCCCGACTTCCTTCACGAGGATCATGTTGTCTGCGTCCACTTCCGTCACGAAGTCGCCTGATCTGGAACCCGCACAACTCTTCACCGTCTCCTGAACGTTGAAACTGCGCTCGTTGTCACAAACAATCATCATGACGACACGGTTCTCGTCCGACTTGATGTGCAACTTTTTGGCCCGGTTAAAAATATCGACGAGGAGGAGATTGTCCAGAAGGAGATTTTTCATGAAATTGTCTCTGTCATAATGCTCCTTGTAAGCAACGACGAGAGACTGGATCTGAGCGGCTGCCAGCTTTCCGATGAGGTAATTGTTTTCCGACCCTGCACTGGTAATGAGGACGTACTCGGGCAACTGATCATCATATATTTTAAAGAAATGGAATCCCCTCATCTCCTGTGCCTGTGCCGGAGACAGAAGGAAGTCCGCTGCAATCTTTGTCACCTCATCCGGCATCGCCCCGGTGGAAACAACCTCTTTGCCGTCTTCATCCAGAACACTGAATTCCAGGTTTGAAATTTCTTTCAGCGTATCAATGGTGTTTTGTAAAATCTGATTTGAAATCATACCTCACACTTTCTCTGCGCCAACTTTCTTCTTTCCATATCCTTTAGACACTACTATTAGTTTAATTTATTTTGTTAAAAATTACTACAATTTTCCGCATATTTTTTGTATATTTTTTAGTTATTTACTCTATGCTTTACGGAAGCGGATTCATCCGGGCCCTTTTTCTGCCGATAATAGCGATAGGAGGTGAAGACCTATGAATATCGCAGCTTTATCCATGTCCATTGCAAAATCTCAGGTACAGGACAAATGGGGCGTCGCCATGTTGAAGAACAGCCTTGACATGCAGCAGGAAAACGGCAATGCTCTCTCTGAAATGCTGGAGGGCGTCTCTGAAAACATGGTCAATCCGAACATCGGAAGCAACATTGATATCCGTATCTGACCTCCGGACAGGGAAAAATGCTCCTGTCGAATAGGCAGGAGCATCCTCCTATTTTCCATTCTTTACCTGAACAATCTTGTCTTTTCCGATCTGTATCTTCCCTGCCTTTAGCAGATTGCCCACCGCTTTTTTGAACTCGTTTTTGCTCATATGCATCTTTTCCCGAATCAGTGCCGGATCCGCCTTATCGGTGAAGGGGATTTCTCCCCGGTTGGCTTCCAGATACCGCATCAGATGATCCGCATCAATGCTCATCTGGAGATAGGCTTTTTCACGAAGACTCAGGGAAAGTTTTCCGTCTTCCCTTACCCGGGTCACACGGCAGGAGACCCTGTCTCCAATCCGAACCTCTCCGTATAATTCATTTTTGGGAATCAGGGCAGAATAGAGGTCGTCCACTGCCACAAACAGCCCGAAGTTATCGCTGTCCTCATAAACGATGCCGCTTACCCGATCGTCCTTATGATAAGGGCTGTCCTTTCGCAGATAGGGATACACGTTCATCGTCACGGCCAGCCGCCCGGATTTATCCAGATAAAGTGCACATAGCACCTCATCCCCCGCCTTGACCTTTTTGGTCTGTTCGTGGAAGGGCAAAAGGACATCTTTTTCCAGCCCCCAGTCCATGAATGCGCCGATTCTGGAGGTGTCTTTGACCCTCAGAAGCGCCACCTCATGCAGAAGCAACTTCGGTCTTGCTGTGGTTGCAATCAGCCTGTCCTCTGAATCCTTGTAGAGAAAAACTTCCAGAAAATCTCCCACCTTCGCCTCTTCAGGCACCTGTTTCTTCGGTAAAAGAACCTTCTCCTTCTCTTTCTCCTTCTCTTCCTCTGCGAGGTAAACTCCGAACTCCACGATCTTGATGATCTTTAGTTTTCTGACTGTGCCCGCCTCAAGCATTTTTTTCTCCATCTATCATTTCACAGATGCAGTAGCATCTTCCGTCCTCTGCGCGCAGAAAGGTCGTCTGTGCCGTGGCCTGTGTATCCGCCTGCTTCCACTCGTAAATCTCCGGGTAGATCAAATCGCCCAAATGCGCCTGCTCCTTGTATTCTACCCGCAGCCTCTGTATGTGCCCCTCCTCTTCTGTTCGCCGGGTGAACGCCATGTGCACATACTGCGCATTGTTCACATGCCCGTTGGTGTCCAGATGATATTCCCGAACGACGATCGGAGCGGCCTCCCTCCTCTGCAAACCGGACGCATCCTCCGGCAACCTGATTTTCCGTGGCAGATATTCCATCTGCATTTTTTCTCCCAGAGGATAGGCCTTTTTTTGTTCCTCTCCGACACGAACCGGCTTCGTCTCTTTCATGTCGATCAGTGTCCAGAGGGAATTGGCAACCGCAAGCTGCTCGCCCTCTTCCGTATCCATAAAAAAGTTTCGGTAGCCGAAATATCCCCGCAGGTCATAGGGGATCGTTCCGATTCTGACTCTCTCCCCCATTGCCGGAAGGCGGCGGATCTCAATCTGCCAGGAGTTGAGAACCCAGGCCTGATGCTTCTTCGAAAGATATCGCATCCCGCAGCCCGAATCCTCCGACTGAAAGGTGGAGCAATCCTGAAAATAATTCAGGAGAGCCTCCACCTTCAAATGTCCGTTTCGATCGAGTTCGCTGTATCTGATTCTGGATGTAAAAAAATACATATTGATCAAACTGCCTTGTCCACTTCTGTTTGGTAAAAATTACCACTTATAAAATCCCTTTTGCCACTTCCACGATATGTTCGGCAGTGAAACCGAAATAGGGGAAGAGTTCCTTGTAAGGCGCGCTGGCTCCAAAGCCTGTCATGCCGATCGTGGCCCCGTCGATTCCTGTGTAACGGTCCAGTCCGAGGGGAGAGAGCGCCTCGATGGCGACTCTTTTTTTGACCTCTCTTGGAAGGACTTTTTCCTGATAGGCCTCTTCCTGTTCCTCGAAAAGGTCCATACAGGGCATGGAAACCACTCGCACCTTGATGCCTTCTTTTTGTAAAATCTGCGCCGCCTGATGGGCAAGCTCCACTTCCGATCCCGAAGCAATCAGAATGAGCTGCGGAAGTCCTTCACAGTCTTCCAGAATATAACCGCCTCGCAGGGCCTCTTTGGATGAACCTTCCATGGGCGTCAAGTTCTGTCTTGTCAAAATAATCGCCGTCGGTGTGTGAGGCGAGGTAAGCGCACTGTACCAGGCTGCCTGCACCTCGGTTGCATCGCAGGGGCGATAGGCATGGAAATTGGGCATAGCGCGGAACATGGCGAGCTGTTCCACCGGTTCGTGGGTGGGCCCGTCCTCTCCTACGCCGATCGAGTCATGCGTAAAAACAAAGATCTGCGGAATCCCCATGATAGAAGCCAGTCTTGCCATCGGCTTTGTATAATCGCTAAAGACAAAGAAGGTCGCACAATACGTGGTACAGCCGCCATGCAGCAGCATCCCGTTTGCAATGGCGCTCATCGCCATCTCCCTCACCCCGAAGTGCAGGTTCCTTCCCTCCGGATGTTCCGCCGAGAAATCGGTCACTCCGTCCATGTGTGTTTTATTGGAGGGCGCCAGATCAGCGCTGCCTCCGATCAGAGTCGGAATCGCATCTTTTATGGTCTGGATCACCTGACCGGAAATCGATCTGGTCGCTTCCGGCTTTTCTCCTTTTTTCCAAAAATCGGGAATGGCATCCAATTTCGCCTGATTGTCCCTGTCTAAAAACTCCTGCAATCTTCCGGCTTCTGCCGGATATTTTTTTCCGTATTCCTCTAACAGGCGCTTCCAGGCGTCTTCCTCCGCCTGATGCTGCATCGAAAGCTCTCTGTAGTGCGCATAAACTTCTTCCGGCACTGCAAAGGGTTCCTGATTCTCCCAATGCAGAAATTCCTTCATTGCCGCCACATTTTCTGCCCCAAGCGGTTCGCCATGCGCACTTGCCTTGCCCTGTTTCGCCGGGCAGCCGTAACCGATCTGCGTATGGATGGTGATAAAAGAGGGACGCTTCCTGTCCGCCTTCGCAGCCTCGATTGCCTTCCCGATTGCATCAATATCATTGCCGTCTTCCACTTCAAGCGTTTGAAATCCGAAGGCCTGCATCCGCAGCTGTACATTTTCCGTAAAGGCCAAATCCGTGGTTCCCTCAATCGAAATGCGATTGGAATCATACAGGATAATCAGTTTGGACAGCTTGAGCGTTCCCGCTAACGAAAAAGCTTCCGAGGAGATGCCCTCCATCATACAACCGTCTCCGCCGATGGCGAAGGTGTAATGATCTACGACCGGAAACCCTTCTTTGTTAAATTCCGCTGCCAGATGTTTCTCTGCAATGGCCATACCGACCGCCATTCCCATTCCTGCGCCCAGAGGTCCTGTGGTGGCTTCAATGCCCGCGATATGTCCGTATTCCGGATGCCCCGCGCACTTGGAATGAAGCTGTCTGAAGTTTTGAAGGTCGGATAGCGTTAGTTCCGGCTTTCCCTCTTTTCCATAACCAAAAAGATATAAAAGGGAATACAGCAGCATGGAACCGTGCCCCGCAGAGAGGATAAACCGATCCCGGTTGAACCAGTCGGGACTCGCCGGATTATGCTTCATCTGATGTGCAAAAAGCTCGTAGGCCATCGGTGCACAGCCCAGTGGCAGGCCCGGATGCCCGGATTTTGCCTTCTCGATCGCGTCTGCAGAAAGTACGCGCAGTGCATTGATTGATTGTTCGTCCAAATGGTTCATGCTGCCTCTCCTTTTCTGTCTCTGTGTTCGTGGCTCTATCGTGTACGAGGTTTTCGGAATGCAAGAAGCTCCCCGTCAAGAGACTACGAACCTGATTGAAGAATACGTCCAAATAAAAAACCACAGGGCCGGAGCTCTGTGGTTAATTCGTTCTGGGCTAGAAGGATTCGAACCTTCGAAATGACGGAGTCAGAGTCCGTTGCCTTACCGCTTGGCGATAGCCCATTAACTATAAGGCTGTAACGAATAATTAGTTTACAGGGTATCCGAATAAAATGCAAGTACTTTTTTGAAATAAAAAAATTTCCGGAAAATTTCCTTCAGGTTCCATTTTTCAAAGGGCCTTTCATGCGTAAAATATCTCCGACTTCCGCCTTTTTAGTTAAAGCAATTCGAAGCTTCTGCTTCGGATGCGGTGCACTTTCCTGTTCGTCCCCCTCCTCGGTGTAGATGTGCAAGACCTGTGCAATGACATCGCTTCCGTCCGGTTTCATGATTTCGATTTGGTCCCCCTTGCAGAATTTGTTTCTCTGTTCAACGGAGACAATGCTTCCGATTCTCTCACCCTGCAGCGGCATCCCGGATTCCGCACAGGCCGCTGCACCGCCCACGGTGCCCAGATAAATATAATCGTTCACATAGGTATTGGAGTCGTATATTTGCGCCTCCTCCGCACAGGAATCAAAATAGAACCCTGTGGTAAAGCTGCGATAAGTGCATCTCGCAATCTGATCTCTATACCAGGGAAGATTTTGCCTGTATTTCTCCTCCGATTCCAAAAAGTCATCGATTGCCTTGCGGTATGTTCTGGCGACCGTCGCCACATAGAGAGCCGTTTTCATCCGGCCTTCGATCTTCAAGCTGTCCACCCCGGCCTGGATCAGTTCCGGGATATGCTCAATCATGCACAGATCCTTGGAATTGAAAATATAAGTCCCGCGTTCATTTTCAAAGACCGGCATGTATTCCCCCGGCCTGCTCTCCTCTTCCACCGCATAGGAAATTCCCCCTTCTTCGTCACGGGAAGAGAAGTCTTCCCCCCCGTTCGAGAGGGGTGTTTTCTCTTCCTCCTCATAGAGACGATACCGCCATCTACACGGGTGGGTACAGGCCCCGAGGTTGGCATTTCTGCCGGTCATGTAAGCGGAGAGAAGACAACGCCCTGAATAAGAGATGCACATGGCGCCATGGACAAAGCATTCGAGTTCTAGATCGGATGGTATTTTTTCACGAATTTCCTTCAGTTCCCGGAGACTTAATTCTCTGGCCGCCACCACGCGCTTGGCGCCCAGATCATGCCAAAAACGAAAGGTTTCATAATTCGTGTTATTTGCCTGTGTGGAAATATGAATATCAATTTCCGGACAGATATCCTTCGCCAGCATAAACATGCCCGGATCCGCCACCAGAATCGCATCGGGTCGCAACTCGCGAAGCTCCTGAAAATACGCCTCCGCTCCTTCCAGATCCGAATTGTGCGCAAGAATATTCGCCGTCACATGCACCCTGACCCCGTGTGCATGTGCAAAACGAATTCCTTCCTTCATCTCTTCCGCACTAAAGTTCTTGGCCTTCGCACGCAGGCTGAAAGCCTCGCCTCCGATGTAGACAGCATCCGCTCCGTAAATAACAGCCGTTTTTAATACTTCCAAACTGCTCGCCGGTATCAGTAATTCTGGTTTTTTCATTGCATCCTCTTCTTATAGCTGAGCGCCATCCCGTCTCCGACGGAAAGAACGGTTGTGATGAGTGTTCGATCGAGCAGAAGCTCTCTTAAATACGCACGCATGCGGGCATGAATGGTACGATCTCTCCTCTCCACCGCATAGCGGGACTCTAAAACGGTTCCGTTCTGCAACACATTATCGGTCACCAGTACACCGCCTTCAGACAAAAGCATCCCGGCTTCCCGCAGGAAGATCGGATACTGTCCCTTTGCCGCATCCATGAAGATCAAATCAAATTTCTGTCCTTCCCTTCTGCACTGCGGCAAAATATTACGTGCATCTCCTTCCTTCAGCAAAATCTGTCCCGCGCCGTCCATTCTGGCGAAATTTTCTCTCGCCGCTTCACATCTCTTCTCATCCTGCTCGATGGTAAGAATCTTTGTCTTTCTACCGCAGACCCTTGCCATAAACAGTGCGGAAAAACCGATTGCCGTTCCGATTTCCAGTATCCTCTGCGGTTGTTGCAGGGAAAGCAGAAAACGAAGAAGGCACTGCGTGTCCCTCCGAATGATCGGGATTTGGCCCGCAAGTGCCCTTTCTTCCAATGCTTCCATTTCCGGATCCTGCTCAAAATTCATGGTTTCTATAAACGTCAGGAGTCTCTCTTCGTCAATCTCCATTGTCCTGCATTCCTTTGGAGGCATCGTCGGAATGATCTCCCTCGTCTCCCTGCCATTCTTCGTCCTGCCCCGCAGTTTCCGTGTTTTGATCTGTCGTGCCAAGACCGGAGGAAGAGCCCGCTGCGTCCTTGTTCTCCGTCTCGGACATTTTTGCCATCATTTCTTCCGGCTTCATGGCGGTATTGAGTTCGTATACTCCCGGCTTCAACTTCTTATGGTAATCGGAAAAATATTCCTGTAGCCGAAACAGTCTGGCATCATGGATCAGTCCTTTTTCCTGAAGCATTTTGGCAATCTGCTTCACACCTTGTCCTTCTTCCACCGTTACCGTCACCGTTTTGGCATTCTGTCCCTCACTCTGTGCTTTCTGCGCAAAAATCTGGTAGCCATAGCTATATCCCAGTGTTGCATAACGAATGGTTGCAAAAATAATGAGGGTCAGAATCACAAGCCTTGCCGTTGTTCCCAGTGCAAAAGCGCCTGTTTTTTTAATCTTCCTGTTGTCATGATTCATCTGCTTCATTGCTATCTTTCCTTAGTCATTGGTATCCATAATGATCGGAAGGATCATCGGTCTGCGGTTGGTTTTCTTCCAAAGATAGCCGCTGAGCGCATCCTTGACAATCCCCTTTAATTTTCCCCAGTCTCTTGTGCCACGATCCAGCGCTTCCTGCAACTCATCTCCTACAATCTGCGACGCTTCCTCGATCAGTTCATCGGATTCCTTTACATAGACAAAGCCTCTCGAGACGATGGCGGGTTCCGATTGCAGGACACCGTTTACCGTGTCGATGCCAAATACCACCACAACAATGCCGTCTTCCGCCAGATGCTGTCTGTCCCGCAGAACGACATTGCCGACATCGCCGACGCCCAGGCCGTCCACCAGAATCGCGCCCGTCTTCACCGTGCCGTTTATTTTCGCGCCATTCTGATCGATCTCCAGCACCTCGCCGGTCTGCATAATGATGATATGATTCTTCGGGATGCCGAGATTTTTGGCGATTCTACGCTGTGCAAGCATGTGTCTGTATTCCCCATGAACGGGAATGGCGAATTTGGGCTTGACCAGCGTGTAGATCAATTTAATATCTTCCTGGCAGGCATGTCCGGATACATGTACATCCTGAAAAATAACATCCGCTCCTTTCATCAACAGCTCGTTGATGATATTGGTGACTGCCTTTTCATTGCCCGGAATGGGGTGGGAGGACATGATGACGGTATCGGTCGGCCCGATGCTCACCTTGCGGTGCATGCCGTTCGCCATTCTGGAAAGAGCCGCCATGCTTTCCCCCTGCGAGCCGGTGGTAATCAAAACGGTCTTATTCTCCGGATAATTCTTTAGTTCATCGATGTCAATTAACGTATTGTCCGGCACCTTAATGCATCCCAGCTGCTGTGCAATCTCCATGATGGTCACCATGCTGCGCCCTTCAATCACGGCCTTTCTGCCGTATTTATGCGCCGTATTGATGATTTGCTGCACCCGGTCCACATTGGAAGCAAAGGTTGCAATAATAATCCTTGTATCATGATGTTCCTGGAACAGAACATCGAAGGTATGACCTACCGTTTTCTCGGAAAGCGTAAACCCCGGACGCTCCGCATTGGTGGAGTCGCACATAAGAGCCAGCACGCCTTTTTTACCGATCTCGGCAAAGCGTCCCAAATCAATCGGATCTCCAAAGACAGGTGTGTAATCCACCTTGAAATCGCCGGTATGCACCACAATGCCGGCAGGGGAATAAATCGCCAGCGCCGCCGCATCCACAATCGAATGGTTCGTCCGGATGAATTCTACCCGAAAACAACCGAGGTTAATGGTCGAACCGAATTTCACCACCTTCCGCTTGGTGCAGTTGAGAAGATTCTTTTCCTCCAGCTTGTGATTGATAATCCCCATGGTCAGCCTGGTTGCATAGACAGGCACATTCACCTGCTGCAAGACATAAGGCAATGCGCCGATATGGTCCTCATGACCGTGGGTGATGACAAAGCCCTTCACCTTGTCAATATTGTCCGTAAGGTAAGTAATATCCGGGATCACGAGGTCGATCCCCAGCATATCATCCTCCGGAAAAGCCAGACCGCAGTCCACAACAATAATACTGTCTTCATAGCGAAAGGCAGTAATGTTCATCCCAATCTGCTCGAGTCCGCCAAGCGGTATGATCTGCAGCTTGGAATGGTTATTCTGTTTTTTTTGGTTATTCAAAAAAGCCTCCTTCATTTCATTACTTGACTCATTGATATCGATCACGGTGATTCAGATAATCCTGCAAAATCAGCTCTGCGGCAATCATATCGATCTGTGCCTTCCAGTCGCTTTTCGGAATTCCCGCTTCCCGCATGAGATCTTCCGCTTCTACACTGGTCAGACGCTCATCCTGCATGATGACCTGAAGTCCCGTCCTCCGTTCCAATTCCCCTTGAAACGATAGGGTTTTATTTGCTCGCTCCGAAACGCTTCCATCCAAATGAAGCGGAAGCCCGAGTACAATGCAGGAGATCTCATACTCCTGAATCAACTCTTGAATCCTCGCATAGGTTTTGCGCAGGGCATTCTCTCTCTGCCTGCGTATAATTTCCTTTCGCTGCGCAAGAGTACCAGAGGCGTCGGTAATCGCAACCCCTACTGTCTTCGCACCGAAATCCAGCCCCATCACCCGCATGGTCAGTCGGTCCAGCGGTTACTTTTGATATACTCCTGTAACATCTCTTCTACCAGTTCATCCCGCTCCACCTTCATAATCAGGCTTCTCGCTCCTTTATGACTGGTAATATAGGTGGGATCCCCTGACATAATATAGCCCACAATCTGATTCACCGGATTATATCCACGCTCTACCAGGGCTTCATAAACCACTTCCAGCACCTTTTTAACTCCGGTTTCCGTGTCTGTTTCGACCTTGAAAAACTGGGTGCTTCCGAGATCCTGTTCCTGTTTCTTCATAGAAAACCCTTCCTTTTTGCACGGTACTGCTTTCAGTTTACAACAAAAGCGGTTTGCCTGCAATGATCTCCCCCGCCAGAAATCCTTCCGTCTTCATCTTTACCAATTCTCCGGGTCTCAGCCTCTCTCCTTCTTCCTGTGACAATGGTGCCGTTTCGGCACCGACCCGCACATAGCGATCCGTCAACCCGCTCAAAATCCGTTTCCCATCCACCTTTTCTTCCTCTTCCAAAAGAACTTCCACCGTACGGTCAAGAAACAACCTTCTATATTCTTCGGCATTTTTCCTGGAAAGCTGAATTAGTATGCTGCTCCTCTCATGTTTGATTTTCTCCGGAATCTGGTCTTCATAGGCGGCAGCCAACGTGCCTCTTCTCTTAGAGTATTTAAAAACATGCGTTTCGTAAAAGTGGATCTTTTCAATCTCTCGTCGGCTGATTTCGAATTCTTCCTCTGTTTCTCCGGGAAAGCCAACAATAACATCCGTTGTTATTGCAGGGTTCTCGTAAACGGTGCGGAGAAGATCCACACTCTTTTCAAAACAGTTGATATCATAATGTCGATTCATCCGTTTCAAGGTTGCATCACAACCGCTTTGGAGGGACAGATGGAAGTGCGGGCAGAGTTTAGGGATCGATGCAAAGGCTCTTGCACATTCCTTCGTGATGATTTTCGGCTCCATGGAAGAGATACGGATGCGTTTAATCTCCGGAATCTCCTGAATCCGACCAAGGAGCCGGATCAGCTCCGGTTCTCCCCGATCCAGTCCATAAGAAGCAATATGAATTCCGGTCAAAACCACTTCTCTGCAACCCTTAGACGCAAGTGTCGCAATCTCTCTTAAAATGTCTTCTTCCGGCCTGCTGTTGATCCTTCCCCTCACATAAGGGATGATGCAGTAGGTACAGAACATATTACAGCCATCCTGAATCTTGATATACGATCTGGTACGGGTAGGCAGTTCATGAAGCCCCAGGTGGAAAGGTTTTTCCTCTTCCGCGACCGGAACACTCTTTCCTTGTAAACTTTCTTTGTAGGAATCCGGTGCGGCGGTCCTGCTCCGCTCCGCCTTTTCGTAATCAGCAATGATGGTTAACAGCTTTTCCTTATCCTTATTCCCCAACGCAATATCAATGCAGTCATCTTTTTGTGTCTGCAGGTTCGCACTCTCTACATAACACCCCAGTGCGACAATCAGAGCCTCGGGATTTTCTCTTTTTGCCTTATGAAGCATCTGTCTGGATTTGCGATCCGCAATATTGGTCACGGTACAGGTATTGACAATGTAGATATCTGCCTTTTCGTCAAAAGGCACAATGATATGCCCGCTTTTCCGTAAGTTTTCTGTTAGTACATCCAGCTCATAGCTGTTCACCTTGCATCCTAGATTATGAATGGCGATTGTTTTCATGGGATTTCCCGTGTTTTTTTGTGCTTTTCAACATTGACTTTTTCCTATGTAGCCTTTAGTATAAAGACCATAAAAAGGAGGTATGAGAATGAAAACCGTTATGATTTCTCTGAATTCAATTGATAAGGTGAAGTCCTTCGTGAATGACATTACGAAGTTTGATTATGACTTCGATCTTGTTTCCGGCAGATATGTGATTGACGCCAAGTCCATCATGGGTATCTTTTCCCTTGATCTTTCCAAACCGATCAATCTGCATATTCATGCGGAGGAGAATGCAGATCAGGAAAAGGTGATGGAAGTCTTAAAGCCTTATATTGTTTGATCTGTTGCATTCCTAAGCACCAAATCATCCAAATGAATCAGACATCGAGTTCCTCATAAGAGGAACTCTTTTCTTCTTATGAGAATTTCTTTTCTCGCAAGCCTCGTATGAAGAATTTTTTTCTTCGTATGAGGAACTCTTTTTTCTCGTAAGAGCAATGTCTTTCCTTTTACACTTCGATGATTTCTCTCTCTCGAATGGCTCTGTCTACCATTTCATCGATTTTCTCTCCAAGATTCTCTTCATGCTTCCGAATGACCTCACACTTCGGTTTGGTAGCAGGGTGTTTGGCCACGAAGATGGTGCAGCAGTCTTCATAAGGTTGGATGGAGGTCTCATAGGCACCTATTTTCAAACTGATATCTACGATATCCTGTTTATCAAAGCCGATTAAGGGGCGGTAGACGGGCATATCCCGCACCACCTCGTCGGTTGCCATGAGAGATTGCATCGTCTGCGATGCCACCTGCGCAATGCTCTCGCCGGTAATCAGGCCAAGCATTTTCTCTTCTCCTGCGATCCTGTCGGCAATCCGCATCATATATCTGCGCATGATAATCGTGAGTTCCTCGTGGGGACATTTTTCATAGATATAGAGTTGGATCTCCGTGAAGTTCACCACATGTAACCTTACGCCTCCGGTATATCCGGCAAGAATCCCTGCCAGATCCACCACCTTCTGCTTGGCGCGGTCCGAAGTATAGGGAGGCGCATGAAAATATACCGCATCCACCTCCGCCCCTCTCCTGGCGATCAGGTAACCTGCAACGGGCGAGTCAATCCCCCCCGACAAAAGAAGCATCGCTCTTCCACTGCTTCCTGTAGGCATCCCGCCAGGTCCTTTGATTTCCTGTGAAAAAAAGTTCACCTTTTCCCGCAGCTCTACATGAAGAACGATCTCCGGCTGATGCACGTCCACACGCATCTGCCCCGGCGCCAGCTCTGTCCCCTTCTGCGGATTCTCGGCACTTCCGTTAAAAGCGACCAGAATGGCTTCTCCCAAAGTGGCATCCACTTCCATCGAATCCTGCGGATAGGTTTTGTCCACCCTTCTACATTTGACCTTAAAGGACGCACCTCCTTCCGGATATACCTGCTTCATATATTGTGCTGCCAATTTTCCAAGAGCGCCGAGTCCCGGCAATTTTGCATCACCGTCCCGCTCATAAGTAACCGCCGGACAGATTCCCGTGATGCCGAATACCCGCTTCAGTGCCGAAATGACCTCTTCAAAATCAAATCCTCCCGCTTCCACGTAAATGCGTCCCGCAACCCGCGAGATGCGGAAGTTACCCTCACAAGCCGAGAGCACCTTTTTCATTCTGGCAACAAGGGCCTCTTCAAAATAATTCCTGTTTTTTCCCTTTAAACCGATTTCTGCATATTTAATAATAAAAGCATGATAGTCCATACAACAACCTCTTACCTCCGCGTGAATCTTCGCAATACCGGAACGATCTCCGATAGAGCAGCCACCGCCATATCCAACTCCTGTTTGGTGGTTTCGTGCGACATGCTGAGGCGTATTGTTGACTCTAATAAGTCCTCCGGCAGTCCGATGGCTTTCAAGGTGCCGGATAGCCCCGGATGGTTAGTAGAACAGGCACTTCCGGCAGATACATAAATCCCCTTATCTTCCAGTGCATGCAAGAGCACCTCCGCCCTGACTCCTCTCACGGATAAAGAAAGAATATGAGGTGCCTCCTTCCATTTTTCTTTTTCAAAAGAGGCTGTATCCCCGTCCCAGAAGCAAGAGCCGTTCACCCGGATATCGTCCAGGTTTTCTTTTATTTTTTTACAAAAATATGATTTCAGATCATACAGGAAAGTCACGTTCCGGTCAAGAGATGCATAGGCCTTCTCTGCAGCAAGCCCCATTCCGGCAATTCCGGGTACATTGAGCGTCCCCGATCGCAGCCCTCCCTGCTGTCCGCCTCCATAAAGGAGCGGCTTGATTCTCATCCCCTCTTTGATGTACAAAAAACCGACTCCCTTGGGACCATTGCATTTATGTGCACTCACACTCAGAAGGTCAATCTTCCACCCTTTGACATCGATCGGAAGTTTGCCATATCCTTGAACGGCATCGGTATGAAAGAGGACAGAAGCATGGTTGGCCCTATTAAATTCAGCAATCACAGATCCTGCCTGAGATAACGGCTCCACGGCACCCATTTCGTTGTTTACCATCATAATAGAAACCAGAATGGTATCCGGACGTAGTGCCGCCCTCAGATCTGTAATGCTGATTCTGCCAAAAGAATCAACAGGAAGATAGGTGACTTCAAAGCCTTCCTTTTCCAAATGCTGCATTGCCTTCCCAATCGCGGGATGCTCGATTTTCGTTGTGATCAGGTGTCTTCCCTCTTTCTCCAGGGCGTGTGCACAGCCGATCAGCGCCATGTTATCCGACTCCGTTGCTCCGGAGGTAAAAAGAATCTCCCTGGGTAACACCTTCAAGGTTTCTGCAATCCGTTCCGCAGCCTGTTTTACCCGTTTCTCAGCTTCAAACCCCTTGCGATGTGCGCTGGAAGGATTCGCATAATCCTCTAGCATACATTCCGTCACAAGATTAGCAACCTCTTTGTCGCAGCGAGTGGTTGCCGAATTGTCCAGATAAATTTCCAAACTCATAGGTTTCTCCATGACCTCGGGCCTCTTCGCGCCCTCAGGTTTCATAAGGATCTAAGGATCCATTGGGATCTTTTGGAATCCTCTTGACACTTGTTGCATTTTCTTTCCGCTAAAAAAATAACGGAAGTCTCTCGACCTCCGCTAACAAAAGGTGACAGGCGGATTTGAACCGCCGATCAGGGAGTTGCAGTCCCACGCCTTACCGCTTGGCTATGTCACCAAAACTAATATGACTCCGACGGGAATTGAACCCGTGTTACCGCCGTGAAAGGGCGATGTCTTAACCTCTTGACCACGGAGCCAGATATAAATAAAGCCGAATAAAATAAAATACGAGCTCCCCAAGTAGGGCTCGAACCTACAACATCACGGTTAACAGCCGTGCGCTCTACCATTGAGCTATTGAGGAATAGGGGTAAGAATACGTATTCCTGCTTCGATTGCACCCTCAAAACCGAACACTGATGACAGAAAAGATAAGGACAAGCCTTCGATCTATTAGTACGGATCAGCTGAGTGTGTTACCACACTTACACCTTCCGCCTATCTACCTTGTACTCTTCAAGGGATCTTATGCCCCGTAGGGCGGGATATCTCATCTTGAGGGGGGCTTCACGCTTAGATGCCTTCAGCGTTTATCCCTGCCGGACATGGCTACCCTGCCTCTTGCGTTTGACAACGCAGCAGATACACCAGCGGTCCGTCCATCCCGGTCCTCTCGTACTAAGGACAGCTCCTCTCAGATATCCTACGCCCGCGCCGGATAGGGACCGAACTGTCTCACGA
>JABZIZ010000005.1 GCA_015258065.1 Lachnospiraceae bacterium | reverse complement strand
GAAGTGAAGTTTGCCTGTGTGGACGGACCGGAATTTGACGGTCATTTGGTGGATTTTAATCAGGCAATGGAGCGAATGAAGCTTTATAAGACCGAAGAGGGAAGACTTTTCCTAAAAGCGAAAGAGAAAGAGACGCACCACGGTGGTTGCGGACAGTGCAGCTAATCGGGATGGAGTTTGCATGATCATTTAAAATGCTGTTCAGATTGAGGAGATCAAAGTCATGGAAAATACAAATAGAGTACCGGTCCGAGAACAGGATGCGAAGGTACGCGCAACAAATTTCGAAGAAGTATGTCTTGGTTATAATAAAGAGGAAGCGGAGGCAGAGGCAGCCAGATGTCTGAACTGCCGGAATCCGCTTTGTGTACAAGGTTGTCCGGTAAGCATCAATATCCCCAAATTTATTCAGGAAATAAAAGCAGGAGATGCCGTGGCTGCTTATCAGACACTCTCTGAATCTTCTGCTCTTCCTGCGGTTTGCGGCAGGGTTTGTCCGCAAGAGACACAATGTGAAGGAAAATGTATTCGGGGATTCAAGTCGGAGCCGGTTGCGATTGGAAAACTCGAGAGATATGCGGCGGATACGGCCATTCGTGCAGGAGTAAAACCGCAGGGATCGGAAGAAAAAAAGCCTCAAAAGGTTGCTGTGATCGGTTCCGGCCCTGCAGGTCTCACCTGTGCAGGAGATCTGGCGAAAATGGGATATCAGGTTCATATTTTTGAAGCGCTGCATAAAGCGGGAGGGGTGTTGGTTTATGGAATCCCGGAGTTTCGTCTTCCGAAAGAGGATGTGGTTGCAAGGGATATTGAGAACCTGAAGTCTCTTGGGGTCACCATTGAGACGGACGTCATTGCCGGTAAGTCAGTGACGGTAGAGAGCTTGATGAAGGAAGAAGGTTATGACGCCGTTTTCATCGGTTCCGGAGCGGGCCTTCCCATGTTCATGCATATTCCGGGCGAGCAGTCACTCGGCGTCTTCTCGGCAAATGAGTTTTTGACCAGAAGCAATCTCATGGGGGCTTTTTCGAGCGGTTCCAGCACCCCCATCATGCACCCAAAGAAGACGGTTGTGATCGGCGGAGGGAACGTGGCAATGGACGCCGCCAGAACGGCACTCCGATTGGGAAGTGAGGTTCATATTGTTTATCGCAGGTCGGATGCCGAGCTTCCTGCCAGAAGAGAAGAAATCGAACATGCCAAGAATGAAGGCATTATCTTTGATCTGCTCACCAATCCGGTAGAAATTTTTGCGGATGAGAATGGTTGGGTTAAGAGTTGCAAATGCATCAAAATGAGCCTTGGAGAGCCGGATGAATCCGGAAGACGCAGACCGGTTCCGGTAGAGGGATCCGAATTCGAAATTGCCTGCGACGCAGTGATTTTAGCTCTTGGCACTTCCCCCAATCCCCTGATTGCTTCTACGACCCCGGGGCTTGAAACCAATAAAAAGGGATGTATCGTGGCAGATGAAGAGACTGGTGCCACTTCCATTGAAGGGGTGTTTGCTGGTGGAGACGCGGTGATCGGCGCTGCTACAGTTATATTGGCGATGGGAGCCGGAAGAAAGGCTGCCAGCGGAATTGACCGGTATCTGAAAAGCAAAAGAAAGTAAACAGAACGGATCATTGGAAAAGATCAAACTGATTAGTGTAGGAAAGTTGAAAGAGAAATATCTGCAGGGGGCGGCTTCCGAATATGCGAAGCGTCTCCTTCCGTACTGTCATTTGCAAATGATGGAAACGGAAGATGAGAGGACACCGGAAAAAGCGTCGGATAAGGAAACATTGCAGATCTTGGACAAAGAAGGAGGCAGAATTCTCAAACAGGTGGGAGCGGAAGATTATGTCATTGCCCTTGCCATTCAGGGGAAACAGATGGATTCCCTTTCCTTTGCCAGACATCTGGAAGATCTTTCGGTCAGAGGAAAAAGCACGCTTGCTTTTGTGATAGGAGGGTCTTTGGGATTGTCGGATTCGGTTTTAAACAGAGCGGATGAAAAGTTAAGTTTTTCCGCCTTTACCTTTCCGCACCAACTTATGCGCATTATTTTACTGGAGCAAATTTATAGGAGCTATCGGATCAGGAGTGGAGCACCGTATCATAAATGAAGAATTCATCTGAACAGCTCATCGCGCTTTCCATGAATGAGATGCAGACCGCCTTTGGGCAAAATGATGCTTTCCTCAAGAAAATTGAAAGGCAGTTCCGGGTCTCTGTGGTGGACCGCGATGGGGTCCTTCATGTGACAGGGAGGGAAGAGAATGTGCGGCATGCTTCCGCGGTCATTCTGGAACTGGTCGGATTGCAAAGAAACGGGCAAAGCGTAGAAGAGCAAAGCGTGGATTATGCGATTGCGCTGCGTAAGGAGGAAGTTGTGCAGGAGGAGGGGGATGGCGTCTTAGTGGAATTGTCCGGAGATCTGATCTGTCATACAGTGGCAGGCAAGCCGGTCAGTCCGAAAACCATCGGTCAAAAGAAATATGTCGATTCTATTCGGAATAATATGATCACCTTTGGCATCGGTCCGGCGGGTACCGGAAAGACGTATTTAGCTATGGCAATGGCAATTACCGCCTTTTTGCATGAGGAGGTGTCCAGGATTATTTTGACTCGGCCGGCGATTGAAGCGGGTGAAAAGCTTGGCTTTCTTCCGGGAGATTTGCAGAGCAAGGTGGATCCCTATTTGAGACCACTTTATGACGCACTCTATCAGATCATGGGGGCGGAGAAGTTTGCGGCGAATATGGAAAAGGGCTTGATAGAAGTCGCCCCTCTTGCTTACATGCGCGGAAGAACTCTGGATCAAGCGTATATCATATTGGATGAGGCACAGAATACCACTCCTGCACAGATGAAAATGTTTCTGACCAGAATCGGGTTTGGTTCAAAGGTGATTGTAACAGGGGATGAAACACAAAAGGATCTGGCACCCGGAACATTGAGCGGTCTGGATGTCGCACAAAGAGTTCTTCATAAAATTGATGGAATTTCTTTTTGCACGCTAAGCAGCAGGGATGTGGTCAGGCACCCGCTGGTACAGAAAATCGTCAAAGCATACGAGAATTATGAGATCCAATCACAATCCCGGAGAGGTAGAAAAGAAGAAAGGAAGCGCCGATAAAAGCAGGGAAGGTTTTGTGCGGCAAGTGAGTGATGGGGCAAAACAAAGATTCAACTAGAAGAAATACAGAAGCCGGTAGAAAGATTCCACCCTTACTGATGATTCTTATCATCCTGGTCATGGGAGGAATGATCTATGGGATTTCGTTTTTGGCTAAAAGAGGGGAAGAGGAGACGATTCGCAATGTGGTGCTGGCTCTTTCGTTTGGGATTCTGCTTGATTATCTGATCGCGGATGCGAACTATGCGGGGGACTTTTCTTATAATAACGAAAAGCATTTGTGGCGCTTTGTGCTCGTCTTTTTTTTCTGCCTCCTGGTGGCATGTTTGCTTCCCCGTCTCACTTTTCTTGCCTGGCCTTATGTGGTCATTTATGTTTTGTTGACTCTTTTTTCCAATCATGAGATCGGATTTTATGCGGCAACGGTTCTTTTATTGTTTTCTGTCTTGCTGGAAAAGAACCCGCAGCCAACGGAATTTTTCCTCTATGTGAGCATAGGACTGGTCGCTGTTTCTTTGTTCCGCCATTTGGATGAAGAGTTACGAGTGGCATTTCCAATTGCGATCACACTCTCTCTTCAAATGGTATTTTTGTGTGCTTATCAGTTTCTGTTTATTCATTCCGGCTTGCATCTTTCTCTTTTTGTCATCCCGCTCGTCAACCTGTTGATCTCGCTTTTGCTCCTGCTCCTGATTTCGCAGTCTTTTGCGATTTCGGTCATTCGCGGGGAAACGGATCGATATATGGATATCAACGATCCGGAATTTGCTTTGCTGGTAGCCATCCGGAGCAAGAGCAAAGAGGAATATTTTCGCGCCATTCATACCGCCTATCTTTCGGAACGGATGGCACAGGAACTTCACTTAAGAGGAAAGCCGATGAAAAGTTTGGCTTATTACCATCGTATTTGGATTTTAAATCATCATCGACAGGGTTGGGATGAGATCCAGCCGTATTTTGTTGAATTTGATTTTCCCAGGGAGGCGCTGGATCTGCTTCATGAGTATTTAACAGGGGGAGAGAATGCTCCTGTCTCCAAAGAAGCGACGGTGGTGATGTTTTGCGATCTTCTCGTTTCATCTCTCATGCAAGCCTTTGCACAGGATCGGGAACGCCAGGTGGAGATGGATTCCTTTATTGAAGATCTTGTAAATGAAAAGCTTTATCACGGAGCACTGAATCAATCGGAGTTGTCCATGAGAGAACTGAATGAGATGAAAAAACTTTTCAAACGGGAGAAACTCTATTATGATTTTTTACGTTGAAATCGAAGAGGAGGAGCCTGGAGAAGATACTTCCGTTCCCGGGGATCTTTGCAGGGAATTCGGGTTTGACCCGGAAAAGGTAGCCTATGCCGTTGGAGAAAAAACACTCCTTCTGCTAAACAAGCCTACGAACGTGGAAGTGAATCTGAAAATCACAGGAGATGAGGGAATTCGTCAATGCAATCTGCTCTACCGGCAGATCGATTCATCGACCGATGTGCTTTCTTTTCCCGGTTTTGAGTTGCAATCACCCGAGGAATTTGATGATGCCTGGGAGAGGTATGCAGAGGGATGTACCAATCCGGAGAGTGGAAACATTCTTTTGGGAGATATCATGATCAATGCAAGACGGGTGAAATCACAGGCGGAGGAATACGGCCATAGTGAGAAGCGGGAGTTTGCTTTTCTCGTGGCGCATTCCATGCTACATTTGCTTGGATATGATCATGGTACAGAAGAAGAAGGGGAGCGGATGGAAAAGTTGCAGGAGTCGGTTTTATGTGCTCTGGGAATCACGAGAGATTCTTAGAACGATTGCAATCGCCAGATAAGGGAGAAGTATGCAAGCCAAAAAAAGGAGCGAGGGAATTCTACGGAGGGCGTTCTTTGAAGAACAGCAGTTGGGGTATCTTTTTGCCTCCTGTGCGGTGTTTGTTCTGATCCGCGTCCTGATCGCCATGTTGCTTGGCGTTTCGGCTTTAGCCTACCTGTTTCCTGCCTTTGAGCTTTTTTTCTTTGCGTTTCTCCTTTTTCATTTTTTACTTAGGCGGATCCTAGCGCGTAATATTCGTTACTATATCGAAAGAAAACAACTGAGAAACGCAAAAGAGGAATGTAAGAGAGCATACAGGCACTTTCTTTTCCCGACGTTTCTCTTGTCTCTTCTTCTGGGAATGGGGGGGCTGAAATTCTCCGTTTATTTGAATGGAGCGCCCAAATCGGGATATGCATTTTCTCTGGCTGCTTTTCTGCCTCTTCTCCTGTTTCTGCAAGGAATGATACAGGCGCAATGGGAGGGAGATTTCAAAAAAAGTTTCTCTACTTTTGCGGACCTCTTAAGAATGTTGCTCAGTCTGTTATTTGCCGTTTTTTTTGCGTTGTTCGGTGATCAGTACGGGAAACGGATTGACCTTTTATTGTATACAAATGACTCTGCTTACTGCTATGTGGCAATCTTTTCTGTCATAGGACTTTTACTGGCGAATCTGATCACTCTTTTGTTCTTGTTGACCGCCCACATCAAATTTCGCACGGATATGGCGAGGCAATTAAAGAAAGCAAAACCGGCCTTCCTCAGCAAAGACCTTCCCTTGATGCCTTTGATGTTTCAGGGGTTCTTTCACCTGTTTCTTCCTGAACTTCTGCTTTTGTCTGGCCTTTTTCTTACTGTTTTCTTCCACCATCTTCGCCGCCCGGATCGAGATCTTCCTTCTCTGGTCGGGATGTACTATGCTTACTTTCATTCTTTTTCCCTGCTGATCAGTCTGGTAGTGGTCATTCCGTTTTTAAAGAGCGGGACAAGGCTCATTCGTGCATGGAAACGCAAAAGAAGAGAGTTATCTCTTTCCCTCTATCGTCAGTTTATCCATGGACAGTGCGTGATTCTTTTTCCCCTTTCTGCCTTTTTCCTTGCTTTATCGGAACAAATAGGGACGTCTCTCTTTGGCATTTCGACTCCGATGATGAACCGACTGTTGGGCTGCGGAGCCTTTCTGATGATTTTTGTTGCGCTCTCCATCAGCGGGGGGGTGGTTCTTTCTGCTGTTCACCTCCGCAGGCTTTGTCTGTTCAACTCGTTCGCCAGCAGTATGATCGGCGGTATTTTGCTCGTTGGCGGGATCTTTCTTTTTAAAAAAGGGCTTTCTGTGGTGATTCTTTCAGAAATCGCTTATTTCTTCATTTACGATCTTTTGTTATTATACGAGCTGGATGCCATGATGCAGGTGCATGGAAGAGATTTGGTGAAAACATTTTTGCTTCCGTTTGGAATCGCATCGGTCTGTGCTTTTGTGATTTATGTCATTGGAAGACCGCTGAAATTATTGGTAGGAGACATCGTCACGATGATGGGGTGCATTGTTGTGGGAACGCTCTTGTACCTCTACCTGATACGAAGGCTGCACGGATTGACAGATCATGAGATCGCCGTTTTGGATCGCAATCTGAATTTCAGGAAAAAGAGAGAATGAAATCGAAGGTCATCATTGTTGGAGCAGGTGCTGCCGGAATGTGTGCGGCCATCATTGCAGCGCGAAATGGGACGGATGTTCTCATTTTAGAAAAGAATCAAACGGTAGGAAAAAAACTCTCCATGACGGGAAATGGCAGGTGCAATCTGTCGCACGCGGGCATTGTGCCGGAAGATTATAATCAAGGCGCTAGAGCCTATCTGCCTTCTTTGTTTCGTCAGATTTCCGAGAAAGACGTAAGAGATTTTTTAAAATCAATAGGGGTGCTGATTCGGGAAGAAGAGGGTGGACTTTACCCCTACTCCGGTCAGGCAAGCAGTGTGGTGGAAGCTTTCCAATCGGAAATTCGCCATCTGGGGATCCGGGTGATCGATCAGGTTCAGGTAAAACAGGTGATACCTAAGAGTCAGATTTTTTCGATCAGAACCTCTTCTACCTTGTATGAAGCGGATGCAGTGATCTTATCCTGTGGGGGGATGGCAGGCCCCAAATCCACGATGTCCAGCGGAGATGGATATTATATGGCTTCCAGGCTTGGAATGAAGACAATCCCTCCCCTACCGGCGCTTGTTCGATTGAAGTCCACGGATGCAGATCTTCCGAAGCAGTCAGGACTTCGTATCGAAGCCAGGGTGTCTTTTTTTGTGCGAGAAGAGGGGAAGAGGGATCGTTTGATTGCGACAGAGGAGGGAGAAATTCAAATCACGGAAGGAGGGATTTCAGGAATCCCGGTTTTACAAGCATCTGCCATGGTTGCGTCTGCGCTTTCATCTTTTTCCTTGACCGGAAAGCAAAGGATGATTGCGAAGCTGAATTTATTTCCTGATTATTCGGATCAGGAATATCACAATATTTGCGAAGAGAGGAAAACGCGGAGGAGAAACCGTCAGCTCGGAGAACTGTTCAACGGCTTTTCTCATTCTCTCTTAACGGAAATGATTTTGAAAAGGAATGGAGTAAAGCCGGAGATGGCTGCAGAGTCGGTGTCTTCTGTTTCTCTGGAAAAAATCTTTCAGATGTACCGGAATTTGGAAATTTCGATTTCTGCAACAGATTCTTTTTCCAGTGCACAAGTAACGGCCGGAGGCGTAGACTTATCGGAGGTGAACGAACATTTGGAGTCGAAAAAGGTCCCGGGCGTTTTCCTGGCAGGGGAATTACTGAATGTCAATGGACGCTGTGGAGGCTATAATCTTCATTTTGCATGGGTGAGTGGGATGATTGCCGGAAGGGAAGCGTCTAACTTTGCAGCGGAAAGATAGAAGGGGAGAGTGAGAAGAGGAAGTCTATGTTGCGCATCACGATTACACTGAAAAACGATGGGATGAAAAAGGGGTTTGCCGGAGGGGAACCGGAATATTCCGAGCTGATCAGGGAATTAAAGCAAAGAGCAGCAAAGAACCTGCATGTGGACGAGGGACAAATACGCTCTCTTCAGATTGTCAAACATTCGATTGACGCTCGAAAGAAACCGATGATCTATGATCTCTACGCCTGCGACCTTACTTTGGACAAACGGGTGGAAGAGCGCTTGTACCGCAAGAGGAAGGAGACAAAAGGATCTCTTTCGATTCAGCAGGTGCAACCGGACGTCTATGACTTTTCCGCCATGGTAAAAGAAAAGAAAGAGGCCGATCTTATGACCGGGACATCCGAAGGCCCCGGTATTCGAATAGGAGGAAAAAAACCACCCATTATCATAGGCAGCGGACCTGCCGGATTGTTTGCCGCCTATGAACTGGCCAGGCATGGAGACTGCCCTGTGGTACTGGAGCGTGGATGCAGGATAGAAGAAAGAACGAGACAGGTAGCGTCCTTTTGGCAGACAGGAAAACTGAACGGAGAGTCCAACGTGCAGTTTGGAGAAGGAGGAGCCGGAACTTTTTCAGACGGAAAATTAAATACATTGACGAAGGATCGTTTCGGAAGACAAAAAGAGGTACTCCGCATCTTGCATGAGGCAGGAGCGCCTCGAGACATTTTGTATGAGGCCAAACCGCATATAGGCACCGATCTTCTTAGAAATGTGGTTGTTCATTTGCGGGAAGAGATGATCCGGATGGGAGCGGAATTTCATTTTCAAACCAGAGTAGAGCGCTTCATTCTGAACGGTCGTCAGGTAAGGGGCGTGGAAACGAACCGGGGAAGGTTTTATGCCGATCAGGTCGTTTTAGCCATTGGACATAGCGCAAGAGACACTTTTTTTTCTCTGTACGAACAGGGAATTCCCATGGAGCAAAAGGCGTTTGCCGTCGGTCTGCGCATCATCCATCCCCAGCCTCTCATCAATGCGTCGCAATATGGAATCAGTGATCCTGTGGGTCTTCCCGCTGCCTCGTACAAGCTGGTCACCCATGCAAAAGACGGGAGGGGCGTTTATTCCTTCTGTATGTGTCCGGGCGGGTTTGTGGTCAATGCATCTTCAGAAGAGGGAAGGCTTACGGTGAATGGAATGAGTGAACATCTACGTGCATCTGGATATGCAAACAGTGCCATTGTCCTGACAGTAGGGAAGGAAGATTTTCCGGAAGAGGGCGTGCTGTCCGGCGTTTCTTTTCAACGGGAATTGGAGGAAAGAGCCTTCCGGATCGGGGGAGGGAAGATCCCGGTAGAAAGCTATGGCGTTTTTTTGAGGAACGTCTTATCTTCAGAAAAGTGCAACGAGGAAGAGTTACGGGAGCAAAGTGCCGGGATACCGGAAAATGCATTTCGGGGAGAGGCTGTTTTTGGAAAGGTCCATCAAATTCTTCCGCCGGCATTGAATGTGGCACTTTGCGAAGGAATCCAACAATTTGGAAAGAAAATCCGGGGGTTTGACAGTTCGGAAGCTCTGCTTGCCGGGGTAGAGGGAAGGACGTCTTCTCCTGTGCGGATTACGAGAGATGAGAGCCTGCAGTCTGTTTTTGCAAAAGGTTTATATCCGTGCGGAGAGGGGGCCGGGTATGCAGGCGGAATCATGTCTGCTGCGGTAGACGGCATCAAGGTCGCAGAAGCGATGGCTTTGCACAAATAAAAAAGCACGTGATGGGAGTCGAACCCACCTCTCCAGCTTGGGAAGCTGGCGTTCTACCGATGAACTACACATGCATAAGAGGGAATCATTCGGTTGTCAAGTTGATATCGCATTCGAATTGGAGCCAAGGGGGATCGAACCCCCGACCTCAGCGTTGCGAACGCTGCGCTCTCCCAGCTGAGCTATAGCCCCTCAAAACGACTTTTTTATTCTATCACAGGGCATTTCTTGTTTCAAGAATAAAATTGAAAAAAATGACAGCTATCCGCAAGAATGAGTTCTATGATATAATTTTCTGCTAAGAGAAGAAATATAGATTCAGGAAAGGAATGGAATTCATGCAGATTTATGATGAATTGAAGGCCAGAGGACTGTTGGCGCAATTGACAGATGAAGAGGACATAAAAGAACGGATCAATGCCGGAAAGGCAGTTTTTTATATTGGTTTTGACCCGACAGCGGACTCCTTGCATGTGGGACATTTCATGGCAATGCTTTTAATGAAACGACTGCAAATGGCAGGCAATCGACCAATCGCGCTGATGGGTGGCGGAACCGGCATGATCGGAGATCCTTCCGGGCGTACGGATATGCGAAAGGTCGTTTCGGTCGAAACGATTGATCATAATATTGAGTGTTTCAAAAAACAGCTCAGCAACTTTATTCACTTTGATGACGGACAGGCGATCCTTGCCAATAATGCAGATTGGCTGCGCAATTTGAACTTCTTAGAGTTTATGCGTGACATTGGTCCCTGTTTTTCAGTAAATGAAATGCTGCGGGCAAGGTGCTATGTAAACCGTCTTGAACAGGGGCTTTCTTTTTTGGAATTCTCTTATATGTTAATGCAAAGCTATGATTTTTATATGCTTTTTCAGAAATACGGTTGCGATATGCAGATGGGGGGAGACGACCAATGGAGCAATATGTTGGGAGGGACGGAACTCATCCGTAAAAAACTCGGCAAAGATGCTTATGCCATGACCTTCCCGCTGTTATTAAAACACGATGGAACCAAGATGGGAAAGAGCGCTTCCGGTGCAGTATGGCTGGATCCGAATAAGACCAGTCCCTTTGACTTTTATCAATACTGGAGAAATGTAGATGATGCGGATGTGCTCTTGTTTTTACGCAAAATGACCTTTCTTCCGCTGGAACAAATAGACGAAATGGATAAGTGGGAGGGATCCAGGCTGAATGAAGCCAAGGAAATCCTGGCGACGGAGCTGACCACTTTAGTGCACGGAGAAGAGGAAGCCAAGAAGGCCAGGACAGGTGCCAAGGCGCTTTTTGCAGGTGGGAGTTTCAATGGTGCAGAAATACCGACGGTAGAACTGTCGGAGGCTGATTTTAAAGATGGCAAGATTGACATCATGCAGGTTCTTGTCGCCGCAGGACTCACCAAGACCAGGAGTGAGGCCAGACGTGCAGTGGAGCAGGGCGGTGTGACCGTTGCAGAAGAAAAAGTGAGTGAGGTCAAGACTTCCTATGAGGCGGCTTTCTTCAAGGATGGAGTTATGGTCAGACGCGGGAAAAAGGCATTTAAGAAGGTGATCTTTTGACGGTACTGTTTTGGGTCTGTACGATAGGGATCCTGTCCCTTTTTCTCATCTGGCGAAATCATTCCGACCAAAAAAAGGCAAAAGAACGTTTTCGGGATCTCAAAAAAACACAGTATGGGGCTTCTCCTAATCGGAATTCTGGGGAAGAAGCCCTTTCTCATGTTTCGCACTTTTTTGAGGAGCATAGACAGGAGAATGCCATCGATGACATTACCTGGAATGACTTGGAGATGGACTCTGTTTTTGCGCGTCTGAATTATTGCGAATCGGCAGCGGGGGAGGAGGTCTTGTATGATTTCCTGCGCAACCCTTGTCGTCTGAATGCGTCCGAGAGAGCACGGCTGGAGAGACAAATCGAACTTCTCCAAACAGATGGTGACGTACGACTGCAATTACAATATCAGTTTTATATGCTGCGACAACGGGGCAGGTTTTCGATTTATGATTATCTGCACTTACTGGATCAGGAGAAAAAACGCAGCAACGGCAAACATTTTCTGCTGCTTTTCCTTCTGATCTTCTCCTTGGTCTGCTGCATTTTTTCTGTTTCGGGGGCGCCTCTTTTTCTGGTGGGAATGATCTGTGTAAACATGATCACTTATTTTCAGGAGAAGGGACGCAGTGATGCTTATCTTTCTGTGTTTTATTATGTTCTTCGCTTGTTAGGAGAGGCGGAGAAATTGGAACGAATTCATCATGAAAGGTTGCAGGAAACCTTTGACCTGGAACTGCAAGAGCTTCATCAGGCAATCCAATCTCTTTCTGCTTTTCGTAGAGGTTCCTCTATTCTCATGTCATCTGCCAGAATGTCCGGAAGCGGGAATCCGCTGGACCTTCTGGTGGATTATTTGCGCATTCTTACGCATATTGATTTGATTAAGTGCAATCAGATGTTCTCGGAACTCAAGGAGCACCGAGAGGATGTGGACTGTTTGCACGAGAAAATCGGCAGGATGGAAGTTCCGCTCTCGATTGCCTGCTTCCGTGCCTCCTTGAAGGAGGGCTGGAGCATTCCCAGATGGGAGGATGGAGGGGGACTTACCATTACGGGGGCATATCATCCTCTTTTACAGCATCCGGTCAAGAACTCCATCCGGTGTCAAAAAAATATTTTGATCACGGGATCCAATGCATCCGGGAAATCGACCTTCTTAAAAACAATAGCGCTTTGTTCTCTTCTGGCGCAAACGATCCAGACGGTACCGGCAGAAAGTTATTGTGCGCCCATTTTCCGCATCTTTTCTTCCATGACACTCCGGGATGATCTGGAGGGAGGGGACAGCTATTATATGGTGGAGATTAAGGCGTTAAAGAGGGTGATTGACGAATCGAAAAAGGGTGGAAATAAGGTCCTTTGCTTCGTAGATGAGGTTCTTCGCGGCACCAATACGGTAGAGAGAATTGCGGCTTCTACAGAGATTCTTCGTTATTTCAGTCGGGAGAACGTGCTCTGTTTTGCAGCGACTCACGATATAGAATTAACAGGAATGTTAAACGATGTCTACGACTATTATTATTTTGAAGGGGACATCACAGAGAATGACATTCATTTTCATTATCACCTGCAGGCCGGGGTGGCAAAGACAAGAAATGCCATTCAACTGCTAAAATTGATGGGATATGAGACGGAGATTGTGGAACGGGCAGAAACAATGGCACAACGTTTTCTGAAGGAAGGTGTTTGGAGAGAGTAGAACAATGAGGGTGGAAATCTATACGGACGGGGCTGCAAGGGGAAATCCGGAGGGACCGGGCGGCTACGGAGCAGTTTTGGTATATGTAGACCCTTCAGGTACCAGGCATGAAAGGGAATTGTCGGCAGGTTATCAAAAGACAACCAATAATCGGATGGAACTGATGGGCGTCATTGCGGCGCTGGAGGCGTTAAAAAGACCGTGTGAGGTTGATCTGTATTCCGATTCCCAGTATGTAGTGAAGGCATTTAACGAACATTGGATTGAAGGATGGCTGGCCAGGAACTGGAGGACCTCCCAAAAAGAACCGGTCAAAAATAAAGCGTTATGGGAGAGACTGCTCCAGGCAAAGAAGGCGCATTCGGTCTCTTGGCATTGGGTTAAGGGACATGCGGGACATCCCTATAATGAAAGGTGCGATCAGCTGGCAACAGCAGCGGCGGATGCAGCTCCAGAACAACTGAAAAAAGATGACGGTGGCGATTTGCGTTGTAGTTAGAGGGAACCGGTCAAGGAAATTGGTTTTAAATCTGTAAGGAAAAGGAGATTGGTTATGTGGGCATACGAAAGTGCGTTTTATCAAATTTATCCTCTGGGTTTCTGTGGAGCTCCTTTTGAAAATGACGGTCAGCAGGAACATCGCCTTTTAAAAGTGATTGATTGGATTCCACATCTAAAAAAATTAGGGATGGACTGTGTGCTTTTCAATCCCGTATTTGAGTCTGACACGCATGGATACAATACCAGGGATTTCAGAAAAATAGATGTACGTCTTGGCACCAATGAGGATTTCAAACGCATCTGCGACACCTTGCATCAGGAAAAGATTCGTGTGGTGCTGGATGGTGTTTTTAATCATGTCGGAAGAGGCTTTTGGGCTTTTCAGGATGTGCTTAAGAATCGTGAAGGGTCTCCCTATAAGGATTGGTTTCATCTTCAATTTGGAGGAAATAACGGCTTCAACGATGGGCTTTGGTACGAAGGCTGGGAAGGCAATTATGATCTGGTGAAGTTAAACCTCCAAAACCCGCAGGTAACCGATTATTTGATGGAGACCATCAAGGGATGGATCGATGAGTTCGATATTGACGGTCTTCGTTTGGATGTCGCCTACCTTGTGGATCAAAATTTCATTCGAAGAATTCGTTCGGAAACTTCCAATTGGAAACAGGATTTCTTTTTGGTGGGAGAGATGATCGGAGGAGATTATCATAGAATCATGGGACCGGACCTTTGCCATTCCGCCACCAATTATGAATGCTATAAGGGACTCTATTCTGCTTTTAATTCCGATAATCTTTTTGAAATCGTCCATTCTTTGAAAAGACAGTTCGGACCGGAACCATGGACCCTGTATAAGGGAGAACATCTTCTGTCCTTTGTGGATAATCATGATGTCAGCCGCATCGCCAGTTTATTGAATGTACCTCAGCTTTTACCGGCACTTTATCTGCTGATGTTTGCAATGCCTGGAATTCCAACGGTCTATTATGGTTCTGAATGGGGCGTGAAGGGGGATAAAAAGGAGGGGGATCCGGCTCTTCGTCCCTGCTTTGACCAACCGGAGTGGAATGCACTGACAGATGCGATTGCCGGTTGTGCAAGAGCCGTTCATGAAAGTAAGGCAGTATGTTATGGAGATTTTCATGAACTGGTGCTAAAAAATAAGCAATGCGTGCTGGAGAGGTGCTTTGAAGACGACCGCATTATGATAGCCATCAATTTGGAAAACACGGAATGCCGTCTGGATTTTAATGCCAATGCAGGCAGGGCGCATGACCTTGTGACGGGAGAGACGATTGATTTTGGCGGAGGCTTAAAGATTCCCCCCTATACCGGATATCTCTTACAGCCTTATTGATCCCTAGGTAGCGCTACCTAGGTCATCGCTATGCGGGAAGGACAGAAGTAAAAACGATAAAATTTTTTATGACGGAGGAGAAAGAAATTGGATACAGAACAGGTCACGATCAAAATTAAATACTTGAACAAAGAGATCACTCCGCTCACTTATATTGAGGGGAAATCGGATTGGATCGATCTGCGCTCCGCCAAAGAAATGGATTTAAAAAAGGGTGATTTTGTTCTGGTTCCGCTGGGGATCGCCATGGAGCTGCCAAAGGGCTATGAAGCGCATGTCGTGCCTCGCAGTTCGACTTTCAAGAATTACGGTTTGATTCAAACCAATCACATGGGAGTCATTGACGAATCTTACTGTGGAGACGAGGATCAGTGGTATACACCGGTTTTGGCAACAAGAGATACGCACATTGCTTTTAACGATCGTCTCTTTCAGTTTCGAATCGTAAAACATCAGCCTCCGGTTGCATTTCTGGAAGTAGAACATCTGGAAGCAACCAATCGAGGGGGGTTCGGAAGTACCGGAAAACAATAGATCAACGGAATCTGCAACGGACAGGCAAAGGGCATCTGAAACGGATGTCCTTTATCTTTGGGTTCAAGAGACACATTTTTTTCACAAAGATCACTATAATGGAGTTGTTGGTTTTTAAGTGGGAAAAGTGTGAAGGAGGAAGGCTGTGATTGAAGGTAAGGAAATTGTGAAGACGTTTGGAGCACACACAGCGGTGGATCATCTTTCTTTTCGATTGGAAAAAGGGAAGATTTATGGGTTCCTTGGACCCAACGGGGCAGGAAAATCCACTACCATGAATATGATGACCGGATACCTGGCTCCGACGAGTGGAGAAATAACGATCAATGGTTATGATATGTTAAAGGATCCGGAAAAGGCGAAATCTTATATCGGATACCTGCCGGAGATTCCGCCTTTATATAACGATATGACGGTAGAGGAATATTTGGAATTTGTAGCAGAATTAAAAAAAATCCCTTCTAAGAAGAGAAGAGAAGAAGTTGCTTCGGCGGAAAAAAAGACGTTAATCGGAACCTATGCCGATCGTTTGATTCGTCATCTTTCCAAAGGATATCGACAAAGAGTGGGGCTGGCGCAGGCACTTCTGGGAGATCCGGAGATCATTATACTGGATGAACCAACCGTAGGATTGGATCCGCAACAAATCATTGAAATTCGAAACTTAATCCGCTCTCTGAAGGAGCAGCACCTGGTCATTCTCTCTTCCCATATTCTTTCCGAGGTCAATGAGGTTTGTGATGAGGTGATGATTATTTCTCACGGAAAAATGGAGGAAATCGGCACTCCTGCGGAATTAGAAGCTAAATATGCGGGTCATGCCACTTATCAAATTGCGATCATCGGAGAGGAGCCGCAGGTAAAAGGAGCTCTATCCGGACTTTCCGGCATTCAAAAAGTGGACATTTCTAATCAAAAGAAGGAGGATGGCTCCCTGCTCGTTACGGTTTATACGAAAAGCAGTGAGGACATTCGGGCAGAAATAGCAAGAGCGCTTGCATCTGTTTCGCTTCCAGTCCTGTCGATGACCAAGGAAGAACAGTCGTTAGAAGATGTATTTTTAAAGGTGACTGCAAGTAAGAATAAGGGAGGAAATCAGAACAAATGAAGGCAATATGGAAAAGAGATTTTAAATCCTATATGGAGAATTTAATTGGACCGGTCATGATTTCCGCGATCCTGTTGATTCTTTTTCTGTTCTTTTTTCTGAACAATTTGGCCGGGCGGAATACAGATTTAGCGGCTCCGGTGTATGTAACTTCTGCCATTGCATTTACTTTTGCGATACCGCTCCTGTCGATGCGCTCCTTTGCGGAAGAGACGAGGAACAAAACCGATCAGCTTTATATGACAGCCCCTATTACCATCGGACAGGTGGTGCTCGGTAAATTTCTCGCCATTGCAACGCTGCTTGCCATTCCCACCGGGATCGCCTGCTTACTACCGGTTTTGATGAGGCTTTTTAGCAGGGATGTACAATTGTTAAACTGTTATACTTCCCTGCTTGCTTTCTATTTGTATGCATTGATGTTAACCTCTATTTGTTTGTTTTTCTCTGCTTTGACAGACAACATTCTGCTTTCGGCTGTCTTTTCGGCGCTGTTTATTGTGATTGGCATCTTCATGGGAAGCGCTTTTTCCAGGATAAAAATTGCCTGGCTTGCGAAAATCCTATCCGGTGCTCTGGATTTCAATTCTCGTATGGAAACGATGACATACAACGGCACCTTTGACTTTACAACAGTGATCTATTTTATTTCTGTAACGGCTCTCTTTCTATTTCTTTGCGTACAGGTGATTCAGAAGCGCAGATACACGGTCAGTAAGAAAAATTTAACAGTAGGCGCATACAGTTTATCCATGATTGTGGTCATGATTGCGGTGGTGATTGTAGCAAATGTATTTGCGACACAGATTCCGGAACGCTATCGTACGGTGGATGTGACAGGGACCAGAATCCGTTCGATTACCGCGGAATCCAGGAAGGTGATTGACAAAATAGAAGATCCCATTACCATCTACTATCTTTCCGAGAAGGACCAGTCCAATGTATATGGCAGCATTGATTTGGACTCGCGTAATATCGAAAATATTCTGAAAGATTTTGCAGCTCGCAGTTCCAGAATTACGCTGAAATACATTGATCCCATCACGAATCCCCAATTTTATGCCCAGTATTCTGATAAGGCGCTCAATTATTTTAGTGTGATCGTAGTGGATCAGAAAACGAAAAGATACAAGGCCATTGATGTCAACGATATGCTGCAAACGCAGATGAATGAACAGACTTATTCGCAGGAGGTCACAGGATATGATGTGGAAGGAAAGGTGATCAATGCGATTCAAACCGTCAGTGCGCCGGAGAAAGATCTGCAGAAGGTCTATCTCTTATCGGGACAGGATGAGGCAACTCTGGAAACCAACTTTCAAGATCGGTTTGCACAATTTAATATGAAAACGGATTCTCTGGATCTGACCTCGGTAAAAGAAGTTCCTTCCGATTGTGCGTTGTTAATGATCAACGCTCCTGTAAGTGACCTCTCAAAAGATGATGCCAATAAGGTGATTACTTATCTTAAAAAGGGAGGAAATTTATTCTTAGTCCTGTCCTTTAATAGCCAGAAGGAAATGCCAAATCTCGCCTCAGTGCTGAAGCTGTATGGTGTGAAAGCAGAGACCGGTCTGGCGGTTGAAAAGGACGCATCCCATTTATATAATTCGGCGCAGGGTTCCGTCAATTATTATTTGTATCCGGAAATCGGAGAGGATGATATGACTGCCTCGTTAAAAGAGGGAGATGGAAAAATCTTTGTACCGGCCAGCATGGCGCTTTCCTATGATAAGAATACCAAAGACATCTCTTATGCGGAGTTGCTCACCACTTCCAAGGATTCTTTTTTAAGTAAAGATCCGAAAGAAGCACAGGATCCGCAGACAGGTTCGATCAAGGAACAGAGGGGCGATGTTAAGGGACCGCTGGTGCTTGGATTAAAAGCTGTTTCTAAAAAATCTACCGCAGTGATTTTTACATCGGATCAATTATTTACCAATGCTGCGGACCAGCAAGTGTCTGGTGGGAAAAACCTGAAATTATTCGGACAGGTGATTCGCACATTTTCAAATGGAAAGACAGATTTTGTGACGGTTCCGGTGAAGCAAACCACCTCGTATCTTACGGTCACACTGAAGCAGGCAATGGTGACCGGATTTTTCATGATGGCTATCGTCATCCTGATCCTTGTTTATGGCATCGTGGTTTTTGTATCCAGAAGAAGGAAGTAAGTTGAGATGAAAAGACAAAAAATGCAGCTGATGACCATTTTGGGGTTGTTTCTCGTCTTGGTGCTTGCGACCTTTTGGATGAAACAGCTTCAAAAAAAGGAAGAAAGTGCAGGTCAGAAATCCGTCTTATCACTGGATAAGGGAAAGGTGGTTTCCTTCACGCTTTCCAATCAAGGCGGGACCTTAGATTTGAAAAAATCCGGAAAAATTTGGGTGTTGGAGAAAAAGAAAGACAATAAAACAAACCAGATCAGAGTGGATCAGGCGAAGGTGCAGAAGATTCTGGAACAGTGTTCCGATTTGAAGTCCAAAAAGGTGATTCAAGATGTGAAGAACCTGGAGCAATACGGACTGTCCAAACCGGAGATGACGATCCGCCTGAAGATGCAGGATCAAGGGATCCAAACAGTGAAAATCGGCAGCTATTCCAGTGATGCCTCCGCATACTACGCCACTGTAGACGAAGGAAAGACGGTGTTTCTGATGGACGCTTCGATAGAAGAAGCCTGCAACGTAACCGAGAAGGATCTGCAGGAGGGGAACGGATGAAGATTGGCAGGAGCTGAATGGATGAAGATTGGCCGGAGGTGAATGAAGCACGATCCTCGGCTAAGAAATAGAGAGAGGAAAACCCACCGTTTCATTTGACAACGGTGGGTTTTAAATTCTGTGTAAGGCTTTTTCTTTACTGTTTCATTTTACGGTAGAAGAGGACGGTGACGCTTACACGCGGTCCGATTTTTTGATGTAGCCCGGACAGGAGGGGTCGGAGACGACTTTTTTGATTTTGTCGATGACCGCATGTTTGTCGACAATCTGGTTTTCCACATGTACATCTTTCCCAATATAGGTATCTGACATGATGATGGAATTCCTGATAACGGCACCCGGCTCCACGGTCACTTCACGACCGATAATGGAGTTCTCAACGCTTCCTTTGATAATGCCACCGTTTGCAATCACAGATCTCTTGACATCCGCATTCTCGAGGTATTTGGTGGGCGGTGCATCCGTTGTCTGCGTATAGATGGCCCAGTCGTCACGGAAGAGATCATTGGTGGTTGCGGTATCAATGACGCCGAGATTTGCCCTGTAATAGGAGTTGAAATCGTTGATAGAAACAAAATATCCACGGTGGGGAACACCAACCACATTCAGCTTGCTCAGGTTATCGTCAATGATATTATAGAGCGAGTATAGGGAAGACGTCTTAATCGCACTTTCAACCAAGGAGATAAACAGGCTCTTTTTCATGATGCAGGTATCCATCATAATGTTTCGGTTTTTAGCGGTACCCGGATTCATTTGGATGTCCGTGACCCGTTTGTTTTTGTCCATTTCAATGGTCAGATTGTAAAGAAAATCCTCCTTGGCAGTATCGACCGATTGATAAAGGAAGGTAATATCTGCACCACTTTCAATGTGCTGATCCAGAAGCGATTGATAATCCTGAATGTAAATCATATAAGCCGGTGCAACCAGGACATATTCCTGTGGCATATTTGCAATATAAGGAAGGTTGTCTATAAAACAGGAAATGGCCGTATTGTACAAATTATAAGAGGTGGCATGTTTGGAAAAGAAGGTATGAATACGACCTCTCTTGGAATTGATATTGTACTGTCTTCCGGTACCGATATGGTCGGTTAAAGATAAAGGATTGCTTCCGGTAAAAATCTGAATTTGATTGATGCCGGAATTGCTCATATTGGAGATAATAAAGTCAATGACACGATATCTTCCGCCAAAGGTGAAGGCACCGATCGGTCTGTATTCTTCCAGACCGTTAATGCGGGAAGAACGGTCGCAGGAATTGATAATGCCAAAAATCGATTTGCTCATTTATCTGCTTCCTCCCCTTTTACATTTTTAGCCACCAACAGGATGTTGGGAGAATCTGCGGATCCTATCTTGACACCAGGACCGATATGCACGCCATCCGCCACAATGGCTCTGGTCACTACAGCGCCGGAATCGACCTGGGAACCCGGCATCAGAACGGAGTCAATCACCTTCGCACCTGTTTTGACCTGAGCAGCGGTGAACAGAACGGAGCCTGAAACCTCTCCGTCGACCAGACATCCCTGCGTGATCATGGCATGGCGGATCTTGGCGTTAGGGCCGATAAAATGCGGAAGCGTATTGGTGTCCTCGGTATAGATCTTCCAACCTTTATCATTCAAATCCAGTTCAGCATTCTCCTTGATCAAGTCCATATTGGCTTCCCAAAGAGAGTCGATGGTGCCGACATCCTTCCAATAGCCATTAAACTGATAGGCGTGCAGAATTCGATTTTCCTGTAGCATCGTTGGAATGATGTCTTTGCCGAAGTCGTGAGAGGAATCGTTGTTCTTTCTGTCTGCAATCAGCATCTTGCGCAGCAATTTCCAGTTAAAAATATAAATACCCATGGATGCCAACTGGCTTTTGGGTTGTTCCGGCTTTTCCTCAAACTCCAGGATCCTTCCGGTGGAATCCACATCCATGATACCGAAGCGACTGGCTTCTTTTTTGGGGACTTCAATGACTGCAATCGAAGCATCCGCATAGGAGGCCCGATGTTCTTCCAGCATCTTTTGATAATTCATCTTGTAAATATGATCACCGGAAAGGATGAGGACCACGTCAGGGCTGTATTGGTCGATGAAATCAATGTTCTGAGAAATGGCATCCGCCGTACCGCGGTAGATATTTAAATTCTCTTCTGCCTTTTCTCTGGGAGGCAATACAAAGATACCACTGTTTTTGGCATCCAGTCCCCAGCGACTGTCTGCAGTTACATAACTGTTTAGGAAAATGGATTCATACTGTGTGAGAACGCCAATGATATTGATGTCGGAATTCGCACAATTACTGAGGGGGAAATCGATAATCCGGTACTTTCCCCCGTAGGAAACAGCCGGTTTAGCCAGCTTGTTCGTCAGTTCATTCAGTCTGGATCCACGTCCACCGGCAAGAATCATTGCCAGCATCGTGCATTGCTTCATAAATGTTCCCCTTTCCGGTAAAATGATTAAGATTGTGATGCATTAAAGGAAACCTAATTACAGATTACCTACATATTATATAAAGTATTTTGTAAAGATACCATAGAAATCATCATCTTTTACAAATTTTTTTACCTTGTTGCGATCGGTTTAAGAGGATATAATGAAGGGTACCACTTAAATCAGAGGGTATTTCAGAGAGGAGTTGTTATGAAAATCAGAACAAGATATGCGCCTTCTCCGACGGGACGTATGCATGTGGGGAATTTACGGACAGCGCTTTATGCTTTTTTAATAGCCAGACATGGTGGTGGTGATTTTATTCTGCGGATCGAAGATACAGACCAGGAGCGTTTTGTTGAGGGAGCCACAGAAATTATATATCAGACAATGAAGGATGCCGGTCTTTCTCATGATGAAGGGCCGGATGTGGGAGGTCCTGTAGGACCGTATGTGCAAAGTGAACGACAAAAAAAGGGGATTTATCTCCAATATGCGAAGGAGTTGATCGACAAGAAAGAGGCTTATTACTGCTTCTGTTCACAGGAGAGGCTTGCCGCTTTAAAAACAACGCTGCAGGACGGAAAGGAGATCCATGTTTACGATAAGCATTGTCTTTCCTTGACGCAGGAGGAGATTGAAGACAATTTAAAAGCCGGAAAACCTTATGTGATTCGACAAAATAACCCTCGCACGGGACAGACGACCTTTCATGATGAACTCTACGGGGATGTGACGGTAGACAACAGTGAATTAGACGACATGATTCTCATGAAATCAGACGGTTATCCAACCTATAATTTTGCAAATGTGGTGGATGATCACCTGATGGGAATTACGCATGTCGTGCGCGGGAATGAGTATATTTCGTCTTCTCCGAAGTATAACCGGTTGTATGAAGCCTTTGGCTGGGAGATTCCGAAGTACATTCATTGTCCGTTGATTACGGATGAGGAACATCACAAACTGTCGAAACGAAGCGGGCATTCTTCTTTTGAAGACTTGGTGGAGCAGGGCTTTCTTCCGGAGTGTATCGTGAATTTTGTTGCGTTGCTCGGATGGTCTCCTGACAACAATGAAGAGGTGCTTTCTCTTTCGGATCTGATTCGTGAATTCGATTATCATCGAATCAGCAAATCTCCGGCGGTCTTTGATTATACGAAGCTGCGGTGGATGAACGGTGAATATCTAAAGAGACTGTCTGATGAAGTTTTTAATCGAAAAGCAATCCCGATTTTGCAGGACACCATCCATAAAGAGATGGATTTTGAGAAAATTGCGGCAATGGTGAAAACCAGGATAGAACTTTTTTCCGATATTCCTGCGATGGTGGATTTTTTGGAAAAGATGCCGGAATATGAGACAAGTTTGTATTGTCATAAGAAAATGAAAACGGACGAGGCTTCTTCCTTAAAAGTACTTACTGAGTTGGAACCTATCCTAAGAGAGCAAAATGACTATCGTAACGATGCTCTTTATGAGAGGCTTCAGGAATATACGAAAGAGAAGGGGTATAAAAACGGCTATGTGCTCTGGCCGATTCGCATTGCCGTTTCAGGAAAGGCGATGACACCCTGTGGAGCAACAGAAATCATGGAGCTTTTAGGAAAAGAAGAAACATTAGCCAGAGTAGAAAAAGCCATCTCTTTGCTACAAAGCGCACGCTCCTAAAAGACCACCTTCTGATCCCTTATCATTTTTTGAAGGGAGGAAAATTGAAAAGAATGCAATCCGCACCCCAGGCATTCCACACAGAGACAAATATGCCACAGCTCCTTGCAATTCGACATAGAGACGGTCCTGCGATGGTTCTCGCAGGACCTGGCAGCGGAAAGACCTTTGTCATTACACAAAGACTTCGTTACATGATTGAGGAATACGGAATTCCTCCGCAGCAAATTTTGGTGGTAACCTTCTCTAAGAGTGCCGCTATAGAAATGCAAAGCAGGTTTTATCAGTTAACGAAGAGCAGATATCCGGAAGTCACCTTCGGCACCTTTCATTCCATTTTCTTTCAAATTCTACGGAATTCTATCCATACATACCCCAACGAACTAATGACCAACGAACAGAAGATAGGGATTCTTCGGCAGTCGCTGCAGAATCTGGGTTTGGCTACCGATCCGGATACGGAGTGGGTTCTGCTGATGGAAATAGCCAGATACAAGAACGACAAAAGAGCAGATTTTAAGCCGGATCCAAGTCTTGTGTATGCAGAACACTTTGCTTTCATTTTACAAGAATACCAAAAGCTTGCAAGGGAATTGCATCGCATCGATTTTGATGATATGACCCCGGATTGTCTTCATTTGCTAGAGACGAGTCCTGGCATTTTGGAAAAATACAGAGAAAGGTTTCGGTATTTTCTGGTAGACGAATATCAGGATATTAACAGGCTACAGTTTCTCTGCCTCCAGAAGCTAACCCAGCCGTGGAACCACCTGTTTGTGGTGGGGGATGATGATCAGTCTATCTACGGGTTTCGTGGATCAAAGCCTGAATTTATGCTGCGTTTTAAGGAGTTCTATCCACAGGCAAAGGAATTTCTTCTGAACTTTAATTATCGTTCTCATGACCGGATTCTACAAATCGCCAATCAAATCATCATGGAAAATCAAACTCGATTTTCAAAACACCCGGAGGCGGTCAATTCCTATCCGGGAGAAGTTTGTGAAGTACAGGCCAGGATGTTTGAAAAAGAAGAAGGGGAAAGGAGGCTGCTTTGCAGATATCTGATCGCCCATCCCAAAAGCTTAACAGAGAGCGCCATCCTTTTCCGAACCAATACCGAGTGCTCGCGTATGGCTGAGTCTCTGGCAGAGGCAGGAATTCCTTTTTGCTGCAGAGAAAAATTGCGCAGTTTTTATGAAGAAGCGGTGTGTATGGATCTGTTCGCGTTTTTAAGATTGGCATCCGGTCGTATGGAGCGTGCTGATTTTCTGCGTGTGATGAATAAACCTCTACGTTACATCAGCCGGGAGGCGCTGGCGGGAGAAGGGCCGTTTTCTTCGCAAATGGTACTGCACTATTACCAACAGAACGCACCGATGTACAGAAGGGTCGAACTCCTGTTAAGGCAGTGCCGGATGGCAGGAAAAATGAGGAGCCACCTGGCGATTGGATATGTGGTAAATGGCATGGGATATGACAGGTACCTTCGAACCACCGGTCAAAAAGCGGATTATTTACTCGCAAAGGAGAGTGTGAACCGTCTGGTGGAAGAGGCAAAAGAAACACCTGAAATTCAAGAATTTCTGGATGGCATTGTAGAAAAGAAGAAGAAAATCAAGCAGGCACTGGAAAATAGCCGCTCTCTAAACGTAGAGAGGAAGGGAGTCAGACTGATGACGATGCATGCCGCAAAGGGTTTGGAGTTTGACACGGTCTTTCTTCCGTCTCTCAATGAAGGCGTCCTTCCTTCCAGGCATGCGGTAAGTATACCGGAAATAGAAGAAGAGAGACGTCTTTTGTATGTGGCTGTGACGAGAGCCAGAAAAAGACTATATCTGTCTTTTGTTTCAGGGGAAAAGGATGCAGGAGGCGGTACCAGTAGACTGCCGTCCAGATTTTTGCGGCCGGTGCTTTCTCTTTTTCAAGAAGAGGAAATGTGATAGAATACACTTACTTTTAGCCCCAAAAGGCTTTTGTTTGCAATGGAAGATTTCCTTGGCAGAACACGAAGAAGGACAGCATGATGGCAGACAATCAGATTATCGTTATTCCAGGCAGGGCATATCCGCTGGGGGTTTATAAGAGCAGCGAAGGCATTCATGTCAGTGCAGTGTTTCATGAAAGAGGGCGTTGTGGCATCTGTTTTTATGCAGGAGGCGGAAAGGGAAGTCCAAAGCGAATTTCCTTTGATGCCGCATGCCGGACCGGAAATCTTTATAGCGCATTGGTGAAGGGGCTGGATGAAAGCTATGACAGCTATCTCTTTTTTGAAAATGAAACGTATTTCCCCGACCCGCATGCGCGTGAAATTCGCGGTTTAGAGAAGTGGGGAAAACCGATCACGGATCGCACATTACGATGCGTCATTCCTAAGGAATATGATTGGAGCGGAGATATCCGGCCTGAAATTCCCTATGAGCAAAGTTTTATTTACGCCCTGCATGTCAGAGGGTTTACCAAAAAGGATTCTGTTGGAGTTCCGGATGCGCGGGAGAGAGGTACCTTTCAGGGACTTGTCAGAAAAATCCCTTATTTAAAATCGCTTGGGGTGACTGCGGTGGAGTTGCTGCCTATTTATGAATGTTTGGCAGTGGATACGGAGAAGACGAGCGGAGATCCGAATTATGGAGAAGTAAGCGGAGAAGTGAAGGCGCCCACTCTCTATTCTCATAACGGGATGTTGTTAGACAAGAAGGAGCCCTCGTTAAAAATCAATTATTGGGGATATAAGGATGGCTTTTATTTTGCGCCCAGAAGCACCTATTCCTCGGATCCGCATCACCCTGTGGCAGAGCTGAAAAGTATGATTCGTCAGTTCCATCTCCACCAAATGGAGGTGATCTTACAGTTCTATTTTGCCCCGGGAACGGATCAGAATTTGATGGTGGATTGCATTCGTTATTGGGTTTCGGAATTTCACATTGACGGTATTCATGTGAAAAGTGACAATATCCCCGTTGAAATGTTGATTTCCGATCCTATGCTTTCGGATCTTAAGATTATGTACCGGGATGCTTCCAGAATGGGAGGCAGACCTTCAGGCGGGCAGTGTGCCCTTTATGATGAAGTTTTCCCTTTTGCCGCAAGAAGATTTCTTCGGGGAGAGGACTATAGTATTCAAGATTTTGTGAATGCGTTTACAAACAACGGCCTGATGTTTCCTCGGATCCATTATCTCTGCAATTACGATGGCTTTACGCTGCGGGATCTTTTTTCTTATGAGCATAAGCACAACGAGGCCAATGGGGAACATAATGCGGACGGGAGAGATCTGAATTTCAGCTTTAACTGCGGTCAGGAAGGGCTAAGCAGAAGTAAAACGGTTCTATCTCTTCGCAAGAGACAGATGTTGAATGGCCTCACCATGTTGATGCTTTCACATGGCACTCCTCTACTGTATGCGGGAGATGAGTGTGGGAATACCCAGAAGGGGAACAATAATCCGTATTGTCAGGACAACGTTCTTTCTTGGACCGACTGGGATCCGAAGGGGAAGTTTACATTTCTGACGGATTACATAAAGGCGCTTGTAGCGTTCCGAAACCGGTACCCTTTCTTATCAAACATTGATGTTTCGAATACAAGAGGGAGGTGGGAGGCAAATTACCCCAAAATATCTTTTCACGGGCGGGAGGCCTGGCAGCCGGATTTATCGGCCTATTCACACGCAGTGGGTGTGATGATTTGCAATGGGAAGGGAACTTCCGATTATATTTATATTGCTTTTAATTTACTTTGGAAGAAGACATCTTTCGCCCTTCCCAAACTGCCGGGAGAAAGAAAGTGGTGCCTTTTTGCAGATACCGCTTCGGATTCGATCATTTGCAAGCTCCAAACGGAGGTCAGGGAGGAAGCTCTGACTCTGGAGCCGCGTAGCATAAGTATTTTGATTGGGAGACAGGTACATGATCAAAAAAATGACGGAAGAAAGGATCCCTGATCCACATTCCGGTAAGATTACCCTTCGCAAGTTGGTCGCGCATTTTTCTACGATTCAGCATCATCGCCACCTAGTACGAAAATTCTGCTTTCGGATGGGGTTATACTATCAGGGAATGATGCACGACCTTTCCAAATTTGCACCGATTGAATTCTGGAACGGTGTAAGATACTATCAGGGGACTCGTTCCCCCAATATTAAAGAAAGAGAGGTGCATGGGTACAGCGCAGCCTGGTTGCATCATAAGGGGAGAAATAAACATCATTTTGAGTACTGGGTGGATTTCAGTATGAAAAGCAAGTTGCCCGGTTGTCTGATGCCGATTCGCATGCCGGATCGGTATATTGCGGAAATGGTCGCTGATCGTGTCGCAGCTTCCAGAACGTACAGGGGATCTCAGTATCAGCAGACGGATGCCTTTGAATATTACCGATTGGGACAGGGCAGACTTCCACTTCATCCTTATACGCAGGAGAAGTTGGAATTTTTTTTGCAAATGATCGCCGAGAAGGGGGAGAATGCTACGTTTGACTATATTCGAACCGTTTTTTTGAAAGAAGCTAGAATCAATGGAACGTTTTGAGGAAAGCATTCTTCGTTACGCTACAAGAGAATATGAACGGACCTCCATTGGTGTATTAAGGGAAAAAACTGTGCATGCGGTCCTCAAGGACTTTTATGCGGGACAGGAGGAAGACTGCAAGGAAATACGGATTGGGAACTATATTGCGGATGTGTTTCGAGAGGGAGAAATCTTTGAAATCCAAAGTGCACATTTCGGTCAATTAAGACGCAAGTTGGATTCTTTTCTGCCGGATTATCCGGTGCATGTGATTTACCCGTTTGCGCATTGCAAGATGGTTCACTGGGTGGATCCTCAGACCGGAGAAATCAGCGCCAGCAATAAATCACCGATCAAGGGGAGCGTTTATGAAGCCTTCCCGGAATTTTACCGGATCTGTTCGTATTTGGGACACCCGAATCTGATCCTGGAAGTGATGCTGATTGATATGGATGAGTTTCGACTAAAGGACGGATATGCCCGGCAGGGGAGAAAGGGATCTCACCGCTATGATGTTTATCCCCGAGCGTTATACCAGCGGGTGGTTTTAGCTACCAGAGAGGATTTCCTGAACCTGATTCCGGATGAAGTCCTCACGATGCACCGGGTGCGTCACCGGAGGACGGCGGAAGGGGAACAGGCGGAAGCTTCGGAGATAGAAGGTTTTACAACAAAGGAACTGGCGGCTTATCTCCATGTGCGGAGAACCAAAATCTCTTTTTTTATCACAGTAATGAAAAAGGCGGGTTATATCAAGGAACTGGGAAAAAGTGGAAGAGCCGGTGTATATGGAAAAGTACAAGAAAGGGAACAGCATGAATGATTTGGTAGAACGGTTTTTAAGGTATGTAAAAATAGATACGCAGTCGGATGAAAACACAAATACGCATCCTTCTTCAGAAAAGCAGCACAATCTGGCAAAGGTTCTGGTTGAAGATCTCAAAAGCCTTGGTGTTGCTAATGTCACCTATGACAAAGAACACTGTTATGTGTATGCGAAAATTCCCTCAAGTGAGGGGGTTCTTGCGCCGGCACTTGGTTTTATCGCACACATGGATACTTCATCTGCTGCTTCCGGGGCGGGAGTGAATCCAAGGATTGTTCATCATTACGACGGGAAGAAGATTGTTTTACATGAGGCGGGAGGAGAGGAAAAAGAGATTCTGTTAGAGCCGGAAACTTTCCCGGATTTATTGCGGCATGTCGGTGAAGATCTGATTGTGACAGACGGTCTTACCTTGTTGGGAGCAGATGACAAGGCAGGGGTCGCAGAGATCCTGGAGATGGTTAAAATCCTGCTCTTACATCCGGAGAAGAAGCACGGTGAAATCTGTATCGCCTTTACGCCGGATGAGGAGATTGGAGAAGGAACGGCATTTTTTGATCTAAAAACATTCGGAGCAAAATATGCTTATACGGTAGACGGCGGAAAGATAGGCGAGTTGGAGTATGAGAATTTCAATGCAACGGAAGCGCAGGTGATCTTCCATGGCTTAAGTGTGCACCCGGGCAGCGCCAAAAACAGGATGAAGAATGCCACTTTACTTGCCTACGAATTTCATTCTATGCTTCCGGTGCAGGAGAATCCGATGTACACGGAGGGCAGAGAAGGCTTTTATCATCTGGAACAGATGCGCGGAACCGTGGATCGGGCGGTGGTTCACTATATCCTCCGGGATCATGACAAACAGAAACTTCAAAAGAAAAAGGAGACGATGCGTAGAGTAACGGACTTCCTGAATTTTAAATATGGAGAGGGCTGCGTAGAACTGCTGATGGAAGATGTGTATTCCAATATGATCGAGCAGATTCGACCTCATTTTCATTTGATCGAGAATGCCAGAAAGGCAATGGAACAAGAAAACATTACGCCCATTGAGGAACCGATTAGAGGCGGTACGGACGGAGCGATGCTTTCTTTTAAAGGGCTTCCCTGCCCGAATTTATTTACGGGAGGGTACAACTATCATGGAAGGTTTGAATATGCGTCCATACAGGAAATGGAAGCTGCTGTGTCGGTGCTGGTGAATCTGGTCACCTTATACGCAGATAGAGAGGAACATGACGGAAAACATGTGGAATGAGGATAGAATCGGAAGGGATGTTTTGGAGCGGGAGGTACCCCGGGAGGAGCCGCAGCGTCAGTATTATTTTATCGAACGGGCGAAGAAAATCCTTCAGCAGAAGGAAAGACTCCTCGGACGTCCTCTGACCGCATGTACGATGACATTCGGCTGTCAGATGAACGTTCGCGATTCGGAGAAGCTGTCCGGTATTCTACAGGAGGTCGGATACCGGATGACCGATCGGGAAGATGCGGATTTCATTATCTATAATACCTGTACCGTAAGAGAAAATGCAGATAACCGACTGTACGGCAGACTCGGCTATTCCGGAGCGCTGAAAAAAGAGAATCCCGAAATGAAGATTGCCATCTGTGGATGTATGATGCAAGAACAGGTGGCAATCGAAAAAATCAGGGAAAGCTACCGCTTCGTGGATCTGATTTTTGGGACGTATAATATTTTTAAATTTGCGGAGCTTCTGGTGACGATGCTGGAATCGGACCGTATGGTTATCGATATTTGGAAAGAGTCCGATAAGATGATAGAGGATCTTCCCACCGCACGAAAGTACCGGTTTAAATCGGGGGTAAATATTACCTATGGCTGCGATAATTTTTGCAGCTACTGTATTGTGCCCTATGTGAGAGGAAGGGAGAAAAGTAGAAGACCGCAGGATATCCTCAGGGAAATCGAAAAATTAGCACAGGACGGGGTAAAAGAAGTCATGTTACTAGGGCAGAACGTCAATTCCTATGGCAAGGGATTGGAGACTGCCGTATCTTTTCCGGAACTGTTAGAAGAAGTGTGCAGGATCGACGGTATTGAGCGTGTACGCTTTATGACTTCTCATCCCAAAGACCTTTCCGATGATTTGATTCGCGTGATAGCAGAAAATGAAAAGGTGGCAAGACATCTGCATTTGCCGCTGCAATCCGGATCCAACAAGGTTTTGGACAGAATGAACCGTCATTATACGAAGGAGTCTTATCTGACCCTTGTAAAAAAGATCAGGACGGCCGTGCCGGATCTTGCACTGACGACAGACTTGATCGTTGGTTTTCCCGGAGAAACGGAGGAGGATGTACAGGAAACCATTGACGTAGTAGAACAGGCAAAATATGACAACGCATTTACGTTCATCTATTCCAGACGAACGGGAACGCCGGCAGCCGGCTTTGCGGATCAATGCGATGAAAAAGCGGTAAAACGCAATTTTGACCGTCTTTTAAAAGTCGTACAGGAAACAGCAAGAACGCAATCAATGGGGAAAGAGGGACAGATCCACCAGGTTCTGATCGAAGAGGTGAACGATCACGATGCCTCGATGGTAACAGGTAGGATGTCGAATAATGCTCTGGTTCATGTCAAAGGGGGAAAAGATCGGATCGGTACTTTTCAGGATGTCAGGTTGACGGAGTGTCGCGGATTTTATTATCTGGGCGAAATCATGGAGGATGCCAATGAAACACCGAGAAAAGAAGTACGGAGGGGCTTTAGATAGGCTCTGTGTCCAAAGGGTTTTTCTTGTCGTAAGAGCAGTCTTTTTGACAGGAAGAACAGCGGTTGTTTTTCTTTTATTTTTTCTCTTTGCTTCTATGAGTGCGTATGCGGCAGAAGACACGGGCTGGTTGGATCGTCAGAATCTTTTTTTGACGGAGCAGTTGAATGCGATTTCCGATTTTAGAGTGACTTATCAATGGGGAGACAAGGTTGCGGCCATTGATGGGAATTTTTTGCCCTACTGGCTGGTAACCGATCAGAATCTCTCATCCATGAGACAGCAGAGGATCAATTCGGCAACCGGTAGCGGTTTGTTTCTGATTCAGGGACGGGAAAGCACGCTTCCGGAAAATCTCTACTCGGTGCAGGGGGTCATCTGCAACGAAGAGGGGGTTCCTCTGATTAGCGAAGCAGCTCTCTTTCAATCGATGAACCATCTATTTTCTACCTTTTTAGGGGAGGGCACAGACGAAATCATACAATTTGTTGCCACCGATGGAAGAACGATTTCTTTTCCTACAGAAAACAAGGTTCCCGGGAAGGATACCTATGACGCTGCCACGGAGTTTCAAGTTTTAAAAAATGCAATCATCGGGCATCAAACGACAGACTGGAGAATATTTACAGATTCCGGAGAAACTCCTAAAATTCAATCGGTAGGAACCACCTATATTGAAATCAATTTAAGCGAACAAAAGCTCTATTACTATGAGAATGGAGAGCAAAAGCTGGTTACAGATATTGTAACCGGAAACGAGAAATTAAAACGAGAGACACCGCAAGGTTTTTTCCGGGTTTATGGGAAACAAACCAACCGTACCCTGAGAGGAGATGGATATAAAGCCTTTGTGCAATACTGGATGCCCATCTACCGTAATATCGGGATTCATGACGCTTCTTGGAGAAAGAGTTTTGGAGGAGCCATCTATACAAATGCGGGTTCTCATGGGTGTATTAACCTGCCGCCTCAAGCAGCAAGACAGCTGTATGGTATGATTGCGGTTCATACTCCGGTTTTGGTTTTTAAATGATTGGTTTTAAATGATTGGTTTTAAAAGATTGGTTTGAGACCCTGCACGATACAGGAGCGCTTCTCAAGATTTTCCTCCAAACCCTTGCAAAAATGCATTGCAAAACTGTTCTATATGTGCTATAACATATATAGTATATAAAAAGCGGATATGATGCGAAGCGAGGTGTATATGAAACAGGATTATTATGAGGTGCTCGGTGTATCAAGGAGCGCAACAGATAAAGAGTTAAAAAAGCAATATCGGACCCTGGTCAAAAAATATCATCCGGATACCAACCCCGGAGATCAACAGGCAGAGCAGAAGTTTCGCGAAGTGCAGGAAGCCTATGGTGTTTTAGGAGATCCGAAGAAGCGCAAGTTGTACGATCAGTATGGATTTGCCACCTTTGATGAGAGCGGTGCTGCGAAGCAGAACCGGGCAGAGAGCGAAGGAAATCCTTTCCATTTTGGAGGGGATGGAAGGTATTACCGGAATATGCATTTTGAAGGTGGAAATCCTTTCGGGCAAAACATCCATTTTGAAGGGGATCCGAATGATCTCTTTGGAGATCTGTTTGGGAACGTATTTGGCGACAGGAAGGGAAAGACGGTTCATTTTCAGAGCGGCGACGGATCCGGCTCTTTTGAAGGCTTTCGCGAACACACAGGGTTTGATGGGAGCGACGCCTTTTCTGGCAGTGGGGATGTAACATCGGAAATTCAGGTGGACCTTCAAGATGCCGTTTTGGGAGCGGATAAGAAAGTGTCTTTTCAGCTGGGAGATGGCAGGACACATTCTCTGATCGTCCATATTCCGGCAGGCATTGAGGAAGGACAGAGCATTCGTTTAAAGGGGCAGGGGCAGACGGATCGTCTACGGAAGGGAGACTTATACCTTCAAGTACATATCCTTCCCCGCAAGGGAGTCGAGCGCAAGGGATCTGACCTGTATATGAAGACGATGGTTCCCTTTACCACCGCCGTTTTGGGAGGAGAGGTGAAGATTCAGACGCTGGACCATAAAACGTTGATGGTGAAGATTCCGCAAGGGACGCAAAGCGGTAGTAAAATCCGAATGAAAGGAAAAGGGATGCCTTCTTTGAAAAATAAGGGAACACGGGGAGATTTGTATGCGGTGGTAGAAATTATTGTCCCAAGGAATTTAACGGAAGAAGAGAAAGAGTGTGTAAAAAAACTGGATGAGTTGATGAATGCAAAGAAAGCGGCAAATGCCGCATAAAGAGGACAGCTTTAGAATGATGACGGGAAATGGAAGCGGTTTCATAAAAAAATGCCCGGAGAATGCCTATCAAAGAACCATCCGTTTATTCGGGAAGGAAGCGGTAGAGGCACTTTTCTCAAAAAGAGTGGCGGTTTTTGGACTGGGAGGAGTCGGAGGCAGTGCAGTGGAGGCATTGGCAAGGAGCAATATAGGAACCATTGATGTCATTGACAACGATTTTTATAATGAAACCAATTTAAACCGTCAATGTATGGCACTGATCCCGAATCTTGGAAGGAGAAAGACGGATGTGTGTGAAGAAAGGATTCATGACATCAATCCTGAAATCCGAGTGATGAAACATCCCGTTTTTTATCTGCCCGGTAGCGAAGAGGCAAACGGTCTGGAGTTTCAGAACTATGATTATATCCTGGATGCGATTGATACGGTCAGTGCCAAAATCGGGCTGATTTTGGAAGCGCAGAAAGCACAGGTACCCATTATCTCCTGTATGGGAGCGGGGAATAAAATGGATCCCTCGAAGTTGCAGACCTGTGATCTGTTTGAAACCAGCATGGATCCGCTTGCCAGAATCATGAGGCGGGAGTTGAGAAAACGAGGGGTTCAGCATCTCAAGGTGGTTTATTCCACAGAACCTTCTATGAAGCCTCTTCCCGAGAAGAGGGAAGAGGTGAATGAGAGAAGCGCGGAGAAAGAAGAGTCGGAGAAGAGGAATTTACCGCTAAGGAGACAAAAAGATACGCCTGCATCCTGCGCCTTTGTGCCTCCTGCAGCCGGGCTTCTGGCCGCATCGGTTGTAGTGAGAGAACTGATGAAGTCAAGTGAAGTGCAATGGGGATGAAGACAAAACAAAACAGAGGAGCGACGGTGTGTTCTTTTTAGAACACACTTTTTTTAGTATGACGGGGTGGATCCGTGCAGGGGATAGGAAAAAACAGGTGTAAAAAGTACAAATAGATGCTACAATAATTGGCGTTGCTTCTACAGAGGAGAAAGAGACATCTACAGAGGAAGAGAGCCAGCTTGAAAGAAATTCATCCGCTTCGAAAACGATTCAAGAGTCTTCTGCCGTCTTATGCGATTCCGGCTCTTTTGTTGAATCTTTCGTTCAATTTTGTTGGGTATATAGGGATTCAGTCTTTAAAAGGTTATTTCACCTTCCATGATTTATCTCTTCCGCTGGACAGGGAGATTCCGTTTATTCCGGGCTTTATTTTTATTTACCTAGGTGCTTATTTACAGTGGATCATTGGTTTCCTCATCTGTGGCAGAGAGAGCAAATCATTTTGTTATCGATATCTGAGTGCAGAGTTGTTTGCGAAGATTTTGACTTTTGGCTGTTTTATTTTGATTCCTTCCACCATTCTGCGGCCCCGGGTGATTGGGACCGGAGTGGCAGAGTGGGTGACCAGATGGGTTTATCAAATGGATGCACCGGTCAACTTATTCCCTTCGATTCACGTTTTGGAAAGCTGGTTCTGTACAAGAACGGCCTTTGCGCAGAAAAAGATCGGAAAATGGTATGCGTGGCTAACCACGATCATGACGTTTCTGGTCTGTCTTTCGGTCGTTTTAGTCAAACAGCATGTTCTAATGGATATTTTAGGTGGAATTGCTTTTTTTGAGATCGGTATTCTTGTCACACGCAGACGAGGCTTTGAACAAATATATCAGCGCATGGAGCATTGGGATCAATGGACAAGAAGAAAATAATCTGGTTTTTTATCGCAATTCTACTTGCAGTACTCAGCATCTCTGCCGTTTTGTCACAGGCAGACAGCCTTTCACTCCATGATCTGAAAGAAATTGTGCTTTCTGCCGACAAAAAATGGGTGGTCATGTCCATTTTTGCGATGCTCGGCTTTATCTGTTGTGAAGGTGGCGCCCTTCTTTGCCTCCTGCATAGTGTCGGTTATAAAAGAAATGCGATACAGGGTTTTTTGTTCTCGGCAGGAGATGTGTTCTTTTCTGCCATCACTCCATCCGCCTCGGGGGGGCAACCTGCAAGCGCCTATTTCATGAAAAAAAGTGGAATCCCTCTTTCCGTAACGACAGCGGTGCTGGTGATGAATCTTGTCATGTATACGCTTGGAATTTTGACAGTGGGTCTTCTTTGCCTGGTGACCGCACCGGAAATTTTTTTCCATTTCAACCTCCTCTCCAGAGGACTTATTTTGCTCGGGTCCTTTGTGCTGGTTCTTTTTGCCATTTTCTTTTTATTGCTGCTATTTCACCGGCAGATCCTGAACATTCTGGTGCACAAAACGGCTTACCTGCTTTCTAAGCTGCGCCTGCTTAGAAAGCCGAAGGCTTGGATTGCAAAGTACGAAAAGAGAATTGAAGCTTATCATGAGAGTGTTGGACAGATGGCCGGTTCCAAAATGGCACTGGTCGGAGCGTATCTCTGGAATCTGGCACAGCGCGTCTCTCAAATATCCGTTACGGCTTTTGTTTTTCTGGCAACGGGGGGCGACCCAAAGGACGTTTTTCCCATTTGGACGATACAGAGCATGGTTGCCATCGGCTCCAACACAGTTCCTGTTCCGGGAGGAATGGGGGTAGCAGATTATTTGATGCTGGATGGATTTCGTGATATGATGTCAAAATCCAGTGCAGTTCGTCTGGAACTTCTAAGCAGGAGTTTATCTTTTTATATATGTGTTTTGCTTAGTGGATTCACGGTTGCGATCGGTTATGCGGCTTATTATTTTATATTAAGCAGAAAGAGATCATAAAATGTTAGGGTTTTACGATTATACGGTTTGGCTTACATATCTCTCCCTCCTGTCCGCAGTAGCGGGAATCTGTATTTCGCTGCATGCAGCAGGGCATCCCTATTTGGGCGTTTTCTTTCTCATGCTAAGCGGTCTTTGCGATGCTTTTGATGGACGAGTCGCAAGGACCAAAAAAGATCGTTCCCCGGCAGAAAAGGCTTTTGGAATTCAAATTGATTCTTTGGCGGATTTGGTGGCTTTTGGAGTCTTGCCCGCGTGCATTGGAGAAGCGATTTCTACGGTGGGACCGCAGATTTACGGCATTTCCCGGTTCTCGTTTTTTGGACTGGGGGGGGACCGGGCGGTTTCCATTCTGATTCTTTTTATTTTGATGTTTTATGTGCTTGCCGCTTTGATTCGGCTTGCATATTTTAATGTAATGGAAGAAGAAAGGCAGAAAACGGAGGGCGGCTGTCGAAAAACGTATATCGGTTTGCCGGTAACCTCTGCTGCTCTTATCTTTCCCTCCATTATGCTCTTACAGTATATTCTGCCCTTTGATATTACACCGATTTATTATCTTGCGCTCCTCGTTACCGGTTTCCTTTTTGTGTCTAAGATTCAGGTCAAAAAGCCCGGCGTATGCGGTGTTTGGATTATGGTGGGAATTGGTGCCGTAGAGGCACTGATTCTGCTTCTTGCACTGCTGCTGGTAAGGCATATTCATTGATTTTCTGAAGGAAAAAGACAGCAAAAGCGGGGGATTGTATATGGGAAGAGAGCTGCTGTTTTTATATAAAACCGCGCCGGGACGTTTGCTGTTGCAATTTCTGACTTGGAGGCCCTTCTCTGTTTTCGTTGGTAAATTCTTGGATTCTCCTCTGTCCGTTCCTTTGATTCATCCGTTCGTGAAAAAAAATCATATTGAGCTGAAGGAATGCGAACAGACAGATTTTCGTTCCTTCAATGATTGTTTTACCCGTAAACTCAAGCCGGAGAAAAGGCCGGTGGACCGGAGGGCATCATCACTGGTTGCGCCTTGTGACGGACTGCTCAGTGTCTGGGAGATTCGGCAAACCACGGTTCTTCCCATTAAACAAAGTCGGTATACGGTGGAAGCTTTGTTGCAGAACACGGCGCTGGCGAAGGAGTTTGAAGGGGGAACCTGTCTGGTTTACCGGTTGTGTGTGCAGCATTACCACAGATATTTCTATCTGGACGACGGGTGGAAAGAAGACAATATCTTTATCCCCGGTGTTTTGCATACCGTACGCCCCATCGCCTTGCGGGAGATCCCTGTTTTTACGGAAAACTGTCGCGAGTATACTCTCATGCACACGGCACATTTTGGAAAAGTTGTTCAGGTGGAAGTGGGGGCGATGCTGGTCGGAAAAATTCGTAATTATCATCGGAGGTATTCTTTTTCCAGAGGAGAGGAAAAAGGATGCTTCCTTTATGGTGGCTCGACCATTATTGTTCTTCTGCAAAAAAATAGGGTAAATATTTTTCCGAATATCCGGAAGGCGTCTTTGGAAGGAAGAGAGGTGCCCGTTCGTCTTGGTCAGGCCGTGGGAGAAAAATTGGAAACTGGATGTAAGAAACCGGAGTGAATCTTATGACAATGGAAGCAATCGAAGTCATGCATAAGGGAGAAAAATTAAGCGATCTTTTGACGTCCGGGGTTCCGGAAGAAGAAGTTTCTCCCATGATGCAACATTACCTTCTGATGAAGAAAAACTATCCCGATTGCATTCTTTTTTACCGTCTGGGTGATTTTTATGAAATGTTCTTTGAAGATGCGGTGACAGTTTCCAGAGAATTGGAATTAACACTGACAGGAAAATCTTGCGGGCTGGAACAGAGGGCGCCTATGTGTGGAGTTCCCTTTCATGCGGCGGAGAGCTATCTGACAAGGCTCGTGCAAAGGGGTTATAAAGTTGCTATTTGTGAGCAACTGGAAGATCCGAAGCAGGCAAAGGGAATTGTGAAGCGGGATGTGATTCGGGTGGTCACACCGGGCACAACGCTGAATATGCAATCGCTCGAAGAGACAAAAAACAACTATATTATGTGCGTTTTTTTTCATTCCCCTGCCAGTGGAATTGCCGTCTGTGATGTAACCACTGGTGATTTCCATTTGACTGAAGTCCGTTCCGTGCAGGAAATTCGGGACGAGATTGCAAAATTCCAACCTTCAGAACTGATTTGCAATGTTTCCTTTCTCAGTGACGGAATATCGGAGACAGAACTGAAAGAGAAATATGAAACGACGGTCTACCCTCTGGATCCTCTCGATTTTGGAGCAGAATCGTGCAGGAGGTCCTTGACGGACCATTTTCATACCTCTTCAACCATTGGCCTTGGGATCGAAGATTTTCCAAATGGCACACTTGCCGCTGGCGCCCTTCTTGGCTATTTGAAACGGGTACAGAAGACGGAACTGTCCAATCTGACGCAGCTGCACCCTTATGTGGCAAGTCACTATATGCTTTTGGATTCGGCGACCAGAAGAAATCTGGAACTAACGGAAACCCTACGGGATAAAAAGAAAAGAGGAACGCTTCTCTGGGTATTAGATAAAACAAAAACGGCAATGGGAGCGAGACTTTTGCGCTCCTTCGTGGAACAACCTCTGATTGATACGGCTCAGATGGAAGAGAGGCTATCGGCAGTTTCTTTTTTAAAGGAACAGGCCTTGTGCAGAGAGGAGATTCGTGAATATCTGACTGGAGTCTATGACTTAGAGAGACTTTTAGCCAGGATCAGCTATCGTACCGCGGGGCCAAGAGATATGGTCGCTTTTGGAAATTCGCTTCGACTTCTTCCGGGAATTAAAACGGCGCTGAAGGATGCAGAATCCTGCCCGGCAATGGAACGCTTAAGTAAGGCGCTAGACGTGCTAGAGGATATTGAAGAGCTGATTTCCTCCGCTCTGGTAGAAGAGCCCCCGCTTTCCCCGAGAGAGGGAGGGATGATTCGAAAAGGCTATCACCAGGAGGTGGACCACTTCCGTGAGGTAGCGATGAACGGCAAGCAGTGGCTGGCGGATCTTGAAGAAGAAACGAGGACCCGTACAGGGATCAAAAATCTTCGGATCAAGTTCAGCAACAATTTCGGCTATTCCTTTGAGGTGACGAATTCTCAAAAAGAACTGGTTCCTGATGATTTTATCAGACGTCAAACACTGACCAACTGTGAGCGTTTTACCACGCCGAAATTAAAAGAGCTGGAAGATGAAATTTTAAATGCACAGGAAAAGTTGCATGCGATGGAATACGAGATTTTCTGTAATCTCAGGGAGCGGGTCGGCAGAGAAACAGAGAGGATTCAGAAAACGGCCAAGGCTGTGGCGCATTTAGATGTGTATGCTTCTCTGGCCTATGTGGCGGAGCATGATCGATATATCAAGCCTGAAATTGCTACGGACGGCCTTTTGGACATTCGGGAAGGGCGGCATCCGGTTGTAGAGAGGATGATGGAGGCGTGTGAGAGTTTTATTGATAACGACACTTTGCTGGATCAAAACAAGAATGCCGTTTCTATCATCACAGGGCCCAATATGGCGGGTAAGTCCACCTATATGAGGCAGACGGCGCTCATTGTCTTAATGGCACAGATCGGAAGTTTTGTACCGGCAAAAAGTGCCCACATAGGGATTACAGACCGCATTTTCACCAGAGTCGGAGCCTCCGATGATCTGGGAAGCGGGCAGTCCACCTTCATGGTGGAGATGAACGAGGTGGCCAATATTCTTAGAAACGCTACACCGAATTCGCTGCTCATTTTGGATGAAATTGGACGTGGTACTTCCACCTACGATGGTCTGTCCATTGCCTGGGCGGTCGTAGAGCATATCGCAAACCGTAACTATCTGGGAGCCAGAACGCTATTTGCCACGCATTATCATGAGCTCACCGAGCTGGAGGGAAAGATCGATAATGTCAATAATTATTGTATTGCGGTAAAAGAAAGAGGCGATCAGATTGTTTTCCTTCGAAAAATCATAAGAGGAGGAGCGGATAAAAGTTATGGAATCCAGGTAGCAAAACTGGCCGGCGTTCCGGATTTGGTAATTGATAGGGCCAAAGAAATTGCAAAGAAACTATCCGAAAACGATATAGCACAGACGATCAAAATGATCAAAGTCAAAACGCAGTCTTCTTCTAAAAAAGTCAGGCATTATGATGAGGTGGATTTGAATCAAATGTCTTTTTCTGATACGGTAAAAGACGCAGAGGTGATTCGAGAATTACAGGAAATGGATGTGACTGCGATGACACCGATCGAGGCTTTAAATACGCTGTATAAATTACAGAACGATCTTCGCAATCGAATTTGAGAGGATGGAGACAGGACAAAAAAATTGTAGAGTCACATGGATCCTTCCGGGAGAGGAAAATGGCAGAAATCATTCAACTGGACAAAAATACCATCGATCAGATTGCCGCAGGAGAGGTGATTGAAAATCCGGCCAGTGTGGTGAAAGAGTTGGTGGAGAATGCAATTGATGCCGGGTCCACCCTCATTACAGTGGAAATAAGAGAAGGAGGAACCTCCTTGATTCGGGTGACAGATAATGGATCGGGGATCGAAAAGACGCAGGTGAGAAAAGCCTTTTTTTCACATGCAACCAGTAAGATCAGAAGCGCAGCGGATCTGTTTGCCATCTCTTCTCTGGGTTTTCGAGGAGAGGCGCTTTCTTCGATTGCCGCCGTGGCAGAAGTGGAAATGATCACAAAACCAAAAGACGCCCTGATAGGGGTGCGTTATTTGATGGACGGCTCGAAGGAAGAGGGAATGGAGGAAGTGGGAGCCCCTTCCGGAACCAGTGTCATGGTACGCCGTCTATTTTACAATACGCCCGCAAGAAAAAAATTTCTGAGGAAACCACGAAGTGAAGGGGCCCTGGTGGGCGATCTGATGGAAAAGCTTGCACTGGATAATCCCCACATTGCCTTCCACCTGGTGAGCGATCAAAAAGAGGTTTTTTCTTCTTCCGGTAGCGGTAATTTAAAAGAGTTGATTTATCGTATTTATGGAAGAGAGATTGCCAATTCCTTAATCCCCGTCCATGTGAAGGGGGATGGAGTGATGCTGCACGGTTTCCTGGGAGAACCGGTAGTCAACCGGGCCAATCGAAACCAGGAGCTGTTTTTTGTAAACGGAAGGTATGTAAGGAACAAACTGCTTTCGCGTGCATTAGAGGAAGGATATCAACAATATCTGATGCAACACCGCTTTCCCTTTGCGGTTCTGTTTATAGAGCTTTCCACCGATCTGGTGGATGTGAATGCACATCCTTCTAAAATGGAGGTTCGCTTTCACGAGCCGGACGCATTATATGAATTTATTCGTCGCTCGGTGGCAGAAGTTTCCCGCATCCATGAGATGATTCCCAATGTGGCGCTGGAGGAAGAGAAAAAAGATAAAATCAATCCCCTGTTGCATCCGGTTCCTTATCCGCAACCCTTTGAAGTGAATCGGCTGGAAGAGACCCCGTCCCTGTTCGAAGGTTTTTCGCAAAAAGAGCTGCTTCCGGAAGACGAGACAGGAAAAGAGGCCCTTCAGAAGGAGGAGGCAGGAAAAGAGGCACTCCAAAAGGAGGAGACAGGAAAAGAGATTCTCCAAAAGGAGGAGGCAAAAGGAGAGGACTCGCAGGGACAACCAGCGGAAAAGGAAGGAATTGAGGACTGGTTTCAGGAGAAGGAGACGAAAGAAGGCGGAAAAATTCCGGAAGGACGCGTACTGCCCGGCATCCATTCTCCGGGAGAAAATTCTTCGAAATCCGGCATCATTCATCGGGATCGTCAGGTGATTATTGAAAAGAATGTACAGTTGGAGATTTTTGACGATAAAATGCTCTCCGTTAAAAATCGTTCCGCGTACAAAATCATCGGACAGGTTTTTGATACTTATTGGATCGTGACGTTTGAGGATAAAATGTTTCTGATCGATCAACATGCGGCCCATGAAAAAGTCAATTATGAACGGATGATGAAAAGATATGCGAATCACGAACCGGATGCACAGATTTTGTCACAGCCGATTCTGGTTACCCTTACCGCGGCGGAAGAGGCTCTTCTTTTAGAATATCAGGAGCACTTCAATTCCCTCGGTTTCGAACTGGAGCCTTTCGGTGCGCATACCTACGCCATTCGAGCCGTTCCGGTGGATTTATATGGACATGGGGAAAAAGAACTCTTTTTATCCATCATTGATGATCTTGCGGAGGAACATGTGAGGGGGGATTTTTCTCTGATTGTAGAAAAAATTGCTTCCATGGCATGCAAGGCTTCGGTCAAGGGAAATACGGCCATGAACCATGCAGAAATAGAGGCGCTGATTGACGAATTGCTGACACTGGAGAATCCCTACAATTGTCCGCACGGAAGGCCGACGATTATTTCCATGAGTAAATATGAACTGGATAAAAAATTCAAACGAATTGTGTCATGACAAATAAAAAACCATTGATTGTTCTCACCGGCCCTACCGCTGTCGGAAAAACGAAATGTTCCATTGAACTTGCCAAAAAGATCGGAGGAGAAATCATCTCTGCCGACTCGATGCAGGTGTATCGATATATGAATATCGGAACGGATAAGATTACGAAACAGGAAATGGACGGCGTGCCCCATCATCTGATTGATATTTTAGATCCCACGGAATCCTTCAATGTGACCATGTTCCAAAAGTTTGCAAAAGAAGCGGTGGAAGCAATCCTGCATCGGGGAAGAATACCGATTATCGTAGGGGGAACCGGCTTCTATATTCAGGCGCTGCTCTACGATATTGATTTTAGTGAAGGGAAGGAAGATCTGTCCCTAAGGAATCATTATTCCAAAATTTGCGAGGAAAGAGGGAAAGAAGCCTTGCACGAGATGTTGCGCAAAGTCGATGAAGAGGCGGCAGAGGCGATTCCCTTCGGCAATGTCAAAAGGGTAATCCGTGCGCTGGAATATTATGATCTGACCGGAGAAAAAATTTCGGAACACAATCGGAGACAGCGTGAAAAAACCTCTCCTTACCAGTTTCATTACTTTGTGCTCACCAGGGAACGTGCCCTCTTATATGAGAAAATCGATCGTCGTGTGGAGGAAATGATGGAAAGAGGGCTGGAAGGAGAGGTGCGTTCTCTGCTGGAAGGTACCTACCGGCAGGATGGTTCCAGGGCTGCAAGCGAACAGATGCAAAAGGAAACGGTGCCGCTGCAAATTGTCGATTCCTCCCTCGCTCTAAGTGACCAAATGACATCCATGCAGGGGCTGGGATATCGGGAAATGGCGGATTTCTTCGCGGGAAAATGTTCGCGGGAAAGGGCAGTCTTACGAATTAAGCAAAACACAAGACATTTTGCCAAACGTCAACTGACCTGGTTCCGTCGTGAAAAAGAGGTCATTTGGATCAACAAAGCTGATTTTGGTGAGGACGACTTGCGAATCGTGCAGGAAATACAGAAGGGATTGTAATCAGAATGCGGAAGCTTTATCAGGAAATGGGAATATCCCCCGAGATATATTCTTTTGGAGAAAAAATATTAGAAGGTTTACAGGAAACCTTTTGCAAGATTGATGAGAATGCCGAATACAATAGTCTGAAAGTGCTCCATGCCATGCAGTCATGCAGGGTGAGTGAGGCTTGTCTACTGGGAACGACGGGGTATGGCTACAACGACATCGGAAGAGACACCTTAGAGCAGGTGTATGCAAACATTTTTCATACAGAAGACGCACTGGTCAGACCGCAGATCACTTGCGGAACCCATGCCCTGGCGCTGGCCCTTTTGAGCAATTTGCGCCCCGGCGATGTCCTGTATTCTCCGGTGGGAAAGCCCTATGACACCTTAGAAGAGGTCATTGGGATACGGGAATCCAGGGGCTCTTTGAAAGAATACGGAATTTCTTATTTGCAGACGGATCTTACTGCAGAAAAGACTTTTGACTATCCGGCCATTGCGCAGATCTTGCAAACAGAAGAAAAAATTCGCCTGGTGACCATCCAAAGGTCTAAAGGATACCAGACACGCCCCTCTTTTTCCGTAAAACAGATCGGAGAATTGATTCAAAAAATCAAGCAAATTCGCCCGGATGTATTGTGTATGGTGGATAATTGCTACGGTGAGTTTGTAGAGAAAATGGAACCGTCTGATGTAGGGGCTGATATGGTCGTCGGTTCTCTGATCAAAAATCCGGGCGGAGGACTTGCACCGGTTGGAGGATACATTGCAGGCAAAAGGGCATGTGTTGAGAATGCTGCCTACAGGCTGACTTCTCCTGGCCTCGGAAAAGAAGTCGGAGCCTCGCTGGGAATTCTACCGCAATTTTATGAGGGACTTTTTTTAGCTCCGGTTGTAACGGCGTCTGCACTCAAGGGAGCCGTCTTTGCTGCTGCTCTGTATGAGAAATTAGGTTATGAGGTGCTTCCTTCCTCGAAAGAGGAGAGGCACGACATTATTCAGGCAGTCACTTTTCACCATCCGGATGCGCTTATCGCCTTCTGTGAAGGAATTCAGGCGGCGGCTCCCGTCGATTCTTTTGTCAGACCGGAACCGTGGGACATGCCGGGATATGATGCAAAGGTGATTATGGCAGCCGGAGCCTTTGTATCCGGCTCCTCTATTGAATTATCTGCAGACGGGCCGATGCGCGAGCCTTATGCCGTTTATTTTCAGGGAGGATTAACGTGGCCAAGCGCTAAACTCGGCATTTTGCGGACAGTGCAAAAATTATTAGACTATGGTATATTTGACCTGAAAGCTATACAGTAATTTTTCTTTGTGCTACAATATCTCAAGTTTCTGAGACCTTTCGGAGAGGCGTTCAGAAATCAATTGCAAGAGAAAAAAACAACGTCTTTGCGGATGCGAATGCAGGAGGCAGAACTGGATGTCGATGCGCTTCCCTATGAGCGGTTTGAACGCTTTGGGGCAGGGGCTCTGACGGATGCAGAATTGCTCGCCATCATGATTCGTACGGGGTCGGGCACGCATACGCCAATGGAGATCGGGCAGAAGATTCTTGCGCTAGATGGCGGGAATGGGCGTGGACTGAACAGCCTTTACCATCTAAGTGTAGAGGATTTAATGCAGATTGACGGCATTGGAAGGATCAAAGCCGTCAAATTGAAGTGCATTGCGGAGCTTTCCAGAAGAATGGCAGCGGATGGCGCAAAGCAGGAGTTGTCTTTTCACAACCCCAGGTCGGTTGCCGACTACTATATGGAATTGTTGCGACACGAAGAGCAGGAGAGGGTCATCCTGGTTGCGCTGAATCAGAAGCTTTGCAAAATCGATGAAACCGTCCTCAGTATTGGAACCTGCAACGCCTCTTTATTAGAAGTGCGTGATGTCTTTCTGTATGCATTTTCGAAAAAAGCGGTCTGGCTGGTACTGCTTCACAATCATCCGGGAGGAAATCCCTCTCCATCAGAAGCAGATTTGGAAGTGACCGCCAAAGTGAAAGAAGCCGGAGAGATCACCGGCATTCGGCTGGTGGATCATATTATTATTGGAAACAAATGTTATCTGAGCTTTAAGGAAAAAAATTTACTTTAGATGCGATGGAGCACAGGAGGTTTTTTTGAGCGCGAATACTTTTGGAATTGATCTTGGAACCTGTAATATCAAAATATACAATAAAGCGACCGATGATGTGGTAGTAGAAAAAAATATGATCGCAATCCAGAATAAGACGACCATTTTCGCCTATGGAAATGCGGCCTATGAAATGTACGAGAAAGCCCCCGCGCCCATTAAAATTTCTTATCCCTTGTCGAATGGTGTCATAGCGGATATCGACAATATGCAGGCTTTGGTGAAACTTTTTGTGAATGACCAAATGAAGGGTCTTTCTAAGCCTGTAGATTTCTATGTAGCTCGTCCGTATGACGTGACGGATGTAGAAAAAAGAGCCTTCTATGATTTGATTCGTGAAAGTGGGCTCAAGGCGAGGAAGATCATGGTGGTCGAGAAGTCGATTGCCGATGGTTTGGGTCTGGATGTGGATATTATGAATTCGCAGGGAGTTCTAGTGGTGAATGTGGGTTATGATACCACCGAGATTTCCATTCTTTCCCTAAGAGGAATTGTAATCAGTAAGTTGATTAAAGTCGGCGGTAAGAAGTTTGATGATTCCATTCGTTCGATTATTCGAAAAGAATATGCGCTGATGATCGGTTCTAAGACGGCGGAGAATGTGAAAATTTCACTCAAAGACCTTGAAAAGGCCGGGAAGAATGCAGTCGTATACGGAAGAGATATTGTAACCGGACTTCCGGTTGAGAGAGAAATTCCTACTGATATCATTGATAAGGCCTTGATCGAAAATTTTGACACCATTCTGGATAATATTCGTGCAACGCTGGAGAGAACACCTCCGGAACTGGCAGCTGATATCTATAAGCACGGTCTTTATCTGACAGGCGGTGCTTCCCAGATCGGACATCTGGCACAGAAATTATCCAATGGCGTTGGGTTGAATGTCAATCTTGCCGAGAATCCGACCTGTTCTGTTGCGCTTGGTCTGGCCAAGATTATCAAAGAGGATCAGTATAAATCTCTGGCCTATGATATTGGAAACGAGTAAAGAATGAAACCGGAGCTGTATCAGGTTGGAGAACCGGAGAAGCAGCAGCTACCCGCCAAATATCTTTTGTTTGCTATGACGGGGCTTTGTTTGGTTCTGATGTTATTGACTTTTTATGCCCCCTTTTTATCAGGCCCCGTAAACGCTGTTTTCGGGTCCTTTGTCACGCCGGTACAGAAGGGGATTACATCTGTTGCACTGGAAATTGATGCGTATGCAAAAACAGTCAATGATGTGAAACAACTAAAGAAAGAAAACAAAATTTTACAGAGTCAGGTGGATCAGCTGACAACAGACAACACCAATCTTTTGCAGGATCGGTATGAACTCCAGAAACTGAGAGAATTGTATCAACTGGATGCACAGTATGAGCAATATGAGAAAACCGGCGCCAGAGTGATTGCCAAAGATGCAGGGAACTGGTTTTCTTCCTTCATGATCGACAAGGGATCTTCCGATGGAATTCGTAAGAATATGAATGTCGTGGCAGGCAGCGGTCTGGTCGGTATCGTAGATGAGGTTGGTCCCTCGTGGGCCAGGGTCAAGTCGATCATAGCCGATAATTCTTCGGTCAGTGGGATGGTGTTATCGACATCGGATAATTTAATTGTCAACGGATCTCTGGAAGAATACAAAAATGGGACGATCCCGTTTTCTCGTCTGACGGACAATGCGGATAAGGTCGCAGTCGGCGAAAAGATTGTTACCTCCAATGTGTCGGACCGGTTTCTTCCGGGTATTTTAATTGGTTATATCACATCGGTAAGTGAAGATACCAATCATCTGACGAAATCAGGAGAACTGACTCCCGCAGTGGACTTTGAACATATTTCAACCGTATTGGTCATCTTAGAAACGAAAGATACAGGCGGAGAATGACGATATTTCAGAAAATAAGAAGATCTTTGATCACATTGGTGGTCATCCTGATTTGTTATATTTTACAATCTACGATATTTCGTTATATTGATTTTGCGGGGATTACGCCGAATCTTCTTGTGATCGCTACAGCCTCTCTTTCTTTGATGAGGGGAGAGAGGGAAGGGCTGTGGATCGGTTTTGTCTGCGGTCTTGTTCTCGATGTATTTAGTAGCAGTACCTTGGGGCTTTTCGCCTTGCTATACATGTTCATCGGTTTTGGATGCGGCATGTTACATCGTCTATTTTATCCGGAAAAAATCGTACTGCCTTTTACGGTGATCTTGCTCAGCGATCTGGCGCTTTCTTTTTTCTGCTTTTTCTTGTTTTTCCTGATCAGGGGAAATTTTCATTTTCAATATTACCTGCAGAGTATCATGTTGCCAGAGGCGATTTATACTTCCGCCGTTTCACTTGGTTTCTATCCTCTGTTGTTATCTTTAAACGGATACTTAGAGGATATTGAGCAGAGGAGTGCTAAAAAATTTGTTTGAAGAGATCAAAGACGCTATTTTGAATTTTTTTACATCTCGTATCACCATCCTTGCGATGGTGCTCATTTTATGTACCTCGATTTTATGTCTTCGCTTATTTGATCTTCAGATCATACGGGGGAAGGACTATATGAAATCCTTCCAACTTCGTATCAAAAAAGAGCGTTCGATTCCCGGTGTACGAGGAAACATCTATGATCGTAACGGCAATCTTTTAGCCTATAATGAACTGGCAAATTCGGTTACGATTCAGGATGCGTATGAAAGCGGGAGAGGACATGATGCAAAATTGAATGCAACCATTCAGGCGCTTGTGAATATCATTGAGCGAAATGGAGATTCCATTGACAATAATTTTGATATTGTTTTAGATGAAAACGGCGGATTTTCTTTTGCTGTTGAGGGAACGGCACTCCAACGATTTTTGGCAGATGTCTATGGCAGAAAATCCATTGATGAGCTGGAATACCAGGAAAAAACGAAGACGGCCAGAGAGGTTGTTCTTGACCTTGCCAGACGTTTTGGGATTGGGGAATATAAAGATCCGAATGATCGTAAATCCTTTTTGGCAGGTGACGGTTACGATAACGCTTTGCTATTAAAAATGGTGATTATACGTTATGACATGTCGCTCAACAGCTTCCAGCAATATATTGACACCACGGTTGCGTCCGGAGTCAATGACAAGACAGTGGCGGATGTTTTGGAAAATGCAGCGGATATGCCCGGGGTTTCCGTTACAGAAAGCACTGCCAGAAAATATGTAGACGCCCGCTATTTTTCCCAGATTATTGGTTATACCGGAAAAATATCTCCGGAAGAATTAGAGCGTTTAAAGGAGAAAAACCCGGCAGCGGATTATGCCATGAATGACACGGTTGGAAAGGCCGGCATCGAACAATCGATGGAGAACGAGCTGCATGGCATGAAGGGGAAGGAAACTCTTTTTGTAGATCGTGTGGGCAAGGTGATCGAGACCCAGGACCGTACGAATCCGGGATCAGGAAATGATGTTTATTTAACAGTGGACAAAGATCTTACAGAAGCAGCCTATGATATTCTTGAAAATAGGCTGGCTGGTATTTTGGTCTCAAAAATACGGAATGTAAAACCTTTTGAGCAGAATGTGACTGCCTCCAAACTCATTATTCCGATTTATGATGTTTATTACGCATTGTTTAATAATGCGGTGATTGATATCACGCATTTCTCGCAAAATGGCGCAGGAAAAGCGGAGAAGGAGATCGAGGCAGAATTTCAGGTTCGTCAAAAGACCGTACTTAACAGACTGCGGACTGAAATGGAGCAGACGAAAACGCCCTATAATAAGCTCACAAAAGAATACAAAGTATACGAAAGTTACATCGTAAAAAAACTCTATGATAACGGCGTGATCCGTGCAGACCTCTTAGATAAAAATGACAAAACTTACATTGCATGGACAACAAAAGAAACGATCTCCATGGCCGATTACCTGCGCCATGCGATTTCTGCGAACTGGGTTGATATCACCAAGTTGTCCTTGAATTCTGAATATTCTGATGCAGAAACCATCTATCGGGCGATGGAGGATTATATCCTGAATGAAGTCGCTTCCGATGTCAATTTTAATAAAAAACTATACCGTTATCTGATTGATGATGATACGGTCACAGGCTCTCAAATCTGCCATGCCTTGCTGGAACAGGGAGTGGTGAAGCTGGGCAGTGCAGAGCAGAGTCTATTCGATCGGGGGGGAGAGAGCCCCTACATTTTCATGTTGAATCGCCTGAGGCGTTTGGACATTACGCCCGCACAACTGGCACTGGACCCCTGCTCCGGCTCTATGGTAATTACCAATGTGAGGAATGGCGATGTACTGGCGATGGTGTCATATCCCAGTTACGATAATAATAAATTGGCAAATGGAGTGGATGCCGCTTATTACAAAAAGTTAAATAATGACTTATCCAGGCCGCTTTATAATTATGCAACACAGCAAAAGACAGCACCCGGTTCTACTTTTAAAGCGATTTCTGCTACAGCAGGCCTGATGGAGGGGGTGATTACAACGTCCTCCACTTATACCTGTACCGGTCGATTTGACAAAATCGAGAACGGCCCGATTTGCTGGATCTATCCCTCGTCTCACGGCAGCCTCAATGTCGTACAGGCGATTCGTAAATCCTGTAACGTTTTCTTTTATAACGTGGGATATAATCTAGGAATGAAAAATGGAAAATATAATTCTGCCTATGGATTGAAGCGATTGACCAAATATGCCGATATGTATGGAATCACAACAAAAACAGGCATCGAAATTGAAGAATCCATGCCGCAGGCCTCTACCCAGGATGCGATCCGCTCTGCGATCGGACAGGGAAATGCGAATTATACCACAGTTGGTTTGGCCAGGTATGTCACAACGGTGGCGAATCGTGGCACTTGTTATAATCTGACATTGATCGATAAAATCACGGATAGTAGTGGCAAAACGATAAAAAAGAATGCGGCCACCGTACACAATACGATTCAAATGAATGCTTCCTATTGGGATGCCATCTGCTCTGGGATGCGGCAGGTGGTAGAGGACAAGCCTTACTATAATAACATTGGAGTGGATGTAGCCGGAAAAACCGGTACTGCACAGCAAATTACAACCAGGGCCAATCATGCACTCTTCATCAGTTTTGCTCCGTATGAAAACCCGGAAATTGCCATCGCAACGAGAATTGCGTACGGGTATACCTCTTCCTATGCAGCACAGATCACGGGGGATGTGTATCGTTACTATTACAATCCGGAAGAACAGGAAAAGATCCTCTCCGGAGGTGCAAAAGAACTAGACGGTGGAGGTCAGACGGCAGATTGAGAAGACGAAAGCAGCTCAAATTAAATATCCGAAATTCAAACAAACCTAGTTATTCGTTTTGGCGGTTGGATTTTATTTTGATTCTTTTCACACTGATCCTAAGTACCATCGGTGTTTTGGCCATCACCTCCTCCAACGAATCACTTCGGAATAAACAAATCATAGGCATTGTCGTGAGCCTTGTAATCATGTTCCTTTTTTCTATGATTGATTATCACCGTTTGATCGATCTCTACTGGTTTGGCTATATTGCGAGCCTTGCTTTGCTTATGATCGTTATTCTGAAGGGGCATGACTCCCACGGGGCTAGTAGGTGGATTCAGATTGGCGGTTTTACTTTTCAACCTTCTGAAATCACAAAAATCATGTTGATTTTATTTTTTGCAAAGTTTATTATGAAGTATAGAGATCGTATTCGATCCATTTCATTTGTAATGCTCTGTGTTTTACTGCTCGCACCGCCGGTATTTCTGGTACTAAAACAGCCCGATTTATCCACTAGTATTATGCTCCTCGTGATTTTTACATCAATTCTGTTTGTCGGTGGAATGGATCGGAGACTGCTTACCACGGTGATGATGGTTGTTGTTCCGCTTTCTATATTGGTGATTGTTTCTGCATCTTGGAAGAATTCTCCTTTTTTGAAGCTGTATCAGCAGAAGAGAATTTTGTCTTGGCTACACCCGGAAGACTACCCGGAGGATGCCTACCAAACCTTGAATTCCATGATGGCAATTGGTTCTGGTCAATTCTCGGGCAAGGGACTTCATACCAACGAGATTAATTCCGTTTTAAACAGCGGCTATATCTCGGAATCATCTACTGACTTCATTTTTACGGTGATCGGTGAAGAATTGGGCTTTCTTGGCTCCATTCTGGTTGTATTATTGTTGTTGGCAATTGTTTTAAAGTGTCTTTATATTGCCCGCAGGTCAAGAGATTTTTCCGGAATGCTGATTGCAGTAGGTGTGGCGGCTTGGCTTGGGTTTCAAGGATTTTTAAATATAGGAGTCGCAACGGGGGTTATTCCAAACACAGGGATTCCGCTTCCCTTCGTTTCCTCCGGTCTGACTTCTCTGGTTTGTGAATTTGCCGGTATTGGCTGTGTATTGAATGTGGCGATGCAGGGGAAGAAGTTCTATCGATAAACAGATTAAGGAATAGAATCGAAATCATTCTTTCAATGAAAGGAGGAACATGCAGATGAATATTGCGCTCATCGCACATGATGCAAAAAAGAAGTTGATGCAGAACTTCTGTATTGCATACAGAGGAATTCTCAGCAAGAATTCATTGTATGCTACCGGAACGACAGGTCGGTTGATCGAAGAAGTTACCAATTTGAACATCCATAAATATTTGGCAAGGCATCTGGGTGGCGAACAGCAGATGGGTGCGGCCATTGAACAGAATGAAATAGATCTTTTGATTTTTTTGAGAGATCCGCTGACTCATAAGATGCATGAACCTCAAGAGGATATTGTGATTACATTATGTGATGTGCATAATATTCCTGTTGCAACAAACCTGGCTTCAGCAGAAATTTTGTTGAAGGCATTGGATCGTGGAGATTTTGAGTGGCGTGAACTTTACAAAAAGTAAATTCTTTCTTATTCTTTGTACAGCATTTTTTCTGATGGGTACATTGGGTGGCTGTTCTTATGGTACACCACAGTATCTTTCTTATGTTCCTGACTTTAAGGCAGGCTCCCGGGATCAAGAAGATGTGGCAGATGCTTTTGCTAAAAATCTGTGTGTGACCAACTCGGATATTACCCTAGGGGATTTTAGCTTACAAGACGGTTGTAGTGCTGGGCTGTTTGACTTGAACCATCGGAAAACGCTGTATTCGCTGCATGTCAACGAGCGGAAAAATCCGGCTTCCCTCACAAAAGTGATGACAGCTTTAGTCGCATTAAAACATGCCAAATTGGACCAGACACTTACCGCTTCCACATCTGTTAACTTGATTACAGAAGAAGGTGCACAAAAGATCGGATTGAGAGCAGGAGATTCCATGACGTTGGATCAGGCGCTCCACATCCTTCTCATCTACTCCGCCAATGATGTAGGTATCATGATTGCAGAGAATATTGGTGGAAGCGTGGATGGTTTTGTGAAGATGATGAACGAGGAAGCGCTTGCCCTTGGCGCAACCAATTGTCATTTCCAAAACCCTCATGGTTTACAAAAAGATAATCATTATGTGACTGCCTACGATATGTATCTCATCTTTCAAGAGGCCATGAAATTTGACGAATTTCAGCAGATCATCAATATGACCTCTTATACAACACAGTATTATAGTTCTAAGAAAGAAGCGGTGGCAGTCGATATTAAATCGACGAATCGATATTTTAGCGGAAAGGCCAAAATGCCTTCGAATATTACGGTAATCGGGGGGAAAACAGGAACGACCACCGCAGCAGGGCACTGCCTCATTCTACTGGCTAAGGATACGGCTGGAAACCCATACATTGCGGTGATTCTCGGAGATACCAGTGTGGATCGACTCTACAACGACATGACGGCAATGTTGGAAAAAGCGGTGGAATAGAGTTGTTTTTTCCAGATTGATCATCTATAATTAACTAAAATGTGAATCGCACCTGAGGAGGTTTTGGACATGGTTCAGTTGATTGTCGGCAAAAAGGGAAAAGGCAAGACCAAGTGCTTATTGGATAAAGCAAACGGGCAGGTAAAGGCCGTGCTTGGAAATGTAGTCTATTTGGATAAGAGCACTAAACACATGTATGAGTTGAATAATAAAGTCAGGCTCATTGACGTTTCAGAATACTTTGTAGAGAATCCGGACGAATTCATTGGATTTATTACCGGTATTATTTCCCAGGATCACGATTTGCAGCAAATGTATTTTGACAGTTTTTTGAATATAGCAGGATTGGAAGGCAAGGATATTACAACAACAATTGAACGTTTGAACCGTTTAAGTGAAAAGTTTCATGTAGATTTCACGTTGAGCGTGTCTATGGATGCTTCGGAATTGTCGGAAGCTGTAAAGCCATATATTGAAACTTCCTTATAAGAAATTTAGTTCTTATGGATGGAATGATTCGTGAAAGGGTAACAGCGGATCTTAATGATTGGTTTGTATCGATTTTAAGGAATGATATTTGTAAGGATCATGATCATGGCGGGGTCGCGGTAAAACCACGATCCCTTTTTCAGTGGAGTCTGAAATGCGACAGGAACAGAGACCTCTCGGATACCCCAAAGCTCTCAATCTTAACCTTGGTAAACTGATATTTATTATCATCCTCGTATACATTCTGTTTGCTTTTGTTTCCTATTTTCGTTCCAAGCATATTGTCGTGTATGAAGTAAAGGATGGCAGTCTTTCGGCAGATGATACCTACAAAGGGATTGCAATTCGTCAAGAGAAGATTGAGAAGAGTGCGGATTCTGGTTATGTAAATTATTTTGCATCGGAGGGTGGAAGAGTAGCAGTTGGAAATTTAGTCTATACCATTGATGAAAACGGTGGCTTGATGGATCTGCTGAAATCGGAGGGGAGCGACACCGTTACCTTATCTGCACAGGATATGGGAGAGTTGCGTACACAGATCATGAATTTCTGTTCCGACTTCCGGGATACTGATTTTTCTAAGGTTTATGATTTTAAAACAGGTTTACAGGGAACTGCCCAAAAATTCGCTAACACCAGTATTTTATCCAATATTGAGGCTCTTAGCAAAAATGCGGATGCAAGTGCAATTCATTATTATGATGCAACTGAAACCGGAACCGTTGTTTATTATACGGACGGGTACGAAACGAAAAAACCGGAACAGTTGGACAGAGAGTCCTTTGAGGATAATCAGTACAAGAAAAAACCGCTGGTAAATAATAATCTGATTGCCGAGGGAGATCCTGTTTATAAAATTATTACAGATGAAAATTGGTCCGTGGCCCTTTCTGTAGATGAAAAAATGGCAAAATCGCTGACCGAACTTGGATTTGTGAAAGTTCGTTTTTTAAAAAACCAGGACGAATTATGGGCATCCGTTTCTGAAACACGCGGAAGTGATCAAAAGCCTCTCATTCTCCTGTCTTTTACGAACTCCATGATGACTTTTTGTACCGATCGATTTCTGGATGTGCAGTTAATTACAGAGGAGAGGCGTGGGCTCAAGATTCCGAAATCAGCCATTGTGAAGAAGAATTTTTATGTGATACCTAAAGAGTATTTGACGAAGGGAGAAAATGGGGTACAAGGGGTTCTGAAAAAAGGCTGGTCCAAAAATGGCAGAGAAAGTGTGGAGTTTAAGAGGGTCACTGTTTATAATGAGACAGAAAGCAGTTATGATATCGGTGATGCCTCTCTCAGCGCGGGTGATATCCTTCAGAAACCGGAGTCAACCGACACACTGACACTGAAAAATACAGAAAAATTGACTGGAGTCTATAACATTAACAAAGGTTATGCTGATTTCAGACAAATTAGAATTCTGTATCAAAATGAGGAATATGCAATTGTGGAGCCCAACACGATGTATGGTTTAAGTGAATTCGACTACATTGCGCTCGATTCTTCAACGGTGAAGGATGATGATTTGATTTATGAATAATGTTGACAGCTACGCTTAAAACATGGATAATAGTATAGTATGTAAACATGTTCAAGGTATGCCTTTATACCGGAAATACCGGAAAGGGAGTTTTTAATATGAGTGTCATGGATAAGTTTTTAAATGCAATGAAGCTGAACGGAGAAGATGACGGCTATTATGATGATGACAGTTACTATGAGGGTGATGACGCTGAGGAAACTCCATCTAGAGAACCGGTAATCGGTAAGAATGAACCAGCGATTGAAACTTCGGAAGAGCGTTTTAGAAAGCCTGTGGTAAAATCGTTACCTACCAATAGATCCGTGAGGAAGGCGGTAGCAAGTGCAGCCAGTAACATGGAAATTTGCGCAATTAGACCTACTTCCATGGAGGATACGAAGGAAGTAACCGATACCCTTTTGGGAAATCGGGCGGTTGTTTTGAATCTGGAAGGAATTGATGTAGATCTTGCACAGAGGATTGTAGATTTTGTTTCCGGATCGTGTTATGCCATTCGAGGTAACCTCCAGAAGATTTCGAGATATATCTTTATTATCACCCCGCCCAGCGTGGATATCTCAGGCGATTTTCAAGAAATGATCGGTGGTACACTTGGAGATTCTGCAGGAAAGTAAGACATATATTTTGTTAGGAAAGTTGCGGCAGAAGGTTTCTTCTGCCGTTCATTTTGCTTAAAATCATTTGTAAATAGATGGCAGGCAATCCTGTTCTACGAAAGGCGGATACATTGGCACCCACATCTTTTGCAACGGAGGATCATGCTTTTGTAACCCTGACAGCATTGTCCCTCTTGCAGCAGGACAACAATGCTTATGATATTTTGATTTGTGGAAGCACGCATTTCTGCGAACTGCATCATCAGGTTAGAAAGCTCTTTTCCATAAAAAGACGTGTTTTGATTATAACAGATACGAATATAGCACCTTTGTACCTGTCGCAAGTACGCATGAGTTTGAACGATACGGTATCGGAACTTCATTCCATTGTGCTTCCGGCCGGGGAATCACAAAAAACACTGCAAACCGTTCAACATCTCTATCAGATTTTAATGGAGAATCACTTTGACCGTGATGATTTTCTGGTTGCGCTGGGAGGAGGTGTGATAGGGGATATCACAGGGTTTACTGCAGCAACTTATTTGAGGGGAATTTCTTATATTCAGGTACCAACCACCTTGCTGGCTCAGACAGACTCTAGCATCGGCGGAAAGACAGGCGTCGATTTTGTTGGATATAAAAATATGATTGGCGCCTTCTATCCGCCTAAAACGGTTATAATGAATCTGAATACTTTAAACACCTTGCCTCATCGCCAATTTGCAGCAGGGATGGCCGAAATTATCAAGTATGGGTTGATTTGGAATGCAACGTTTTTCAACTGGTTAACCGTCCATGGAGCTCAGATTTTATCACTCGACCAAACGGATCTGTTGCAGATGATTCAAAGCTGCTGCGAATATAAAAGAGATGTGGTGCAGAAAGATCCAAAAGACAGAGGAATACGGAAAATTTTAAATTATGGCCACACACTGGGGCACGCCCTTGAGAAATATAAAAATTTTTCTTTACTTCATGGGGAATGTGTTGGCCTAGGGATGCTTGCAGCAGCGAGAATTTCGAGAGATCGTGGTCTTCTTTCTGTTGCGGAAGAAGAAACCATCCGAAGTGCTTTGTCCTTTTATTCGTTGCCTACTTGTACCGAGATATCGGATCCGGATGCACTGATGCAGATGATGTTTTCTGACAAAAAAGTAAGTGCAGGTCACTTGCAATTCGTTTTGCTGGATCAGATTGGGCATTGTTTTCTTGCTAAAGACGTGTCGAGCATCGAAATCAAAACAGCGATTGAAGCAATTACAAAGTAGATACCACCAGTGGAGAGATTGATACAGGTTGATGTGATCAAAATATGCAACAGATCTCATTTCCAACGAGAAAATCAAGTAAAAATCAAGTAAGGAGCAGATAAATTGATGAGGAATAAAAAAACAGGTAAACGATGGTTGCTTTTTATCGATCTGATGTTATTTATCTTTTTGGTCTTCATAGATCAAATGACAAAAAGTTTTGCTGTACAGCACTTGTGCGGGAAAGATTCCTTTCCTTTGATCTCCGGAGTTTTGGAGTTGCATTATTTAGAAAACTTTGGGGCTGCGTTTGGACTGCTTCAGAATCAAAAGATTTTCTTTATTTTGATTGCGATCCTTATTTGCATTATGATTGCCTATGTCCTTTATCGTATTCCACCGGAGCGGAAATATATTCCCTTTAATTTCCTGCTTATTCTTATTGCTTCCGGTGCGGCAGGAAATATGGTAGATCGAACGATGCACGCCTATGTGATTGATTTTATCTATTTCTCGTTAATCGACTTTCCGGTATTCAATGTTGCTGATATCTATGTGACAGTTTCTACCATTTTGTTGGTGTTGTTTATCCTCTTTTATTATAAAGAGCAAGATTTTAGTTTTTTGAGTATTAAACAACAGAAAAAAACACGAAAAATCAGCTAACGTAGAGCAGAAAAACAGATAAGATATTCGTAGTGCAGAAGAGGAAACAGATACGGATAAGAGAATCATTCAAGTACGGGAGGAAACAGCGGGGATTCGAATCGATCGTTTCTTGGCAGCGGAAATAGCAGACAAACTTTCACGTACGCAAATTAAAAAATTGATCGATGAAAATTACGTTTTGTTAAATGGAAGGGTCGCGAAAGCAAAAGAACTGGTAAAAGCAGATGACCAGATTGAACTTTCCCTCCCTGACCTTCAAGAGTTCCATGTAGAGCCTGAAAATATCCCGTTGGAGATTCTTTACGAAGATGAAGATTTACTAGTGATCAACAAACCGAAGGGACTCGTTGTGCATCCGGCGCCCGGGCATCCGACGGGAACACTTGTGAATGCGATTCTATACCATTGTGGAGATACTTTATCCGGGATTAACGGAGTGCTACGACCGGGAATCGTGCATCGAATTGATAAAGACACGACCGGATCTCTGGTGATCTGTAAAACAGACCTGGCGCAGCAAGGAATTGCTGAACAATTGAAGGAGCACTCTATTCTGCGCATTTATCATGCCATTGTCTTTGGGCTTTTTCAAGAAAAAGAGGGCATTATCGACGCCCCGATTGGTCGGCATAAGAGAGATCGGAAAAAAATGGGAATTGATCCGATTCACGGAAAGAAAGCCATCACACATTATCACTTGCTGAGCTCTTACCCCTTTTATCGGATGAGTTATATTCAGTGTCGGTTGGAAACAGGAAGAACACATCAGATTCGTGTTCACATGGCCTCGATTGGACATCCTCTGTTGGGAGACGAAAAATATGCTTCTCGTCAAAAGATTCCGTCCAATCTATCAAAATCATTACAGATGAATCATTTGGAAATACAGGGACAATGTTTACATGCAAAGACCTTGAATTTTATTCATCCTCGTTCGGGTAAAGAAATTTGCATTGACGCGCCCTTTCCCGCTTATTTTCAAGAGATCTTAAAAGAATTAAAATAGTTGGCGCATCGATGTGATGCATAATTTGGATGTGTTACAATAAGGGTCAAAAGAGAACTACATAATGGAGGAATCTTATGAATACAGTGATTACGATTGGTAGACAATTTGGATCTGGAGGCAGAGCCATTGGGGAGATGCTTGCAAAAAAATATGGAATCAAGTGTTATGACAAAGAACTAATTGCTCGAGTGGCAAAGGAGAGTGGTTTGTCTGCAGAAACGATTGAACATCAAGACGAGCGCCCGACCACATCGTTCTTATATAATTTAGTCATGGATACTTACTCATTCGGATATAGTGCATCTGGATTTGTAGATATGCCGATTAGTCATAAAATATTTCTTGCACAGTTTGATACGATAAAGAAAATCGCATCAGAGGGCCCCTGTATTATTGTCGGCAGATGCGCTGACTATGCGCTAAGTGATTTACCAAACGTTGTTCATATCTTCATTTCTTCGGATGAAAGCGCACGAATTGCGGAAATCCGACGTAGATACAAAGATATTGATTCGGATGATAAAGCACAAGAAATGATGAGAAAAAAAGACAAACAACGGAAAAACTATTATAACTATTATTCATCCAAAAAATGGGGGCATGTAGATAGTTATGATCTTACCGTGAATTCCGTCAAGCTTGGATTCGAGGGGAGTGCGGAGTTGATCTCTCAATTTGTAGATGATTTTGAGAAAAGACAAAAGGCAGGAAGCTAACTGGGAAGATCATCCAACTTCATCCAACTATTCGCAAAAGACAGCTTTAACGAATAGTTGGATGAAAAAATGGGTTTACTTTTTCCTCTATTTCTTTGGCAATGGAGCTGATTCCCTTTTCTTCACACAGGATGGCTAAATCGGCATATCGTTCATAATATGGGATTCGTTCCTTATACAATCCCAAAAGTGTTTGTCCTTTTTCAATTGCCACACCACGTTCTTCCAGAGAGCCCAAACGAACCTGAAGAGATTCATAGGATAATTTTAAATAAACAATGACGGAAATGTCATGCAAATGCTGCATTGCCTCTTTTCCATAAATCACACTTCCACCGGTTGCAATCAAAGAATGATCCGTATTGATAGAGGAATTGATACGGTTTTCTACCTGAATAAAGCCTTTCAGTCCCTGTTCTTTGATGATTTCATAAAGAAATTTTCCAGTTTGTCTTTGTATTTCCAGATCACTATCGATAAAATCCAATCCCATTCGTTTGGCAAGTACAACGCCAACGGTACTTTTTCCTACTCCCGGCATTCCAATTAAGGAAATATTCGTTTTTTCTTTATGCTTATTTGTCATCATTCTTTCTTATGTCTCGCTTTCTCGTAAATGGATCATTCTGGCAGCTCTTCGTCTATTGTCGTCATCCTGGGCGGCATAGTGTTTTCTGGTGGTATTGACATCCTTGTGTCCCAAAACATCTGCAACAAGATAAATATCTCCGGATTCTTTATAGAGGTTGGTTCCAAAAGTAGAACGAAGTTTGTGTGGCGTGATTTTTTTTAAAGAGGTAACGGTTTGTGCATATTTCTTGACCAGATTCTCAACCGCACGTACGGAAATTCTTTTGCTTTGAAGGGAGAGAAAAACGGCATTTTCACTACCGGATACCGCGCTTAATTGCAATCTCGAGTCCAAATAAGCTCGAAGTGCTTTCTCGACTTCCTCTCCGAAGTAGACGATTGTATCATATCCACCTTTACGATGGATCTTGATTCCGTTATTCTCAAAATTGATATCATTGATATCAATTCCAACGCACTCTGAAACCCGAATCCCTGTACCTAACAAGAGCGTGATGAGAGCGGTATCTCGAAGTTTCGTTTTAGCATGAAACTTCAATTGTGATTTGGTCAATTTCTCACCGGCCTCTACCTGGTCCAGCATGATTGCCACCTCATTTGGCTCCAAGCGAATAATTTCATGTTCATGAAGCTTAGGGAGGCGGATCATGGAGGGCGGATTGGTCTCAATCATTTCCAATCGAAAGTAAAAATTATAGAAGGAACGAAGCGCTGAAAGCTTTCTGGCTTTTCCGGATTCTTGATTGGTCAGTTCTTTCTCATGTTTGTCATATAAAGATAGATACTCCAAATATTCTTCGATATCTTCTCTCTTGATTTGATCCAACATGGAAAGCTTATAATTGGTAATTGCAGTTTGCTTAAGAGAAGAATTATTCTCATGAAGGAATTCGAAGAAAGTGCGAAGATCATAAGCATATCCAAGGCGAGTGCGGCTGGAAGTGTTTCCCTCGATACTCCTAAAATACTGATGAGTGAATTTTGGTAAGGTGGCTAGTACTTCACGCATTTTTCGAATGTTGATTTTATCCTGTTCAATAAAATATTTATCTGTGTTTCCGATATTTCCCTGCATCCATCTATCCTTTAACAATGCATGAACCTTATTTTTACAGTTGATCTGCAATCTTCCATTCACATTTTTCTATTATAGCGGATTATTGAGTTGCGGCAAATAGATGATTGGAATAATATGGCACAATTAAATAATCCCCTGCCCGAAGTTGCGTATTTATCTTATGATTGATCAAACAGACTTCTGCGATGAAATCCTGTATTTGGTTCGGGTCTACGGTATTTAGCTGGTCTCTTGCGATGAGTTCCATAGAATCTCCAGGTTTCACGCAGATACTGCGATAGCACTTATAGCTGTTTGCATCAGCAAAATAGATATCTGCATGGCTGAGATTCAGATTCCACTTTGAGAAAAACACAAGGAGAAAAACAGCAAGTACAAAAGGAATGCGAAATCGACTAAAAAAATTATGAAAAAAGGGATGATAGTAAACATACCCAGCAAAAGAACAAACATTTGCTTTTGACCGTTGGGAGTGAATCTTAATATTCCATAAATAAATCGATTGTATGTTCTTATGCTTCGATCTTGTCTTCATGATTCATACCAGTATCTTATAAATATTTGCTAGGTTACTGCATTTTATAGTAACAAAATACAAATCGAACGTGTGGTCACTATCGAAAGTATATCGAACATTTATTCACGTGTCAATGGATAGACGAACATATATTTTTCGAAAATATGTTTGCTTTCCTTTTTCAACTTTGATATACTGAGTATAAACAAGGAAAAATTGTAATTTTTCTGATCAGAAATGGAGAATTTTATATGGATCACGGCAGGATTTCAAGCAAACAGCAAGAGATTCTAGATTATATTAAGAACCAAATTGTAAACCGGGGGTTTCCTCCAGCAGTACGTGAAATTGGAGAGGCGGTGCACTTGAAATCCACTTCCTCTGTTCATGCGCATTTGGAATCATTGGAAAAGAATGGCTATATCCGTAGAGATCCTACCAAGCCAAGAGCCATTGAGATTTGTGATGATGACTTTCAGATTTTAAGAACGGAAATGATCAACATACCCGTTTTAGGACAGGTTGCTGCAGGAACCCCTATTCTTGCAGAAGAAAATATTGAGGGGTACTATCCGCTTCCTGCTTCTGTTTGCCCAAGGGGAAATACGTTCATTCTGAAAGTGAAGGGAAATTCCATGATCAATGCAGGCATTCGAAGCGGGGATCAATTGTTTGTACAAGAATGTGATACTGCGGAGAATGGAGACCAAGTAGTTGCTCTGATCGATGATTCTGCTACTGTTAAGACTTTTTACAAAGAAAAAGGGCATATAAGGCTTCAGCCGGAAAATGATGAAATGGAACCGATCATTGTGAAGCGATGCCAGATACTTGGAAAAGTCTTCGGTGTTTTGCGAATTTATCAGTAATTTTTGATAATGGATTAGAATTCATCGCTGGAAACCACTCTTCCATCTCGCCAGATTCTTTCCAGATCATAGAACATACGACAATCGTGGTCAAAAAGGTGAATGACGATATCTCCAAAATCCATTAGTATCCAGGGAGTATTTTCGTCCCCTTCTACATTTTTCAATTCAAATCCTGCTCTCTCTAATTTTTCTTCTGCAATATCTCTTAACGCTTTGAGATGTCGGTTGTTGTTTGCACTGGCAATGATGAAGTAGTCCGCCAGAACAGAAACTTCACTAATATTCAGAATACGGATATCTTCCCCCTTGCGTTCTTCCAGTGCCTGCAAGGCAAGCTTTACCATCTCTTGGGAGGTTTCTATGGAATGAAGTTGTTTTTTCAAATCGGAATCCTTTCTTTTCTGTGATTTTCTGTGGTTTTCTGTGGATATGGTGCGTTTTCTAATGATAAATTAGTTCGATTGGACGGATAAATAATACTGTAGGGTTCTCTGTGTTTCCGGGTCTTTTATTTTAGAACTTTGATCTAAATAGGCAAGCGTATCCTGCAGAATATGAACGATTGCTTCATTTAAGTCTCGATAGGCCATTTTTCGAATCTCTGAAAGGTGAGGAAGCATCTTTCGGTTCGGTTCAATATAATCTGCCACAAAAATGATTTTTTCTAGTAGCGTCATGTTTGGATGACCGGTGGTATGGTAGCGGATGGCGTTTAACACCTCCGGATCCTGGACATGGTATTGGTGTTCTGCCAGATAGGCTCCTAGCTTCGCATGAAGTAGCGACGGCTCTTTCTCTTCCGCTTCTGTAACAGGAATATGAAACTTTTTGCATGTTTCCACCTTATGTTCCACATATTTTGCACAGTCATGCAACATGCCGGCAGTTAACGCCTGGTCGAGATCTACGTCATATAGAAAGGCTAGGGAGGCAGCGGTATAAGCCACACCTAAGGTGTGATCAAACCTCTCTGTTTTTAGCACTTTTTTCATCTGACGACGAAGTTCCGCCATATGCGCGGTGATGGTCTGTTGTTTCATTGTTCTCCTCGGGGGGTCTGCGACAGTTACATTTCTAGTGGCGCTGATGTCTTATGGGAAGAGCTATTTGATCCGGTGCTTCTATATCGCCGGCTCCAATCGTATCGCCGATATAAAAATTCTTGAGATAAACGAATTCAATGCACTCTTGTGACATTAAGTAACGGACGGATTTTCCGCTCGCAATTCTGGATCGTATATCTGTTGAGGAAATATCAACGCGATCGCCTTTGAGTAAGTGAATATTTGCCTGGTATTTAGAAGCCAGTTCCAACTGCTTTTTTTCTAAATCAGTCAGACTAATCTCGCCGCGGATGGATGCCAGAATAATACAATGAGAAAAAATATCTCTTGTGCGTTTCCAACGTTCCATATCCATCAGGGAATCTGCTCCAACGATAAAATAAAGCTGATCTCCCGGGTACATTTTTTCTAATTGAAGAAGAGTATCTACGGTGTAGGTATCACCTGTACGATCGATTTCAAGCCTAGAGCAGGTGAAATAGGGATTATTTTGAATTGCGATTTTGACTAATTGATAGCGCAGATCTCCGCTCGGGAGTTTGGAAGTGTCCTTTAAATAAGGTGTGCCACTGGGAATAAAGATGACACGATCCAATCCGAATTGTTCTCTTGCATTCTCCGCAAGTAACAGATGACCGTAATGAATGGGATTAAAAGTGCCTCCCATAATTCCGATTTTACGCTCTTTCATGCAGACCTCCTACGATATGAAGCAGATCATGAATGAGAGAAATAATGGAAACAAGAATAAAATCTGCATGCTCAGAACCTTCTTCCTTATTTTGGCAATAGGATTTTGCGTTTTTCAGGATCGGGAAACGGTTTGTACAATACAATCTTTCGTCCAATCACTTGAACAATCTCACTTCTGGTTCGCTCGGAAACCATTTGTGCAATAGAGCGCAAATCCTCTTCACAATTTTTCAGTACGGTTAATTTAACCAGTTCCCGATTATGAAAAAGTTCCGATAGCGCCTGAATCACTTCCGGAGCGGATCCTCCTTTTCCAATCTGGAAAGAAGGCTCCAGATTGGAGGCTAGATGCTTGAGAAAAGATCGTTGTTTGCTTGTTTGTATATAGTTCATTTTTATCACCTGTCTGGATAGTATTCAAAGCCGTGACCGTAGATTCGAATCAAGTCGCCCTCGCGAATTCCCTTTTTTTCCAGCTCTGCAATTATTCCATTATCCCGTAAAAATTGCTGGAAGAAGGCAAATCCTTTTTCTGATTCCAAATTGGTATAACCAAGCATCTTTTCGATTCGAGGGCCTTCGATTACATAGGCGTTTTCTTTGCGGTTATATGAGATCGTATATCCTTCTTTCTCAGACTTTGTGAATGCCTCCGGATCAAATTCCTGCTCAAAAACAAGAGGGGTTTGATTGATCTTGGAAAGAAGGGTGCTTACATCATACAACAATTTATGCAGTCCTGCACCTGTCAGTGTAGAGGTAGGAAAAACTTTTACTCCACGAGGTTCATAAATACGTTTCATTTCGTGAATGATCTCAGAATCTGCTCCATCCGGAAGCATGTCAATTTTATTGGCAGCTATGATTTGTGGCTTTTCCGCAATGGCAGCTTTGTACTTTTTTAGCTCGTGATTGATCAGTTCAATATCGTCCAGGGGATCTCTTCCCTCTGTGCCTGCGGCATCTACAACATGAATGATGACATTGGTGCGTTCAATATGCCTTAGAAACTCCAAACCGAGTCCTGCACCTTCCGATGCGCCTTCAATTAATCCGGGAATGTCGGCAATGACAAAATCTCTTGCATCATCCAAATGTACAACTCCAAGGCTGGGAGTCAAGGTCGTAAAGTGATAATTGGCAACCTGAGGCCTGGCGTTGGATACCTTGGAAAGAAAGGTGGATTTACCGACATTGGGGAACCCAACCAAACCCACATCTGCAATCATCTTGAGTTCGAGCACCACATCCAGTTCTTTCGCTTCCTGACCCGGTTTGGCATATTGTGGGGCTTGCATGGTTGCAGTTGCATAATGCATATTGCCGGTTCCGCCTCTCCCCCCTTTGAGCAGGACGACTCTCTTCTGATCTCCTGATAAATCAGCAATAACGGCGCCTGAGTCCGCTTCTCTCACCACGGTTCCCTCCGGAACTTTCAAGATTAAATCCGCCCCGGATTTACCGCTGCAGCGCTTATTGCCACCTTCTTCTCCGCTCTCCGCCTTGTATTTGCCATTATAATGAAAGTCAGACAGTGTATTTCGCCCAGGATCAACTGTAAAAATAACATCTCCTCCTTTGCCGCCATCTCCACCATCGGGGCCTCCATTGGCTACATATTTTTCCCTACGAAAGGAGACATGGCCGTCTCCACCCTTGCCACTGGCAATATGAATTTTTACATGATCAATAAACTCTGGCATGAAATCTCCTGTTGTAATCCTTTCGGCAATAATCAAAGAATGGTTTCAAACCAAAGCTTCCGGTTTGAAACCATTTCGAAGTCATCTACTATTTACCTTGCAATGACAGGATGTACACTCGCCTGTGTTTTGCTTCGTCCCTTGCGCTCAAATTTCAGAACACCATCTGTGAGAGCAAAAAGTGTATCATCACCACCAATTCCAACATTGATACCGGGATGAATATGTGTACCGCGCTGTCTGTAAAGAATATTTCCAGCCTTTACAAATTGGCCATCGGCACGCTTGGCTCCCAGCCTCTTCGATTCGGAATCTCTGCCGTTCTTCGTAGAACCGACACCCTTTTTATGAGCAAAAAATTGCAGATTCATCTGAATCATGGCTCATACCTCCTTTGTAATTACTTTTAGGTACTTTTCTCCGTACCTCTTCGCAATTTCATTTACACCCAAGTGTAGCGAACGCATGAGAAGCACTCCATCTCCGTTGAGTTTGACCGGAAAGCGACAAGAGATCTTGCCGACTTTCGGATCTTCCTGCACCAAAACGGTACTATCTGTCAATTTTTCAATAGAATTGACCGTATTGATTACGAGGGCTGAAATTGCAGCACAGACAATATCTTCCCCTGCATCTGCAAAGCCAGCGTGCCCCAATGCATCAAATCCGGTAAATGTGCCCTCTTTTGTCTGATAGATAACCACCGATGTCATGAAATTGCCGATCTGTTACATGCTGATTGCTTCGATCTTCACACGCGTGTAAGGCTGTCTGTGACCGTTCTTTTTGTGATATCCGGTCTTGGGTTTATACCTGTAAACCGTCACCTTTGCACTTTTGCCTTGCTTTACGACCGTTGCATTTACCTTTGCGCCTGCCACTTCAGATGCAACTCTCAGCGTCCCGTCACTTACGGCAATGACTTGATCGAATGTAACCTGCTTGCCTTCTTCCGCTTCAAGCTTCTCGACATCAATGACATCACCCTCGGAAACCTTATACTGTTTTCCACCGGTAACAATAATTGCGTACATAGGGCACCTCCTTCTTCTTAAACTCGCTGATTACGGTGTGGATTTCATGAAATAAAATTTCTAAAAGTGTTTTTAGAGAATCTCAATCCACCCACTTTTTAGAAACTTTCTTTTTCAGGAAATCGTACTTTCAGAAAAAGTTGGATATTCACACAGGGATATCTGTCTGTTTCCGTATGAACAAATATGGTTCATATAACCTCATCAAGCGGCATACTTTAAGATTTTATCAGACTGTTCCGGAGTTTGTCAATGGGGATTTTCTCATTACTCGTTACTCCTTTGCGCGGTATTTTAATGCTTTTTCACTTTGCCGCTCTTGTAATTTCTGCAATCCCCAATTTGGTAAAGTCCACAAAACGGGTTCGAATCGGATCTAATCGGCATAAACGTTGCAGTTCCCTTTCGAGTTGATACTGCTCCTTTTGATCTTGTAGATTGATAAAATCAATTAGAATCATTCCGGATAAGTTTCGAAGTCGGATTTGCCTAAGGGATTCCCTTGCGGCATCCAGATTGGTCATCAAAAAAAGTTGTTTTTTTGATGCAATATCTTTCCCGGAGTTGACATCGATCACAAAAAGAGCCTCTGTTTGTTCCATCACCAAATAAGCACCGGATTTTAACCAGACTCTTTTGTGAGAAATTTCCTCCAGTTTAGATGGCAGACCATAGAGATGTTCAAGGGAAATGCCTTGTTGAAGGACATCATGGCAGGAAACGGTCATTTCAGGGTGTTGTTGCAAAAGGGGTAAGTGCTGTATTTCTTCCATACACGCTCTGCTATTTGTAATCACCCGAATCACGGGTCTCTCTTCTGCATTTTGGATAAAGTGAACCAGGTCTGCCAGATGGTTTTCCATCTGTGTGGAAAAGCTTGTGCGATATAAGAGACTGCCGATCTGACGTGTAGGTGCCAGTTTGCTTTGAATGGTTTCCAGTTCGTGATGAAGTGTAGAGATCTCTTGTATGATTCTATTGAGGATTGCGTCATGGTTCCCGGATGCATCTGAAGCAATTCCCTCTCCTGCTTCTGTTCTCAGTATGATAGAGTACCTGGTAAAGATCTCCTCTAATTCCGGATTCGAGTTGATTTTATTTTTGATTTCATGAATCAAAAAACTCCTGACTGCGTCAGGAAGCTTTTTGGAAACGTGCAGACCTGCATCACGGGAAGTAGCAAGTGAAATGACAACAGAATGACTGGATAGTGTCAGATATCCGGAAAGTTTCGCCTGTTTGGTTTTGCGGGGAGGAACCATAATCTGCACCGGGAGCAGATCTCCTGCTTTGATTCGGTCTCCCGCTCGAAAGGTTCGGTTGACCAATGAACGGTCCGGAATTTCGTCGAATGGCAGATATCCGATTTCCTGATCATGAAACCGAACAAAGCAGGCATTCAGGTTCTGAACCACATTTTCGACTCTTCCCAGATAGATATCTTCCGTACCTGAATGAGAATCCCGTCGTATATATTCTAGTTGTCGTTCCCGCAGAACGGCATAGAGAATTTGTTCTTCCTGTTGAATGATCAGAATATCCATCTTATCCGGCAGACTTTCTCGCAAAGATTCGGTAATAGGAAACATCCGACACATCGATTTTACGAATGGAAGTGGCGTCTACAGTAGTACTTTGAGAAGCAGCCAGGGAGTCGATTTTTCCTTCTATTACCTCAATCACATTATTGTTTTTATCATAAAGATACGTTAACACTTGGATATTCTTTGCTTCATTAGAGGTGGTATTGCTAATGGTGGCCTTGGAATGGATATGACCGTCAGAGGTCGTTTCCACCAGAGGAGAAACGACGTTGTAATAAACAGCCGGTTCCGTCGTCGGATCGGCGCTGATTACTGCATTGAGCCGGCACTGATTCGAGATGGTGACCCCGTTTGGAATTTTATAACTGTCTGGAGAGGTTAAATAGGCGGTCTCACCGGGGGCAATGATTTGATTCCATCCATTTAAATCCTGTACATCAACCGTATTTCCCCCGGAATCCTTCAATTCTGATTTGGATGCCTTAATCACTAAATTGGTACGCCCCGTATTTGTAACCGCAGCAATCGCAAAATACTTGGTTTCTCCGTTTACCGGCATCCAATGTAAATAGGTGTAAGCGATTGCCATGGCGCTCACGGCAGAAGCGTTGGCAGATGCGTTGTTGCCGGACTGAGAAAGATTGGATTGGGCAGAATTGCCGGAAGAACTGTTGCTTGCGCCGGAGGAGGACGAAACAGAACTGTTTGACACGGAGTTACCGGAAGAACTGCCGGAAGCCGAATTCCCGGAAGAACTTCTGGACGCAGAGTTACCGGAAGAGCTACCGGATTTCGTGTAAGAAGAGGACGGGCTGGCAGCATTCTTGTTGCCGGACTGCAGATAGCGGTCAATTCGATTTTTCATGGTGGCGGAAATCGGATACAAATTTCTGCCTGCAGTATCGTCGTTATTGTAAGCTGCATACGAACCCTGCTCTTCTCCGGATGGATTCTCCGAGCTTCCTTCGTTAGAGACTTCCTCTTCGAAGGAGGAGGAAGCATTTGACACAGAAGCATCCACCGTCGAATTGCTGTCTTGTGTACTCTCATTTGCACCACTGTTGGAAGCTTTCGAAGACCCTGGTTGAGAGACGGAAGTTGACGCTTGTTTGCTACCTCCACATGCAGCCAGAAGCAAAACCAGAAGCAGGCAGAGGGTAATGCTGGATGATTTTTTGTTCATGGTTTGAACCCCGCGTTTTCATTCAGATAGATTTTTTCAGAATCTTTTGACGAAATAAGAGGAACCAGAAAAAGACCGTTGTCGTCTCTTTCGGATGTGAAAATATCCTTTCTCAGCATACCATAATTTTGGCTGATTGTCTCACCCAGAAAAGAACTCATCTCACCCAGAAAAGAACTCATTAGAAGGGAAGGCTTCACATGATTCTCACTTCCGGCCTTTAACAGTAAAAAAAGTCTTTTCTTCTCACTGAGCCATTTCATTTGGTATATAAAGGGTCTTATATTAAAGTTCGTGAATCCCTTTTTGGTTTTCTTTTCCACCGGGATTTCCGTTTGATTTAAATATTGTGCAATACGATTCTCTAACACCTTGTCCTGCAATTCTTCCCGAAAGGAGACTTCGTAAGCACAGGCGAAAACGGCAGTCATCGCCTTTTTTTCCTGTGAGGTCAAGGTCTTGGCGGTGAGCGCCGTGATTCCCTCATGCATTTCTGCATTCATACGCAGAAGTACGTCTTCTGCAGAGATTTCCTGTGCGAACTGGATTTCCAAATATTCCCCGTCGCTTTCCATTCCGACGGAAAGGGGAAGCGCAAAGGTAAGGAGTTGATGAGGATTAAACCCCTCCGAATATTTGACAGGCAGATCGGCACGCCGGTTCACTTTTTGAAAATACCGCATTAAATCAAGATGCCCAATAAAACGAATGGGACCATGTTTGGAAAATTTTACTCTCATTCTCATTTCTCAGAACCTCAACCTACAGAACTGCCGGGACAGACTGTTCCAAAGCGGCTATAGTTTTTAGAGCAGCAACCGGAACAGGAAACTCGACAGTTTGGCGTAACCTGCCCTTCCTTGGCTCTTTTCCATTCACGGTACAAAAAAGCCTTACTGACACCGCAGGACAGGTGTTCCCATGGAAATATTTCTTGTTCTCCCCGCATACGAGACACATAAAAATCCATATCGATCTGACAGGATGCAAAACTTTCCAGCCAAAGATCATAATGGAAGAACTCTCCCCATGCGTCAAACATACAACCTTTCTGATAAGCAGATTGGATGACGGCAGAAAGTTTACGGTCACCTCTTGCAAAGATCCCCTCCAGTACGCTGGCGTCCGCCTCGTGCCAGTTATATTTGATATGCTTTTGGTTGAGCTGAGAGGTGATTCCCCGCCTGGTCTTAGCCGCCTTATCTAAAAATTCATCTCGTGTGTTCATGGGAGCCCATTGAAAAGGAGTAAACGGTTTGGGGATGAAAAAAGAGGTACTGGCCGTCACTTCCACCGTTCTCCCATTTCTTTTTTCTTTCGGAACGGTATCGAAATATTCGGCACAAACGGCGTTGGCAATGTCACCGATTCCTTGAATATCCGCATCGGTCTCAAAGGGAATGCCCAACATAAAATATAATTTTACTTTATTCCAACCTCCAAGGAAAGCATCATGCGCCCCACGCAAGATATCTTCTTTCGAAATTCCCTTGTTAATGACATCCCGTAATCGCTGCGTCCCCGCTTCAGGAGCGAAAGTCAGGGACGATTTTTTCACATCCTGGATTTTACTCATGATATCAAGGGAAAAAGCGTCGATTCTTAGTGAAGGGAGGGAAATATTGATCTGTTTTTCCGAACAGTATCCAATAAGAAAATTGACTAACTCCTGTAATCTGGAATAATCGCTGGAACTTAGGCTGCTCAGGGAGATTTCTTCATGTCCTGTGTTCTTTAAAAGGGCAATGGCTTGCTGTTTTAATACTTCTAAGTCTCTTTCCCGAAACGGTCTGTACAGTTGTCCTGCTTGACAAAAACGGCATCCTCTAATACAGCCTCTCAAAATTTCTAAGACGACACGGTCCTGTGCGGTTTGAATATAAGGAACAACAGGCTTTTCAGGATAATAAGCGCTGCTTAAATCTTGTACCATTTCCTTTTCAATAACGGGAGGGATTTCAGAATCCAGAGGTGTAATTCTTGCAACTATGCCATCGTCATGATAGTCCACCCGGTAGAGAGACGGCACATAGATTCCCGGAATCTGTGCGCATCGTCTAAGAAATTCATTCCTGGACACCCCTTCCCTTTTTGCATCCAGATAGACATCGAAAAGCTGTCTGTACCTCGTTTCGCCTTCTCCGATGTAGAACAAATCAAAAAAATCTGCAATCGGTTCCGGGTTGTAGGTACAGGGACCTCCGCCGATGACAATCGGGTCATCCCAGTCTCTTTCATCCGCAAGGATAGGAATTCCGGATAAATCCAGTACCTGCAACACGTTTGTGTAACAAAGCTCATATTGCAGGGTGAATCCCAGAAAGTCAAAACGAGAGACCGGCTCTTGTGATTCCAATGCAAAAAGAGGGATCTGCCGCTGCCGTAAAATGGCATCCAGATCCGGCCACGGAGAATATACTCTTTCGCACCAAACATCATCCCATTCATTCATCATGCCGTAAAGGATCTGAATCCCCAGATGGGACATCCCGATATCATAGACATCCGGAAAGCACATCGCAAAACGGATGTCTATGGTCCGGGGATCTTTCATGACGGCGTTGACTTCATTGCCGATATATCTTTCCGGCTTTTTTATCTGCATCAGGATTTCATCGGACAAGGCCAGATTTGTATTCATATTATCTCACTTTCCAAAGTTGTTTCCTTCCTGGATTGAAGAAAGCGGGTTTAGCTCAAAGGAATCAGGTTCAGATCGAAGCCATCAGGTTTCAATCGAAGTAATAAGGTTTCAATCAAAGCAATCAGTTTCAGATCAAAGCAATCAGATTTAAGAAGCAATCAAGTTCTCGTTTGTAAATCCAACTGGATCATTTCCAAATAAGGAATGGTAGAATTCTGTTCCTTCATCAAAAAAAACCATTGCGGATCCAGTTCGTCTATGCGGAAACTTTTCCTTCCACCCGAGCGTGCCCGTTCCCAGAAACGCATTAGATCCTGTATCCGTAAGTAATAGAATTGCTCGTGTGCGGTAAAATAAATCAGGAAAAAGGCAATCCCCTCCTGTTTCTCAAAGGAATTCATAAAGGAGACCTGATGCTCATGAATATTCTCCAGCGCAAAGGTATCAAAAGCACATTCCTTGGCATCAAAACAAACGGGGATTCCTTGCACGGCACCTATATAATCCACGGTGGATTTTTGGTCAAAATAAGCCAGCGTAATATGCCTGGATTCTTTGTCGATTTTGATGGGAGTAATCGGAGTCGGGATCTTCTGGATGAGAGCAAGCTCCTCATCCCGGTAAAGTTCATTGGTGTGGTTGATCAAATCTTCCAGGAAAGAACCGCGAAGACCTCTGGAATTCCATGTTGGCATGAAGTGCCGTCTCCCTCCGTAGACAAAAATAAAAATCTCTTATCTGCTGAAATTTTGAAAAATAAGGCGCATCTATTTTCACCGATTCCCAACCAACCTGTCTACAGTGTAAAAGCTGGCTATCTAAATGAAAAGCCTTATATAATTGTTGATTCCATTGGAAATCTCCATATTTACGATCTCCGGCAATCGGATGGCCAATCGAGGCAAAATGAGAACGGATCTGATGTGTTTTTCCGCTCTTTAGTTCGACTTCAACCAAAGATAGTCCCTGCTCCCGGTTGACTGCCATGGTGCGATAAACCGTTTGGGTCAAATCGGCAGAGTCAATGGGTGGATTTTTTCCGTCCTCTTTGCAATGGGTTAGATCCTGTAATTGGACCAAATTTCGTCGTTCGTCTTTGGTTAGACGGGCGGTAATGACTCCACTTCCCAGGAGAATCCCTTTGACAATGGTATGATAATATTTATGAATCGTATGGTCTTTTAGCCCCTTGGATAAAAAATTTGCGCCCATCAGGGTCTTTGCACATAAAACACAGCCACTGGTCCCCCGATCCAGGCGATTCATGACAGAGGGGCGAAAAGATAACAGAGCCTCTTCACTGGTCTTTTGTTCATGTAGGAGATAACCAATCCAATACTCATTTAAGCTGAGGTCTTCTTCTCTCGCTTTTTGTGATAGGATACCGGGAGGTTTGTTGAACACACAAACATCGTTCGTTTCATGTAAAATTCGGATTCCCGTATTTTGAAACTTCTCAAAAGCTTCTTCGTATTGGGAAAGATGTTTTCTTCTTTGCGCTCCGTCAGAAAGTTTTGCAAATGTTTCATCGGAAAACCAGATTTTAACGGAATCTCCCTGGACCAGTCGCTCTCTTCCCGTTGCCTTTTTGTCGTTTAGAACAATGTTTTTTTTGCGGAGCATTTTATACAGAAAACCGGAATCGGCCTTGGGAAGAATGCCCGCCAACAGCTTATCCAGTCTTTTTCCTGCTTCATTTGTTGCAATAATCAATTCTTTCATCTACGAAAAAATGAGACCTGGTGTGAAAACGACGCCCGCACCTTTGCTGTCCGTATCCGGTTCAAATGGAAATGGAACGAAAAATGGAGGGAAGGGTCTGCCTTTGATTTGGATTCGAATCCTGTTCCATTTGGATCGGATGGATCCCCTCTTTTCGTCTCTCCTCTTCCATTTGGTCCAGCAATTGGCAGAAAGCCTTCAGGTCATGAAATACCTGGATATGGTAATCGTGATAGGAAGAAATACCAATTTGCAGACGAAGGTGTTTTTGTGCATCCAATACATCTAAAGTTTGATCTTCTGTGTAAGCGGCAATCGTTTGACCAAAGACAGTAATTGCCGCAATGGAAAAGTTTGTCGGATCGGCAGTCATTTCCAGATCGTATTGTATGGATAGGCCACCGCGATGCGATTCGATTTCCTGATATGCCTTCTCGCTACAGGGTTTGGCACGGAAAAAAAGAATCATGTTTACCGTGGAAAGACCGACGGGAATACAGCCCAGTGCCGCAATGATGCTGAAAACATTTCGGTTGGTCCCAGTTAATGCCAATCCCAGAAGAAAAATCCCCACACAAAATCCTGTTAAAATACAGGTTCTTATCAACCCTGTTTTTCTACCTGAAATAATATAGCCGTAAGAGCCCTTGGGAACCGCTGCTCTATTCATCCGATCCTTTCTCCAATCTGGTGAGATACTCTCTGTAATCGATGATAAAGTCATCGGCAAGCTGCTTTTTTTCTTCCCACTGATTCATGGAGTAATCATCTTTTACTGCGCATACAGTCATGCCCGCCGCCTTGCCCGCCTGAATGCCTTCGATCAGATCCTCAAAGACAAGACAGTCCTGTGCGTTTCTCATCAGTCCTTCGGCGACATTTAAATAGATATCCGGTGCGGGCTTGGAACGCAGGGCATCATTTCCGGAACGAATACAGGAGAAATAGGAATCAATCTGATGGGTATGCAACACCTCTTCGATGAGACGTTTGGAGTTACTGGAGGCAATGCCAAGCGGAATCCCGTATGCCCTGCATTTTGCCAAAAAAGGCAACACGCCCGGTTTTAACGGAATCTGATCCCGGTAAAAACAGATTGCCATTTCATCCCAATCGTGCAAAATGCGGGATACCTCGTCACGAATACCAAAACGCGACTGAAAATATCTTGCCGTCTCCACGATGGTTTTTCCGTTTAATTCGGTTTGCAAACCTTCCGGAACGGTGATGTGAAAACGAGCCAGATATGCGGCATCAATTGCCTCCCAAACCCACATGGAATCGACCAGAGTCCCGTCCAGATCAAAAATAACGGCCTGAAAGGAAGAAAGCGCAAGACCTGGTTTTTTCATTTGACAGAAACCGGAACAGGCGCAGAAATCGTTTCCTTGTCGTATTGATTATGTGCTTTTACCATGAGCGTGGGAATGGCGGTATTTGCAGGAATTGTGACAGTCATCTGCTTCAGGTTTCTATCCCAGGGCAATAAATAGGACCAGGATCTTCCGTTGTCCAGACTGTAAGCATAATAGATCACCAAACCGTTGGAATCGCTTGCTGTCATATTCGCCTGTATTACCTTTTTGGAAGGATCATAAATGGCAGAATTGATTTGGCAAACTTCCGGAGGAGTCGTATCACCAGCAACCGGTACGGTTGGCATCTTCACGTTGATCGTGGGAATCCTGGAGTAATCTACACCGAGAATTCTTGACTTCAGGTGATAATATTTTGCAACAGCTGTCGCATCTGCAATCCCGAAGTTGACATAGGAATTATTTTTGGAAAGAACAGCCAGATCTACCGGATGATCCAAATGAGCATGTTCGATGATGCAACTTGGAATACCCAAAGCGGTGGAGGCGCGGAGAATGCCATAATAATCCACTCCCTTGGAAGAAAGTCTGGTCTTGATTCCCCTTTGGTAAAGCCCCATGGATTGCAGCTCGCTCTGTTCATAGGCGCCAAATTCTGCACCGCGCTTGTATTCGTTTCCAAAAGCACTGATCCATATCTCGGATCCGTAGATGGTATGAGAAGGAGAAGCATTATAGTGGATACTGAATAAAAAATCTGCGCCAACTGCCTTGGCATAAGCGGCACGGGCTTCCAAAGACACCTCTGTGTCCGTTGTTCTTGTCATGTAGACCTGTATGCCTTCATATTTTTCCAATTCATTTTTCATCGCGGTTGCGGTGATTAAGGTCACCTCTTTTTCAGAGATGCCATTATACTGCGCACCGAGATTTCGTCCGCCTACTCCCCCATGTCCCGGATCGATACAGATCACAATCGGCTTCTTTTCCTTCGCATAAACAACAGCATCATCCGGGAAGGACGATGCCAGTGAAAAGCCAATGAAAAGACTTGCAATCATGGGTAAGAACCATTTGTTTTTTTGCATAAATTCCCCCTCTTACATAATATTGATATCTTTTTCTTTGTTTTCTTTCGGTGGATCCGTCTCTTGTGATGTCGCTGTCTCCACCTGTGGAGGTTGTAAATCTCTCCGATTCGCCCTTACCGTTTCCTGATACGTGGCAAGTTCACCGATCAAGGAACTCATGTGTTTTTCGGAGGACTCTACTGCCTTATTTAAAGCGTCTTCCACCTCGGAAAGAAGGCGGTCGGTATAGGATACCGCTGCCGTTTTCATTGCATTGGATTCCGTCGTGGCACGATTTAATAATTCCTGTGCCTGTTTAGCCGCTGATTTAATGACTTCATTGGCCTGCTCGTAAGCCTGACGCATGACTTCGTGTTCATTAATCAGCTCGTTACGATGTTCCTGCGCCTCATTGATGAGCGCATGCGCCTTGCGTTTGGCATCATTCAGGATGACTTCCTCGTTATTCACCATGGTTCGATACTTCCGGATCTCTTCCGGTGTTTTTGTCCGAAGTTCCTCCAACATATCATCGATGGTTTCCTTATCTACGATGATATTGGTCTTTGAGAGTGTCTGAAACTTACATTGATCCAGATAGGCTTCAATTTTATCAATCATCTGATCCAGCTGACTCATTTGATCTCCTCTCCCCGGATTCGTTCCTAGGGACATCGGTGAATTTTTCTTTTAGAAGGGCTGCAACTTGTAAAGGAACCAATTCTGAAACATCTGCACCGTACATAGCAAATTCACGAACAACCGAACTGCTGACATAGGAATAACGGTGTGCGGTCGTTAAAAACACGGTGTCGACCCGCCCCCCCGACATTTCGCGATTGGTCAGCGCAAGCTGCAATTCATATTCATAATCTGTGGTGGAACGAAGTCCACGTATCACTGTATAGATGTTCTTTTTACTGCAATAATCTGTTAAGAGTGTGTTATGTACATCAACACTGACGCCGGGAATCTCCCTGACGGCATGATTTATCATTTTAACACGTTCCTCAGCTGAAAACAACGAATGCTTGGCGGAGTTGTGCATCACAACGACAATGATATGGTCGAACATTGCGGCGGCACGTTTGATGATATCCAGATGTCCATAGGTGACCGGATCGAAGGTTCCCGGGTAAATGGCAGTTTTCATTCTTGCCCCTTCTCTTTTCCGATAAATTTTAAAAATACATGTTTATTGTGTTTATAGCACTTTTCTCTTTGAATGAGATAACCCAATTCCGTTACAAAAGAAAAATCCTTCTCCAGCGTGGATTCTGCAATGACCAGGCTATCCTCTGTCAGGTAAGGCATCTGAGAGAGGACGGTTAGGGTGCGTTCGTACAGATCCGTATCATAGGGAGGATCCAGATAAATGAGATCTACTTTCTTTTCATGAATTCCATGCAGCGCCGATAGAATATCCTGTTTTAGAAGAACGGCCTGTTCCTCGAGATGTACTTTATGTAGATTTTCTTGCAGACAACGATAGGGGGCGCTTGCGTTTTCAACAAAATAGGCCCTCTTCGCTCCTCTGGAGAGCGCCTCAATTCCAATTCCTCCTCCTCCGGCAAAGAGATCCAAAAAGACAGCACCGGGAACGAACGCCTGAATCATGTTAAACAACGTTTCTTTGATCCGATCCTGCGTGGGTCTGGTACCCTCTCCTTCCGGAGTTTTTAAAGGGATACTCCTTGCATTTCCTGCAATTACTCTCATCGTTTCGTTCCTTTCATCCGCATTATGCTTTTTTCTGTCCGCGTCCATCCCTGCTTGCGATTTTAAGCGTATTTAAAGCAATGCTCTTTCCCTCTACAGCAGCTACCGACAGATCCACATCCTCTAAAAAATAAACCTGAGATAAAGCATCGTTTTTACCCAGTTTCATACCGCGAACACCGATCGCCGCTTTCTTCTTTTCCGGGATTTCTTCCAGAGGAAAGCGGAGAAAATAATGGTTTTGTGTCTGTAACACAATGGTCTTCTGCGTTTTCAGAAGCCCAATACGGATGACTTCGTCCCCGTCGTTTAATTTGGTGGCCGCCACACATTTTTTTGCAACATCAAATTCGCCGCCATCCACCATCTTAACCATCGCTTGTTTGGTGATAAAAATCAGCCGGTAAAGATTCAGATCCGATTGGCTTGCAGCAAAGACGATCTGCTCCCTGGCTGCGTCAAAATTAGAAACATTGTCAATGGGAATCCCCTTGTCTTTCAGCTTCCCCTGAGGCAGATCCTGTGCCTTGATGGTATGCAGGTTCCCCGTGTTGGTAAAGATACAAATTTTACCGGTATTCCGGCAAATGAAACCGTATGGGTACTCCGTGGCAATCCCCTCTTTGTTCTTTTCGAAACTGGATAAATCAATGGTTTTAGCATAGCCAAACCGATCCATGACAAAGGCAAGATCAAACTCCTCTGCCTGTTTTTCCTCATATACCGCATCGGCAAAATTCCCGATTTCGGTGCGGCGTTTTCTACCATATTCTTTGCGGATATCCGCCAGTTCCTTGGAGATCACCATGGCCATGGAAGAACGCTCTTCCAGGATATCTTCATAACGATAGATTTTAGCGACGGTCTCTTCATGCTCTTTCGTTAGGGCATGAATTTCAAGTCCGATGAGCTTGTAGAGGCGCATCTCAAGAATGGCATCTGCCTGCTTTTCTGAAAAAAGCAGCTGTGCCGCCATGATTTTCGATTCTCTGGACCGAAAGGAGATGCCGTCCGTTTTCCCGGAAACCAGACACTCTTTTGCCATCTGTCTTGTTTCAGAACCGCGCAGGATTTCAATAATCAAATCAATGACATTGCAGGCCTTGATCAGGCCCTCCTGGATTTCTTTTTTCGCCTTCTCTCTGGCAAGCAGGGTGGTGTATTTGCGTCTGGTGCATTCAAACTGAAAATCCACGCAGGCCTTGATGATTTCTCGCAGATTCATGGTTTCCGGTCTGCCTTCATGAATCGCAAGCATATTGACGCCGAACGTATCTTCCAGCTTGGTTTTTTTGTAAAGAAGGTTGGTAAAATTGGCTACATCCGTTCCCTTCTTTAACTCAATGACAATCCGGACTCCTTCTTTGGAGGACTGATTGGCAATATCTACGATATCGTTTGTGACCTTATTTTCCTGAAGGGCTGCCACATCCGTCAAGAACTTTGCAATTCCGCTTCCGATCATGGTATAGGGAATTTCGCTTACAATTAAAAGAGGATGACCGTTGCGCCCCTTTTCTTCTTTTACCCTGCCACGAAGGCGGATTTTTCCCTCGCCTGTTTCGTAAATCTGCTTTAATTCACTTTGGTTAATAACGATGCCGCCCGTCGGAAAATCCGGCCCTTTGACCAGTCGAAGCAGTTCTTCCGTGCCGATCTGGTCGTTTTCGATAAAGGCAATTTCCGCATCCAGAATCTCCTTTAAATTATGCGGAGGCGTGCTGGTCGCCATTCCGACCGCAATCCCCTCCGACCCGTTAATCAGAAAATGGGGGATCTTGACCGGAAGAACAGAGGGTTCTCTTTCGGTCTCGTCAAAATTCGGGACAAAATCTACGATATCTTTATCCAAATCGGTGAGAAAGTTTTCTTGTGTCACCTTTTGCAGCCTGGCTTCGGTATAACGCATGGCTGCAGCGCCGTCTCCCTCGATGGTGCCGAAATTCCCGTGTCCGTCCACAAGCGGGAGTGCCTTTTTAAACTCCTGTGCCATCACGACGAGCGAATCATAGATGGAGCTGTCCCCATGAGGGTGATACTTACCCATGGTATCGCCCACGATTCTCGCACTTTTACGATACGGCTTGTCATAACGGATGCCAAGCTCATACATATCATAAAGGGTTCTTCTTTGCACAGGTTTTAAACCGTCCCGGATATCCGGCAGTGCACGCGCCACAATCACACTCATTGCATAATCAATATAGGACTGCTGCATCACGTCGGAATATTCTGTTTGTACAATGCGGTCTATTGCAGATGTATTTGCCATAAATCCCTCGTTTCCTGCAGGAAAGCGTTGTTGCTTTTCAAGAACGCCGCTTCCTTCTATCCCCTCTCCTCATCCTGGCCTTGTACCAGGACAACCGGGCTCTTAAATATCCAAAGCGGCGTCGGTGGCATGTTTACGGATATATTCTCTTCTGGGTGGAACCTCCTGCCCCATCAGCAATTCCGTTGTTCTGGATGCCATTTTGGCATCTTCGACCATGACCGCCTTCAGCATTCTCTTTTCCGGATCCAGGGTCGTCTCCCAAAGCTGAGCCGGATCCATTTCTCCAAGCCCTTTGTACCGTTGCAGGGTAAAAGCCTGTTTGTGTGTCTTTCGATATTTCTCCAGTGCCTTATCGTCGTATAAATACTCTTCTTTGCCCTGCGATGGAATCACTTTATATAAGGGGGGCATGGCGACATACACATGTCCTTCAAAAATCAGTTCTGGCATAAAACGATAGAACAGGGTGAGAAGCAGGGTGGCGATATGGGCACCATCCACATCCGCATCGGCCATGATGATGATTTTGTCATAGCGGAGCTTCGCAATATCAAAATCATTCCCATATCCTTCCGAAAAACCGCAACCAAATGCGTTGATCATAGACTTGATTTCCGCATTGGCTAACACCTTATCGATGGAAGCTTTTTCTACATTGAGGATTTTCCCTCGAATCGGCAGAATCGCCTGAAAGGTTCTGTTTCGTCCCATCTTGGCAGAGCCGCCGGCGGAGTCCCCTTCTACAATGAAGATTTCGCACTCTTTCGGATCTTTAGAAATACAGTTGGCCAGTTTGCCGTTGGAGTCAAACGAGAACTTTTGCTTAGTCAGCATATTCGTCTTCGTTTTTTCCTCGGCCTTACGAATTTTGGCAGCCTTCTCTGCACAGGAAAGGACGGCTTTCAGCTGATCCAGATTACGGTCGAAAAATCTGGGAACCTCATCCCCTGTCACCTTGGATACGGCCTTTGCCGCATCCTGGTTGTCCAGCTTGGTTTTGGTCTGTCCTTCAAAGCGGGGATCCGGATGTTTAATGGAGACAATGGCCGTCATTCCGTTGCGAATATCTGCGCCGGTGAAATTCGGGTCCTTTTCCTTTAAGATGCCAAGCTCTCTGGCATAATTATTCATCACGGTGGTGAACATTGTCTTGAAACCGGTGATATGCGTTCCACCTTCCGAATTATAAATATTATTACAGAAGCCAAGAACATCTTCGTGGAATTCACTGACGTATTGAAAAGCGACTTCCACTTCTATCTTTTCACTGACGCCCTTGAAATAAACAGGAGGAATGACCGCCTCCTTGGTTGCATTCAGGTCGCGGATAAAGCCAATGATACCCTCCGGTTCATGAAAAGAAACGGGGGTCGGGTCCGAACCCTCTCTTTTATCCGTGAAAACAATCGTAAGTTGCGGATTCAAATAGGCTGTTTCGTGAAGACGATTGATGACCTCGTCTTCTTTGAAGCGTGTTCTTTCGAAGATGTCGGGATCGGGGAGAAAATTGACAAGGGTCCCTGTTTTGGAAGACTTACCGACCACAGGCAGAAGCCCCTTTTCGAGAGGGGTGGTGGGATTGCCTCTTTCATAGGTATCCTGATAGATCTTACCGTCTCTGGAAACACGAACGGTCATGCGAAGGGAAAGTGCATTGACCACAGAAGAGCCGACCCCGTGTAGTCCTCCGCTTGTTTTATAGGCATCATGACCGAATTTCCCGCCTGCATGAAGTGTCGTATAAACCACGCGCTCGGCGGAGACTCCCTGCGCATGCATTCCTACGGGAATTCCTCTTCCGTTGTCTTCCACGGTCGCACTGCCATCCGCTTCCAGCGTGACATGAATTTCTGTACAAAAACCCGCTAAATGTTCATCAACCGCATTATCCACGATTTCATAAATCAGATGGTTCAAACCTCTGGTAGAAACCGATCCGATATACATGCCGGGCCGCATTCGGACTGCTTCCAGACCCTCCAGAACCGTGATACTGGAAGCATCATAAAGATGGCTCTTATTGGATGCCATGAATCTGAACTCCCCCTCCCCTTTCAAAACAATGAACGATCACATCACCTGTAGTTTCTTTGTCACCGTCACAGCAAGAGCGCCCGGGCCGATATGGCAGGCAATGGAAAGAGAAAGAGGCTGCTGATAAATTTCAAATCCGGGAAAAGCGGATTCAATTTCAGTCTTCCATTCTTTTGCTGCGTCCTGATCATAGGTATAAGCAGAGTCGATTCGTACATTTTCTACGGAAAGACCTCCCAAACGCTTTTCTGCATCCTCCCGAATCGCCTGTAACATGATCTTTTTCCCTTGCATGATCGTTCTGGCCTTGGCAAAGGCATCTAATTTTTCCCCATGAAGCTGCAAAATGGGTTTCAGTTTGAGAAGAGTGCCGAGTGCTGCAGCGGCAGGTGTAATTCTTCCGCCTTTTTTTAAATAATATAACGTATCCAGCATGATATAGATGCTGGTATTGAAAGCGTCCTGCTCCAGAATTTCGCGAATTTCTGCGGCATTCTTACCACTTTTCGCCAATCTAAGCGCATCCAACACGGAATTGCGCATCGTGACGGAGATTCGTTTGTTATCGACCACCTGTACCCTGCCGTCATAGTCCTCCGCAAGGGTTTTTGCCGCCTGACAGGAGCCGGAAAGGCCACTGGACATCGGTATATAGACCAGGTCCTCATACTCCTTTAATTTTGCATCAAAAGTATCCATCAGGATCCCGGGAGAAGGCATGCTGGTAGAAACATCCAGCCCCTGTTTTAGCTTTTGGAAAAATTCTTCTTGCGTCAAATTTACATTTTCCAGATATTCGCGTTCCCCGATCCGAAAAGGCATGGAAATGACATCGATACCGTTTGCTTTTGCTTCTTCCGGTGAAATACCGGAGTTGCTGTCCGTCACAACTGCTGTCTTCATCATAAAATAGATCTCCTCAAACTTATATATTATACAAAGAATCGAATCCTGCGTAAATAAATCAAACCCATCCGTAATCATCCAGGCGGATTTCGTCTTGGAAAACAGCCCTACAGCTGCTCTTCTTCCAGCAGAGCTTCAAACTGTCTGGAATACAATTCCTCATAATATCCTTTTCTTTGTAAAAGTTCTCTATGTGTTCCGCTTTCCACGATTTTACCATCTTTTACGACAAGAATCAGATCTGCTTCCACGATGGTAGAAAGTCGATGCGCTATGACAAAGGAGGTTCGCCCTTTTATAACGGTGGAAATCGCATCCTGGATTGCTTTCTCCATGACGGTATCAATCGAGGAGGTCGCTTCGTCCAACACCAGGATCCTGGGGTCTGCTAACAGTGCCCTGGCAAAGGAAAGCAGCTGTTTTTCCCCTGTGGACAGACTTCCTCCTCCTTCTCCCACTTCGCTATCCAGTCCGTGATCCAGATTTCTAATCATCTGGTCGGCTGAGACGGTGTGCAGTGCCTGCCAGATCTCCGCATCGCTTGCCTCCGGTCTGCCATATTTTAAATTGTCGCGGACCGTCCCTGAAAAAAGATGGGGCGTTTGTAACACATAGCCGATATTGGAGTGAAGCCATAGTTGAGAGCGTTCTCTCAGGTCCACCCCATCGACCAAAATCTCACCGGAAGTCGGTTCATAAAAACGGCAGACCAGATTGACCAGCGTGGATTTTCCCGCACCTGTCTCCCCGACAATGGCTACATTTTGCCCTTGCGGGACCGTGAGACAAAAATGGGATAAAACTTCTTCTTTTCCATCCGGATAGGTAAAGGAAACATCCCGAAATTCTATGTCGCCGTACAGTGGCTCCCAATTTTCTTTTTTGGGATGAAAGGTGTCTCCGTATTTTTCAATGACATGAGGGGCGTCCACGACATCCGACCTGGTAGAAAGAAGCCTTGTGAGACGCTCGATATTCACTTGAATTTGAATGAGGGCGGCAAATGTTTCCACGATAATCTGTACCGGCTCCATGATGTTTAGGGCATAGGACATGAAAACGGAAAGCGTTCCGATTTGCATGGCATGCTGCATACTGAGTGCTCCACCCCTCCATAAAATCAGAGCAAGCGAAACGGAACCCATGAGGACGACCGCCGACAAAAGAAAGGCCTGATAGCGCATGGTATGAACACCGGCAGTCCGCATCAGATGAGAATCTTCTCGAAAATCCTTCTCTACCAGCTCTTCTACCACCAACGTTTTAATCGACTTCGCTCCCGTGATTCCCTCGTTAAAATTTCCGGTTATTTTGGAATTCAGCTCTCTGATTTTTCTGTGCATGGACGTTAATTTCTGTTGGAAAAGCCAGACAAGAAGCGCTGTGATCGGCAGTAAGAGAAAAAGGATGAGCCCCAGCCGGAAATTCACCACAAGCATGATCAGGATCATGCAGACAAGGGAAGAGATATTCCACACGACATCCATGAACCTCCAGGACATCAGCACGCCGATTTTGCCGGTATCGCTCATGACACGGGAGTGGGTGTATCCGACACTATTTTGATTGAAATAAGAAAAGGAAAGGGTTTGGAGGTGATTAAAGGCTGCCGCCCGCAGATCTTTGCCGATGGCAATTTCGATACGGCAAGCCTGGAACAGCGTAAAATAATCCAGTAAAAGCTGGAAAAACAACAGCCCCAAATAGGCTAAGGCGAATAGGCCGATTCCATTCGTCGTATTCTCCGCAATAAAATGATCCAGTGCGTATCGGTTAAACAAGGCATAGGTCGCCCCGATCGCAGAACTGAGACAACCGAATAGAAGCATTGCGCACATCGTTTTGCGGTAGGGCCTGGTAAAAGGCAATATTTGAGGAATCCCGAACAAGGAAAGAGACGGGATTTCTTCTTTTTGTTTGTGATCTGTGTTTGAACTCATCATTCTTCCGTATCTGCAGATATTCCCGCTTGGAGATGGTAAATTTTACTATAAATCCCATTTTTTTGTATTAAATCCGCATGCGTCCCCTCTTCGGCAATGCGTCCGTGATCCAATACGATAATATGGTCCGCCTGCATCAGCGTACTGATGCGATGGGCAATCAGAATCACTGTAGCTGACTGGATTTCTCCGGACAAAGCTCGTCTGATTTTTTCATCCGTCTGGGCATCCACAGCAGAGAGGGAGTCGTCAAAAATCATGATGGGCGGCTTTCGAATCAGCATTTGCGCAATGGCGGTTCGTTGCTTCTGCCCACCCGACAGGGTTACGCCCCTCTCTCCCACAAAAGTTTCATACCCATCGTTAAAATGGGCAATGGCATCTTCTAGCGAAGCGATTCTGGAAACCCTTTGAATTTCGTCATCTTTTGCCTCTCTTCTTGAAATGGAAATATTCTGTGCCAGCGTCCGGGAAAAAAGATAGGGCTCCTGTAAAACCATGCCGATATTCTTGCGAAGATAAGATCTGGAAATCGAACGGATATCCGTCCCCCCGATCCTGATTTGTCCGCTTCCCTCCGGCAAATCATACAGTCTGTCTAATAATAACATCAGAGTAGATTTACCGGAGCCTGTTCCTCCCAGGATCCCAAGGGTCGAACCTCCTTTTACGGTGAAACTGATCTCATGTAGGACCTCGGCATCACTGCCCATCTTATCATGAAAAGCCTCATTCTCATGATCCGGATAAGTAAAGGATACATGGTCAAAAACAATATCTTTGCCCTCAAACGGGATTTTCTCCCCGGTTTCACCGGGCTCTTCCTCTGCATTCATCATGTAGCGAATGCGCTCAAAGGAGACGCCGGACTTGCTCATCTCCGCAATCACCCTGCCGATCATCCTGACCGGCCATACCATCATGGAATTATAGGCAAAAAAAGCGATATAGCCTCCAACGCTGAGTTCTCCTCTCAAACAAAGTACCACGCCGAATGTCAACACACTTAGAATCTGTAAACCGGTGATCAAATCGCCTGAAATCCAAAAGGCAGACAGATACCTGCAAAGATGCAGGTCGGAAGAAAAATAAATTTCATTCTGCCTCTCAAAACGCTCCCTTTCAAAAGATTCTCTTCCAAAGGCACGAACCACACGAATGCCCGTCAGGTTCTCTTGTACGATGGTCGAGAGCTTACCCTCCTGCACATCCACATTTTCAAAGGTCTTTGCAATTTTGGTATGAAAAAAAACCGAGTAGAGGACAATGATCGGAATAAAGATAGCCGCAATAAAGGTCAGTTTTCCATTTACCTGCAACATAAAGAAGATACTAAGTGTAATCAGTACCGTAATGCGAACCAGATTCACCAACTGTTCCGATAAAAAGGTTTTCACCGTATCCACATCCGAGGTGCAGCGCTGAATGATATCTCCCGTCGCATGTTTCTTATGCCATGCATAAGGAAGGCGAATGATATGGGAATACAGTTCATTTCGAAGCGTTTCAACAAAACGCTCTGTTCCTTTTGCAATATTGATCCGGTAGAAAATCCGTGTAAAAGCTGCCAGAGATGCCAATACAATCACAAGGATGGCAATGCCGACCAAATGTTTTTTCAGAAAGTCGACACCCCCGAAGTCACGCAAGAGTCCGGAAAAGAGCACAGGAAGCTCCGGTTCCTTCGATCCGATTACACTATCCACAGTAAATCCGATAATTCTGGGATTGAACAGATCCAAGATGGAAGTCAGGATCACAAACAAGAACGTCAGGAAATAATATTTTTTTGAACCGCGCAAAAAATAAAACAGCATGGCGGCATTCGAACGAAATCTTTGCATTTGAATATTATACTGAAAAACATTTGTTCGTGCAAGCTGGCTTTTGTGGGAATGCGGATGGAGTCGAAAAATTCTGGTTAATCCTCTAACAGTCGCTTAAGGATCGGTTCCCCCTGCTTAATTTTTAGAACATATCAAATCGTCCGCTTCTTCTTGCGGTACGCTCTGCAAATCCAAAGATGGCCCATGCCAGCAAGGCATACGTCACTCCTGTAACAATCTCTCCACCCAAGAGGAGCCAAAAAGAACTAAGATCCTCTTTAAATAATAGATTCATCGCTGATATTGATTTTGTCAGAGGCATGAACTGTGCAACAATCCTTCCCGCAAGGGGTAACTGAGATACCGGAAATTCTGCGCCTGTAAAGATCATCAACAGGTAACTGACCACATTTAGCACCAGATGCATACTATCTGACATCAATCCGAGGACCGCCAAAAAAAGACCAAAACAAGATGCCGATATCATAGCGCTTAAAACAGTAACCATTGCAAGTCCAAGGTTTACACCAGAAAAGTCCACATGAAAAACAAGTGCCCCGACCACGAAGCCGAATATGGAAGCACACACTGCGAAGATTGCAGGAAATACACCATTTGCCAGAATTAAAGGTAATTTCGCACACGGTGCAGCAATAATGGAACGCAACCGCCCCCAATAACGTTCTCCCACAAAAATATTCCCTAATCCAAAGATACAGGCATTTGTGCACAGCAGAAAGGAATTGCCAATGACCCAGCTGGTTAAATTCGTTGTTTTAAAACTATGTGCCGCGATTAGACAGTAGAATATCAGTGTAATTAATGGATATCCCAATTGCATTAATGCAAACTCTTCCGCTTCAAATGCTGCACTGCGACCTTTATGATAGAGAACGGCCTGATCAAAAAAACGTCGTATCATCACGCCACCTCCAATGTTGCTGCAATACGGACCCGGCGGTCAATTCTCCGATATAGCAACCAAGATAGTATTGCATATATAGCTGTTATCCCGACCATGATTCCAAATTTTTTCCAAAAAAGTGCAGTATCATCCACCCCCCAAACTGCCATTCTCATAAGCTCGACGGCATACGTAGGGGAAAGCGCATAACTGATAGCTTGCACTGCTTTCGGAAGAATGGTTACCGGGAACGCAAACCCACAAAGCAGAATTAGAGGTATTTCGATACAATTCATGTACAATTCTGTTTTACGTGAAAGCGTCAGAAGACAAGCAATCACGGATGAAATTACCACAAACGTCACGACTGCACCGAATAAAGCTATGACAAATAGCAATGGGCTCCCTAATGTCACCGGAACGTGAAAAAATACTACTGCAGTAATAAGAGAAATCACCAAGGTTACAAGTGATAATATTGTATTCCCCAATATCTTCCCTAAAATAATGGCAGGAAAACTTGCAGGTGCAGCAAATATCAACGCCAATGTTCCGCTGTAACGCTCCCTATTAATGTCCCCGGCGGAAGAAAAACATATACAACTCCATATCCCCATCAGTCCTGCGCCCAATACAACATAGGCCATAAAATTATCTTCGCCTGAGTTACGATACATTTCATAAAGCAAGATGGTATTTAACACAGGATTGGCCAACAAGCAAAATCGAAACATAGGGCGAACAAACGATTGTTTCATTTGTACGTGCATAGAACTTATTAGTACATCTAAACTCATTTAGAAGCCTCCTTAATTAAATCCACATAAGCTTCTTCAAGTGTCTCATAGCCGTGTTTGATCTCTTCCGGTGTACCATGTGCAACGATTTTGCCCTTGTTTATGATAACCATCCGGTCACATAGCTCTTCAGCTTCCGGCAAATAATGAGTCGTTAAGAGAACTGTGCGTCCTTCCTGCTTAAGGCAGCGAATGATATTCCGCAACATTCTTGCACCGATCGGATCCAATCCGACTGTGGGCTCATCCATAAAAAGGATTTCCGGATCATTAATAAGCCCACGTGCAATCTGTAAGCGCTGTATCATTCCTTTTGAGTATGTTTCCGCAAGATCATCCGCACGATCGGCTAAGTCCACCTGCTCCAGAATCTTTTCAATTCTTTGCTCTTGCTCCTTTCGGTTCAATAGATACAGGTTTGAAAAGTACCGCAGATTGTCTCTGGCAGAAAGGCGGCGATAGACACCCATTTCTCCGCCGAAGATAAAGTTTATCCGTGGACGTATTTTCTTCTCTTCACCGAAGGTATCAAATCCCAGCACCTTGCAGACTCCGCTGGTAGGTGCCAGCAGTGTCGTGAGCATTTTTATGATTGTTGTTTTTCCAGCACCATTTTGCCCCAGCAATCCGAATATCTCTCCTCTTTCAACTGAAAATGACACTCCATTTACCGCTTTTATGGATTGCTGTTTGCGTTTGAACAGGTTGCGAGTTTGTTTATATTCTCTGCACAGATTCTGTACATCAATTACGTAGTCCATGTTCTTTCCTCGTGGCCGAATTCCATTCGACACAATCTAAATCGTAGTAGCGCCGATAAAACGGCCGTCTTTCTCCCATATTATAAACGATTATTCATACCATTGGGCTTGCGTTCTATACATTTCAGAATACACTCCACCTTTGTTAATCAGTTCCTCATGAGTACCTATATCATCTATAATGCCATCTTTCAACACTATAATCCGATCAGCAATTCTGGCAGCGCCAAGGCGATGTGTAATTATAATAGCAGTTTTTCCTTCGGATATTTCTTTGAAATTTTGATACATGAGACTTTCTTCAATCGGATCAATCGCAGATGTCGGTTCATCTAAAACAATGATGTCATGTTCACGGAATATTCCGCGAGCAATCGCAATTCGCTGCCATTGTCCGCCTGACAAATCCACGCCCCCGAATTCTCTGGACAGCATGGTACTAAACCCCTGTGGGAAGGAATCACTGTTGACTAACAATTTGGCCCTTTCACAAACATGGTTTAGTTTAACAAGCTTATTGTAACAGCTATTATTGCTGCTTATGGTAATGTTTTCCTCCAGTGTTGTGCGATAGTGTTGGTAATCTTGGAAAACAGCGGCACAATTTTGATATATGCACCGTGAAGCGACTTTTTCGCTGTCAAGTCCACCAATACGGACGGTTCCTCTGTCCGGAACATATAAACCAAGCATAAGTTTTGCCAGAGTCGATTTTCCGGCACCGTTTTCACCAACGATTGATACGGTTTCACCCGGCTGGATTTTAAGACTAATTCCGCGTATTGTCTCTGTCTGCGTATTCGGGTAACTGAAATGAACGTTGTCAAGAGTGATGCCTTTCGTTTTGTCGAAACTTCCTTCTTCTTTTGCATTTTCCGGAAGATCAATGAATGAATGGTAGTTCTGAATAGCTACTGCGTATTGTGTAATCTGCCCCGAGAACATTGTAACCATTTCCTCAGCAAGCGCATACATCATATTTACAGATGCGAAGACAGCGGAAAAAGCTCCTGGAGAAATCACTTTTTGAATCAAACTGTTTACCAACATTAGAAGGATACCGATATATCCACCGATAGTAAACAGTCTCAGGGCCGCATCTATCCTGATATGTTTTTTTTCGGCAGTCAAAGTTTTCTGATTGATTAGGATAACTCCATCCTGATATAGCTGCATAAAGTGGTTTACGATACCAAGAATTCGTGTTTCTTTAAAAAACTTTCGATTGCAGACGACTTGTTCATAATAATCAGTAGCTCGCCTGATTGGGGCAATCGCATCTTCCGCTTCGGAAAACAACCGAAACCGTATTACTTGGCCAAGAATTACTGGCGTAAAAATCAGCAGAACAATCAGAATCAGTATGGGTGAAATGTGCTGCAGGTACACCCCCAATAAAATGAAGTAAGGCACATAGAAGGTAAATACCATCAGAATCAGGCTGGAAGCAAAAAAACCATATTCCACGCCTTGCAAGGCCTTATTGAGCATATCAAGGAATTCCGGACGTTCGTAATCTATCGGTGAAATATAGGATGCTTTTATATAGATACGCTTGTAGAAATGACTGAGTATCTTAGGGGAAAGATGCTCGATATGGAAATTACTTAAACTGTTCGCAATCTCAAAAAATACTGTTGCCATGATAAGAAACAGAAGCGGCCGGAGTGACACGGACAACGGCGAGCCTGCAGCAAGCAGAGGAACACTGTCGAACAATTTTTCAGTACAGAGCATGACAAGAATATAACCGCCAGCATGCAAAACATCAAACAGGCAATAAAGCGTAGTCATTCCGGGGCTGATTCTGAACATATCGAATATCATTCTGCGAAAAATCAGATGCTTTTTCTTCATTGATACCAACTCCTTTGACTATCATACATATCCTTGTACAGTCCGTCATATTGCATCAGCGTAGCGTGGGATCCCTGCTGGACAATATGCCCATCATCAAGAACTAGAATATAATCCGCTGTTTTTGTGGCACCAAGGCGATGTGAGATTAGCAATGTAGTTTTTTGCCGGCTAATATATTCAAAATCCCCATATATCTTTGATTCACTCATTGGATCCAGTGCTGCTGTCGGTTCATCTAAAATATACATGGGTGCAGGGGACAACATAACACGCGCAATGGCAAGCCGCTGCCACTGGCCGCCGGAAAAATCCACACCTTTTTCGTCAAGGTTTCCTAGGTGGGTATTCATCTTATCGGGAAGTGTTCGTATATTATCTGTCATGTTCAGCTCATCAAGAATTTTTTCTATATTCCGATCTGTATCCGGATTGCCAAAGTTTCTGATATCTCCAATGGCAATGTTATCCCGAAGAGAAATGTGATAACGGGAAAAATCCTGAAATAGGACAGCAAAAAAACTCTTCAGTTCAGAAGCCGCATAGTTCTTTATCGATTTGTTGTTTATCAGGATTTCTCCTTCATAATCTGTATAAAGACCAGTTAACAGCTTGGTGAGGGTGGTTTTTCCGGCCCCATTTCTGCCAACAACCGCATAATGTCTTCCCGGCTCCATTTTCAGGCACAAGTCACGAAGCACCTCTTTTTCTGTGTTTGGATAGCGGAATGTAACGTGACGAAACTCAATAGATTGTAACGGAACAGGCGGAGCGGGTTCAGATGTAGCGCCCTCTGTTTCGGGAAGAGATGCGAAGTGCGTGATATCTTTGAAGAACTCTCTCTGTGTGGCAAATTCCTTAATGCGGTCTGAAAATTCCCAGGACATAATGGATATGATACCAATAGAGGCCTGTGTTAATGCAATAAACATGCCTACTGACACCTTCCCCTTTGCAACCGCCAATAGCAAAATGAGGTCAACCATAAACATGGCTAAAGACACAGTCAGATTCACAGCCTTCATACGAAGCATAGTATTGATTGTTACCTTCCGCTGAAGGTACTTTACTTTTTCAAATAATTTATTCCATTGCAGAATTAACCTCTCCTGATAATGGAACAGGCTGCGCTCCCTTGCAGAATCACGATTTGTCATGATGTCGCTAAGGTATTCATATCGAATCTTGTATTTTCCGGTTTCTCTTTCGGCTTCGTACTGCTTTTGTCCTCCCTTGATTCCCAGAATCATAATAGGCACAGACAAGATAACGACAATAAACGCGGCCCACCAAGCACTGAACATCAGTGCACCAAGAAAACCAAGAATTTGAACTCCCATTCCAATCAGTTCAACACTGTTTTGAAACCCTATAGTCATTCTGTCTTCGAGCTTGTTATTAATCCGCTGAAACAGCTCCCATATTTCCTTGTTTTCAATACTCTCGTAGGTCAGTCTGGCACATTTTTGAATAATCGCTGTATGAAATTGAGCCCGAATCCCATTTTGGACATGTTTCATACACAAAGTAGCTAGGACTTTACAGATTCGGTTATACATAATAATTCCGCTTAGCATAAGAATAGGAAGGAGCAATTCCTCACGAGAACTTCTTCTTGACAGATATGACAAAGCCTTTTCAATAAACAGAGCATTCACTGCAATCTGTATTGTAGGTGTAATATATTCAAGAAGTCTAATAAGCGAATACAAGACAGTACTGAGTTTACTGCTTTTGTATGGAATCAGAATATTGTCCCATGATGTGTACTGTTTCTTGGAAAGAATCATATTGGTTCTTCATTCTCCTTGTCTTTACTGGAATAATTTTCTGAGCCTATACAAGTGATGCCTAGATTTAATCTGCCAAAAAGACGTCCGAAACCGCTGATTTCGAATAGGAAGTCAGCTATGTTTGCAATCCCAGCTCTTTCTCTGGAGTGCAATTTTTGAACTCATAATGAAAATCTCTTTTATAAAATATGATGAGTAGGTGTTCTAAAAGAATACCTACTCATCATCATCTGCTATATATCAAATATAGTCTATTCTTCGGCATTGCAATGCCAAACAAATAGTGTTCAATTTGTATGAATTGAATGGACCAGACGGGAGTCGAACCCGTGTCCAAAAACCAATCCCCCGTCCTTCTACTATCATAGTGGATTATTACCGGTTCTTCACCGCGTTCCCTTCAGGTGCATGAATCCACGCACACAGCCTTCCGGTAGCTTCATGATACGCCCATAACTGCAAAGCTTAGGTCATGTCGTTTCCTGCAGATTTGACGTCAGGGATGCTTCATGCAGGTGTAAAGCAGCTGACGGCTGCCATCAGGCAGCGAGTGCTAAATTATCTTCAGCGTTTAATTTTAATTTGAGGTTTGACGCACCGTCCTGCGGATAGCTTCTCCGGCTTCAAGATCCCTGTCGAAACCTTTACTGGCCCATGAAATCCGAGCAGTGATTGCTGCTGGTTCTTCTATTATAAGGATGGAGGATACAAATGTCAAAGGGACCATCCTTCGGATTTTCCCCGGGCGAGCGGCTGTTTCTAAATCTGCACCTAAATCTCCGCCCGGGTCCTTGCTACCGAAACCGTACCTTATATTCTCTTTCTGCCGAGCGTTGTGCATCTTTCTTGGCGATGGTCGCTCTTTTGTCGTACTGTTTTTTGCCCTTAGCAAGCCCCACTTCGACCTTGACCTTTCCTCTTTTCAAATACACTTGCAGCGGCACAAGCGTGTAGCCTTGCTGTTTGCTTTGCTCTCCCATCTTGCGGATTTCATTCTTATGGAGCAGAAGGCGGCGTTTTCTTAGCGGGTCCCGGTTGAAGAGATTTCCCTTTTCATAAGGAGAAATATTCATCCCCACGATGAAGGCCTCTCCGGCAGAGATCTCAACAAAAGACTCCTTAATACTGCATTTCCCCATGCGGAGAGATTTCACCTCGGTGCCTACCAGCGAAATACCGGCCTCATACTTTTCGTCAATAAAATAATCATGATATGCTTTTTTGTTGTTTGCAATCAATTTCTGTGTCGTTTCCGCCATTTTATTCCTCCAGCACGAAATCCACATTCCCCGTGTCCGGCTCCGCATCGATGACCCTGATACGTACCTCCTGCCCCATGCGATAAATCATGCCAAAATCTCTTCCGGTCAACGTTTCTGTATTTGAATCATATTCAAAATAGTCGTTCATCAAAGAAGACACGTGCACAAGACCTTCGCAGGTATTTGGTAATTCTACATAAAATCCAAAAGACGTTACGCCGGAAATCACGCCGTCAAACTTCTCTCCGATTCTCTGCTGCATATAGAGCGCCTTCTTGCGTTTCTCTGCCTGCCTTTCCGCCTCTTTTGCCCTTCGCTCCATTTCAGAGGAATGGGTGGCCACACGAGACAGAATCGATTCATAATGTTCTTTTCGCCCTTCGGTCAGTTTCCCACGCAAATCTTCCTTGATAATTCGGTGAATTTGCAAATCGGGATAGCGCCTGATGGGAGAGGTGAAATGACAATAGTAGGGAGCGGCAAGACCAAAATGTCCCGAACAGGTAGTGGAGTATTTGGCCTGCATCATCGAACGTAGCGCAATTCGCTCCATGATCGGTGCAAGATTTCGGTATTCCTCCTCCCGGGCATGGGCAAGTGCCTTCTGGATCTCTTTGGGATGCACCTCTGCATGACGCCCGCTCTTCAAATAAATCCCGAGTTTTTGTAAAAAAGAACCCAGCTTCTCCATCTTCTCTTCCGCAGGCGCTTCATGGATTCTATACACAAAAGGGGTATCCAGCCAGAAATAATGCTCCGCCACGGTTTCATTGGCAAGTAGCATAAATTCCTCGATTAAGTTTGTAGCACTGTTTCTGGGATAGGGTTCAATGGAAAGTGGCATCCCCTTTTCGTCCAAGGTGATCCTGGATTCAGGCAGATCAAAATCAATGCTCCCTCTCTCCCTCCTTTTCTTTTGCAAAAGATCGGAAAGCTCCTTCATGCAGAAAAACATGGGAACCAGATGGCGGTACTTCTCACATTCTTCCGGGTCCCGGTCATCCAGGATTTTAGAAACGGAGGTATAGGTCATCCTCCGATTGGTGCAGATCACGCTTTGCACGATCCGATGATCCGTCACCCTCCCCTCCGGATCAATCGTCATCAGGCAGGAAAGCGCCAACCTGTCCTGCTTCTCATTAAGAGAACAAATCCCGTTGCTGAGCTTTCTTGGTAACATAGGGATCACGCGGTCCGGAAGGTAGACACTGGTTCCTCTCTCCAGCGCCTCTTTGTCCAGGGCGGAATTTTCCTGTACATAGTTTGTCACGTCCGCAATATGAACGCCCAGGTGATAGAAGCCATCTTCATCCTTTTCCAGCGAAACCGCATCATCCAGATCCTTTGCATCTTCGGAATCGATGGTCACCAACAGCATCTTTCTGAAATCGGCTCTTGTTTCATAATCAGCCGCCAGGAGGGCTTCAGGAATTTTATCTGCCTGCCTTAATACTTGATCGGGAAATTCTTCAGGAATCTTTTTCTCCCGGATGATGGATAGGACATCCACTCCGGGCGCATCTTTATTGCCCAGAATCTCGATGAGTCTGCCCTCGGGATTCCGGTTTTCCTGCGGATCACCATAATCCGTGATTTCTACGACTACCTTCTCTCCTGCTTCCGCATGCAGACCGGCAGCCTTCCCCTCTTTTTTTTCGACAAAAATGTCACAGGGAATCTTGGGATTATCCGGTATTACAAAACCAAAGTGCTGGTGCTCGTCATAAGTGCCCACCAGCCTGCTCATTCCGCGAAGCAGCACTCTGACGATTTTGCCTTCCCGTCTTCCGCTTCTGCTCGCAGGCAAAACCTTCGCTTCCACCGTATCCAGCAAAAAAGCATCCGCCGTATTTTCCGCCGCAATATACAGGTCGTTTTCGAGTCCTTCCGCCTCTACAAAGCCGAAGCCCGCCCGGTTGCTGATAAAGGTTCCGACAATCAGGGAATCCTCGATCTGATATCTTCCTCTCTTCGTTTTTGTAATTCTTCCCTCGGAGAGCAGGTCGTTCAGGCACCTTTTGAAGAGTTCCCGGCGATCGTCCGTCACCTGCATCATGAGGACCAGTTCCTTTTCTTTCATCGGTACATAGGCGGGATCTCTCATGAAAGACAGGATTTTGTTCTTGCCTGCTTCCCCTCCCTGCATCAAGGGAGTTATGGATTCCTTCTTTTGTGCCAAGGAGCTATGATGTTTTTTGATCGGACGTCTTGAATGCAATTTTATCGCTCTTTCTTTTTTCAGAAAAAAAGCCCGAATCACAGACGGATCCGGGCAGTATCATCAGAACAACTCTTATTTCACCAGTCCCAAAGAGATGACCAGAGAAAGGGCAAAATAAACGACTGCAAGCCATATCGTTGCCCGCGGGATGATCCCCTCTCTCGTGTGCCCCTTGATCTTTGACCAATACGTTTCCTGTGAAGCACCGGTAATGGCACCCAATCCCTGCTGTTTGCCCTCCTGTGATAAAATCAAAACCAGCATGACAAGACAAAGCAGAATGTAAATCACCGTTACGAACAAATATAAGCCGGACACGAAACTTCCTCCCCCTGATTCCCTTCTATAATGCAATTGACTCTCTCAAATTGCATCTGCAACAGTCTTGAATTATACCATAGCAATTCTAAAAAAACAAATCATTCTCCCCGCCTCATGTCTTTCCGGTTTGAAACTTATTCTTACCATGTACAGATATCAGGTCAAGGGATATGCGTGACAATCAGGAGGAGCGTACCCGCTGTTACGCTGACGGAAGCGGCCTTGTCCGGTAAAAACTCATTGCTGATGCCTCTGGTCGAGTCGGTAAACAGGTTTTCCTCCTGTGTAGGAAACGACAAGCCCTTTAAAGTCACGCCCCTTGCTTCTCCGTCAACGGGAATCACGGAAAGATATCCCTTTGTGCCTGCCGGAAAACAAACGGTTTCATTCTCAGCAATTTGAATCGTGCAGGAGGGATCCAGGATCGTTCCCCTTCCGTTGTGGTGCCGGATGAGAAGAAGCGTCTGTAAATTGGCAAGCGCATGGTCGAAGCGACGACCTCCCAGCATCCCAAACAGCCGGAATTCCTGATATCCCTTCTGCATCGCAAACTTCACCGCAAACATGGTGTCGGTATCGTCTTTTCTGACAGAAAGAGAAAGAACACGATCCGGATGCCGGTTCCGAAAACTTCGAAAGGCTTCCTGCACCTCTAATGCAGTTTCTTTCATAGAATCAAAGTCGCCAATAATATAATCAGGAGTGATACCGGCACAGATACAATGAGAAAATCCGGCATCACAGGCAATCACCAGATCATCCTTCGTTCGCTCCCCCTGCTCCTTTTGAGCAGGGGAAAAATCGCCTGCAGAAAAAATCAAGCACTTTTTCATCATTCACCATGCAGAACGGATTTGTTCTGCACCATATAAGTCATCAGAGAAACCACCGTTAAGATAAGAGAGAGCCACATCATGATCTGCGTAATCAGCGTGAGCTCCCTGATATTTGCGATCATCAGAATCACCATGAACATTTGGCAAACCGTCTTAATCTTGCCCCAGAAATTCGCTGCGATGACGATCTGTTTTTCCGCAGCAACCAAGCGGAAACCGCTGATAATAAATTCTCTCGAAATAATGGCAATGACAATCCACGCCGGGATCCGTTTCAGTTCCACAAGACAAATTAAGGCGGAACAAACCAGAAGTTTATCCGCAAGGGGGTCCATAAATTTCCCGAAGTCCGTCACCAGATTATATTTTCTGGCGATTTTGCCGTCTAACATATCGGTGAGAGATGCAACCACAAAAATAATGAGCGCAATCCATTTGGAAAAATCCGACAGCATAAAAAAAACAAAGAACGGAATCAGGAAAATACGTAAAATAGTTAATCGATTCGGCAGGTTCATGCCTCTACCTCTTTTCCAATCAAGTCATATCCCTTTGCCGCAGTGATGAGAACTTTGATCATGTCTCCACTCTCATGATCCCTCTGTACAGAGGGAAGGAAGAGCAGACCGTCCACATCCGGGGCATCACGATACGTTCTGGCGATATATACGGGGTGGCCGTTTTCTCCTTCTTCCTCAGGAATGCTCCCTTCAATCATAGCCTGCATGGTGATTCCCTTCAGAGACTGATTTTTTGCAAATGCAATTTTCTGCTGCAACTTCATAATCTGATCTCTTCGGCGTTTCTTGACTGCTTCCGTTAATTGCCCTTTCATCAACGCAGCAGGTGTCCCCTCTTCTCTGGAATAAGGAAAGACACCGAGACGGTCAAAGCACAACTCTTCCACCATAGCCAGGGTTTCTTCATGTTCTTCACTCGTCTCGCCGGGGAATCCGGTAATTAAGGTCGTTCGCAGACAGATATCCGGAATCTCTTTGCGAAGCATTTGTACGATCTCTCGAATCTGCGAGGTGCTGGTCCGCCTGCCCATCCGTTTTAATACCTGATCCGATCCGCTCTGAATCGGCATATCCAGGTAATGCAGGATTTTAGGCTCTTCCTTTATCACCTGGATCAGTTCCGGTGTAATTTCTTCCGGATAGCAGTATAGAAGTCTGATAAAAATATCCTCTACCTCGCGGCAAAGTCTCTTTAACAACCGGGGGAGATGCTTCTTTCCGTCAAGATCCGTCCCGTACAGAGTGGTTTCCTGCGCTACCAGAATCAGTTCTCTTACTCCCCTCTCAGCCAAACTCCTGGCTTCTTCAATAATATCCTCTTCCGGTACACTGCGATATACGCCTCGCACCATCGGAATGGCACAGTAGGTGCAATGCTTGTTGCAACCTTCTGCAATTCTCAAGTATCCAAAATATCCAACCGTGGAAAGAATCCGCTTTTGATTTCCCTCCAGTTTTCGGTCGATATTTTCGAAATAATCGTTTTCCTCCCCCATCCGTGCATGATCCAGGGCAAGGGCAATCTGATCGATGGCAGTGGTTCCAATGATTTCATCCACTTCGGGAATTTCTTTCCGTATTTCTTTCCCATATCTTTGCGCCATACAGCCGGCTACAATCAGCGCCTTCAAGCGACCATCTTTTCTTTTTTCGGCAAATTCAAGAATACGGTCAATGCTCTCTTTTTTAGCATCAAGAATAAAGCAGCAGGTATTTACCACTGCTGCTTCCGCATCATCTTCATCCTCCGTGATTTCATAGCCATGATCGTAAAGCGTATGGAGCATTACTTCAGAATCAATTCGGTTCTTATCACAGCCAAGAGATACAAAACAAACCTTCATGATTCCTATTCCGCTTCCCCTGTGGCAGAATCTTCGTCGGATGCGGCAGAATCCTTTTCGCCTTTGTGAGATTTCCTCTCCGCCTTTTCTTCATCTGTCAGAATCTTGATTTGATCATGGCTTAACTCATCAATGGCAATGCTCATCGGCTTTTCATTGGTTTTGATGGGCACCAGCGCCTCGTCACCGGCGATCAACTGCCTTGCACGCTTTGCTGTCGCCATCACAATCGAATAGCGACTACTAATGACCGGTTCCTCTCCTTCTTCCACATCCTTGTTGACCACTTTCATTAAATCGACATAAGACGGATGAATCATTTCATTTCTCCTTTATTAAAAACCAATCCTCTATCTTCCTTCATTTGATCCGTAGCAAATCCTCATAAATGTAAGATATGCTTGCTTACATGAGAAAATCCCCTTTACGCAACACCCATTTATGCCAAACAATCATACCAGACAGCATATCACTTAGTCAATGCCGACTTCCGGAAACCGGAAGACTCGGAAAGCGGAAGATTCGGGAGCCGGAAGACTTCGGAAGTCCCGGGCAGCTCTCCGGTGAACTAGCACGGTAGAAGATTCTTTGCTAGGAATAAAAGGTCTGCATCCCGATAAATATCAGCAATCTGGAAAGAGAGCTCTCCGCTTTGCCTAAGACCGAACAGTTCTCCGGGGCCGCGCAGTTTCAAATCTTCCTCTGCAATTTCGAAGCCATCATTTGTTTTGCCCAGAATCTCCAGCCTTTTGGAAGCCTTCCCGCCAGAGGTATCTACAAAGATGCAAAAAGATTGCTCTTCCCCTCTGCCAACCCGTCCCCGTAGCTGATGAAGTTGTGCAAGCCCAAACCTTTGGGCATCTTCGATCATCATCACGGAAGCATTCGGAACATTGATCCCCACTTCGATGACCGTCGTAGAAATCAGAACATCAATGTGATGTGCTGCAAAATTTTCCATGATACGGTCTTTTTCTTCGGATCGCATCCTTCCGTGCAGTTTTTCCATTCGAATATCGTTTGGCAAAAGACGGGAAAGCATCTGCGTATAGGCAGTCACATTCTGGACTCCCTCCAGTTCTCCTTCCTCTACCATGGGGCAGATGATGTAAGCCTGTCTTCCTTCTCTCACTTTCTTGATGATCAGCTGATAGGCCTTTTGGCGATAGGAGGCATCCACAATGGCATTTTTGATCGGTTTTCTGTTATCCGGCCGTTCTTTCAGGGTGCTCACCTGCAGGTCCGCATAGAGAATCAGGGCTAAACTCCTCGGAATCGGCGTAGCGGACATGGAAAGCACATGAACGTCCCTACCCTTCCCCGCAAGAAAGTCCCTCTGTCTGACGCCGAACCGGTGCTGCTCATCGGTCACGACCAGCGCTAAATTTTTATAAATTACTTTTTCCTGAAAAAGAGCATGGGTCCCGACGATGACATTGTATTCTCCTGCTGCAATCGCGTGATAGATTTCTTTTTTCTCCCTTGCAGAGGAACTTCCTGTTAAAAGAACAGGATGAATCGGCAAGTGATATCTTCTGGTCAGTTCTGTAAATTGCGCAAAGTGCTGTGCAGCCAGAACCGCTGTAGGCGCCATGATTGCCCCCTGAAAGCCGTTGGAAGCGCACATGAGAAGAGCCAAAAAGGCGAGAATGGTTTTTCCGCTCCCGACATCGCCTTGAATCAGACGGTTCATCGTATGGTCAGAACAGAGATCCTGCCGAATATCCTGAAAGACCTTTTGCTGTCCCTGCGTCAGTTCATAGGGCAGAGCCTCAACCAGCCGGGAAGTATCCGCCGTTTCGATCATTTTCCAGTGGTTTTTGGAGGTACTTTCCGCTTCCTTTCGTTCCTTCAATCTAGCCAAAAAGAAATAAAATTCATCAAAGGCGAGTCTTTTTCTGGCTTGTAGATAAGAATCCCTGTCTTTTGGAAAATGAATATCATGGAGAGCCAGAAACAGAGAAACAAACCCTTCTTCTTTGCGAATCTCTTCCGGCAGGAGATCCTGGTCAGAGGGGAATTCCAGGAAAGCCTCCTTCATCGCTTTCTGAATGGTATGATTGGACAGACCCTTGACCAGAGAATAGTTCGGTTGCATCGAATTCTGCAAAAGAAGATACTCTTCGGTGGTGTAAAATTTCGGCTGGTCCATACTCAGGGTGTTTCCCCCTTTTTTTACTACCCCCCTAAAAACTTTCTGCTCTCCCGCTTGTAATACTTTTTTTAAATAAGGCGCATTGAAATAAGAAAGGGTGATTTGACCGCTTCCATCCGTGCCTTTCAGACGCATCACCGTTTTTCCGGAATAAAATCCGATTGACGGCTCTCCCACGAGGGTACAGCAAAGCGCGCAGTGCATACCATCCTGCACTTCTGCAAGAGAAATGGGCGGATCAAAGATGTCATAGCCTTTCGGATAGTAGCGCAAAAGCTCTTCGATGGTTGTGATTCCACACTTCTCGAAGAGCTTTCCTGTTTTCGATCCGATGCCTTTCAGAACAGTGACTGGTTGTTGTAAAACCCTAAGATTCATATCCATCCATAGCAACCGGAATGCCAAGAACACATAAGAAAATGATTCCGCTCATCATTCCGTAGATACAAGGTAGTAATAGACCGGCTGTCCGCCGAATTGCAACTCCACATCATGGTTTGCATATTTAGAAGAAACAAGATTGCGCAAATGCTCTGCCTCATCTTTGGTGACATCCTGCCCGTAATAAATACTAATCAGCTCCGTCTCGTCAATCGCCATTTTGTCGATCAGGTCCATCGTGACTTCCTCGCAGCTTGTACCAACCGCAGCGATTCCACTATCTCCAATTCCCATGAAATCACCCTTGCGGATTTCGATGTTGTCAATGGTGGTATCCCGCACGGCATAGGTGACCTCGCCGCTATGCACCTCGTCCAGAGCCGCAGTCATTGCCTCCTTGTTTTCTTCCACGCCGACGCCTTCCATATAATTGACTACGGCTGAAATCCCCTGGGCAATGGTTTTGGAGGGAATGACAATCAGCTTCTTTTGATCATCCATGTCAACCGCTTGATTGGCTGCAAGGATAATGTTTTTGTTGTTGGGCAAAATAAACACAGTGTCGGCATCTACCTTGTCTACGGCATCCATAATATCCGCAGTGGACGGATTCATTGTCTGTCCGCCTTCAATGACCTGATCGACGCCTAAATTTCGGAAAATATTCGCAATCCCCTCGCCGACGCATACCGCCACGAAGCCGATTTCCTTATGTACCGTTTCCGGAGCAGGTGCTTCTGCCGGCTTCTCCGCCTGCCCGGAAACTTCCTGCTGAATCTCCGTGGCGCCTCCGCCCTGCTCCATGTGGAACAGTTTTTCTCTGTGCTCCAGGCGCATATTGTCAATTTTCATGTTGGAAAGCTCACCGTACAGGAGAGCCTTTTGAAAAGCCAGACCCGGATCGTTCGTATGGACGTGTACCTTGCACAGATCCTCATCGGCGACCATAACAATACTATCCCCAATCGACTCCAGGAAAGAACGGAAGTCGGCCTCCTGCTTTTTGGTCAGGGCCTTTTTCAACAGCACAATGAACTCGGTGCAATAGCCGAATTTAATTTCCGCAGAAGAAACAGCCTCTAAATTAGGACCGCCGATCGAGGTGGCTCCGGGAGTACCGGCATTTTCATCAATCGTAAGATCCAATTCTTTGCCTAAAAAGCCGTCGTATGCGCCCTTTAACACCTGCACAAGTCCCTGTCCGCCGGAGTCCACAACCCCTGCCTGTTTTAAAACCGGCAGCATTTCAGGCGTTTTCGCAAGAACCTCTTCTGCATAAGCAATGATCTCCGCAAAGAATGGTTCCAGATCGGTCTTGCCCTCCAGGATCAGTTCCTGGGCCTTGTCGCTTGCGCCCTTGGCAACCGTGAGGATTGTTCCCTCTTTGGGCTTCATGACAGCCTTATATGCCGTCTCCACCGCTTTTTCAAAGGCGCGGGCGATAATCGGCGCGTCAATCGTCTCTTCCTCTCTCACCACATGAGTGAAACCGCGCAAAAGCTGGGAGAGGATGACGCCGGAATTTCCTCTGGCTCCGCGAAGAGAGCCGGAAGAAATGCACTTGCAGATGGCTTTCATATCGGACGGATCCGCCTGCGTCACTTCTTTGGCGGCAGACATAATCGTCATGGTCATATTGGTTCCCGTATCTCCGTCCGGGACGGGAAACACATTCAACTCGTTAATCCATGCTTTCTTTGCTTCCAGATTCTTAGCGCCTGCAAGAAACATCTTTGCAAGCAGACGTGCGTCAATCGTGTTATTAGCCAAAATACCGTCCTCCTGTTTAATCGATCACTCTGACGCCTTCGACGTAGATATTGATTTTCTCAATTTCAATACCGGTATATTCTTCCACCTTGTATTTCACATTGTCAATCAGATTATCCGCAACCGTAGAGATATTGACGCCGTAAGCTACAATGACATGAAAATCCAGAGTCAGCTTCTGACTGGGGGAAAGCACCACATTGATTCCCTTTGTCATATGATCGCTCTTAAGCAGATTGACCAATCCATCCTTCATGCTGACGTTGGCCATTCCGACAATGCCGAAACATTCTGTCGCTACCGCACCGGCATATTGTGCAATTACTTCATTTCCAATCGCGATCTTCCCCAGATGCGTATTGATCGAAGATGATTTCATTCTGACCCCATTTCCGAAGCATAGCTTCCATTTTTATTTAAAAAGACATTTCTTACACTACCATAAAAAGACGATTCTTTCAATTTCTCTCTTGCGTTTTTATGAACATTCTGATAGAATATCACCGTTGCGGACATTTTGCGCCGTAAACAAACATCGGTAATGTAAAGGAGGTGTCAAAATGGCGAAATGTGAAGTCTGTGGCAAAAGCGTCCATTTCGGAAGCAACGTCAGCCATTCACATAGAAGATCCAACCGGATCTGGTACTCCAACGTACATCATGTGTCCGTAAAGGTTCCGGGCGGTTCGAAGAAAATGAATGTCTGCACCAGCTGTCTGCGCTCCGGCAAAGTCGAGCGTGCATAAGGTAGAACGCATTTTTTCATGCGTTTCAAGGAACCTCAGTTTCCACGAATATTAAAAACCCGTTTTGGTTCATCACCGAAGCGGGTTTTTTCTGTTGTGCCAGGTGGCGCAGGTTTCTATTAAACGATTGTGATTGTCGTTTGCTCTGTTCGTTTAATGCCAGGGATACCAGTACCTGCTTCCGTCATAGAAGGTGAAGCAAAGGGCTGCTATGCAGAAAATCACCGTTGCCGATAAAACCAGGATATCCATGAACTCTAGTTTTCGATAAGCATACCAGGTGCGCTTCTTTTTTTTACCAAAACCGCGCAGTTCCATTGCATTGGATACCACGTCAATGTGTTCCATGGAGGAGAACAGAAGCGGAAAAATGATATTGGACGTTCGCCGGATTCTCTCCGGCAGAGACGCCTTTTTACTCATTTCAATCCCTCTGGCCTCCTGAGCGTTCCGAATTCGCGAAAAGTCGGACTGGATATCCGGGATGTACCTCAGGGCGATGGCGACCGAATAAGAGATGGTATAGGGAAGTCCTACCATGTTGAGGGAGGCGGCAAATTCGGAAGGATCTGTGGTCACCAGGAAGATAAAGACAGAAGGGACAACCGTAAAGTACTTAATAAATACGTTGAAGAGGTAAAAAAGCTCCTCTCTTGTGAGCGCATGACCGGGCAGGAAGGGGGAAAGAATCGTTTTGCTACCGTAAATCGCAGTTCCCTGATAAGGAGAAAGAATAAAAATAGCAAGAAGATTCAATACCATAAAAACCATGACAAAGGCAAAGACCGAGCGTACCTGTTTCCAGGTGGTTCCGGAAAGGGCATACAACACCAAACTGATGCCGACCATGACCACAAGCACCCTTGTGTCATAGGTCAGGGCACTGGTCAGACACCACAACAGAAAAAATACCAATTTGGTGACACCGGACAAGCGGTGAAGCGGCGTGTTTTTTTCTTCATAACTCAGAAGCCTGTTCATAGGGATCGCCCCCCATTTCTCTCAAAGGCAATAAAACGCTCCGTAAAATCATCGGTTTCTGTAATGCCACATTTTTTTGCCAGATCATACAAAGAAGTTTTCTTGAGATAGGCATGTTTCGCAATCGATTCGTTCGTCAAGATGCGGGCAGGTTTATCATCCGCAAGAAGCTTCTTGTCTGACAGGACAAGCGCTCGGTCTGTATATTCCAGCATCAAATGCATGTCATGGGTAATCATGACAATGGTGAGTCCCAGTTCCTGATTCAATTTCTTTAAAAATTCCATGATCTCTGTATAATGTCTGAAATCCTGTCCCGCCGTCGGTTCGTCCAGAATCAGGATTTCCGGCTGCATGACCAGAATGGAAGCTATGGTGACTCTCTTTTTTTGGCCAAAAGAAAGCGCGGATACCGGCCAGTGGCGCATTTGGTATAGTCCACAGATTCGCAGGGCCTCCTCTGCTCTTTTCCTTCTTTCTTCTTTGTTCACGCCTCTGACGACAAGTCCCAGTTCTACTTCGTCCATGATCATCGGCTTCGAAATCATCTGACCGGGCGCCTGCATCACCAATCCAATCTGCTCCCCTCTTTCCTTCACGGACAGGGGAGACATATCCTTTCCATTGAGCAGAACCCTTCCTTGATCCGGTTTGCAGAATCCCATAATCAGGGATGCCAGCGTAGATTTTCCCGCACCGTTTCTTCCCACGAGAGAGATCATTTCCCCTTTGCGGATTTGAAACGATACATCCTCTAAAATCGGTTCTTCTTTGCGATAGGAAAAAAACAGATGATTTGCCTCCAGTATCACCGGATTCTCATTAGGGATAAGAGAAACCGGTGTCTTCTGAAACCAGTTTCGTACCTGTTCCCGATACGGATTCACATTCATGCTGTCTATATGCTGCGGCGCATCCTGAGGGGAAAGCTTACACCCTGCATGTTTCAGCGCTGCCACATAGAGGGGTTCTCTTACGCCCGTCTTCGTTAAAATATTGGTGCATAAAAGGTCATCCGGCTTTTCATCCGCGATGATTCTGCCTTCCTGCAAAACGACAATCCGATCTATATCCCGATACAACACATCCTCTAAACGATGCTCAATGATCACGATGGTCATCTTCTTCTGCTTACAGATTTCATCAATCAGCGCCATCGTTTTCTTGCCGGTCGCAGGGTCAAGATTGGCCAGCGGTTCATCAAACAGAAGAATTTTGACGTCATCTACCAAAACGCCGCCGAGGGAGACTCTTTGTTTCTGTCCTCCCGAAAGCTCGGACGGAGAATGTTTCAGGTAAGACTGCATATCGACCGTTCTCGCTGCCTGCTCCACTTTTTGGAAGATCTCTTCCTGTGATAGCGCCTCATTTTCCAAAGCAAAAGCAATATCTTCCGCAACCGTTAGACCAATAAACTGTCCGTTGGTATCCTGCAAGATGGTGCCCACCTTATGAGACATCCCGAACACACCCTCTTCCGAAGGTTTCACACCGTCTACGACCAGACTGCCAGATAACTCCCCCGGATAAGACGAGGGGATCAGACCATTGATACAATGGGCAATCGTAGATTTTCCACAACCGGAGGGTCCTGTAATCAGAATCTTTTCCCCCTTGCGGATCTTCAGATTCAGATCCACAAGGGTAGGCTCCTCCTGGGTACGATATTTGAATGAAAAATGCGCAAACGATATGATCGGATTGTCCATGATCCTCTTTAATCTTCCTTCTTCAGACCGGAAGCGGAGCCCTTAATCTGTGAATAAACCACCAAAAGCAGAGTACCCAAAATACCGATGATAATAATATTACCAATGAAGGCAAAGACCCCCTGCAGAAATACCTTGTTTGCAGGTTCGGAATAGATGAGGATATCCAGTGCGGGAGCAAGGCCAATCCATGCAAGTGCATTTGCCACCACTTGAACAATATTAAAGAGCAGCAACTTGGAGCCCTTGAATTCTCCCTCTTCCACTGCCAATTTCTTCGTAAATAGACCAATTCCAACGCCGACTACTGCTTCCGGAAAAACCCAACTCCACCAGACGGAACCGTAAAAAATCGCATCTCCCAGTGCATGCCCCAGGATTCCGCTAAGACCACCGACTACCGGTCCGAATACGGCAGAGAAAAAAGCCAGAACCGCCATCCTGACCTGAAGTGAGGTATTCGGAATAAAACCGAGCGGTACCTGAACCATGGTAAGAACAGCGAATAACGCAGTGCCGATGCCGATGGCAACCACCTGCTTAATTCCAATTTTTTGATTCATTTTGTAAACTCCTTCCATATCCTTTCTGTATCCACAACCCTAACAGTATAATGCAAGTGGCCTTCGATGTAAATTATTTAAAAAGAAAGAAAAAATACTTGCCAAAAAGCGGGAATCTGGTATAATTTTATTCGGTTTAGAAATACCATCTTTTCTATATGCTGGAATAGCGCAGTTGGTAGCGCAACTGATTCGTAATCAGTAGGTCGTCGGTTCAAGTCCGATTTCCAGCCAAAAACGATCTTCCGAGGAAGATCGTTTTTTTTTGGTTCTGTTTTAAATTTTCCTTTTCCTATTTAAATTTTCCTAACGCTGATGAAGATCCATCTGGGGATAGGGAATTTCGATTCCTGCCAGATCCAGTGCTTTCTTTACCTGCTCGGTCAGATCGCATTTCGCCCGGAAATAATTCGACGTTTTCACAAAACATCGGAGGCCGAAGACCACGCTGGAGTCCTGCAACGAGTCTACAAAGACAAGGAAGGGTTCTTGTTTCAGCGACTCCGGCAACTCTTCCATTACCTTTCTTAAGACTTGTTTGGTCTGATCAATGTCGGCATCATAGGAGACCCCCACTTTCATTTCCAACATCCGCCTGGGCTGTTTTGTCATATTGATGACGCCGGTGTTTGCCAGATCTCCATTGGGCAATACCACCACCTTCTGGTCATAGGTATACAGCTGGGTATAAAACAGGCCGATTTCCTGCACCGTTCCTTCATGGGAATGGCTGTCTTCGGAAATATAATCCCCTACGACAAAAGGCTTCAAAATCAGAATAATCAAACCGCCGATTAGATTGGAAAGTCCGCCCTGCAGGGCTAAACCGATGGCGACACCGGCAGAGCCCAAAAGCGCCACGATGCTTGCGGAATTCACACCAAACGAGGAAAGAACACCGAATAGAAGAAGGACTTTCAGCGCCGCCGACAGGAAGGAGCAGAGAAACCCGCTCATTCCCGCATCCATCTGCATCTTATCCAGCGATTTTTTTACCACGCTAACCAGCATGCGAATGAGACGAAGCGCTACCAGTACCACCAGCAGGGTAACCGCTACCTGGATGGCAAATTGCATGGCTTGATCCGGTAAGTTCTTGAAAAAACGATGCAGCGCATTTTCACTGATCTGATGATCCGTCACTTCACTCACCATCTCTATGGGATCTGTTCCTGCCGTTAAAGTGAGCCACTTCCCTATCATTTAAGGTTACTCCGTCTTTTTTGCGGAAGCCTTCACTATATGCATGATTTTTTCCGCCTCTATTTTATGATACTTCTCCCGAATGGATTCTTCCTGTCTGGACATTTCCAGCTCATATTTTTTCCGTAGTTCGGCAAGCAGCTTTTCCTCTTCCGCTTCCTGCTTCTTCCTTAGCGCCTCTCTACTCTCGTCCTGCTCCTCCTCCATCTTCACATAAGTCTCATGTCGAATCAAACGAATCTTATTTTCCTGTGCGGTATAAGGGACAAAGCGGAGCACAAGAAGACTGGAGGCAGCGACCTTCACCTGTATGCTGAACTCTCTTCCGTCCGCCTCGCGTTTCACCACTTCCAGCACTTCTGTGCCGTTTTCCAATCCGTTTCCGCCGTATTCCTTGGCATCCGTATTCAAAATTTCCGTATATTTGCCATCTCTGGGAACGCCTACGGTAAATTCTCTCGGAATCCCCGCCATATTGCAGACGACGAGCAGCATATCTTCTTCTTTTTTTCCATGCCGGACAAACGACATCATGCATTCCTGTGCCGCCATGGAATTGATCCATTCAAAACCACCCTCTGCGTCATCCAACTCGTAAAGCGCCGGGTGCTCGAAATACAGCCGGTTTAAATCCTGCATCAAGGTTCTTAAATGTTTCTCATGATCCGCCTCGATTTCACAGACCCCGCGGAAAATCATTTTGCGCCCCGGATGTACCATTAAGTAAGCGATGGCAAACCGTACTCCCGCCTCTTTCTGCTTGGAATCTCCCGGCATGCGGGACAGCATTTCGGAAAAACCTCCGATATCTTCATGAGAAAAACTGAGCAGGAAATGCTCCGTATAATGATAGATCAGGCTGAAAACCAGCTCGTTGTGGTGCCCGCTGCGGTAGAGGGGATCGTTATCCATATAGGCAAAAAAATCTCTCGCCCAGCCGCTGTTCCACTTATAGTCAAAGCCAAGTCCGCCCTCCTTGGCCGAAGTGGTTACTTTAGGCCAATTTGCGGTTTCTTTGGTGATCATCAGGATACCGCTATCCTTTTTATGTACCGTTTGGTTCAGCGTTTTGACGAAATCCTCCGCCTCCAGGTTCTGGTTTCCCCCATAGATATTGGGAATCCAGCCGCCCGGCGGCCTGTCATAATCCAGGTAAATGATTTTGGCGATATCGGTAATCCGCAGACCGTCCACATGACAAAGCGAACACCAGTAAAGCGCACAGGACAGCAAATAATTCACCACTTCTTTCCTGCCAAAATCGAAGGTCAGATAACCGGACTTAGGCTGACGCTCCTTGGTGGGCTCTGCGTATTCATAGAGGGGGCTGCCGTTTGCACGGAAGAGCGACTGATTTTTTTCGGAAAAAAAGGTGGCGGGAAAGTCCAGAATGACACGAATTCCGTTCCGGTGCAGCGTATCAATGATCTTCATGAAATGCTCCATCCTTCCGATCTTGGAGGAAAGCGCAAAAAAATTCGTGACGGCATAGGGATCCGCATCGTCATGTTCCATTACCGGCATAAATTCCACGGCATTAAACCCATTCTCCTGCACCAGATGAAGAAGGGCCTCGGATAAGTAAACGTCATCCTCCGCAATCTTGCGATCCGCCAAAAACAGATCCGGAGAAATTTCGCAGATCGAAAGGGGCATTTCCGCCTTATCTGCTTTTTTCCTGGATTGCAGGAAGGCATCGTCATGCCAGATCATTTCCGGCGGATTCGTGATCAGGGCACAGCCTTCGTTTTTCTTCGATTTAACAAAAGCAAAGGGATCCTCTCTGCGGAAAATATCCCCTGCTTTCGATTTGATCTCAAAACAATATTCTTCTCCCGCACCTACATCCGGAATAAAAATTTCATAGATTCCGCAGGGATCCACTTCCCTCATCTGGTGGATTCTTCCGTCAAAATGATTAAAGGAACCGATCACGCTGACTCTTGCAACAAAGGGCGCCCAGATGGCGAAGGAACATCCCTGTATGCCGTCTCTTTCCTGTGGATGTGCTCCCAGTTTTTCATAAATGGAATAATGAATTCCGCTCGTAAATTTAATACAATCTTCTCTTTGAATTCCCGGCTCAAAGGTGTAGGGATCCGCAATCGTTTTTTGTGTGCCGTCCTGATTGGTAACCTCATAAAGATAGGCGTGCGGATCTTTTTGATAGGGAAGCAGTGCTGCAAAAAAACCGGCCTCATCCGCAAGTTCCATTTCATAGCGCCTGCTCTTTGTACCCTTACGAAGCAGAACCTCTACTTTCTCCGCTTCCGGTAAAAAACACTGCACCAACATGGAGCCTCCGACCTTATGTGCTCCGAGGATACGATGGGGATCCTTTCCATCGGAGTAAATAATTTCTTCGATTTCCGGCCAGTTCATCAATTTATACAGCTTGCTGTTCATGCCAATACTCCTTATCTTCCACCTTCATTTTTTACCACTCGGACCCGAAAAACCCCTTCAATCTGTGAAAGCTGGTCCACCAACTGTGCAGAAAACGGCTTTTCAACATCCATCATGGTGTACGCGATTTCTCCCCTGGACTGGTTGGAGAGTTCCACGATGTTATGTCCGTCTTTTCCAATCACATTCGTGAATTGTGAAATCATATTGGTAATATTCTTATGGTAAATGGCCAGCCTCGGATTCTGGCAGATCCCGAGATCACAGTCCGGATAATTGACACTGTTGTGTATATTTCCGTTTTCCAGGTAATTTCTGACCTCCAGCACCGCCATCACCGCACAGTTGTCCTCCGACTCCTCTGTAGAAGCGCCAAGATGCGGAATAACCAGACAGTGATCATGTCCCGACACGACGGTATTGGGAAAATCCGTGACATATTTCGCTATTTTTCCGGAATTGATGCCGGAGAGAACGGCATGTTCGTCCACCAGAAGGTCTCTTGAAAAATTCAGCAGAATCGTTCCTTTCTTCATCTTGGAAATAGCTGTCGCATCCAGCATTCCCCTGGTGCTTTCAATTGCCGGCACGTGAATGGTAATGATATCGCATTTGCTATAGATTTCATCTAAAGAAAGGACGTGATGCACGTCTCTGGAAAGATTCCAGGCAGCATCAATCGAGAGGTAAGGATCATATCCGAATACTTCCATGCCGAGGTTTTTGGCGGCATTTGCGACGCGCACACCAATCGCTCCCAGTCCGATAATACCCAGTTTCTTCCCGGCAATTTCGGTTCCCGCAAACCTTTTCTTTTCTTTTTCCGTGAGGGCGGCGATCTCCGGATCTCTCGCATTTGCCTTCACCCACTCAACGCCGGAAATAATATCGCGAGAAGCCAGAAACATAGCGGCAATCACCATTTCTTTCACGGCATTGGAATTGGCTCCCGGTGTATTAAAAACGACAATGCCTTTCTGTGCGCATCGATCTAAAGGAATATTATTGACTCCTGCCCCTGCACGTGCAATGCAGAGAAGCCCCGGATCAAATTCCATTTCGAGCATTTTCGCACTTCGTACTAAAATGGCCTGTGCTTCCTGTGTCGCATCTGTCTGTATATAGTCTTCCGTAAAGCGATTCAAACCGATTTTTGCAATCGGATTTAAACAGCGGTACCGGTACGTCATCTCTCTCCTCCCGTGGTATCTGCATTCAGCGATTTCGTTTTTCAAAAGATTCCATGAAATGAACCAGTTTCTGCACACCCGCAACCGGCATGGCATTATAAATACTGGCGCGCATTCCTCCGACACTGCGGTGTCCCTTTAAAGAGACCAGTCCCTCTTCTTTTGCCTCCGCAATAAAGGTGGCATCCATCTCCTTGGAATTGGTCACAAAGGGAACATTCATCAGGGACCTGTCTTCCTTCCGGACCGTTCCATGAAACAGCTTGCTCTGATCTAAAAATTCGTACAGAAGAGCTGCCTTCTCCTGATTTCTCTTTTCTATTTCGGACAGTCCGCCCCTCTCCAACAGCCATTGAAAGACCAGACCACAAATATAGATATCCCAGCAATTCGGTGTATTATAGAGATTTCCCGCATCCACCTGTGTTTTATATTTCATGATTGTGGGACAGAAGGGACAGGTTTCCTCCTTTACCAGATCTTCTCTTATGATCACGATCGTCATCCCGGCAGGGCCGATATTTTTCTGGACTCCGCCAAACATAACCCCATACTTCGTGATGTCTACCGGCTCGGATAGGAAGCAGGAGGATACATCTGCAACAAGATCATGTCCCTTGGTGTCAGGCAGGGAATGGAATTTTGTACCGTATATCGTATTATTTTCACAAATATAGACGTAATCGATATCCTCCGGAAGGGCAAGTTTGCTGCAGTCCGGAATATAAGAAAAGTTCTGATCCTCGCTGGAAGCGGGGACGAAAACATCTCCATACCTTTTCGACTCTTCAGCAGCCTTCTTTGCCCACTGACCGGTGATAATATAGGCTGCTTTTTTCTTTTTCATCAGGTTCATCGGAATGGCAGCGAATTGATGGGTTGCGCTGCCGCTTTGAAAAAGAATGCGGTACGAATCCGGAATCCCCATGAGTCTGCGCAGATCCTGTTCCGCCTGATCAATCACGTCTTGAAAGGTTTGTGAGCGGTGACTCATTTCATTGATCGACATGCCGCTGCCATGAAAGTCCAACATCTCTTCCGCTGCTTTTTTCAGCACTTCCTCCGGAAGCATCGCGGGACCGGCTGAAAAGTTATAAACTCGTTTCAATTTTTTTGTCCTCCTTCTTCGGGAAAGTGTGCGAAGGCTTCCCCATCTGTCTGATGCAAAAAGAGCACTTCCGGCACTCAATTCTTTTCTTCTCTCTTCTTGAGATCCTCTTCATCAAAGCATTCGCTGACCGGCGCACCTGCGGGCACCATCGGAAACACCTTGTCGTCTTCTAAAATCACTGCGTCAATCACCACCGGCTGATCCGAATGAAGCGCCTCCAGGAGCGCATCTTCCACTTCTTCCCTTCTGGTAATGCGAAGCGCCTTACACCCGAGAGCCTCCGCCACCTTGCAATAATCCACATTTGAATCCAGGACGGTAGCGGAATAATGTTTCTGGTAAAAGAGTGTCTGCCACTGTCTGACCATCCCCAGCACATGATTGTTGATAATAATCTGAATCACCGGAAGATGATAGCTGGAGGCGGTGGCCAACTCATTCATGTTCATTCGAAAGCAGCCGTCGCCCCCGATATTGATGCAGGGGGTATTCGGGTTTCCCGCCTTGGCACCGATACAGGCACCAAGTCCATATCCCATGGTGCCAAGGCCTCCGGAAGTCAGAAAGGTTCTGGGCTTATGAAAGGTGAAATACTGGGCCGTCCAGATCTGATGTTGTCCGACATCCGTCGATAGAATGGCATTTCCCTTTGTTAAACGGTTCAGGGTTTCCACAATATACGGGCAGGTCAGCCTCGTTTGATCATATTGCATGGGAAATTTGTGTTTCAACTCTTCTACATGCGCCGCCCACTGCGGATGGGATTGTGCCGGAAGCGCTCGGTTCAGATCGGTAAGAATCTCCTTCAAATCGCCGACAATCGAAGCGTCTGCTTTGATGTTTTTATTGATTTCAGCCGGATCAATATCAATATGCAGCTTTTTTGCCTTAGAAGCGAAGGTCTTCGGATTGCCGATGACGCGATCGGAAAAACGGGCTCCCAGTGCAATTAAAAGGTCGCATTCGGAAACCGCCAGATTAGAAGCCTTCGTTCCGTGCATGCCGATCATGCCGGTAAAATAAGGATTATCCTCATCAAAAGCGCCGATTCCCATCAAGGTTTCGCTGATAGGGGCATCCATCTTAGTCAGAAATGCGGCGAGTTCTTCTCCCGCATCTGCACTGATTGCACCTCCTCCTACCAGAAGGAAGGGCTTTTTGGACTTTTGAATGAGCGCTACTGCCTGTTCGATATCCTGTTCGTCATATTTTTTGGGGCGCAGAAGAGGCTCCGGTTTCTTTTTGGTAAATTCGCATTTCAGTTGTGTGACATCCTTGGTAATATCTACCACGACCGGCCCTTTTCTACCGGAAGAGGCAATTTGAAAAGCCCTTCGTATAGTAGGAGCCAGCTGTTTAATGTCCTTCACAATAAACCCATGCTTCGTAATCGGCATGGTGACGCCGGTCATGTCCACCTCTTGGAAGGAGTCCTTGCCAAGCAGGGGAAGATTGACATTACAGGTAATGGCAACCATAGGAATCGAGTCCATATAGGCGGTTGCAAGACCTGTGACAAGGTTGGTAGAACCCGGGCCGCTGGTCGCCATGCATACCCCGACTTTACCGGTGGATCTGGCATAACCGTCCGCCGCATGTGCAGCCCCCTGCTCATGAGAAGTACGAATATGCCTGATTTCCTTCTCATGCAGGTAAAGCTCGTCGTAAATATTGAGAATGGTTCCGCCGGGATATCCGAAAACCGTATCCACCTGCTGTTCTTTCAAACATTCGATTACAATTTGTGCGCCGGTTAGTAACATTATTTGCCCCTTACTGCAGAATCGCACCCTGATTGCCGCTGGTGACCATTTTTACATATCTTGCTAAATAACCGCCTGTCACTTTGGATTCTTTCGGCTTCCAGTTTTTCCTTCTTGCTTCCAGCTCCTGTTCTGAAACCTTCATATCCAATCGATGATGCGGGATATCAATGGAAATGAGATCTCCCTCCCTGACAAGGGCAATGGGACCTCCCAGCGCTGCTTCCGGGGACACATGCCCGATGGAAGCACCTCTGGATGCGCCCGAGAATCTGCCGTCGGTAATGAGAGCCACGGTCTCTCCTAAGCCCATACCAGCGATGGCAGAGGTGGGACTAAGCATCTCTCTCATCCCCGGTCCTCCCTTCGGGCCTTCATACCGGATAATGACGACGTCTCCCTTCCTGATCTTACCCCCCAGAATGGCGGCAATGGCGTCTTCTTCGCAATCAAAGACGCGTGCGGGACCTTCGTGAACCATCATTTCTTCCGCTACCGCAGACTGCTTCACAATACCGGTATCCGGAGCCAGATTTCCCCGGAGTACGGCGATTCCCCCTTTTTCCAGAAAAGGATGGTCGATCGGACGGATCACCGTTTCATCAAGGTTTTGAACCCCCTTCAGATTTTCCTCTACGGTTTTTCCTGTCACGGTCAAAAGATCTGTGATAAGCAGATTCTTCTTTGTCAGCTCTTTCATCACCGCATACACGCCGCCTGCTTCCTCCAGATCTTCCATATAGGTCGAACCCGCAGGCGCCAGGTGACAAAGATTGGGCGTGCGGTCGGAAACCTCATTGGCCGTCTCCATATTGATTTCCACCCCCGCCTCATGTGCGATGGCAGGCAGATGAAGCATCGTATTCGTGGAACAGCCCAGCGCCATATCTACGGTCATGGCATTCATGAACGCATCCTTTGTCATGATATCTCTGGGGCGGACATTCTTCTTAACCAGTTCCATAATCTGATTTCCGGCATGCTTGGCTAATCGAATCCTGGAGGAATAAACGGCCGGAATCGTTCCGTTTCCTCTCAGTCCCATACCGATTGCCTCCGTTAAACAGTTCATGGAATTTGCCGTGTACATCCCCGAGCAGGAGCCGCAGGTCGGACATGCCTTTTCCTCATATTCGCTCAGTTTTTCTTCCGTCATCCTGCCGGAAGTCACTTCTCCGACCGCCTCGAACATGGCGGAGAGGCTGCGTTTTTTGCCGTCAATTTTTCCGGCAAGCATGGGACCGCCCGAAACAAAAATGGTTGGAATATTGACCCTTGCCGCTGCCATTAAAAGACCGGGTACATTTTTATCACAATTCGGGATCATGACCATCCCGTCGAATGCGTGTGCATAAGCAAGGCATTCGGTACTGTCTGCAATCAGATCTCTGGTTACCAGAGAATATTTCATTCCCGTATGTCCCATTGCAATCCCGTCACAAACCGCAATGGCAGGGACCACCACCGGCATTCCGCCAGCTTCCGCAACCCCCATTTTAACCGCTTCTGCGATACGATCCAGCTCCATATGGCCGGGGATCACTTCGCTCTGGGAGGAGACAATGCCGATAATCGGCTTTTTCATCTCTTCTTCCGTCCAACCGAGTGCATGAAACAAACTTCTATGGGGCGCTCTTTGTATTCCGCGCGTTACCGTATCACTATTTTTCATCTTTTTTGATCCTCTCCGCGATCGCATTTCCCATGTCCTGGCAACCGCATCTTCTCACTTCTATCGAACTGTATCCTGCCTGCCTTGGCATCAAATCTGCCGTTCTAAATCCATCCCTCAGGACTTGTTTAACCGCATTTTCAATGGCCAGTGCTTCCTCTTCCAAGCCAAAGCTATACCGCAACATCATGGCGGAAGAAAGGATCGTTGCAATCGGATTGGCAATATCCTTCCCTGCGATATCGGGAGCAGAGCCGTGGCTGGGCTCATATAAACCGAACCTGGTCTCATTCAAAGAAGCGCTGGGAAGCATTCCAATCGAGCCGGTAATCATACTGGCTTCATCCGAGAGAATATCTCCAAACATATTCTCCGTCAGAACCACGTCAAACCGAGAGGGCGCCAAAATCAACTGCATGGCACAATTATCTACCAACATGTGTTCCAGTGTCACGTCCGGATAATGAACCGCCACCTCTTCGACCACGCTCCTCCAAAGCCTGGAAGAATCCAGGACATTCGCCTTGTCTACGCTGGTTACCTTTTTCCTTCTTTTTTCGGCAATTTCGAACGCTTTCACGGCAATACGCCGAATCTCCGACTCCGAATAAACCAGCGTATCCGTCGCCCTTTTCTCTCCGTTCACCACCTCCGTATGCCGCTCGCCAAAATAAAGACCTCCCGTCAGCTCCCTCATCACAAGCAAATCAAAGCCCCGGTCGGCAGCCCCCTCTCGCAACGGGCAGGCGTCTTTCATTTCCGGAAAAAGATATGCCGGTCTTAAATTAGCAAAGACACCCAGCCGCCTTCGCAGCTGCAAAAGACCGGCTTCCGGTCTCTTGTTGGGTGGAAGCCGGTACCAGGGCGATGTCGTACTATCCCCACCGACAGCCCCCATCAGTACGGCATCCGCCGCTTTTGCCGTCTGCACCGCTTCTTCGGTCAGAGGGATGCCATAGGCATCAATGGAGGCACCTCCCATCAGGATTTCCTCTGTTCTCACCTGATGGCCGTACAGCTCTGCACACCGACAGACCACTTTCCTGGCCTCGTCTATAATTTCCGATCCAATCCCGTCCCCTGGAATACATACAAAATTCAGCTGCATCTGTCTCTCCATTCATTTGTAAAGAAAGCCGGATGATTGCCCATCCGGCTTACAAAAGACTATTGGTAATCTTTATTTCTTTTTCTTCTCCACCGTCTCCTGCACTTTTAGCGCATCTTCCGGCTTCTCCACCTCGATAATCGCTTCCTTCACCATGGGAATCCGACAATTTTTATTGTTCCCAAATTCTACAATCACCGTACCGTCCTCCTCATTTAGATCGATCACGGTGCCGATCATGCCCGAACTGGTTTTGACACTGTCCCCAATCGCCATGGATGCCAGAATCGCCGCCTTCTGCTTCTGCTCTTTTCTCTGCGGTCGAATCATCAGGAAATACATGGCTCCAAAAATCACGACGATGTAAACCACCATCACCAATCCGTTGGAAGCAGCTCCTGCCGAAGCCAAACTAAGTAACGCACTCATTCTGCTCTCCTTTATCCTCTCCTCTATCCGTATTCGTCACAGGCTCTCCTGCGCAATACTTTACAATCATACAAGAATTCAAAATAATTGACAAGACGAAATCTTCGTCTTTCACGATCCCTTTTTCCATCCCTTGGCAATATCCTGATAAGATCGATTCTTCTCAAGACCCGCCTCATTCAGATCGTTCAGCATTTTCCTTTTATATTCGGAAAAACACCCCTGATCCAGTGCACTTCTGATTTCTTTCATCATACGATTATAGAAAAAAAGGTTATGCAGAACGCAAAGGCGCATTCCTAACATTTCACCACTTTTGAGCAAATGTCGCAGATAAGCTCTGGAATAACGCTTGCAGGCGGGACAGGAACAACCTTCCTCAATCGGATGAGGATCGGTTTCAAACCGTTTGTTGAGCAGATTCAGTTTGCCGTGATTGGTATAAACATGTCCATGCCTGCCATTTCTGGAAGGATAGACACAATCAAAAAAATCCACCCCGCGCTCTACCGCTTCCAGAATATTCTGCGGTGTGCCAACCCCCATCAAATACGTAGGCTTATTCCGGGGAAGGTGAGGCACCACCGCCTCGATCACGCGGTACATTTCTTCGTGTGTCTCCCCCACCGCCAATCCGCCGATGGCATACCCGTCCAAATCCATTTCGGCAATCTGTTTGGCATGATCGACACGGATGTCCGGATAAATTGCTCCCTGATTGATTCCAAATAAAAGCTGATGAGGATTCACGGTACCCGGCAGCGCATTCATCCGTTTCATTTCTTCCCTGCAACGGCGCAGCCATCTTGTCGTGCGTTGTACTGAATCCCTCACATACGCAGGATCCGCATAGGCGGCAGGACACTCATCAAAGGCCATCGCGATCGTGCTGCCTAGGTGAGACTGAATCCGAATGCTTTCTTCCGGCCCCATAAAAAGAGGATGTCCGTCAATATGAGAACGGAAATGTACGCCTTCCTCTTTAATGGTTCTCTGCTTGGAAAGGGAAAACACCTGGAACCCGCCGGAATCGGTTAAAATCGGTTTTCGACAGGACATAAAAGAGTGCAGTCCGCCCATCTTATAGATGACAGCGTCTCCCGGCCTTAAATGCAGGTGATAGGTATTGCAAAGAACAACCTCGTTCTCAATCCCTTCCAGATCTTCTGTGGAGACAGCCCCCTTGATCGCCGCGGCCGTTGCCACATTCATAAAGACAGGGGTGGAAATGACACCATGCACCGTCACCAATTCGGCGCGTTTTGCAGAACCTTCTGTTTTTAAAATATGATAGGTGGATTGCGTATTCAATGATATAAATATTGCTCCCAGAATTCTTCCAACGTTAGATGATTCTCATAGATGATTGTTGCCGCATCCTCGCCTACATAACGAAAATGCCATGGTTCGTATTCAATGCCGGTGACCGTTTCTCCGCCTTTCGGATACCGCAGGATAAAACCATAACGATAGGCATTATCTGCAAGCCACTTGCCTGCCCCCGTGTCGCCAAACCCTTCGTCCAGTTGACTATAGGAGTTTGTGATGATATCGAAAGCCAGACCAATCTGATGCTCGGATGCCCCGGGGATTGTGATTGCGTAAGCTGCCTTCTTGTAAGCGTCCGCATAACTGCAGCCGCCTTCCATATACTGCGATACCCTTGCACGAAAAAGATGGCTCTGTCTGTTTCCCGAACGATAAGGGGACGTCACAATCAAAGAGACTCCGGCAGCATAGGCATCCTTCAGCATCCTCTGCAACGGCTCGATCGTGCGCGCGTCACACTGCATATTCTTGCTGAGGTTCCCGATCGGAAAGGTATAGGATTCCGGAATCGGATGTTGCTTATTCACAAGAATCAGTTTCCAGTCAGAAACGTGAAAGACCGTTTTTTTCTCTGCTTCCCTCTCTTCATGACGCTCCGACAAAACTGGATCCGCGGAAGCCGCCAGTACGTCTTCCAAAGATACCCTGTCCTGTGCGGGAATGGGCGCACCTTCCTCACCGGCTAAGGTTTCCTCTTCTTCTGCAAAGGCAGGCCTTGGTGCATCCAGAAAGTCCGAATCCGCTTCTCGTTTGGCCCCTTCCACCTGATAGGAGATTTCCTTTTGTCTAGCGGACATAAACGTGAAGCTACTGCTACAAGAGAAAATCACGATTGCGCAAAAGAAACATAAAAGCCTCTTGCGGTTTGCCCTTAGCAGACAGCCACCATAAATAAGGATCGTAAAGAACACCGTAAGCATAAAGATGAAACGGTAGAGCTTCCGGTGCTTTACAATGATCTTCTTCATCCCGGCAATCATTTTATGATAGCAGGGCGATTCCAATAATAATATATTATTCATGCCGTCAGGATATCCTCTATCACTATACGAACATTAATATATTATTATTATAGCAAAAATTAAATTTTATGGAAGTTTTTCTTTTAAAAGATCATGATTCCTTCCATAATCTAAAAAGCTACCAAATATTTCTTCTGCTCATCTTATATCTCTGTTTGATTCGCATCTGCCGATTCGGAGTGATAAGGGGTAAAAACAAGAGTTCCATCGGTGTATTCTCCAAGGAAGATCTCGCTGTATTCCTGATACCCCTGCTTCTTCATTTCCTCATGCAGCCAATCTTCGTCTCTGCCAATCACGTCCAGAATCTCCGATTGTAGCTTGCCGTCTGTAATCAGCGGAAATTTCGGATTTTCTTCTCCTGCCTGAATGATAATCAGTTGTCCGTTCTGTTCGACCACCGCTCTCTTCACCACTCTGGTGGAATAAATATTATGCGTACGCAATTTAAAGGCCACATCATGGGCACTGAGCCTTGCTTTTTTGCAATTTTCCACATTCAATCTTCCGTTATCAATAATGATCCGTGCCTTTCCGTCCAAAATCTGTTTTGCTTTCACGTTATACGTTTTGATCCATCGAAAAAAAAGGACCAAGCCGCACCAAATGGACAGAACCGCAATATAGGTCAAGAGGGAAATGGCTTCATTATAAATCACACCGCCGATGATGCCGCCCAGCACATAATTCTGCACCTGGTCACTGGCGGTAGAAGGCGCCAGATTTCCCTTTCCCGTCACATTGATAATCATGATAAGTGCAATAAAACCGATCAAAAGCTTAACTGCCACCAACAGAAACCCGTTCATCTTTTTCTCCCAGATTCATGATATCCTATGATATGAGTATCAAAAGCATCAAGAATTCCAAGAGAGCTTTTGATCTTTTGACACGCCAATGATTATAAACGATTCTTTTATCCTACGTCAAAAGAAATAGAAAGGTTTTGAAAAATGTCTGGCTCATCTTTTGGAAAAAATATAACCGTCACTACCTTCGGCGAATCGCACGGCGCTGCCATCGGCGTCGTCGTTGACGGTTTTCCGGCAGGAATGCAGGTCGGGCCTTCCGACATTCAGGCTTATTTAAATCGGCGCAAACCAGGGGCGAGTAACCTGACCACCTGCAGAGCGGAAGAAGATCTCGTAGAAATCCTCTCCGGGGTTTTTGAAGGCAAAACGACAGGAGCCCCTATTGCGCTGCTGATCCGCAATACGGCACAGGACAGCAGAGACTACCGGGAGATTGCCGGCTGTTATCGCCCCGGTCATGCCGATTATACCTACGACTGCAAATATGGCTTTAGAGATTATAGAGGAGGAGGAAGGTCCTCCGGCAGAGAAACGGCAGCCAGAGTGGCGGCCGGCGCCCTTTGTGCAAAGCTCTTGTCTGAAATGGGAATTCGAATGACCGCCTATACAAAATCCATTGGACCCGTTCAGACTCAAACTAAGCAGATCTTTCCCGAACAAGTGCTTTCTTCTCCCACCGGCCTGCCGGAAGAAGTGGCGGATCAAAAAGCAGGCGACTATGTCAGACAGTGCCAGGCGGAAGGGGATTCGGCCGGAGGCGTGATCGAATGCAGGATCGACGGCGTCCCTGCCGGCATCGGAGACCCTGTATTTTGCAAACTGGATGCGATACTGGCACAGGCCATCATGAGCATTGGTGCTGTGAAGGCAGTAGAGATTGGAGACGGAATCCTTGCTCCTTTCCAAAAGGGAAGCGAAAACAACGACATGTTTTGCATGAAAGACGGAAAAATCTCAAAGGCAACCAATCATAGCGGTGGGATTCTGGGTGGAATTTCCGACGGTGATCCAATTATATTACGCGCTTATATCAAACCGACACCGTCTATTGCCAAGAAGCAACAGACGGTGTCGACGGACGGACAACCGATTTCAATTGAAATTCACGGAAGACATGATCCTGTGATTGTTCCCCGTGCCATTGTTGTTGTTGAGAGTATGTGTGCGATTACACTACTGGATGCGATGATCACGAACATGAGTGCAAAAGCATCATCTATCCTGCAATTTTATTCCAAATAAGTTTTGCTCCATCTCTATCGGATCCCGGATCCGTATCATCTAAAATGCGCCGAACCTGAAAACCGCATCATTCATTCGGAAGCTTGTGGAGCACGATACAATTTGGTCGGTCAACCGGGATTTCCGGACCGTTCATCACCAGCGTCTTATTTTTTTCATTGAAGGTGAAAAAAGTCAACGTATTGGATTCATGATTTAACGACACGAGGTGCTGATCATCAGGAAAAAGCATGGCATCCTTCGGATAGGTTCCCGCAATCGGAAGACTCAGTATCTTGGAGAGAAGTCCCGTCTCAAAGTCGGACTTAAAGATCACGACCTCATTGGTTGTCATATCGGAACTGATCAGATAACGATAATCCAGTGAAAAATGTAAAGCGCTGGCTGCCGTTCCCGCCGGGTCGTCCTCCGCATTGGTTGCGATCTGCTGAATGCGCTCGAACTCCGGTGCCCCATCTCTTTCCTCATAACGATAAACGTCAATTAAACTCTTCTGTTCACAAACAATATAAGCAAACTTCCCGTTCGGAGAAAAACGAATATGTCTGGGGGCTGCCTCCTGGTCCGCATGAATGATGTCTACATTCTTTAACGTCCCATTTCTGTGATCTAACTGATAAACAATGGTCCTGTTCATCCCTGAATCCACGGCACAGACATATTTGTTATCCCTTGTCATCCGCACACATTCCACATGCGGCATATTGCTGCGACCGGTTCCCAGTCCCAATCCTTTATGATAAATTTCATCCGTGATCGCACCAATACTGCCATCCTCGTTTAGCCTGAGTACCGTCACCTTCCCGTCATGATAGCCGGCACAAAAGAGAAACTTGTCCTCATAATCCGTAGAAAGATAACAGCTCCGCATCCCATTGATCGAAGCCTCATTGATCTTATCCAGCGTGCCGTCGTCCCGAATCCTGTAACCTTCTACTCCCATATCCGTAATGGAATATAAAAACTTTCGATTATGCGACTCCGTCAGGTAGGACGAGTTTGTGATTTCCACCTTGTCCTTCTCCGTCATCCTGCCCTTTGCCACATCCACATCATAGACACGAATGCCATAATCTTCCTTGGAACCAAACGTATAACTGGAAATATAAGCAATATATCTGCCGTCTTTTGCACTGCTTTCCTGATCGGATTTCACGGCCTTGCCTCCTTATTATTAAAAATGCTCTTGTTTTTTGATGAATTTCTAAACAACATCTTCAGTTTACCACAACAGTCTCCGAAAAACTATACACAAATTGACCTTCTCAGTGCCATCAACAGAAGAAAAGGCATCACATATTCCTATATTCTGCGAGGCATGTTTGGTAACAATCATTCATCTTCATTTGAAACAAGGACGTTCTTATGGGTGAAGAAAAGAAAACAAAATTATCGTCTCTTCAGGATCCGCTTGAACAAATTGACGGACTCGATTCCCAACTTGCCTTTTACAATAAGATCCAGCAGGTTTCGATCGACCAATACAACCTGCTGTGTATTGCCATCGAAGATTTCCGCAGAATCAACGAATTATACGGAAGAGAGATCGGCAGGAAAATGCTGCGTTTAACCGCCAAAAAGTTGGCAGCCTGCTGTCAAAAAGACGAATTCCTGGGCAGATTTAAAAGCGATCAGTTTCTACTTCTCCTCCACAAGGAACGCGCAAGCAGGGAGCAGATTCTGGTGCATTTCAATGAAATTACCGAAAATTCCGCCCCCTATCATATCTTTCTCCATGCCGGGGTATATGACGGTCTAAGAGAAGACGCTTCTGTGTCTTCCATGTGCAAATATGCTTCCAAAGCACTTGCCTATGCCGAAACCCAAAACGGGAACCGCATTGTTTACTATAATGCGGATCTAAAAAGTCTGATCCATTCCAAAAAACAGGTTCTTCGTGAAGTCGAAGAGGCATTGGATCAAGAAGATTTCTGCATCTTTCTGCAGCCGCGCATCTCTTCTGACGGAACCATGATCGGCGCAGAAACGCTGGTCAGATGGAACCACCCGCAGAAAGGGATCCTTCTTCCTGCCGCCTTTGTCGGGGTGCTGGAGGAAGCCGGTCTGATTTACCTCATTGACCGTTACGTCTGGGAACTGGCTGCTTCTCAGTTAGAAACCTGGTACAACAGGGGCTGGGACGGTCTGTTTCTTTCCGTCAACCTCTCTCAAAAAGATTTCTTTTATCTGGATATTGATTCTACTTTTTCCGATCTGGTAGCAGAATACAATCTTCCTCCTGCGGCGCTGCGCCTGGAAATCACGGAAGACGTCTTTGTAACCAGTTCCAATCGTCGTGTCATCGACCGCCTGATTGCCCAGGGATTTATCGTGGAAATAGATTCTTTTGGAACGGGTTCCTCCTCTCTTACCACACTGAAAGATGTCGAGGTGGACACCGTCAAGATTGCGCCTGCCTTTCTTCATGAAACTGCGCACTTAGAGCGTAGCCGCATCATTCTGGATTCCATTATTGAAATGTGCAAAAATTTGAAAATACATATCATTGTGGAAGGAGTAGAGACGAAGGAACAATTAGATTATCTGGAAGACAAAGGCTGTGATGCCTTTCAAGGTTATTATTTTGACAAACCTCTCCCCGTTACGGAGTTTGAAGCCAAATACATGTCACCGGAGGACGAAGACGAATAAAGAATGAAATCCTTCTTTACGATTACTCTAAGCGTGTTGATCGCCGTCGTTCTGATTATGACTCAGGGTCTCCGCGCTAGAAGAAATAAGCTGAATTTCCTTCTCTATCAAGTGAATCTTCTCACTTGTATTAGCATTGCCTTCAATCTGGTTTCGATTATCTCCATACAGGAAAAAGACATCCTCTTCTTTCAAGGGATGTATTATGCTTCAACCGCCTGGCTCTTAATTGCTTTTTACCGCTTTGTCCTTTGTTATACGGACAGTCGCCTAAGATCGTTCCACTTCTCTTTTCTCTTTCTGATCGCTTCCATGTGCGATACTTTTTCCTTTATCATGAATGTACATGATCACCACGCCTTCACCACCTCTGAAATGGTGTGGTTCGACAACATGTCTTATCACATCTTTCATACCTCTACTCCCTATTATCACTTGCATCTCATCCTTTCATATCTCATTGCGGTGCTTACCCTTGTCGTTTTGATCGAAAGAGTCATCAATGCCTCTCCCCTCTACCGGAGAAAATATTTGATTCTTCTGGTCGTATTTTCAACCATTCTAATCCTGGACGGACTTTATACCATCATCCAGATACCGCTTGACCTCGCCCTGATTCTATACCTCTTGTTTGTCTGCCTCATCTACTACTCGACGCAGATTCTGATTCCACGCGACCTGATTGTGCGTGTATTGACCTATGCCGTGACTTCTATGCATAACGCCGTTGCCTGTTTTGATATGAGCCGCAAGATGATTTTCTCAAACCCGGAATGCTATTCTCTCCTGCATCTGGATAAAAAAACAGACTCACTACGAGATCACATGGAACAAAAATATAAAGAGCACAACCTTTCCAAAATGCAGTCCTGTCACTGGATCGACTCTCTTTCCCTTCCGGATCAGACCAAGCATCTGGGATACGATTACCAGCGGATCAAAGATGAGCAGGAACATGATCTCGGTTACTATATCACGATTACGGACCGTACGATTGATGTCAACGCACTGGAAATGGAACATGAACGCGCTACCCATGATTCCTTAACCGGCTTATATAACCGTGAAGGATTTTTTGAAAAAGTACAGGAGGTTCTCTCAAAAAGTCCTGAAATCAGGCGCTATATGATTTCCACCAACATTCGAGATTTTAAACTGATCAACGACCTCTTCGGCTCCGAAAAGGGCAACGAAGTCTTATGCCGAATTGCCCAGCAGCTATGCGACCCCCGGTATCATATTGAAGTGAGCAGCCGTCTCTTCGGCGATCACTTTGCGATTCTGATGCAAAAAGAAAAATACTCCGAAGCAACGGTGGCCGAAATTGTCGAGGCCGTTTCACACTCCATAGAATCCAATTCTTATCGCATCCAGTTTCAGATTGGAGTCTATGAAATCAAAGATCTGGATATCCTGATTCCCACCATGTATGAGCGTGCTGCCATGGCCAGATCCAGTGTTTCCCACGACAATGTGAACAGCATCGCCTACTATACACCGGAAATGCTCCAGCAAACCGTCTATGAAAATCGAATTTTAAATGAGTTAAATGAAGCCATGCAGCAGAAAGAACTGCAACTCTATCTGCAACCGCAATCCATGGCGGATGGAACGATTCTGGGCGCGGAGGCTCTGATCCGCTGGATCAAACCGGATGGGACCATGCTAATGCCCGGAGATTTTATTCCCGTACTGGAAAAAACCGGTTATATTTATCAGTTGGATCTTTTTGTATGGGAGACGGCGGCCAGGCTTTTATACAGCTGGAAAGATACTCCTATGGAACAGTGCTACATTTCCGTCAATATTTCTCCCAAAGATTTTTATTTCATCAACATCTACGATGTCTTTTTGAATCTGACAAAAAAATATGGAATTCAGCCGGAAAAACTGCATCTTGAAATTACGGAAACGGCTCTGATGAATAATAACCGCAAGCAATTCTCCACCGTTGCCAACCTGCAAAATTATGGTTTCAAGGTGGAGATTGATGACTTTGGAAGCGGTTACTCTTCTCTTTGCCTGATGAAAGATATGAAGGCAGACACTTTGAAAATTGACATGTCACTATTAAGGGAAATGTCCAAAGACAGAAGAAATCGTACCATCCTTGCTTATATTATTGCCATGGCAAGAGACCTGGGCATGATGGTCATTTCTGAGGGTGTAGAAGAAAAAGAACAAATTGATTTTCTTTTAGATTGCAACTGCGATGTCTTTCAGGGCTACTATTTTTCGAAACCGATTCCCGTTTCTGCATTTGAAGAAAGATACTGTAGAAATGAAACATCTTTCTCATGACGAGATCCAGTAGCAGATTTGAGTTACGGCCATTCAGAGAACACAAATGGCAAACTTTAAAGTTCCGGCTCGCCACGGGAAAGCCCCGCATAGACGTGATGGTAGTGCCGATTCGCCTTTCTACAATCCGAAGTCGAAAGATAGTTCGCATGCCCTCTGCGAATTGCTGCAATTTGCGCAATGCATCCTTTGTTCATAATGAGTGCCCTGGCTTCCGCCTCACTCCGGCTGCCTCCCAGACAAAAGACCCCATCGTTCGGACTGAATACCACATCTACATTTTTTTTAATGGAAAGTGTTTCTCTTCCCTTACCGGATTCGTTGGCAGGAATGCGAATAAGACTGCCACAGATCTGTGCCGAATCTAAGAGCAGAGGCCGCACGGAAGTATACCTTCGGGAGATAATCTCATCTGCCTCTGCCTGATTATGTAAAATATAAGACACATCCGATCTTTTTCGATAGATGCGCTTATGAATCTGCCTAAGCCGCTCCGGGGTATCCTTTCGGATATAGTAGATTTTTCCCTCTTTACGAAAGCTCGAAAATCCCTCTACAATCCCATACTTTAATTCTGTATTACACACATCAATCAAATAATTATAACTGATGATTTCCAACTGTTTGGCCTGTTGCATGACTGCTGCAAACGTTTCGCCAAAGCAAACCACCCCATGGTTCGCCAGAAGGAGGCTATGAGCGGCCGGATGTTTTTTTAGGCAAAAAACAACTTGTTCGGCGACATCGGCCGATCCGGGAAAAGCATATTGAACCACAGGAATCTTCGTCTTATTCCCATCGTTCATAAAGAGCAGGTATTTTTGTGCAATGGCACTGACACAGGACGAATAGACCTGATGGGAGTGAACGATCACTCCTACCCCGGTCCTCTCTCTGTAAATGGATGCATGAATCTGCACCTCACTGGAAGGCCTTCTGCTTCCGGAGAATGAGAGCGTATGCACATTCACTCTGACCATCTTGTCCGGTGTCAGATCTTTGTAAGCAATCCCGGTCGGTGTAATGATCATTTCCTGCTCATTCAGTCTTGCCGACACGCTGCCCCAACTCCTAAGCAAAAGTCCCTGCTCTTCCAGTTGCAGGCAGGTGTCAGCGATCTGTTTGCGCAATTTACTTTCCGCGACCATCAGCAAAGAGAGGCGGTAATAATTGCCATGGAATAGGCTTCCTGTCCGTTGCAGCCTCTTGAAAGATCATTGATCGGCGCATTCAACCCTAGGAGAATCGGCCCGTAAGCGTCGAAATTCCCTAGGCGCTGTGCAATCTTATATCCGATGTTTCCTGCATTGATATCAGGGAAAATAAAGGTATTTGCGTGTCCTGCCACCGGATCATCCGGGCATTTGTTCTTAGCGACCCTTGGCGCCACCGCAGCATCAAACTGCATCTCTCCGGAAGCCACCTGCATATCCGGGAAGGCTGCTCTTGTTTTTTCACAGGCAGTTCGCATCTTATCGACATCTTCTCCCTTACCCGAGCCCATGGTGGAATAGCTCAGGAATGCCACCTTCGGATC